>JANOYW010000079.1:0-7279 GCA_031429075.1 Bdellovibrionales bacterium | reverse complement strand
TTTATTTTTTCTTCCTTTTCTTGATCGCTGGACGAATTTAACCAAGCTAACATATTAGAGGGAATCTCATTAATAATATCTTGGGATGGTGGAGTTATAATCATTCTATTGTTTGAAATAGTAGAATAAGGATGTTTTTCGACAAGATCTACCATTCCGGCTTTTACCGGATTTCGATAGATATATTTTAATACGTCCGAAAAATCTTTACTGTTTTTGATAAGCGTCGCTTTGTAGGGCCCGCCAAAAACATGATTGCTTCTTTCAGCGACCTTGTTAATCCTCCGGCTGACGGATTTCTGGAGTTCACACATGGCTTCGCCAAGTGAGTAGCTGGGATCTTCCGTAACTAACATATGATAGTGGTTACTCATCAGAACGAAAGCATGAAGAGACATCTTATATTCTGTAAATGTGCGGTTTAACTCTGAAACAAAAATATCCCATGTCTCATTAATTGGAAGATAAAACCACTCTCTGTTATTTGAACGAGCGTATACATGGTACGGGAATTCGTGAGTATAGATTAATTTTTTACGTGGCATATTTTTCTAAAGTTCAAAAACAATGCCAGGGACTTGACGCTACAAGTCCCAAAAAGTGTGTCCGTACCTAACAAATCCTCAGGAGGAAATATGAAGTTTTTAGTGATGATGATGATTGCGATGATGGCGGTTTCTTGTGCGCACAAACATGATGGTAAATGCCATGATGCTGCGAAGATGGAGTGCAGTCACGATAAAGATAAAACAGCAGTTAAAGATACAGATAAAGAGTGTTCTGCGTGCGATGCTCACAAAGGTCACGGAGCAAGTAACGGGGATGCTGCAACCCACGGACATGATCACAGTGCTATGGAAACTCCGGCCGCTGTTATGATGAGCGATAAAGTGACACAACAAATGTCGCAAGAAGAGTTCACAAAGATGTACACAAAAAATAAAAGCAAACTTGGCAAAAGCTGCACCAACCCAGCTATGAGCTACTGCGGAAAAACCACAAAAGACATGATGGTTTCAGAAACCGAAGCTAGTTGTCTTTACACCAAAGTTTTTCGCGCCACTCGCGAGTCCTTGCCTGAGCTTGATGGCACGTCGTGCGCAAAAATGATCAAAGGCTTTGTTAAAAAATAAGAGCCTCTTGCTAAAAAAGGGGGAGTGGCCACAGAAACTCCCCTTATTGCGTTTGAGCTCGATTTCACACCCCTAGCTGATAACTCTATCGACAGGTCTGTCATTTTTTCCAACTCTCTGTAAATACTGTATTATCAACGTTAAATCCCTTAATTTAATCCGAACTATTAATAGGGGTTTTTATGAATTTATTGGGGTTTCTTTTTGTTATTCTATTTTCAATATCTAGCCATGCGATGCAGTGCCAAGATCTATTTGTAAAGCAAGTGAGCGAGCAAAGTTTCGAAACTCTTCCCGAAAATTTTACCCAAATGAATATCAACGAGAGATTGGAAACTCTCGACTACATGACGATTTTTCTCAAGGGTGCGCTTTCCCAAAATCCTCAACCTGGCTTTTTGGGTCGCTACCTTTCTCGCGATGGAGCGCAACAAAACCGTGAACACCTTCGACTCCGCAATCTTTACGCCGAAGCTAAAAAGTTGAAAGATAATTATCATGTGGTGCAAAGCCTTTTGCACGGCGAAGTTAAACGTCACGAGCTTGAAAGAGGCGATGAGATTCAGCTGTTAAATCGTTTGATGGAAGATTCGGAAGTTCTCAACGCTCTTAAATTTTTAAATCAACGTCAGCTCGATTTGCACGGTTCGGATAAATTGGAGCAATATTTTATCGATTCTGTGGTGATGTATCTGGCTTGGGGTCCAAATCCAAAATTGTTCCCGGTGGCCATCAACCATTGGCTGATCTTTGATATTTTTCTAGGTCACGAAGATCTCAAATACATGGTCGTGGTGTCCCATCGCTTTCGCGATGGCGCAAAAATGTATCGAAGTGAAAAAGAGGGTTTAACTCCCAACGAAGCGGCCATCGAAGATTACCGTTTGCTCTCGCAAGATCCAGTTTTGGACATGATTGAAAAAACAGAACAAAAGAGCCCGCATATTATCGATCGCTTGATCGAGCAAGAAATTGATAAAGGACACCTTGTTTACGATGATGCCACGGGTGCATTGCGTATCGTAGACGATTCCCTTTAGAACTACTGATAAAATTTACTTATAAAATTTACTGACGTGTGAGGTAGCGCTCCGCACGCTGATCAATGATAAGATCTGGAGGTCCAGAGTCTTTAAAAGCCTTGGGAAGGTATTTTTGGGCTTCGAAAAAGCGCATGAATACGATTTTGCGATAGTACGGAGCTAAAAAAAACTGCAACTTGTCGCTAAAAGAATCTCCTACAACCCAAATCACTTTTTGCGCCGATGGGTTTTCGTAGACGACATAATTGCCGTCCGAAATAATGGCGGTCTGGCAGCAGGCTCCTGGAAGATTTACTTTTCGATGGGGCTGCGGCACTTCGTTGAAGCCGATGATTTTTTCCAAGCCGTTTAACATCAAAAAGATATCGTGGGGGTTCGGCACGGTGAGCACATCTTCCCTCGATGGCAACGGCACGGTTTGCGTACCCAAGAGGTTATTAACAGACTTAAGAATGGCAAGGTGTGCGACATAGGCCCCCCAATCATTCCAGTGGGTATCGGTGGCGTTGTACAGCTGGTGTTTCCCCTTGGCATGAAGGAGCGGCCCGTAAAGCGAGAGGACGTGCGCGTCTAAATCTTTTGTGGCGGCAGGAATTCGCTCTAGATATTTATTTTCGGAGAAGCGATAGTCTGCGAATAAGTAGTTGGTGAATTCGGGGTAGAGGGTCTCTTTGTTGGGGGCGATCACAAAAAGATACCTGGCTTTGAAACCATAGGGTGCCTTTACAAATTGACGAATGCGCTGGGCGCTTTCTTGCAAAGTGGAAGGAGAGGAAACTCCCCAAAAATCCTCCAACGCCGTGCCATCGCTTTTGTTAAAATAAAAAAGCCATCCTTCTCGCCCCAAATGCACGTTGCCGGTGTTTGTGTGGCGCAAGACGTTGACCTGCCAGAGAGCGTTTAGATTATAAGCCTTCTGGCGCATATAAGATTTCGCCGATAACAGTCCCGGCGCAGCAAGCAGAAAAAAATAGAAGAGTACGAGGTATCTGGATTTTTGCATTTTTTAAAACCTAAAGTAAATAAACGGGTTGTACTCTTGGCCACAGAGAAAGATGCAGGAAATTAAAAATACGCCAACCGACCAGAGATGACTCTGGCGATCCAGCTTGTAGACCACCGGCGTGCAAAATAAAACGGCGAGTAAAAAATAAACATAAAAATGCGGGGTGGAAATTAATTGCAAAGTGTCGTTCGAGACCCAATGACCATGCAGGCCCGCCATGCTTGAATACATGGCGCAGATTTGCTCAAAAGATTCTGCGCGAAAAATAACCCAACTCAAAATAATCACGAGCAACGCATAGGTGTGCTGAAGCCAATGGGGAAAGTGAAAAGTTAGTTTTTTACCCATAATTCGTTCGCTAATCAGAAAGAATCCATGGTAACACCCCCAAAGTAGAAACGTCACATTGGCCCCGTGCCACAGTCCGCAGAGAACAAACACCAGCAAGAGGTTTCGATATTCTTTAAAAACGCCCTGCTTGTTGCCCCCAAGGGGAATATATAAATAATCGCGAAACCAAAGAGAAAGGGTGATGTGCCAGCGGCGCCAAAACTCTTTTATACTTCGGGCTAAATAAGGGGCATTAAAGTTTTCTGGAAGTACAATGCCAAACATTTTTGCAAGACCCACTGCCATATCGGAGTAGCCCGAAAAATCAAAGTAAATTTGCAAAGTGTACGTACAAGCGGCCACCCATGCGAGAGTCGTATCCAAACGGCTGCTGTCTAAAGTAAAAAGCATATCTGCGTAGTAACCCAGAGGATTGGCGATGATCACCTTTTTTCCAAGTCCCAACGAAAAGCGCCTAAAACCTTCGGCCACTTGCTCCCAACTATGGGTTCGGTTCTCCAATTGGGTTTTGAGATCTACGTACCGAATGATCGGCCCCGCCACCAGGTGGGGAAAAAAGGTAATGAAGGCCCAGTAATCTATAAAGCGTCGTGTGGCTTTGATGTGTCCTCTGTAAACGTCGATGATATAGCTCATGGATTCGAAGGTATAAAAGCTAATACCAATGGGGAGCGCCACATTGATGTAAGGCGTGTATTTAAAAAAGAAGAGTAACCCCATATTCGAAACAATGGATATCAGGAGTAGATAGAAAAGAAATTTTGCATTGGGAGTTGGTTTTTTTTGCTCGGCGTCCATGAGCAAGGCGATACAATAGTCGGTAAGCCCCACTGCTAGCATCACCCAGAAGAATTTTTTCTCTCCGGTGATATAAAAATAAACGCTCGCAGCGAAAAGAACAAAGTTAAGAGCATTAAAAACAGAACGCTTATTCTTAAAAATTGCATGTGTGGCAAAATAGAGCGCCAACACAATGGGCAAAAAGCTAAAAATAAATGCCAGCGAACTAAACACCATGAGTTGGGTTTAGCAAGCTTACCGTAATAAGTCTATTTGCTCTGTTGGATTAAACGGTTCAACAGCGGCCCTTCGATGGTGAGCACCGCGGACTTTGGTAGTCCTTGGCGATCGGGCCAGGTGCTGGTGGGTTTTTGCGGGTCGGTGGTCATGGCCCCTGGGTGCTGAACGCATAAAAATAAAGTTTTATAATCGTCGGCAAACATCGGTCCCGTAAACTCGGCATCCACCGGTGCGTTGGCCACGCGGTAGGCTTTGCCGGCAAATTCTCCGCGGAGTGGCACATAAAACAAACTGTTGTTGCCGTAACCTTTGTAAGGGCCTTTGTTATTGTCTTCGTCGGAGATGTCGCTGGTGACCCAAAGATTTCCGTTTTTATCAAAGACCATGTTGTCGGGGCAGGCGATGCCTGACTCTGGCCCGCCGCTCATCCACGTGCTAGCGGTAAATTCCATGGATTCGCAGTCGTTGTCTTTTTCGGAAATTTTTAAAAGTGCCCCGTAAAAATTTTTGCGTTCGTAATTATTTGTCAGCGCCACAAAAACATCGCCGGTGAGGGGATCGATTTCGATATCCTCGGGGCGATCCTGTGGAGTTCCGCCGGCCAGTGTGGCGGCAAGGCGCGTGTAGGTGAGCACGTCGGTTTGCGAATCAAAATGCGGTTTTAAAAGTGGATTTTGTTTTAAATCCAAAGGCAGCCAGCGGCCTTTTACGGTGTCGGCAACGTACAGAGTTCCTGACTCCAAGGATCCCGGTTTGTTGCCAATAAATTTAAACAAGAAGCCCGATCTGCGATCTTCACCCATGTACACCACGGGTTTTTTATTTTTGCTCAATTTAACTGTCGCGCACTCGTGTTCAAAACGACCTAAGGCCACGCGTTTGACGGCTTTGCCAGTGAACGGTTCAATCTCTACGACCCAACCGTAATGCTCGGGTGGGAGCGGAAAGTGATCAAACCAGCGGTATTTATCCACTGGTACAAATTGGCGATTTTTATTTTCGAAGGTGGCGTCGCCGTAAACGTTGTCGTAGTTTTCTTCGCAGGTGAGAACAGTTCCCCACGGTGTTTGCCCGCCCGCGCAGTTCATCAGGGTACCAATGGCCACATCGGAGCCAAAAATTTTATAACCCATTTGAAACGGAATGGGCGTGCGCGCGGTGATGCGGCGGTTGTACTTGGATGAAGGAATCCAGCTCCAGCCGTTTTCGGTTTTTTTAATATGCAACAGCGAACAGCCCATGGACAGCTGCTCTTTCACAACTTCCGCGCGCGTGCGCTTTCCATCTTCGATTTTGCGCCCATGGATCAGCACCGGGTGCATGTACTCATGGTTCACGAGGAGAACACCCTCGTCGGTTTTTCCGGGAAAGAGAGTGAGTGCGAGAAAATCGTTGTGAGTGCCAAAGCTGTCGCGCTCGCTGATGGCGTCGTTGTATTTAATAAAAATTTTTGCGGAAAGGCCGTCTGCCAAAGTGACGTCGTCTTTTTGGCTCGGCTTCAATACGGGAAACGGTGATGGCGACATTGAACTGAATGAAGAGCCTGTTGACGCACAAGATAGCGTGCTTGCAAGTGGCAATAGTGACCCCGCCAAAGGAAGGAGGGAACTGGAGGCAGAAACACGCCCCATAAACTGTATAAAATCTCTGCGGTCGGTTTTGTTTTGCATGCAATTATTATCAGCGACGGCATTATCTGAAGGCAAGTTTGGATATGGTTTGATGTAAGAGGTTCATGGTGTTACTTCGGAACCCTATCGGGGTAAACAATGAAAAAAATGTTATTTTTGGGGTTGGTTTTTATTTCCTTGCTGTGCGGAACTAAAATTAGCGCCGCGCAAACAGACACAGGGCTGAAAGTCATTGCGGATCGTTATAATCAAGAGCTCATGTACTTCGAATACGAAATGCACTCCTTTGATCAGCAAACCGAATGGGCGGAAAACGCAAAATCCGATTACGAAAATTTGCAATTATTAGACCCTTCGATTCAGCAAACGTCGTTGTGGAAAAATCTGAATTTTTATTTAAAAGCGCAATGGTCGCAGGAGCTTGCGTGCAAACCCTACTACTGGATGAGCGATGTGCTGTATCAACTTTCGGGTGCGTTTTTCATGGACGAGTGGTTGCAGAGTGCAGAATCACCAAAAACCATAGATGAGTTTAATAAATTCGTTGACGAGGGAGTGGTAAAAGTTCAGTTGCAGTTGAAATATGCTCTTGAAAAATTAATCAAAATTCAAGCGGATGGAATTATTCCGCCCCAGTCGGCCATGAATGCTTATTTCTCTATGATCGATCGTCCCGAGTCTGGCAACCCGCAGCGCTTGGGACTGACTTATTCTGTAGCAGAACTTCCGAATCTCACAAATTGCACGATTTGCTCGCAGATCGACGGACAAAAGTTGATAGAAAAGTATGATCTTGAAATTGCGCCGATTATGGCCGAGGTGGCTGCAGAGTTTGACAAAGTGATGTTGCTCGTTAAAGACGATACTCCTTTGGACGTTCCACCGAGCTTGCGAGAGGACTGCTACAAGACAGTGCTCACCGGAATCTATTCTGATCTCACGGGCCCCATGGTATTAAAAAAGGGAGACAGCGAATTGCTGCGCGCCGAAAAATCCATGCTCGAGCTTCTTGTAAAAATGGGCAAACCCCTCACGCCGCCTCTGAGCATTGCCGCATTTATCGAGCAAGTTTACAACGGCATGGCAGCGGATCCA
>JANOYW010000078.1:0-8328 GCA_031429075.1 Bdellovibrionales bacterium | reverse complement strand
AAAAATTGGTTGCGGGGGCAGGATTTGAACCTACGACCTTCGGGTTATGAGCCCGACGAGCTACCAGACTGCTCCACCCCGCGACAATGAGTGTTAAAATGTGTAGTGGTTATATGACCTTATCGTGTTCTCGTCAATCGTCTTTTCGATTTAAATAGCGTGCCTTAAAACGCGACAATTCTTCGCTGTATGCGCGTACTTTGAGTGTGGTGCCCTCGCCGTCGAAGGATTCTGCCAGCACGCGCATTCTGGAGCGGATCTCGCCGATGGCTCCTTGCGTTTGGTAGGGGATAAATAGCGTGTCTTCCACCATATCGGTTTCGAAAGTTTCGATTAAACGGATGCGCAGTTGAGCGACCTCTTTTGGGTTTACTGCCGATAAAAAATACGCCTTTGGGTATTCTTGTTTTAACTGTTCCAAGGCGTCTGGTAATAAGCGATCCACTTTGTTTAATACGAGCAAGCTTTGAATTTCGCTGGCGCCCACTTCTGCGAGCGTTGTTTTTGTGACTTCTAACTGCGATCGAAACGTTGGATCCGAAGAGTCCACCACATACAATAACAGCGAAGCGCTCAAAGCTTCGTCGAGGGTGGATTTAAACGAGGCCACCAAATCATGAGGAAGTTTTTTGATAAAACCAACAGTGTCGGAGATTAAAATTTTGGGCACGGTGTCGGGGTACAGAGCGCGCACTGTGGTGTCGAGGGTGGCAAAGAGTTTATCGGCCACTAAAACATCGCTGCCGGTGAGGGCGCGCATCAGGGACGACTTTCCGGCGTTGGTGTAACCCACAAGCGCCACCGAGATCTCTTGTCCCCGTCGCGCGCGGCGGGTTTGTTGCTCCTCGGCCAGGCCAGCCAGTTCTTGTTTGAGCTCTTTAATGCGATCGCGGATGTTTCGTTTATCCAGTTCGATACTGGTTTCGCCAGAACCTTTTCCGCCGCCGCCCTCTTGGCGATCATCCTTCGCACCAGTCTCGCGAATTCTCGGAGCGAGATAAGCGAGGCGGGCGATTTCGACCTGGAGCTTTGCCGCTTTTGTTCGTGCGTGGCGACTGAAGATTTCGATGATCACGCCGGTGCGGTCGTAAACTTTCACGCCGACCGCGCTCTCGACGTTTCGCAGTTGCGACGGGGACAGATCGCAATCAAAAATGACGACTTTTGCCAGTTCTGTTGGCGGTTTGAAAGATGTGCCGTCATCTGTTGAATCACCACCGTCAGAATCACTATCGTCATTGGCGTCTACACTGTCATCGGCTTCATCCGTAGCGAAGTCGTCGCCATCGTCTTCGCTGTCGTCGTCTTCTGCACCTTCAAACTTCAAAGCAGCTTTGTGTTTCTTTTTAACGAAGCTTGGGCCTACCACGCCTGGGCCGCCGGTCCAGCTTGCGAGTTCTTTGAGTTTTCCATCGCCCAGTACGGTGAGGCCGCGCTCGGTGGAGCGACGTTGCACCATTTTGCCAATCACGCGCGCACCCATGGTGGAAACAAGACGACCGAGCTCTGCAAGAGAGCCTTCGACATCACTGTCTGATACATTGGGCAGTTGAATGGACACTAAAACGGCAGTTGTGTCTCTAATGGGGGAGTTTGAATTCATAGCGCACCATAACTGAGCCGCGCGCCGAGGGCAAAAGAAGAATACATAATAGGCGTGGAAAACACTTAATTTCATCTTTACTTGCTCGTCGGTCTGAGAATACATAATGGCATGGAAATACTCCTGATCGCCTTGATTGCGTTTGTGTCCTCCGGACTTACCTTTTTTTCTGGATTTGGTCTGGGAACTCTTCTTCTGCCTGCGTTTTCTTTGTTTTTTCCGGTGCAAGTAGCGATTGCCTTAACTGCCATTGTTCATTTTTTAAATAACATTTTTAAACTTCTATTGATTGGCAAAGAGGCAAAGCGAGATGTGGTTTTAAAGTTTGGTCTTCCTGCCATCGTTGCTGCGTTTATTGGGGCTTGGTTGATGGGGGACCTGCTCGAGCAGCCGGCGCTCCTGTCGTATTCGCTTTTTAATCACACATTTCAGATTCTGTGGATTAAAGTGGTCATTGCATTCGTCATGATTGGTTTTACTCTTTTCGAGATTGTTCCAGCATTGCAGCAGCTTCAGTTTGATGCGAAGTACTTACCTCTCGGAGGTTTTTTAAGCGGTTTTTTTGGTGGTCTCTCGGGGCATCAAGGGGCCTTGCGAAGTGCGTTTCTTTTGCGACTCAAGCTTTCGAAAGAGGCGTTTATCGCAACGGGTGTTGTGATTGCTTGTTTAATAGATATCGTGCGGTTCACTGTGTACTTAAAGCACATGAATAGATCGATGATTTTAGATAAAAAAGAATTATTAATTGTTTCGATTATGGCGGCATTTGCTGGAGCTTATTTTGGAAATCGATTTTTAAAAAAGATGACCCTAGAGGTGCTGCAGAAAAGTGTAGCTTTTACGCTGATTGTATTTGCTTTCGCAATGGCATTAGGGTTTGTTTAAAAAAAAAGGAGTTTGCATGTTTATTTATCCGATGGCGGCCATGGTTTTATATATCTTTGGAGTTGGACTTTACACCTTTAGCGTGCGGTTTCGCGCCGTCAAAAATCAACAACTCAAAGTGAGCCATTTTAAGTGCCACAACACCAGCCCTGATCAAATTCCCGAGCGAGTGATCATTGTTGGACGTCATTTTGATAATCAATTTCAGCTTCCGATGTTGTTTTTGATCACACTTGTTGCCGCACAAACCATGCCGCTATACAGTTCGCCATTGATCATTCCCTTGGCTTGGGGTTTTGTGGCCACGCGAATGGCTCATGGTTATATTCATTTGGGTACAAACCATGTTGGTCAACGTGCGCTTTTGTATTTTGCGGGATGGTTTTTGACCGTAGCTATTTGGCTTGTGATGGCGTTTCAGAGTTTTGCTTAAATCAATCGGTGTAGTACTGCTTTTGATGGGGACCTTTTGTGTTTGGGCGCAGCTTATAATGGTGGCGACAATTTTTAGAACAGGTTTTTAAGCTTGTGTCTTCTTTAGAGCTTTCCAAACACTTTGTGCAAAGTAAAAAGTGATGGTCACACTTTAAACAATCCATCTCTTGGCTAGAAACATCCCCGCAGTGCGGGCAGAGGGAAAACTTCGCAGATGGCTTTAAGTTTTGATCCACGGCCACGCGGGAATCAAACACAAAACACTCCCCAGCAAACTCTTTGTTGGGAAATTGTTCGAGGTAATTTAAAATTCCGCCTTCGAGCTGAAACACACTTTTAAATCCTTGGGCTTCCATTTCGTAAATGGCTTTTTCGCAGCGAATACCGCCGGTGCAATAAATCAAGTGCGGTTTTTCGCGGTCGGTGTCGAGGGTTTTAAGTTTATCCGAAAACTCCACAAACTCTTCGATTTCAAAGTCGATGGCTTTTTTAAATTTCCCGATTTCTATCTCGTAGTAGTTGCGCGTATCAATCACCACCACATCATCGCGCTCCATGTAGGTGTTCCAGTCGGCGGGCGAAAGATGGCGATGCTCGCCCTTGGGCACAAACTCTTCGCGCTCAAAAGTGACGATCTCGTCGCGAATTTTAACGTCAAAGCGACGAAAAGGTCGTTTGTTGCTGTGGCTTTTTTTAATGAGGGAGGTTTGGGAAATTCCAAGGATGGATTTTAGCTCAATAATAAACTCATCCAGTGCGGTTTCGTCGGTGCTCGCGATGGTGGTGTTAAAGCCCTCTTTGCCCAGAATCACCAAGCCAATGATGTTTTTTTCGGCGGCTTTTTGCGTGAGCTCGTCGCTAAAGTTGGAAAGCTCAACTTCAGGTAACGCTTGAAAGGCGTAGAATGTTTTGATGATAAATTGCTGCATTGACTCAAGCTTTTAATACTTTTTTGAATGATTGTCTAGAGGATCGCGAGCTGTTAGTTTGCCTCCCTATGTCTCAGCTTATACAGGAACAAATCAAGAAAAGACGCACCTTTGCGATCATCTCCCACCCCGATGCCGGTAAAACGACGATCACCGAAAAGCTCATTTATCACGGCGGGGTGATCCGCGAGACGGGCGAAGTGAAGGGTAAAAAGGGCACCAAGGCCGCCACCTCCGATTGGATGACCATGGAGCAGGAGCGCGGGATTTCCATCACCTCCAGTGTGATCAATTTTGATTACAACAACTTGCGCATTAATTTGTTGGATACTCCCGGCCACAAAGACTTTTCCGAAGACACCTACAGAACGCTGGTTGCTGCCGATACGGCGCTCATGCTGATCGACGTTGCCAAGGGCGTGGAAGATCGCACCAAAAAACTTTACGAAGTTTGTAATTTTCGCAAAATCCCTATTTTTACCTTTATCAACAAGTGCGACCGCGAGGGAAAAAGTCCCTTGGAGCTCATCGACGAAATCGAAACAACACTAAAAATGAAATGCTATCCCGTCAATTGGCCGCTGGGTGTGGGCGAGCTTTTTAAAGGGGTCTACGACCGCCTTGCAAAAAAAGTGTATCTGTACAAAAAACGTTCAGCCAGAGACGATGAAATCGAGTACGAAGTGGTGCCGATTTCTGACTTTAAAGACCCGCGCTGGAAAGAATGGCTCCATCGAGACATTTACGAAAGTGTTCTCGAAGAAATTCAACTCATCGACGCCGATAGCGATGCGTTTGATATTAACCAATTCAATGCTGGAAAAATCTCACCGGCTTTTTTTGGCAGCGCTAAAATGAACTTTGGTGTGGATTTATTTTTAGATTATTTCACGCGCTGGGCGCCGCAACCTGGGGCGCACAAAACCAAAGACGGACGCATCGTTGATCCCTATGATGATTATTTTTCGGGCTTTATTTTTAAAATCCAGGCCAACATGGATCGCAAACATCGCGATCGCATTGCCTTTATGCGAATTTGCTCGGGCGAATTTCAGCGCGGAATGAAAGTTCAACATCATCGTTTGGATCGCGAACTTCGTTTGTCCCACTCGAATCAATTTACCGCGCAAGACCGCGAGACTGTTGATTCGGCTTACGCGGGCGACATCATCGGTGTGAGCGACAGCGGAAACTTTCAAATCGGCGATTCGGTGAGTACGACGAAGTCTTTGTTCTTTGAAGACATCCCAAAATTCTCGCCCGAGATGTTTTCCAAAATGACAGTGACCGATGCTCTCAAACGACAAAAGTTGCAAAAGGGTTTAAAAGAGCTTTCCGAAGAGGGCGCGATTCAATTGTTTTTTGATCCCATCGTCGGTATGCAGGATCCACTCATCGGCGTGGTGGGGGAGCTTCAGTTTGAAGTGCTCAAGTACCGGCTGGAAGATGAGTATAATCTAGAAACCAAAATGCAACGGATGACCCAAACCGTGGCCCGCTGGCCCCGCAAGGACGACAAACCTTGCAAAGACATCAAGGGCGTCAACGTGGTTTACGAAGACATGAACGGTCAGCCGGTGATCATGGTGGACAACGAGTGGGACATGAAGTGGCTGGAAAAAGAAAATCCCGGCGTCATCTTTGGTTCGCCGTTTAGCTCTGGACTTAAAATTTAAGATATGTGAGCATTTCATAAAGTGGGAGGCATTTTATGAAGGAAGAATTAAGTGGTCTGCAGGAATCCTGGCTAGAGATGCTTAATAACGGCGATGAAGAATCGCGCTACACGGCGATTTTTTGTTTAAAGATGGAAGATTACGTCCCAGCCATTTTGCTTTCTGCCGTGGCAAGAGCCCTCCCTGAGTTAACAAAATCCACTTCTTTAACCTATGCTTTGCATTTATTAAAAGACAATCCCAAAAAAATCGATTTTCGCGGCCTGTTGCAGTTTTTACGAAAAACAACGGAGTCAGATTCTGCAGAGGCCATCACGGATTTCATGCTTGAGCATTTACAGACAAACCCAGATGAAAAGCTTTTTAAGGAGTTTATTGATTCGGTCATCTTTCGAGGTAGCGGAAATTTAAATAGCACGATCTTGTCTTCCGATTTAAGCGGTGCTGGCTCCTCATTAGCAGCAGTCGCCACGTTGGCACAACAATCTCTCAGCAGCCAAGACGTAACCGAGAATCGCTTGGCTTCAGCTTTTTTCTCCGAGCGTGTAGATCTTATGGATCAAGAGGTGGTCGCCTCTCTATTTACAACATTTCAAAAAAATAACAGCGTGTGCGTAAAAATGGCGATAGCTTTAACATTAGACAAAGTTGAAGTTTTGCCAGGCGACATTAAAAAGACTGTGACTGCATTTTTAAAGGACGAAAAAAATGTTGAAGAGTATTTACTTAAAATAGATGAACAGGCGCTCGAACTAGCTCGACCTCCTGTGGCTAACGGAAAAACCTCGATCCATGCAGGTGACTACAGACTCATCGGCGAAATCACCTCGCTGGCGAGTAGGCGTATTCACAATTTTAAAATGGATAAAATGTTAGAACCGGGAAGTGAGAGCGTCGAGGAGTTGAAAAAAGCAGTCATAGAGTTAAATATGATTCTTGAAGCTATGAAGGGCGAGTTGGAGACTTCGAATCACACCTCGGGGTGGTACTTAGACCTCTATCTAGCATATACAAATCTGAAAGATCAAAAGGCTGCTGAAAAAGCATTTGAGTGCGCCATTCAATTCGATCCTGAAATGCGGGACCCTTTAGTGTGTTTTTATAAAGGCATAAATTTAATAAATCAGAAAAAAAATCTTCAAGACGCTAAAGTTTCTTTTTTACTTAGTATTTTGCGAAGCGAAGCAACTATTTTTAATAGGCTTGAAGAGAGTGAGCAACAGCTTGTTGTCGAAACACTGCAGTTGAAAGTTGCAAAGGGTGAATTTGGCTTTGAGTATAAATCGTTGCCGTTGCTGAATGAGTTTGCCCAGTTTCTAGAAAAAAACCCTGATTTGCCGGATCAGTACAAGGCTTTTGCAGATCTTTATTTAAAGAAAGCTTAGTTAGAGATCCGCACTGTCGAGGTAGATACTTTTTATATACCTGCAAAAGACAATTAGAATTTTTTAAACACCCATGATACCCGGAGTCTTCGTGAAAAATTTGGAGGTCTAGGGTGTGGGTCTTTTTTATTATTGTACTGGGGTTCTCGGGGGCGCAAGCGCAGGATTTCGATTTCGGAATCGATGATTTAGAATTGGATCGAAAACCTCAGCTTGAATATTTTTTTTTAAACGAACTTTTATCTGTGAACGAAACTGGCGGCTACCACTCCGAGGGCAACGAACGCCTGATTCAACGGGTGCGACCCTATGTTGTGGAGCTTCTAGCTCCCGAAAAGAATGGAACGGGAATTGTCCTTGGTTTTAACAAAAAAAATCAGCCCATCATTTTAACAGCCGCTCACATGCTGATGTATAAAGACTTTGAACTCGCAAACGTGAGACGGATTTTTTTGGATCAACCCCACGGGAATCAAGCGGGCTCCATCGTCGACGAATTATCCCATGTGGTGCGTCCGGCCTGGCGAGGCGAAAACAGCATCACCTCCAAAGGCTGGTATGGGCTTTCCATGTTTCACCCTGCCTACAACGTGAATGAGTCGTTGATCATGCGCGATCAAAAAATGGATTTTGGCTTGTACCTTATGACTGGCACAACTGTGGCTGTGGATTTAACGCAAGAAAACTTGGATGCAAAGTACACCGTGCGTGAATCCATCAATACCGGGTTTGACCGCCCTATGCTGAGCACCATCAAAACCGCTCGATTGAAAAAAAATCCACTCAACAAAACCACACCCATTGGCACGCGAGTGCTGGTGATGGGCGTGTCGAAGCCGAGCGCAGCCAGTGTGCCACAGATGTCGGCGGTGTTTTCCAACGTTTTGTCAGAAACAATGACCGCACGGATTTCCGAAAAATACGTTTTAGGCCTTGATACAAAGATCCAGTATGTTTTGCTGGGCCAGTTTGAAAAATCAATGTCAGGCGGCGGAGTTTTTAACGAGCTCGGCGAACTTGTGGGAATCGTCACCAAAGTCATTAAGGACAGAGCGGGGCAGTCTTTGGGAGTGATTGTTTTGGACATCGAACATATTCTCGAAAACATCGAAAAAATCACCAATCAAACAGAAGTTTTAAAAATCGTCACCGACGTCAAAGCCACCGCCCGCGGTTTTGGCAAGCAATGCGTACTGTTGTTCTAATCGTTAGGTACGGACACACTTTTTGGGACTCAGAGCATTACGAATTTTTTATTTAAATTCGTAATGCTCTGAGTCCCAAAAAGTGTGTCGCTGAATTCAACATTCCAGTGCAACTCCGGTAATTGAAAAGCAGCCATTCTTCGGCTACTCCGTAAGTTACCACACAAAAGGAGTTGCCTCGTGAGAAGCTACCGAAGAATGACTATGGCA
>JANOYW010000077.1:0-29858 GCA_031429075.1 Bdellovibrionales bacterium | reverse complement strand
CGAAGATTCACCGAAACACGATCAACAAGTACGTCGAGAAATTTAAAAACGAAAAATTATTCTCTTCTCTCGAGACAAAGCCGCCGATCAGTTGGTGTGCTGAAATTGACTGGGAAAAGGTTCGCTTGGAATATCTCGGCGGCGTTTGTCTGAATGTAATTTACGAAGAATTGGTTGAACGTAAAAAAGTTCAAGTGCAGTACGCGGGGTTTTGGAAGCAGGCTCAGAAGAGAATCAGTTTAACTGAAGCCACGATGGTCAGAATTTTTAAGCCTGGTGAGCGCACCGAGATTGATTACGCTGATGGGATTGAAATTTTAGATCCCGTAACTGGCGAATTAAGAAAGACTCAGTTTTTTGTCGGCGTTCTTTGTCACAGTCGGTATGCGTTTGCGGAGTTTACGATGACTCAAGGTTCCGGGGATTTTTTGCAGTCGCATGTGAACATGTTTGAGTATTTTGGTGGCGTTGCGCAGTTGCTATCGCCTGATAATTTAAAAAGTGCGGTGACTAAAACGCATCGCTACGATCCGGTGATCAACCAAGCCTACACTCGATTAGCGGAGCATTACGAAGTGGCGGTGGTTCCAGCCCGAGTGAGAACGCCGAAGGACAAAGCGATTGTAGAGCGGACGATCCAAATTTTTCAGCGATATTTTTTTATGAAAGTGCGGAACAAGACGTTTACGTCTTTGCTTGAATTAAACCAGTGTTTGCGAGAGCACTTGGTCATTTTTAATGGGAAGAAGCATCGAGTTTTTAAACGAACTCGGGCCGAGATGTTTGAGGACGAGAAAATCCACCTCAAATTACTGCCGCAAGATCCCTATAAAGTGGCAGTTTATCACCGGGCTGTTTTAAGTCGGGATTGCCATTTATATTTTGATCAGAATTATTACTCCAGTCCCCATCATCTTCGCGGCCGAGACCTAGACATTTGGGCGACAGCAAAGATAGTAGAAATTTTTTATAACGGCGAGCGAGTGGCATTGCACGGCCGTTCAAAAACGACACGAAAATTTGTCACTGATATAAGCCACTATCCCCCAGCGCAGATGGCGTTTGCGGAAGAGGATGTTCAAAAAATCATCACTCGTGCCGTCACCGTAGGGCCAGAGACCGCGAGGTTGATTAAGAGTTTACTTGAATCTCCACAGCCACTCAAACACTTGCGTCGCAGCCAGGGGATCGTGGCGCTCGCCTGGAAGTACACGGGCGCCGACCTGGAGGCAGCTTGTAAGGAGGCCAATCGATTTAGCAATCATAATATCCAATACCTGGAGCGGGTCATAAAAATGAGAGAGGGGGTAAAAAGCAACCAAGAGAATGAAATTACTGACCGGTCCTACAATCCGCATTTACGCGGCATAAACAATATCCATTAAGAAGGAGAAGAAATGTTAGAGCAAACAAGAAATCAAATATCGGAGATGAAGTTATTTGGCATGCTGAAGTCCCTTGATTTAAGGTTACAAGAATCCATCAGTCACGGCTGGAGCCCAGGTGAACTGCTCTCGGCGCTGATGACAGATGAAAAAACGTATCGTGAATCAGCAAGAATAAATCGAAGACTTAAAGCCGCGAACTTCCGCACGCAGGCCACTTTTGAGATGATCGATTACACGGCTAAAAGAACCCTGACGAAGTCGGCGGTACGGGATCTTATGCAGATGAATTATATCAAAACCTCGCCCCGAAACGTAATGATCGTTGGCCCCACGGGTGTTGGCAAAACGTTTTTATCAACTGCACTTGGCAATCATGCCTGTCGGCACGGGTACACAACAATTTTCATGGGCATCAGTGTATTCGTGGAAAAGTTATTGATGGCGCGGACAGATGGCACCTACTTACGTCTGCGCGAGCGTTTAATTAAAACGGATTTTTTAATTATCGATGATATTGGGTTGAAAAAGATACCGCCGCAAATTGTTCAAGATTTGCACGATCTTTTGGAAGAGCGTCAGGAAAAATGCACCCTGATTACGACTCAACTTCCGCTGAAAAACTGGAAAGAAATCATCGACTACGAGCTGGCTCTAGACACCGTCGTCGATAAACTTCAGCACGGCAGTCTTCACATCGTTTTGGATGGCGAATCTTACAGAAAAAAGAAGGGTCAGAGGGACAAACTTGACAACCAAGCTGTGCCAGTGGAAATTGCGAATCAATAACTGCTGCTCAGGAACTTAAGGGTGGCACAAGATCAGGAAATCAACTGGCACAAATCACGGAAATTCGACAAACAAAGCACAGAGACTGTCGAAATGACCGGAAATGTACCCCAATTTCGTAGTGAGGTGACATGAAGATAACAACGACAGTAATGCGCTCAAAAGCAATACTGGAGTGGATTTCAGGCGCTTTTGATCTTTAAAAAAAAGGAGCCAAATATGAATTCTGTCACGAAAGCAATTTTAGCCATTTTTCTGTTACTTTTTGCCTTAAATCGCTTACCGCAAGTCCATGAAAGAAGTCGTCAGTTGTTTTTAAAACGCGCTCAAAAGGGGTTCTCGTCGCTAAAAAGGTTCAACGACAGTTACTGGCGGAGATAACGGCTTATAGGGAATATTTCTCTTGAATACATGGACTTCAGCTTGCGATCATAAAAAGGACTATCTAATAGGAGTTTTATGCAAAAAGTTTTGGGTATTCTTATATGTATTTTTATCTCCGGGTGTTCAACAAACCAAATTGTACTCAATTTGCAGGGGGTACAGCCTGATAAAAATATTTTGGAAAATCCGGCTCAATATAAAGGAAAGGGGCAATTCTACATGAAACATATTATCGACTCCCGTCCCGATTATAAAATGAACGAGGTCGGCACTGTTCACACGGGCTTATTCAATAAAAAAACTCCTATACTGCTAAATGATAACCTAGAAACGGTAGTCGCGAGCACGTTAAAAGATAGAATGAGTTTAAGAGGATTCAAAATTACTGATTCTTCGAAGACCGCCACTCACAATATGGTCGCAACTATAAAAAACTTTAAATTCACAGAAAAAACAGCAATGACCTCCGAGACAGGTATCTGTGACATGGATGTCTCATTCCAGATTCTAAATAAAAAGCTGAACCAGAAAATTCAGATGACAGGCACAGCAAGGGGTGAATTTCCAGGGATTGATGTGACTGACAAAGCTTCGATGGCGTTAGTTTCATGCATTGATATTATTGTAGTAAAAATGATCGATAGCGAACTTTTGTAAGGCTGGACAATTAAATCCATGAAAATTAATTCAACCCAACATTTAATGTCACAAAAGGGATTCTCCATAGATATTAAATTAATGCGTAGGCTTGTTTCGTTTCTACTTGTAACAAGTTTAGCTCTTACAAATATTGGCTGCGTCACAATATTAAAGAAAACTGAATTGAAACCCCAACGAAAAAAAACTCTAAGCAGATTTAAAACAGCACGCCTTCGGCTCCTGGGAGAAGTTGAGTACAGTAAAGACAAATTTGACAACGAATTGCCCTTTGAAATTGTAGAGTCGGAAGAAGAGAAGAGTAAGGGTCATAAGGCGGTCAAACTAGCTCCCTTTAAAGACTACGATCCACCTGCAGACTGTACATTAGAAGTGATAACTAACACATCTCAGACCGAAAGCACCAGTGTCTGGCCCTCTGTTTTAACTTTTTACCTATATCCGCGATATTATACAATGACAGTTACAACCTCAATGCGGCTTCAAAATGTAAAAACTGGAAGCACAAAAGTCTATTTTAGGCAGGGTGAGATCAAAATGAAAGAAGGAGTTTTTGTACCAGGGGTAACTGCGAATCATAATGCACCCTCAGAATATTCTTTAGAACAGATAAGACATATTGGAAATGAAATCGCTCAGGATATTTATGAGCCTTAAAATTCCACTACTTGCTGTATTACTTTTAGTTCCATCTGCATGTACAACTATCGTCGGTCTAGACCACGCGCTGGTTACCACCCCCCCCGGATAGCAGAGGCCCGGAAAAAAGTAGTTCGGGTTGAATTCGTAAATACGCATATGCCTGAGGAAAAAAGAAAACTTATGTTTGAGTCCCTAAGGGACAGTCATCTTTTTAAGAAAACCTACGTAGTTCCTTTCCTTGTAAATACCGAAAATACAAATCCAAAAAATGCAGAAGACTATTTTCCATCAGAAGCAGCTGAATCATTTGATTTTCTTTTTCGAGTATATAGCGATGGCGGAGGGTTTTTTGAACCATATTGTATATTAACTCTAGCTATACTTCCCTGCACACCGCCGCTTATTGAATTGCTTTCAGTAAAAGTATTAAAAGGAGATAAAGTATTGGGGGTTTACAGCATCATTGAAAATGCTACAGAGATTTCATGGGCATTCGGTTTTTTATTACCCGCCGCTGATCGCCAAGAAATTAAGTATCAAATGGTTTTGGCAAACCTATGGAGCCATTTGATTCTTCAAATGGAAAAAGATGATGTTTTCAAAAAGTAATGAAAGTTTAATCAGAAGGATTTTTATGAAGTTTCTATTATTATATGTCCTTTTATATTTTATGGCACCGGCGTCATCTTTTGCAGAAGAACAGATTCTTCTTAAACAACGAATAACTCGAAAATCAATCGTGGCAGGTCCAACCTCATTCCTGGCGCAAACCACTGGAGATAAAGATCTAATGCCAGGTAATAATGAATTCGGATTCCTCTTCAAACCATCTGATGATAAAAATGGTGTCTGCCGACTTCGCTCAAAACTTCTCTGTGATTATGGAATGGAAAACTTAAAGGAAATTAAGAACCTGCAAGTTCATATTAAACTTAAAGCTGGCGTTTATAACCAGGCTACCGATCACAGTGGTGTCTTAGATATGCTTTTCCGCTGCCCTGCTACTTGGCAGCAGGAATCGATTCGCTTGAGCGCAGGAAAATATACAAGCACGTTTGTACTAAAAGATGCCCCACCTACCCATAGAATTCCAGACAAACAGTGTAAATGAAGCTATGAATAGTAATTTATTACGAAGCTTTGCTCGCCATAAAACAGGCTGTGTATGGCACAAAAAGTGTTTTGGAGCGAACGAAAACAGCGAGAGAAGCCATCCTCACAACGAAGGAACGCTTCGATCCCATAACTCGAACTAGAGGCAGTCTCTTGTGCTTGAAACCGGTAGTAAATGCGTGAACACTACAATCGTCGGTGATATAGCCATCAAGGTTGTCACAGGAAAGAAAAACGATTTTAGTTTGCTTCATGATTTTGTACCAAACAAGTGAATTGTACGAAATTACTCAAAATGAGAGATAGATGCATATGCTGCCTGGCTTCAATACAGATTATATTCAGTCGACTTTGAGTATGCCCTGTATCATTTTAGTAGTGACACCTTACAAAGCGAAGGATTACGATGGAAAAGAAAAAAGTTTTAGTCATTGGCTGCTCTGTGACACTTCATCACAGCACAACAGCAAATCCCATAACAGGGGTCAGGGAAAAAACAGGTGATTACACCTATTATTTAGCAGAACTGTTCCCAAATACAATGTGGTACAACTTTGGAAAAGGTGCTAGTTCTAACTTTGAATATATCAGAAGAATTTCCAACTTTATCAAACAGGTTGGCAGACCCGATTTTATTCTCGTACAAATGACTTATGCTGAAAGAACACTACTTGAGTTTCATAATTACAATCAAATTGAACTTGATATTCAGCAAATCGGACTAAGTAACTACAAAATAGTTATCGAAAAAAATATTAAAGAAAATGCGGCTTATATTTCTGGATACAATATATATTGTACTTATCTACCACAAAAAATGCTCGCTGTTTTGAAGGACGTCTTTGCTTTGCACCTGACGTCCACTTTTCATGCTTGGAGATTTTGGGAAACCTTCTTTTTTGTTCAGTGTTACTTAAAAAAAATAAATATGCCTCACCTATTATTTATTACCCATCATCCCACCAAATATTCAGAGCCACCGACAGATTATTTACCCTTAGACTTTTCTACAACCATTGATGAAGGCAAGACCTCCATCTATCAATGGTTTGATAAAAATTTTGGACCCTATGAAAACTTTGTAATCAGCGAAGACGATCATCATCTTAAAATGGAATATAACAAAATTTTTGCGGAAAAGTTTTTGGCACCTGTTTTAAAAGAAAATTTCAAAAAACTCTAACATTGTACTTAGTTGCGAAATCTAGAGCTTGCTGTTTATTATTCACCATCGGTTCCCCTTTTACATTTAAACTCGTGTTCAATAGGATGGGGCACCCAGTGGCCGCATACCATGCCTCTAATAGTTCGTACAAGCCAGGGTGTTCGTGCTTTTGTAATGTCTGCACTCGACTCGAGTTATCCATGTGACAGACCGCCGGAACCTTCTCTGGCTGCTTGCATTGGGCCACATACTGCATGTAAGAGTCTTTGTCATAAACCATATCGAACCAAGCGTGAGCGTGCTCAAAAAGAACAACAGGAGCCAACGGACGAAACGATTGGCGGTGTTTGATGCAATTGACCCTTTCTTTCATAGCGAGATTTCTTGGATCTGCAAGTAAACTTCGTGCTCCTAGAGCCCGAGGGCCAAATTCACTTCGACCGTGCGCAACTCCAACAATTCCTTTGCTCAAGAGCTCCTGCAGTAACTCCTGCACAGGATATGGACCTTGAATTTCATGTCCTAAATAAGGCCCTCGCCACTTAAGATGCTTTTTCAAAAACAGCGCCGCTGCTCCGAGGCTGCTTCCAGCATCCCCAGGGTTGGGCATAATCCACATATTCTTAAAAAAAGGAAGTGACGCTACTTTAGCATTGGCCACACAATTAAGCGCCACGCCTCCCATGTAAACTACATTCGCGCTTGCACATTTTTTTTGTGCGAACTCGAAAATATTTCGTAACTCTTCTTCGAGCACTTTTTGAATACTCGCCGCTAAATCTTCGTTTCGTGCCGACGGCAGAAAGTTGTCGACTCCTATATGAGGATTCTGTTTAAAGCTCAAAAAATATTCATTACTCAAAAATTGGCTTCTAATTGCGTCCACATAAATGGGCTGACCATAGGGCGCAAGTCCCATCAAAATATATTCTTCTTCGTTGGGTTTCAAACCAACTCTCTGCGTGAATGCGCTATACAATAGTCCTAAACTATTTGGATATGACCATCTCTCAACAAGTCTTAAATGATTTCCTTTAGCCTGCCAAATTGTAATCGTATCCCACTCTCCGATGGCATCAACAACTATGACAGCCGCTTCCACAAAGGAAGATGTGTAGTACCCTGCAGCAGCATGACTCGCATGGTGACCAACAAAATGCAGCGGAATTTTTTGTAAAAAACTCCACTTATTTAAATATCTTCTGGGGGATTTTTCAAAACTTAAGGCGTCTCGATACTGCCCTGAATACAAACAGCGTAATCTTTTTTTAAAGGGTTTTTCGTACCAAATTAAAGCGGCAGGCGCGCCGAATTTCATCGCCTCCTGAACAACCTCATCGTTTAAATAGGCATCATTTTTAACTCGTGAATATCTTTCGCTTTGACTTGCAAAAAGTATTTCCCCATCGCTGTTGACCACCGTGATGGCTGCATCATGCGCCAGTGCACTGATTCCCCAAACAATCATATTTTATTCACTTATATATATAGGGATCTTGGGTCTTCAGCTGCTTTATTTTTTTTCGCAGCAAGATCCATAGTTTTATTTTTATAATGAGTTCTCTAAAAAATCCTTCTTTTTTTAAATGATATTCTGAATTTACTTGATGCTCATTACGCATGGTTAACAATATTGTCTCAATTCGGGCATTGCAAACTTAACGTGTTAGCTCGCCGCAACGAGTAAGCAACGATGTTTCATGATTTATTTTGATACTGTAACTAGACCTTAAAAATTCAATCTTGAAGAAAATTTAACCGATGATTATACTAGACCAATGGACCAAACAATTATCATCACAGATTATTTAGAACGACCTTTAATCGACTATATTCGCGAAGAAAACTGTGCGCGAAGAGGTAGGTGTAATTCTTATCTCGACACTGCGAAGCGTCTCGAAATCCCACAGGAACATATAGAGCAGCCTAAACGCTTTCGCGAAGAGCCTACCCATCAACTTTCTCGACAAGAAATTGAGACCTATGTTCTAGGCAAGACTCTTCGTCGCCCTTGTTTTGATTTGATGTTGATGCCTGATGGCTCGGCAAAATGCTCTTGGATTGACAGCCTGGATGACACGGAACAAAAACTGGCGTGGAAAATTAGAAATCGTTTAGGTTTAACCCACAGACCCGACGAGTCTTTCGGTGTACCTGTTTATCAAAAGGGCACATGGGTATGGGACCAAGATGGTCGATCCATTATTCGTAATTTTGGAAGCTGTTATCCAACGCCTTTTAAAACAGAATTTTTCTTTCAAAAAAATGGACTACTTTCGATAAAATCTCACAATATCAATCTTACTATTTGGTATGATCTTTTTGTTTTCAATTCGGATCAAGTCCTCGATCATTTTGGCGTGAGCTGGAGTGAAATCGAAGCGTATACAAACGTAGCATCCAATAACCAACGCGAAATTTCAGCCAATGCATTTCCACAACACAAACAAGACTCCGACTGGAGAGCTGGCTAATAGTTTGTCTAGTGTAGAAAAAAACACCTCCATCGCAATCGTCGATGGATCCAAGAGCAATCCTATGCCTTTTAGAAGTTAAATGAACTATTGTATGACATCAATTTGCAAGATAGTCTTTTTTACGAGGAATTGAGACGAAACCGGCGGCCCAAATATGGCGAAGATCGGATACACTTTGTATTATGATAAAGCTTTTCAGATAGATCTATATAAGCAAGATTTATTCTCTGGACGAGATCTTGTTTCGCTTTCTTTGATATTTTCTGATAAAAAAATCGCTTACTTTTTGGAAGCTTGCCAAAATATGCGAAATCATTTCATCAACTACCCTGGAGACAATTTTGAAAACTGGAACTTCATACCACTTTTGGGTCCTGACCTTAAATTTTGGGAATCGGACGAAACATTACTCCTTGATTTAAAGTCCCGTTTCTTAAGATTAGCCCAAGATCTGCCATTTGTGGAAATTACTCGCGCCCGAGTTTTGCGATTAGGCTCTGGAGGCTTCTGCGGTTGGCACAACGAACCCTGGGAAGCTCCTCATAGCAATCCCGATTATACAATCGGCACTATTAATATTGCACTCAACTCTCAGAGTAATGCTTTTCTTTTTTTTGAAGAAAGCAGCTACTCTCCCACCTCTGGTCAATCATTTATGGTTCATTTCCCACGTTGGCATAGTGTTTTTCACCGTGGACAAAATGAAGAATGCCGGTATCACCTCAAGGTCACGGGTGTTATAAAAAAAAATACGTTGAATGCTCTATGTGCTACGGAAGGAATGCCCAAGGACAAGCAAATTAAAACCTTCCCAATTAATTCTGCTAGTTTTGTCCACGCTGTGCGCCCCGCCCTTGAATTAAAAGGGGAAAATAAAACCACCAAAGTTATTAGTGGACCTGCAAACTCACTTGATTTAGATTGGCATCTTGTAAATCTTGAAAATACTGATGGGCTAAAAGTTTTTGTTTACGGTGAGGAAAAAGATTTACAAGAAAAAATGCTAAGTTGGAACAAAATCAAATTAGGAGATTTCCATCATCAACCAGCGAGACTATCGCACATCAATTTCGATATATTTTTTGGATGGAACCGATATTGTTTAAAAATGAATAAAGTGCTAAACGCTGCTAAGCCCGTAATTTTTACTGCCGATCAGCCTGCTAGTACTTCAAAAATTGATATTCAATACTAATTTTTATGAGGTTCGTTTGATTCAATTTATTAATTATTTTGAAAAATTTATCTCACACTCTCTTTTCATTTTACTTTGGAAAAGCGCGCGCAAATACCGCCATTATATACTCAATCGGTTTTCTCAAACAGAAAGGGATTCCGCTTGGCAGCTTCTTCAAGCACTGCCTTCAGTTGAACCGCTGGAAATTAGATTGAAAATACTAGGTCAACTTCTCGAAGAGTTATATCATGCTGATTTATTCGAATCGTTAGTCCAAAAAGAACCTGTATCGAACAATCCTGATTTCCAAGGACAAAGAAATAAACTTTTCAGTAAAAAACAGGGCCCATGGCGATGTTTCGTCTATTTTCTTGAAGGTGAAAACTCCGCGCTGAAAAGACTCAATGAGCTGGTTAAATGGGGCTCGCAAGATGTAAATTTAAATCGAATATTAAAAAATATTATTGCTGATGAGTCTGGACATTGCAGTGTCGCAAAAACTTATTTAATAAATTGTGGAAAATTGCCAGAAGAAATCAACGCCGAAATTCAAGATATACGCCAAAGACGAGCTCAAAACTATCTCAAAAAAATAATGGCTCTCGTCGCCTACCCATTGACTTATTTGTTCATGTTTATAGCGTATGTTACGCTGGGAATCTTTTCCTTTTACTTGTGCCAAAAAGCAATGAGACTAAATAAAAAATATCAACCCAAGTGTCTTAAACAACCGATAGAGACACTCATTTTTCGGATGCCAACATGAATACTATTGGCATATCCTATGGGTATCATGACTCTTCGGCTTCATTATTTAGCTCGGGGAAACTACTGGCTTGTTATTCAGAAGAAAGATTCACTCGAATTAAACATGATAAAAATTTTCCTTCTGAAGCCATTGAAAATATCTTAGAAGATTTCAACCTTAAGTTTGAAGATATCGATCAGGTTATACTTGCCGAAGACCCACAATTAAAGTTTGCTCGAATCTTGTCGTCGTCATTGGCCGCCTTTCCTTTCACATTAAAGGAATTTCGCATCTCAATGAGTCAATGGTTAGGCAAAAAAATATGGAAACTTTCGGATGTTGCGCAGCATTTTAAAATACCTTTATCTAAAGTCAGTTATGCTGAGCATCATCTTTGTCATGCTGCCTACAGCTTTGTAGCTTCTGGCTTTAGCGAATCAGCCATACTTATTGTGGATTCCGTTGGCGATTGGAATAGTGTCACGTCCTACTCTGCACACAAGCAGGGTTCAGAAATCAAATTTGTCAAAAACTTTGAGTATCCTTTTCCCCACTCCGTTGCTCTTTTTTATTCGACTGTGACACAGTACCTTGGATTTAAACCAAACAACGATGAGTGTACGACTATGGCGTTGGCAGCATTTGGTGAACCAAAATATAGAACTGAAATGTCAAAAATTTTGGATATTAACGAGGATCATTTTTCTCTCAACCATAAGTTTCTCAATATGTTAAAATTTACTAAACCTGGATTTTCTAAAAAGTTTGAACTCTTATTTGGCAAACGCAGGGAAAAAAACTCCAAATGGAGTTTTAATTTGCTTGATAATTACACCATTAATCCCAAAGACAAACTGTTTGCCGACATCGCATCAACCTCTCAAAAGCTGTTTGAGGAGGCAGTGCAAATGCTAGCCCGCCAAAGTCTACAAGAAGCTGGTTCAAAAAATTTATGCCTCGGTGGTGGGGCCTTTCTCAACTCCGTCTCAAACAGCGCTGTTGCTTCGATGGACGTTGTCGAAAAAATATATATTCCCCCAGACCCTGGAGATGGCGGGAACTCTATTGGCGCGAATATTTTATTGAATTTGGACTTAAAAATAAATCATCTTGAAATCTCAAAGGCTCTCAGCAATCCTCTTATGGGACAACAAGCCCCCTCTTTGCATGTGGCAGGTCTTATTGAACAACTGAACACCGAATCTATTCACAAATACATAGAACGCTTTAATTTAGAAAAATTTAGCTTACGCATAAAATCAATCGAATCCACAGCTACACCCGAAGCCATTGCCAAGCACATTTCTGAAGGAAAAATAGTGGCTTGGTGCCACGGGCGTGCAGAAATTGGGCCTAGGGCCCTGGGAAATAGGTCGATACTTTTTCAGCCCAGTCGGACAGATTTAGCAAAAATCGTGAGCGAACGGGTAAAAAAGCGATTCGGCTTTAGACCCTATGCCCTAAGCTTAACTCAAGAAGAGGCCAATCGTATTTTTATAACAGCCAATTACAAAAAATTTTCGTCAGCGAATATGCAATTCTCAGAGCAAATAAAGCCCGAGTTTTATGACCAAGTAAGGGCTGGTATGCATGTTAACGGGTCAACACGCCCGCAAATTGTAAACCAAATATTAAACCCTCCATTTTTTGAATTATTAAAAGAATTAAAAGACAAAACCGGTTTAGCAGCCGTCATCAATACATCATTTAATGAAAGTAATGAGCCCCTAGTTAATACGGCTCTTGATGCTTTAATAACTTTCCTCAGAACCGATATAAAAATCTTGTGTTTAGATAATATAATTATTGAAAAAATCACTAAATTTAACGATAAATAAAAAGGTCCTAAGATGAAGTTTCACTCAAAGCTCATAATTATAAAATTACTTATTAAAGTTTTCAAAGAGCGAGAACTTAGTATATTTATTCCGTTCTTGGTAATTTTGTTTTCGTTCGCTCTGGTTGCTGCTCTTCTATCGTATACCGCACCCATTATTCCCTTGGTGTACTCGCTTTTCTAAAACATTATCATCTTTGACAACAACACTGATTAGATAATTTAAAAAAATCTTCCAACCCAAATCATTCAAATGGCCCCATTGATCGGTATAAACTTGCTCAGAAACATCTTTGAAGACGAAAGTAGAATCAAAAATTGGAACACCGTCGTTTTTGAGTTTGCCTGCATTCAGGCTCATAAGCTTATAGCGTTTTTGAATGCGTTCCGCCCAAGGAGTTTGGCCGCTGATGAGTTCATTTTCAGCCGGGGTCAAAATTTTTGCCTGATTTATCGTAATGTGCGGCTGTAAAAAGAATATGGATCTGACGCCTAAACTACACATGAGGCGATGCTGTTTGACTGTAAAAGACGACCAACTATCTGCAATTTTCTGATCGTAGTTTGAATGCAAACCACCTTTCTCGTCTTTCCACAACGAATTATCTTTAATATGATCCTCATGCAATTTATAAATTTGTTTAGCCACATAAGACTGGTAGCTGTTTAAAACAAGTGCGATAAAATAAGATTGATTGATTACAGCAGTCGTACGGAACTGCCGTAGCATATCCCTATCCTCTGTAATACTTTTGTATAGGGCCGGCCAAAAAAGATGTTTTTCGGGGTTATAATTATAAAATAAAGCAGAGTAGCTTGGATACCAGATTGGATATTGATCATTGATCGAACGATCAACTTCGTTGTAACCATCAATATTAATTGTCATATCCAGCAAATTTGAAAAAAGACTTGCCGCTATAAATTGCTGAGGTTGTTTGTACGATGCGACCCCGAGATTAACAGCAACAATCTTAGTCTTTTTCGTTCTGATATAGGCTTTAAAAAGTGCTCTTGCTTCTAAATTATCTTTACGATTTATCCATTGTACAAGTCTACGAGTAAATGATCCTCCAAAAAAGCCAATATAAAAAACATTCTCTTCTTTTGTTTTTTCAAAATCAATGGGATCTAAAAAGCCTTGAGGGTTTGAATTCTGATGTAGCTTTGGATTATATACAAAGCCCAGATACGGATGGGGAACCTTTGGATCTACAGAAATACTCTGCAACGTAGAATCCATGTCATCAACTTGTGATATTTCTTTCAGTGGCTCAGGAGAGAGTTTTTTTGAAAGTGGCGCAACATTCGTCAAGTAATCAGCCGGGAGCATGATCCGTGAGGTAACTTCAACCATCATCAATAAAAATAAGAAAGACAAAATGCTGACTTTTATAATATGCAAAATCGTGTTCTCCAAAATTTATTTATATTGTTCTTTGAGATTCAAAAAGCTCTTTTTAATAACAGGCTCCCAAAATATCTTATTAGGTCGGCCATGGACAATGATATGATATCGCCGTACTCGACTACGGTTCACAACAATATGCCTTCTTTCTAAAGATAGTTTGATAAACGGAGAGGCTTGGAACGGCACCTCCCCAAAATCTTCGATATAAAAATGACAGTCCTTGGGTTGATTGAGTGCAATATTCACTGGATCCAATAGAAACTGCTTCATGTCCGCATGAGGCAAAATGTAGCCACCTGGTTCTAGCAACATAATGCGCACACGATGGTAAAACTCATATTTAAAACTATTTTCGAAAAAACTCCTAACGCATGGAGTCAGTTCCTCAGTGAAGTCCATCCATTTGTAGAGGCTCAAGTCATTTGTATTTAAGCCATATCGTTCCATACCCTCTGTTTTTTCTGCCGCTAAACCATGCAGAGTAATACTTCTCCAGCCATGGGAGTAGTCAGAACGGTGTGGCACCATGCGCTCGGTTAAGCTCTCTGCTTCTTTTAACATCTGAGCGAGGGGTGCTGACTCGAAAAAATTTATTGGCAAAAACGGCATGGGGCTGGAAGTTAGGATTTGATCGTAGGACAGCTCTTCGGTCGCAAAGCACGGCCTTGCTTTAATAGAACCGTTTTCTTTTTCAAAACTGTAAATTTTTTCTGCATCATTCATAATTTTGCTGTTTTTTAATCTTCCCAATTTTATCATAACACTATGTTTGTATACAAAATAAATATTCAGCGGGATCATTCGCAACTGCAAGACCGCCTACGTCAAGTTGAATACAATGGAAACATCTTTTATGAATGAACTTTTCGAGACGCGCGCTCTTCCTGTCACATTCCCACAAGTGGAGCCTCTCCTTAAAATCCTACATACCGAATGGAACCCCTCCGTGAGATACTACGACGGCCCCACTCAAGAACTTCTGGCCGCCTTTTCAGATTATATAAAACCTTCTGTGCAAATTGATAATCTCCATTCCTACACACCGCTCCCATCACAGGGGACCACGGGATCGTTTCATACTTTTTATCTCATGAACTCCCACAAACAATTGCTGTTGCTTCCGGGAGAGTATCCTTACCATGAACAGGTTTTTCGCAAACTCGGTAAGCGTGTTCAACACTGGAACCTGGAAAAACCCAGCAAAGAGTCTTACTTAATTTTGTCACAGCCATTTTCTGGCGATGGAAATATTTTAGAAAACTACGACCGAATGATTGAGCTGTGTGAGCAGTGGAATATTGATGTTCTTCTCGATTTATCTTTTTTTGCACTCACTGATAAAAAAATTCAGATTAAAAAAAGCGAAAAAATAAAAGCGATCTGCTTTTCGTTATCGAAAATGTTTGATGTGGGAAATTTTCGACTCGGCATCACCTACTGGAACAACACGCTCGACGTCCCAGAGTACGTCCTTAGACAGTGGACCTACGAAAACCACTTTAGCTCTTTTCTTGCAACGAATTTATTACAAGAGCTATCGATGCCCCGTATGCGGGCAGAGGCACAGAAAATTCAAAAATCCATCTGCACCAGATACAACTTAACTCCTTCAGATACTTATCTCTTTGGACTTAGTGAAGATCTAAAATGGTCTTCTTTTTTTAGGAAGAAAGGCCTTGCACGTATTTGCCTTTCAAAAATTATAAATCAAGAGCTCATCAATCAGATGGAGCCAAAATGATCTTCGAAAAAATAAACCTAGGACAACACCTCTCTGTCTTTTCATTTCCGATAAGCGATTCTGAATCAGAAGTTCTTATGCATTTCTTGCAAGGAGCAAAAGAGTTTTTCGAAATGCCTGACGATGAGAAACTTAAATACAAAGTGAGCGGAGGGGCATTGAACTTTCGCGGATACTTTCAATACAAATCGCAAAACTACGACATCCACGGGAAGAAAAAAGATCTTAAAGAAGGTTTTGATTTTGGGAAACACTCCATGGATCGCGGCTATAACCATTTTTATGGCGCAAATATTTGCCCCCCACAAATGCACAATTTCAATTCTATTTTTCATTTTTTTGAAAATAAAGGCGAACAATTTGTTCAGAAGCTGGAAGAGGAGTTCGAAGCAAAAGAAAATAAAATCTCACACTTGTTTGATCCTTCGATTGTCAATTTACGCGTCATCCACTATCCCGCACGCGAAGTGGTCAATGATCAACAAATACATCTCGTTGAACACTACGACCCAGGTTTTGCTACATTTTTGTTTAGTGACGAAACTGCGACCGAATACTTCTGTGGCGAGCAGAATAAATGGATCCTAATTCCCACCAATAAAAACACAGTCTCTGTTGTCTTTGGCTCTACAGCTCAACGATGGTCGGAGGGAAAAATTCAAGCTCCTTTGCACAAAATTGAATACCTTAGAAAAGCACGAACAAGTCTTTGCTTTTTTTACAACCCTGCTTTCGCAGCCCAAGTAAAGTCCCTTACCAATAAAGACAATTTTAATGCAGGAAGATTTATCTACTGCGAGTCCGTCGAGGAGCCATCACGACATGACTCAATCTATGATGATATCCTTTTGAATCGCATTAAATAGGAAAACCTATGCTTATAAAAACATTTCCTCAAATTCCTTCCTACTCTTCTCCGGATTGCCAAATTCAAATTCTCCAGCTTATAGAACACCGTACATTGGTAAAGAAGATTCTTATTCTTGGAGCTATGCTTGGCGCTTACCCTGCGGCTTTCGCTGGAACTTTCCCAAACGCAAAAGTCACCGCCGTGGATCAGTGGTTAGGAGAAGACTGTGGTCTGCAAGAGCTAGCGAACTCCCAAGAAAACTGTTTTTTCTTTACAAAGGATTTCAACAATATTTCTCTCCTGAAAATAAACTACACAAACATTGACGATATCCAAAAGTTAGAAAAAAACTTTGACTTTATTTATATAGGCGGACCGATCACAAAAAATGTTTCAGAGTTACTATCACACTTTTCTCCCACGTGTTTGATCGCCGGAGTTATGTATACCGTCTGTGAAACAGATCCACCAGTTAGGTACTCTACAAACTGTCAAACAAATGCCGAGCGTGGTCAGCTAAAAAAGGATTTAACTTCGTATGCAAAAAAAACCAATCGTTTGCTACTGGGCTTTGGATGCTACAATTGGCTTCTAGCGCCTAATCTATGAATGATCGTAGTCAAATGCCGAACGAAAGATCCCCAAAGACGGGCGTAAGCTACTCTTTGGGGGGGGGGTATAAAAGTTTGAATTTCTCCTAGAATGTACAGGTGCTGGGAGCGACATAGTAGTATAATCAGGCTTTTTCTTTTGCATCGCCAATCAGTCCTCTCACCCCTTTTTCGAGACACGCCTGCAAAGGGTCTGACAATCGCGGATCAAGTTTTACCATATACGTCTGGTAGGCATGTATTTCGTCATCTAGAACTGTTTTATAACCCTTAAGGGGCTGCCTTGACGCAGCAGAGTAAAGTTTTAAGTCCACGGCCCATTTAAAATCAAAAATCTTAAATTGACCCTGCTGCACCGCCATATTCGAGAGGGAATGGTTGAGCTTCAGAAGTTGAAAAGAATCTATCAAGTCTTTCTGAATTTCCAAAAAAAGCAGGGATTGCTGTTGAAGCGCTAGAAACTCCGCATCCCCGTTTTTTTTGCGGGTGAGCAAATCAGGCCCCAAATACTCTTGATAAATTGTACGCTCATTCTCATCCACATCATATAGTTTGGGAGTGTAAGTCGCATCTTTGAGTTTTAAAAGCCAGTGAAGCTCTGTTTTAAAGTTTTCATCCAGCTGACTCTGAGACAAAGCATTGGCTTGACCCGATACGAGAGGCATACCTGATTTAAAAACCCGCTTTATGACATTTCTCTGTGAATCTATCCACACAGACACACAGGATCCAACCCCAGGACAAGAATGCTTAAAAAGTTGATATTGCATAAAACCTCCTTGTATAATCCTCAGTTATGGATGTTATTTCAAGTAGCTTATTACCCGATCGACACAGATCAACATCGACGTCGCGCTATGAATCTTCTGGCAAATCCTATATCTCTAAAAAATATCTTAATTTCGATACCATAAAATTGCAGAAGCAATTTCAATGGATCCAATCCCTTAACCTGACACTCTTGCCAAACATTGTTGATGTGCGAATCCACGAAAATATGGTCGAGGTGACCTACCAAGAGATTTCGGGAGCGCCCCTGTGGAAAGCACTGCAAACCAAAGACTTTCAATATGTTCGCAGTCGCTTTCTCAATATCATCGAACAACTGCAGACCTTTAGTCTGTCGTTTTATAATCACAAGCTACCTCCGTCTACCGGAATTATTCACTCTGACTTCCACATGGGCAATGTCATCGAAAATAATGGCCAGCTTTTTTTGGTTGATCTAGAAAATATTTCTCTTGGATGCTATTCAAAAATGCAGAGAGAGTTTGCGCTCAATATCATGGGGGATCCTAAATTTTCATTTGCTTCTAATGAGTCTTTCCTGCAAACATTGATTGCAGACCTCTGTATCGATCAAACTACATTTTCGTGCTACTTTAAAGATGTCGAAAAGATTGTTTATCATTTTTATGATTACTACAGAGAAAAGCCAGATTATTTTAGAAAGGAAAAATTGCTCAAGGAAATGCTTGTCGAACATGCTCTACAATCAAATCTCGCCAAGATTTAATAACTGATTTTTTTACTGATGAACTCTGTGTAAAGCGCGAAAAAAAATCATCAGACAACAAATCCCCGATCACCTGCCCCTTTCTATTTTTTTCAATAAAATTAAGAAGCGAGGTCTGTACCCGTTGAAAATCGTGCAAATCATACTTCATATGATTAAAAACAAAAGTTAAAATATTGCTTACCCAAAATAAAGGAGCCTGTGTATCTTCTAAGACCCTCAATAGCTTTTCAGTATCGGCAATAATATCTATATTTAAAAAATGAACTTCTTGAGTTCTATCGCGAATTTGAGAAAAAGACTGATACAAAAGATCATTATTATACCAAGGTCGCAGAGTTAGCTCTTGATAGCTCGTACTCTGCAAACGCCCCACAAGAGGAATCCCCCTGTTAACCCTGTACTGCTCGACAAAATCTTGATAACTCTCACCCACCCAGGAGTCCCAAAGAGATTTTTTAAAATCTAGCTGCTCTTGGCTAATATCAAAATACACAAGTTTCTTTATATTTGAAGTGCTCAACCGTTGCATAGCAAACTCAAGCTTTAAGCCACTAGCTGGCCCGCAAAAAGAATCAAAAGTGTCCTTTTTCCCGGCATCCAGCAAACCCATGACATCAGTTACTGGCTCAGAGTTATAAGGCCAGAATGAAGACTTCTCTTTGTCTTTGCGATAATAAATATCAAAAAACCGTCGATGATTTTCGTGCAACTCAACAGATTCATCCAAATCTTTCCATCTCTTGCGCAATGATTTGGCGCTCCCTTGGTGGGGATACATAAACATTTTTTGCCTGCGTATTTCCTGAGGAACATTCAAGAAAAACTTTCCATGAGTAAGGACATCGCTGATGAGCTGCGAACCACATCTTGTCTGCGCCTGAATAAAGGTTTCTGATGGCTTTAAAAAGTAAGGTGTGTAGTCGTCATGAAAATTATCGACTGAGGCTTCATAGCCACAGAGTGTTTTCTGTACACCCAAGTTATTCATTAACAAAGGACGTCCTAGCTCGCGCCATGTTTTTATATTTATAATTACAAATTGGTCATGTAAAAATGGGTACTCATTTTGATAATTCAGAATATGACCAAAAAAATCTGGTTTTCTTGCTAAAATCTCTTTTTCTATCTCTAAAGGATTATCAACAAAGGTCCCCGCTTTCACCAAAACAACGTAATCTGCTTTGTGCTCCAATGACGTAAGCAATGCATCTGGATTCTCGCCTAGAAAAGAGCGATTCGCCGGAACGGAAATCGATGTAATTTGCTTGCATTTTTGATTCAGCCAAAAATCTTTTAAATCTACACCCCATACCCCCCACACAATAGATTTTCTTTTCTCACTGAATTTTTCCATGCTCTCTTGAACCCAAGTGACAAAATTTTTGCTGATTCTTCCATGGATTTTTAACATGTACCGATCTTCAGTGGACGGGTTTGTGGCACAATGCCAACGATTGAAGTTAATAAGTGCCGATCTATTTTTTTGATAAGAAAACGTCTCTCCGTTATCAAAAATAACTGCCGAATCTTTTGGAGCATGTATCGCCACCATCAATGTATAGTGATCGATGTCTCCTTCTTTACCATGCCACCCCTCATTGCCGTGCCAGCCCACATATCCACCGGGATTCATCTTAAAGAGTCGCACCCGAAAGAACTCGACAAATGGTAACGATTTTAAAAACTGAGTTATCTGAGGAGCTAAAGCAGCGGCCTCTGTCCAATGCATACACTGACGGGCCGGCAAAGACAGGTCCCCATCGGGGTAGCCGTAAGCCTTTGCATCACCAGTTTTATCAGTGCCCAGTCCATGCAAACAGAGGCCTTGCCATTTTTTTAAATCACCAGAGCTGTGATTGACATAAAAATTTTCGAGCCCCTCAGCTTCTCGCTTGAGCTCGCACCAATTAATCGTCGTTTCGTAACGCGAATCTAAACCGATGATATTACGTCCATGAAAAAGATGCCTCAGATTCAATTCGTTATTGGGCATACATCTTTTTTTTCTATGATGTTTATATATTTTTCTCTTGGATCCGGTCTTTGCGATTGTTGAGCCTCACGTAATTTATCAATAAAAATATCTCTGAGAATGGGCCTTCCCATTTGAGATCTCCACAGCACATGCGAAGCATATTTTTTTTCACTTTTATGCATTAAATCTAAAAAATCACCGGTCAAATCGCCAAACCATGGAGATCCGATGCAAAGAGTGATTTTAAAACCATTCGGAGAAGCATCGACACCATGCGGATGCGAGCCGTCCAGAACATACACTTTCGATATTGAACTTACGTGAACTTTCTCAAAGCGCTCATTTAAAAACCACAATGAACTGATATTCCCAGATATAGAAAATCTCAACTTATGATTTAATAAATCAATATCTTCAAAATTACAGTCTGCATGTAATTTAATACTTTTATTTGGAGGTGTAATCAGCGCAATAATACGATACCTGCCTTGCACCTGCGGGAATATACAACTTTCGATCATCTCTCGTGTTCTCGGTAGAGACTCCATGGCTGTGGTCCAGCTAAATGGCTGCGATTTTTCTGTGAGCTCACTCTCTTTGAGACCACTTCCCGATGTCCACAGAGGCAACATCCAACAGCACTGATAGGAGCTCCAAAAACCCAATGTTTCATAACTCTGCATGATCTCCGCCTCTACCAAAGGACAGTGTTTATCGATATTAATATCTAACGGGAGAAAGGTAATTTCGGAAAAGGGGCTCGTTGTTGTGTCTAATCTCATACTTATCAAATTCAAACATAAAATGAGCCTTATTGGGACAATTAAACGTGACTATTGACATCAATATTTCTCAACCTTACAATTTAAGAAATGAGAAGACAGTTCCTTACCTCGTCAGCGCTTGTCGTGGCGGCAATCAGCGGCTTACCTATTAAAAAGTTTAATTTTAATCCCCAAAATAAAACGACTTTTTTTCATATCAACTCCCAGCTTCCCTTTTGGAAAAATGAGGCTGCGCGCGAAACTCTGTTAAATATTGTTTCTCAAAATTCTTTACCAATGACAACTTTTGCCGCGCCTGCTTTATCTATTACAATCAATCAAGACCACCCTGAGCACGTAGCCATTTATCAAAAAGTTTCAAAACGCCTACAGGCGGCCCAAATTGATCACAATGTTATTTTTCTTTCAGAGAAAGCCTTTTGGGACAATTGGACCAGTTATGAGTTTACCTTTATAGATTGGATCACAAACGACAGAACGGAATCTGCCCTTGCTGACCTGATGATTTCTGCCAACTCAAACTTATGCATGGAAAACGCCCAACTTCTCTCATCCACGTCGTCGGTCAGCTCTAGCAATCCGTTCTGCTTCTTAGCCACTCCTGTTTAATACGTTCTACAGGGGGCACCACAGATCTGATTTTTGTGTTCCAACCTGTATATCAAATGCTAATGAAAGCCTGCTATCTTGAGAAATGTCTGTGGCGTGGTCTAAGCCTGTATGAAACAGACACAAATGACCTTTGTTGTCTTTTAAACTTCTCACTTTCTGTTCTACATCTAAAAATAAGAGATTTGCTTTACCACTCGATAAAAATATAAGGCCCGAAACAAAAGCTTGATGATCTTCCTCGTGGGAATGCCACCCCAGGCTTTCGCCGCTCTCGAGAAAATTATACCACCCGGTTATCCAGCACGACACTTGAGATCTTTTACGACCAAAAATAAGATCATTCAAAGTCGCTTTAATTTCTTGGATCGCAAAATCCGAAAGCTTAAATATATTGTACTTATGCAAACGGTTTGCGGGTCCATCTGGGAATTTATCAAAACCGTAGGATGGTAGCCCCATGATACGTTGCTGTTCACGCCAGTAAATAGAGATGAGTTGTTCAGATAGGTTTTTCTGTAAACAGAAGCCTTCGTATATTTTGCTCTGCTCCATGACCTGTCGTAAAAAAGCATTTTTTACTAATTCCGTAGTCATAAATTTATACGTTGAGAAAATTGCTCGTCTTGAATGGATTGGCCTAAAATATTATTTATATAACTTTGACGTAATTTTTCTCTGGCCAAAGTTAAATGCAGTAGTACCTGATCGTCAGGTATCGAGAGTAACTGCTCATAGGTAACACCTAAGTTCTTTAATCGTCCGTAAAATCCTATTCTATTCGCGAGGGTTTTTTTGCGAGATCCATCTAACTTGTAGATCTCATTTACGATGCTATGCGCACGAGTTCTGTCCATCAGCTCATGTTTCCAGTAACCGGTTGTTGAGTCGTAATCATATCCATGCTCATCCGGCTCCAGGCCAATTTTGTTTGCAAACACAGCCGTTTTTTCATCAATGGTTCTCCGATTGTGTATCACGTAGAGAGGCGTAAAATTATAACTGTCCACCGGAGAATCTGGTCTATTGAGCCACTCCACAGTCTGCCAGATACTTTCTTCGGACTCATGCCTAAGGCCAACAATAAAATTACAACTCAATATTACGTCACGGCCAAGGTACGCTTTCACTTTGTGTAACAACTCTTTAGTTTTATCTGGATGAAATCCTTTACCTACGGCCTTGCCAGCTTCCCAGCAAAAAGTTTCAATTCCAAAGTTGATAAATCGAGCGCCAGAACGCTTCACGACATCCAAGAGTTGCATATTCTGAAATAAATCAAGGCGGCAATAACCTGCCCACTCCAAGCGAAAAGGTAAGTCTTGGACAATGTTCGCGATGTTAGTTACTTTTTCTAGTGAGTCGTTAAAGGTATCGTCCGAAAACATATATCCATAACTGCCAAAATTTTCCCAATTTCTTAAAAACTCATTCTTAAGAGATCCTACATCACGAATAAGCTCATTTTTCCCTCTGCCCGTATTTTTGAACGAACAATAGGAGCACTTAAAAATACAGCCTCGGCTTAGCTCTATGGGCAGGTGCTCCTCATGGAAAATAGAGTCAGATGGGTGCCATTCTATGGAGTAATTCGAAAAATCCTGGATGGGATAATCCGAAGACAATACACGGCGACTACCATCATGGTTCAATGTAGCCTTAAGTACTTTATCGGAATTTCTTAAATGCTCGGATAAGGCGACTGCCGATCGATCCGCTTCTCCCCAGAGCCACCAATCCACACCTTTAAAGTTTTCCCTCGCAGCTTTTGAGCCACCTACAACAATTTGTATTTTTTTAAATTTGGCCTTAATTTTGGCAAAAATATTAGCCATATCATTACGGCTTCTTGGAAAAATTTCTTTTGTCCAATCCTCTATCATGAGGCTGTTCTGGTATTCGCCTTTGCGTATCTTTTCAATAATCTGCTTATGAGTGAGACTTGACGTAAAAAGTGTAGTTGAAAAACCAACCCAAAGAGTTTGTTCCCCTAAAAATCGGCTAAATATTTGATCCAGCTCTAGATCTGTAAGATCCGCAAAAAACTCAACGACTTGAACAGTAAAATTCTTTTCACGAAGAGCTGTTGCAATCCTATAGGGCCCGGCATAACGGCCAAAGCCCAGCGCTCCGTTAGAATCAGAAAAGATCAATATATCGACAGGTGCTTCTTGTTTCAAATGGGCCTACTTAAAAAACTGAGAATTTCTTGATTTTCAAAATAATTGATACTCTTTGAAAAAGCTAATCGAACTTCTTCTCCATTCAGAGTTTTCTGAATTATTTTTTGATACTGTATCTTGTAAACCTTGTATAAGTCTTCTACTTCCGTTTTTTCTAAAAGCTGAAATGTATTATTGAGCTCTTGCAAAAGCTCTGCTTCGGTATGAGTGCCCATTTTGATAAGAATTTTTAAACGACTGAGTTTGTACCAAAACTGCTCGATAAGACTCGTCTTGCCTGACGTAATCTTGTCTGCAGACTCAATGGCCTTCATAGCCTCGTCAGTCTTGTTAAAACGCCTCGCGACTATTGAAAATATATAGTAGGGGTGCGGACTTTGATTGATCCTAACGACATCTAACTTTTCGAAGGCGACTTTCATTTCCAAAGCTTTTTTATAAGCCTGCTCGGATTCATTTCGCTGTAAAGAGAATTTGCTTTCCAGCAACGTCACCCATGAAAGGTGTCGGGAATCCGCCGAAGCTTTTGCCAAATCAGTGAGCTTCTGAATAAAGCCTTGAACCTTATCCAACTTTCCCATGTTAATTAAAAGTTCTGTATAGAAGTATAGTTTCCAAAATTCTAAAAATATATTTTCTTCTCCCATAGAGTTTAGAAAAACAGACTCAGCATCAGAAAAAAGCATTAAGGCTAAATCAGCTTGTGCAAGCTTCAGAGCAATCTCAAATTTATATGGCTCATTTTTTTTAAAATTTTTATTTTTAAACAACAGAACTTCTAAAAAAGACTTTAAACTTATGTAACGTCCGTCTGATTCTGCTTTTTGAATATAACTGCTTACACTTTCTTTTACATCGGCCTCGAAAAACACCTTAGTATCAATTTTTGTGAGCAAATCGTTAATAATTTCATTTTTCCATTCGTAGTAATTCGCAGATGTGGACAAGTAAATAGTAGACTGCTTAATAAATTTACTGGACACGCCCTCATTCGCTATTCTTTTTTGATAAATCTTGCGAACATCTTCGGTTTTTTTTTGAGAAATTTTTTGCCAATAGTCGGCAACATCGGCATGAGCGCAAGGTGATTTCAGTCCAACGACTAAAACACATAGTAAACTCGAAAAACAACCAGCATTGAAAAATCTCATGACACATTTCTTTTTTGAATTAAACGGATAAATAATCCACCGGCATCAAACTGCCACCACTTCCCACTAAAACTTGCACTGGTTGGCTGACTATGGTGATTATTATGCCAACCTTCTCCCCAAACAAACCAACCTAGAATCCAAGAATTGCGAGCATTACTTGCTATCTGATTGTCTTTGCTTCCGTAAATATGGGCAAAAGTCACAATACTTGATCCCGCATTCCACAAAATACAGGCGGGTACCAACCAGGCATAAACTAAAGCACGAGGGTCAATCATGAATAATAAACCCGCATAGATGCCATTGAACAAAAAATAATAGCGATGCTGCTTTTCGTAAAAACCATCTTTCGCGAGATCTACCGCATATTTTAAATCCACTTTTTCAAACATTGAAAACCAATGGCAATAAATAAAACCTTTGTGGCGAGGACAGTGAGGATCTTTGTCAGAATCTGTGAAGCGATGATGCTTTCTGTGAATAGCCACCCAGGAAAGCGCACTTCCTGTCATACCTAAAGTTGCGAGTAGAGTTCCCACGCGTTCAAACCAAACAGGCGCATTCCAAGACCTGTGCGAGAGCAAACGATGATAGGTCATTGTCATACCAAAACAGCCTGTAAAAAAATAAACAATAACTGCAACACCCCACTCCCATACTTCTCCCTTGATACAGAGAAATACAAAAGCAATATGGGCTGTTATTTGGGCGAATAAAAGTGTCCATGGGGTCAACAAAAAATATCCTCCATTACTTTTCAATCGTTTCCATTACAATGATCCTATGCTAGCACGACAACAAGCGACCATAAAAGCGAATCTCAGCAGGAATAGTTTCAATACAGGTCTCCAAGTAGCTATCTGAGTTTAGGCATTAAATTATTACTTCACAACCACAGAAAGCGGGATCGTCTTGAGGTCGACGCCGTCGATAAACTGGATCCACAGGCGGTAATCGCCGCTGTTTGGGAAGGTGGCATGGAGCATCCCTGACGTGGGCCCAGCCTCCATGGGATGAACGTGGATCAACTCGCTGCCATTGAGCGCCGTTGCGATCACATGGGCAAAGGCTCCAAGATAGGGCGACAGCTGTGGCTCTGTGCCGTCGGTATGGGTTACGGTAAAATCAAGCATCACCATTTTTCCCGCTTTGATAGTTGTGGCTTCTAATTCAACTTGGGTGATTCCATCGGTGCCCGTTCGCACGTCACCCAGAGGCTGCACGGCAACCTCGGCGGAACCATTTTCCACGACAAGGGATCGAAAAACCGAAAACTCTTCGCCAGCTTTGGTCTCGCCCTGGGCCCACACCATGTAAGATCCGTTGACAGGCAAAGTGAGATTTACCTTCCAAAGGGACCCGTCGAATTCTGGATGCACATGATTAAACTCGTTGAGAGATTTGTCGTAGACAACGAGATGCAAAATTTTTGTGTGGGTTTTTACCAGACTTTTATCAGTCACGGGCTGTGCCGTTTTATCGTCCACAAGCCGAAAGGAATACGGCACGGTTTCTGCTGCCGACACCATTGTTTGTGTAGATTCGATTGCAATATCGGCCAGAGCCTGAAGTGAAAATGCTGAAACGAAAACAAATAAAATTTGAATCATAAACCCCCATAGGACTTTTTTACTTCAAAATCTTTACTGAGGCAAACGTAACTCGGGGAAAACCTGGTCGCGAATGCGTTCTTGGTCGGCTCTCTGATGATTTTCGTTGAGGGAGTGGCTGGAATCCATGGAACCCATAATGTTGCCCAAATAAACGACGGAAAAAAGCATGCCTGACGCCAGGGCAGCCGCCCCCATTTTTTCGCGATGCAGCTCAATGGTCGCACTGAGAAAGATGGAATTGAGAACAAAACTGAGAACAGCAGACTGAAAATTTCCATTGTAGGCTTGGCCCGCTCCGGGAACAACCGCACTTAAGGTCCCTGCAAGCCATGGTTTTTTGATAGTCTCAAGCTGGCTGACTTGTCTTTGAAACTCAGAAAAACGATCCTGCTCAACCAGGGCAAGGCTTTGCTTGAGCTCCGGTTGATACCAGGCCCTGATGACTCGAACTTTGCTTTCCCACATCTGGTTTTTGGCCATGGGCAAAATGACACGCTCGGCCTCCACCGCCTCATTTAATTCGTAAAGAGAGCGTGCCCAAAAAATGCGGGCCTCTAGCGATTGAGCTTCATTACAGGTCAAGAGAGTAAAGGTTGCAAGCTGGTTGGCGGCCAATAAATACTGACCGTTTGTGAAATAGGCTTTGCCTTGCTCAAACAATTTATCGGTTTTTAATGCGCAGTCGGCTTGGACAAAATGAGTGATAAATAAAATAAGGTAATTAAAAAATATCACAAGACTCTCTCAAATTAACAAAACGGAGGCGGCCGTTATCATTCACCGCATGCTCAGAAATAAGGGCCGCGTCGGCCTCTGCGAGGAAACGTCCAACGGCCAGAAGGCTGCCTCGAGCCTGACCGCACTGTTTTGCTTTTATTTTAAGGTACTGGCTATCCGACGGGAGCCACTGACACTTGGAATACATGGTCCTGGCAAACACATCTTTGTAGATTTTCTCGATTTCGGTTTTCACGAGAGGTTTGCCCTCGGCCTGACGGCCGAGTTTAAACTTTTCGTCGATGAGATTGCGACTATAAGCGGCCGAAACCGATGTTCCCAATAGAAGAAATAAAAAAATTATTTCTTTTTGGAACATGCGTATTCGTAAGTGTGCTCAGGCTTGTATTTTTGAATCCAAAGAAATGGCACAAGAACAAAAACCCCACCGATACAGGCACCGGCATCAAATTCTTCGTTGCGGGAAAAATTATAATAAACCGGTTCGCAACCTTCTTTTTCCATACGCACTTGAGTTGTTCCGCCGACGGTTTTTTGATCCGTGTGGCTTACACTGCCTTTGCCTTTAAATTCACCATCCACGTAGATTTTAGCCTCAGGATCTGAGGAACGAATTAAGGTTGTGCTCGAACAATTGACGATGGACACAAGGGCGACTGTAAGTACGAAATAGCGGAACATTTTAAACATGATAAATCCTTTGAAAGTGAGTGGAAGTCGCAAGATACCATCGTCTTTTTTATTTATCGAGCGAGGAGTCGATTTAACGCGTTCGCAAATTTTGCCGCTGCCATGGTATTGGTTCTAAAATACAACGATGGCCCCACAAGCTCCAGCTCCATGATTTCGAGCTCTTCGGGACTAGGCGTAATGGAAATAATATTTCCACCATACTCCTCCTGAACTCGGTAATCTCCTGACTTTGGGATTTTCTGAATGGCATGGCTAAATTCACCGTAGAAAAAATGAAATGAGAACTCACCCGCCGTCAGGATATTTTGCCGAAATGGTTGCAAGAGGGGCCCTGTGAAAACAGCGGCTTTGCGGGTAGACTCTCCCGCATGACCTTAAAGTTGTTTATGGAGCTGGCCCCTACTTGGGGTTTCACCATTAAAGTTTCCGTTTGCCATTTTTCAAACAGGGATGCCCAATCGTTTGGCCATAAAAACTCATTGGGGTTGATTCTGAGACCCCGTGAGTTGAGTTTGCTTCGAGATTGTCACAAGATAGAAAGGCGATTTTTAGAGGTATCATGGCAAGAAAATACCGAGAATGAGTCGTAAATGCAATGGAGCCAGACTGAATCAGATGGTATCCACTCGACATCTCCCACAAACTGTATGATTTTAGAATTATGAAGAATAAATCTCTTTTAAGTAGCCTCCTGCTGGCTCTAATATTCGTGATCTATTTTTTTTTGGAATCCATCGAGCCGACCGCAGCACCCCGCCTCTGTGATCTTTCTAAAAAAGATTTTTTAACCCCTGAGATCGACCTGCAAGCCAATGTTGAAACACTCAGCAAGACAAAAGATGTTTTTGTACAAAAGAGCATTGTATCGTATTGCGAAAAAAGACAGACCTTTGGATCTCATCTTTTTCGGATGTACCGAGCAAAATACTATTTTAACCAAAATATGCCAGACGACGCCCTCCGCGAGGTGGACAACTTGGTTCACATCCTTGCTCGTCGCGAAAGGTCTTCGTCGAATCTTTTTATTTATGGCAAACTGATCGAGTTTTTAGCTGATAGAGATTTTTACAGGACGCAAAAAATAAAACAGATTGTTTTAGCGTCCATGGAAGAAGCAAAAAAAATAAGCAAGTTCGAAGCCGATAATATATGGCTTCGCGGGTGGCTGAATAACCTCAATCGAAACGCTTCTATTCTCTCTATTAGCCCTCAATTGATCGATTTTTTCGAAAATCACTCGGAACTCCGCGAACACAACGATTTTTGGGTCCGTTTCAGTTCCGTAAATATAATGTGCACCTACTTTTGGACATTTAATAAAATCGCAAAATGCTTACAACACATCGAGAAGCTTCAATCTGCTTTGAGTGTGCAGGAAAGAATGGACCACTCTAATGAGATCAAAGTACAACTTCTAGTTGCCAAATATATGAATGGTGAGCATCGGGCAGTTTTAGAACTTTCTGATCAAATATATGCTGAGTCCGCTGCTAAAAAGCAAAAACTTCGATGGCTTGAGGTCATTCGCGGTACTTGTTTTACATTTATGGGAAAATTTAAGGAGGCTGAAATAGCGCTTAAATTCGCAAAAGAAGCCAGTCA
>JANOYW010000076.1:0-4588 GCA_031429075.1 Bdellovibrionales bacterium | reverse complement strand
GGCGCCATTTCGAGAGCTAAATCCACATCACGCGGGTTGAGTTGATGGGCTAACGTAAAGTTTTTTAGTGCGTCTGACCAGTGCGCTGTTTTTTTAAAACTTAAACCTTGATCAAAATAAGTAACGAAGTCTGATTTTTTTTCTGTCTGAGGCAAGTTTTGATTTGAGCTATTGAAAAAGTACCAACCACCCGCTACCGCGAGGATGAGAAGAATTCCAGCAAAGACAAAATGCAGCGGAAATGGCTCAGCGGGAGTCGATTTATACAATTCGTCGTTGTTGGACCTGATCACACGCGGAGAAGTGGGATACACGGATACCGGTGGTGGGGTTAAGGTTTCAGCGAATGGCGTTTGGGTGAGCCGGTCAGGAGTTACATCCATCGTGCGAGTGATGGTTCCCTCTGTGCGAGTCATGGTGTTTTCGATAACTTCTTCTTGCTTGCGACGCATTTTTTCGATGGCAGCTACAAACAGGGCTTGCGTTTGCAGAGGGCGCCAGCGATCGAGCGGTGACATGGCTTCGTGATGGGGAGAAAGGGTTCCCGACATCAACTTTGCAATCAGCTCGTTGAATGAGAAGGGACCAGAAATATGCGCGTCGACTTTTATTAGCCAACACGGATCATTGTCGTTAAAACGTCGATTGTATTCCACCTAAATAATCTTAGGCGTGCCTTACCCAATAGTAAAGCACAGGCTCACAGTTTTAATGCCGAAAGTGCCTCTGTCCTGTTAAAACCATTTGCAAACCAAGCTCCTGAGCTTTTGCGATCACTTCACTATCCTTCAGAGATCCGCCGGGCTGCACAATCCAACTGACTCCGCTTTGCGCAGCAATCTCGATGGAATCAGGAAATGGAAAGAAAGCATCGCTGGCCAGGATTAAGTTTTTACGGCTGGGATGGTGAGTTTGAGCTCGACCGAGAGCTTGGCGAACAGCATCCACGCGATTCACTTGTCCCATGCCCAGTCCCAGGGTTTGGCCCCCTTGGCAAACGCTGATGGCATTGCTCTTTAACGAGGCACATGTTTTCCACGCAAAAATCAATTCGTTCATTTGGCTTTCCGACGGCTTATCTCCGATGAATTGCCATGCAGAGACATCATCACTGACATGGTCGATGTCTTGCACTAATAAGCCACCATCGATCCCTTTGATATCGTGAGCCGATGAAAAATTCAGCATTTCTTTCCACGATAAAATACGCAGATTCTTTTTTGCTGAAAATACATTCAATGCTTCAGTGCTCACTTCGGGCGCAATCACACACTCTAAAAAAATCTCATTCAGTTGCTGAGCATGCTTTTCTGTGATGGAAAAATTGCAGGCAATGATTCCACCAAACACGCTCACCGGGTCGGCCTTGAGACATTTTTCCAAAGCTAAGTCAGTTGCAGAATCGGAGGCCACAGCACAAGGGTTGTTATGTTTAATGGCCACCGCCGTGGGCTCAGTAAACATGCGGACTGTGTTGCAAGCGGCCTGCAAATCGAGAATATTGTTGTACGACAACGCCTTGCCTTGCAAGACGGTGGCACTGTGCAATCCCGAGTCTTGCGAGCGGTACCATTTTGCCGATTGATGCGGGTTTTCGCCGTAGCGGAGCGAGGAGAAAATATCTCCTTTCAATAAAAACGGGGCGCTGGTCTCTCGATCCTGTCCCAATTCCTCGTAGAAGTTTTGGGCGATCATTTGATCGTAGCTGGATGTCCACTGAAAGACCTTGGCGGCTAAATATTTACGGTCTTCAAACGTCAACTGCCCGTCTTTGCGAGCAATCCACGCGTAGTCACCCGGATCACAAACTACACAGATGTTTTCGAAATTTTTGGCCGCTGCGCGAAGCATGGAGGGGCCACCCACATCGATAAATTCGATGAGTTCTTTACCCGTGGACCCATCTTTTTTGGCCTGCTCAAAGGGATATAAATTGACGACGACAAGATCAAAAGGCAGCACTTCGTAGCGGCTGAGTAAATCCAAATCCTCTTCAAGGCTCGGGCGGTACAACAGACCCATGTGCACTTTGGGGTGAAGTGTTTTAACACGTCCATCCATACATTCTGGAAAACCGGTGTAGTCCGAAACATCAGTGACAGCAAGACCCGCTTCACGCAGAGCTTTGGCGGTTCCACCTGACGATACAATTTTTGCGCCGTGATCAGTAAAGGGAGATAGAAACGGAACGAGACCCGTTTTGTCTGAAACGCTCGTAAGAATTCTTTGAAACATATTTTTTTATAGATTCACTCTCGACAGGAGGCCTTTTAGATCATCACTCGACAAGAAGACACCCGCTCCAAAAAAGACAGAGCGCTTGCGCTCGTTGAGCATATCCTCACCACCGCCTTGAACGAAAACACCTTTCATAATGTTGTACCGCACATACGGCCGCAGCTTCATTTCGTCGTTTTCGTTGTCTCTGCCACCAAAATCAAAAGCATCGAGCCCAAGTTTTAAACGCTTACGAAGCAGCGTATATTCAACGGCAACGCCACCAGTGCTTTCAATCATTCCAGCCTTAATAGCGAAGTCGTAAAAATTCTTACCAAAAAGCGCTGTAAAACGGTACTTATTTTCATAAACAACTTGCGTATTGGTAACCACCGGAGCGCCAGGTGACACTGTGGTGGTGGAGGTGGTTGCTTCCTTTAAGCCGATTGGCGTCGAAACCAAGCCCACTTCATAAAATCTATCCAAGCCCGTCCGTATATTAGCTCCGAGGTAGGTTCTAAATCCCTCCTGACGCGGGACTGAGTTGGAGTGAGCCTCCACACTGATATCGGTTTTCATGGTTAAGTCCGAGAAAAAACCAAAGGTTTCTACGGCTGAATCTATCGAGTCAGCCATGTTCTCGTCGTTGAGCAATCGACCAATAGGGCCTTGCCCCTCGTTGATTTTTGTAGAAATGGATTCGATATTCACCATTGCACGATCGATGCGCGCCATGGCGCTTTTCATGGTGGTTATGATTTCGCCGACTTCGCCTTTTTTCTCGCGCACAAGCTGCGCCAAATCTCCCGTGAGGTTTTCGATGTTTCGTATGATTCGCCCCACCGGCTTACTCTCATCGCCCTCTGTGGCATCGCGAAGATTGTCCACCACCACCGTTAACGACGTGGTCACTTTGCTCACCTGAGCGATTAACTTATCTAAACTTGCCGAATCTTCCACACCATTGATGCGATCCCCCGACTCAAGGAGCGCATCATTGGCGTCGCCCGGTAAGATTTCGATGTGTTTGTCGCCCAAAATACCATTGGGACGGATTTGCACTTTAGAGGATTTTGTTAATCGTACATTTGGCTGAATAACCACATCAATGCGAGCTTGCCCGTCGTCAGAAAGACCAATCTGCTTCACAATACCAACGCGAATTCCCGCAACATGCACGGGGCCGTTTTTAATAAGACCCGCTGCATTTTCGAGGGTGAACCACAGTTTTTTGCCGCCCATGAAGCCAGCACTCTCGCTCACTTGCAGCGACATGGCGCCGACAATGCACGATACAACGATGACTAACAAACCAACTTTGAATTCTGGAGTTTTAAATATCGGATTCACGACTTATGAACCCCTTTATCCACAAACTTTTTCACAAGGGGGATGTCGGTTTCGAAAAAAACCTTGGGTGGTCCGTGAAGTAAAACTTTTCCACTGTCCAACATAGCTACGTAATCTCCAATGCGGAACGCTGCGTACAAATCATGCGAGACGACCAACGTGGACGATCCCTGCTTATAATTATGCGTGTTCACAATCAGATTATCTACCATTTCTGTGAGAATGGGGTCCAACCCAGTCGTTGGTTCATCATACACCAAAACGTCTGGATCAAGAGCCAGGGCACGCGCGAGACCGCAACGTTTTCGCATCCCTCCGCTAATCTCAGAGGGAAGTTTGTTGTAGTGCTTTTCGTCCAGTCCAGCGAGCTTGAGTTTAGAGTAAGCAATTTCCTTCATTTGCGACATGTTCAAATCCTTGCGGTGCTCTCTCAATGGAAACAAAACATTTCCTAGAACAGACATATCGTCAAAAAGTGCCGCGTACTGAAATAAAACTCCAAACTTCATTCGCTGCTTAATGGCGTCGTCGTCAGAGAGTGAAGTGATATCTTCACCCATGATTTTAATTTGACCTGAGGTGGGCTTAATTAAACCTAAAATATGTCTCAACAAAACACTCTTACCCGTTCCGCTAAATCCGATGATCACCGTGATTTTGCCTTTGGGCACAACAAGATCAAGTCCGTTGAGTACGTAATCCTCACCATTAAAGGTTTTTTTCAGATTGATAACTTCGATCGCATTTTGCACGTCAGACATATTCAGCAATCTTGTAGTAAATGTCGATGAGATTCATCAAGAAGAAATCCACAATAATGATCAGCACCATGCTTAAAACAACGCCTCTATTAGTGGCATCGCCCACATCTTTAGCACCCCCCTTGGTGTAAAAGCCTCGGTAGCAACAAATAGAAGCAAAAATAAAACCAAACACAGCCGCTTTGATGAGTCCTTCGTTAATGTGGTTGGGATTGACCCACAAGTTGGTTTTTTCCCAAAAAATAGCGTCGTCGATGTCG
>JANOYW010000075.1:0-29827 GCA_031429075.1 Bdellovibrionales bacterium | reverse complement strand
GGACTCAGTGCATATTAAAAATAACAACGTACTGTTTGTTGTACGTTGCTATTTTTAATATGCACTGAGTCCAGAAAGAGGACCTGGCACCGTTTAGCAGATTTGGCCTAGCAGTGAGGATTTGTCGCCGCCGGTAATGGTTCGCAGATCCACTCGCAATTCTTTTGCGCGCATGTAAGCTAGCAGCGCGAAGGCACCGCCTTCGATGGCCTGAGAGGGCCAGCCTAAATCCTCCGACGATTTTACAACATCAGACCCAAAATAAAGCTTCAACCTTTGCATAAAAAATTTGTTTTGCAGGCCACCGCCCGAAAAATAAATATGCTTTGGCATTGTTGGGCAGAATTTTTTGTAGGCTTGGTAAATACTCGCCGCCGAAACTTCGGTGAGAGTGGCCAGCTGATCTTCGATTTTGAGTTTTGGAAATTTTTTATCGATGTGCGATTGAATAAAGTGAAGATTAAACTCTTCGCGACCGCAGCTCTTGGGTGACGCTTTTTTAAAATAGGCATTGGCAATCATTTTTTCCACAGTTTCTAATTGCGGTAGACCCTTGGAAGCTAACGTCCCACTGTCGTCAAATAATGATTTTGATTGCGACTTGTGTTGAATCCAAATGTCCATCAACGTATTGGCAGGCCCCGTATCGAAGGCGAGCCAGGTTTTTTTATGGCAAAACGTAAGATTGCTAATGCCACCAAGATTGTGAAAAGAAACCGGCTCTTTAAATTGCGAAAGGAGTACTTTATGCAAAACCGGAGCGAGGGGAGCACCCTGACCACCCACGGCGACGTCGCTGGCTCTAAAGTTAAAAATCACCGGAAGTTTAGCTTGATGGGATAAGTAGCTCGGCTCTCCGAGTTGAAAGGTGGCCGAGCCACCACGATGATATACGGTTTGTCCATGCAGGCCAATCAGCTCGGGCTTGTGTTTCCAGCGGATTTCCGAAAAATGCTTGGCGTAAAGACGACCCAGCTCATGGTGAAACTCGCCAACTTCGTAAGTCGTGGCCACATTGGTAATCAGCCGTTTGGTTTTTTCGTGAAAACTTTTATCAAAGGCTTTGTGCTCGTGTTGCAAAAAACGAACAGACCAGGTTTTTTTAAAAGAAAGATCGGCAACTACATAATCAACGCCGTCGCCACTGGTGCCATTCATAATTCCTAAGACTTTCATGCTGTCTCCATTTTTAATATCAAGGTGTCTTGTTGAGATTTTGTAAGCTTCAGATCTTTATCAACAATGCAATTTTGCAAAATAACAGTCGGCGCTGAAGTGGTGCTTTCATCCACAAAAACAGTCCCGCGGCACTGACTACTTTTGACGCCGGCAGAAGAGTGCAGCGCCACTGTATTTTGCCCTTGAATCGTTGTGGCAAAAGAAAACTCTTTTTGAAAACTTTCGTAGATATCGCGAATGTGGTTCTTTTTTTCTCGGTGAATCAAGTGGATCACATCCTTCGTTGCTGCGAGCAGATTCGCAAAGGAACCGGTCTCCCACCAACGACAGTCAATAAAATGTGTGTTTACAAGAGCGCCGGCACCTATAGCAGGCACGAGGGTGTCATGAAAAATATGGGATTCGCCAGCAGGTAGCAAAGACAAAACATCTTTCGAAAAAATCTTATAACCCGTATAGTGAACTGGACGAAGTGGCTCCGTCGTTTCTGGTTTATCGCCAAAACCGCGCACCACACCCTCTTTAGTCACCCAAACGGGCTTTAAAGTTTTAAGCAAGTCGGGATGATCGGTGACCAACAACGTTGCTAGAGATTTCGTTTTCAGATGGTGATTTTTTAAATCATTTAAAACTTCGGCAGACGGTGGGATCATCACTTCGTCGGAATTAATGGCAAAAAACGAGTGCGCAGACTGCAAAAAGTTCTTTGCGTAGTAAAGGGCGCCTCCGCTTCCCATGATTTGATCTTTTTCTAGGGAATAGGAAAAACGAAAGTCACTCAGTTCGTCTTTCTTAAGGAGAGTTTGTATTTTCTCGGGCAAGTGGTGTAAATTTACGGTGACATCAAGACAATTAATTTTGCGCAACAGGTAAAGACTGTAATAGCAAAGAGGCAGACCAAAAAATGGAATCGCTGGCTTCGGCAGATGATTTGTAGAGGGGCGGAGTCGTGTTCCTAGCCCTGCACACAGGAGAAGCGCTTTTACGGCCATTTTTCGATTTGTGGAAGCTGCAGTTGGTCTACGAGTTTTTTCATGATTGGAAACTCAGTGGTTTGTGTGAGAGCGTATTTTACTTTAGACAGGGTGTGCGGCAAATATTTAAGGTACCGACGATCTTCCCGTTGATTCAGTATGGCCGCAAAAGTTCCACAGGCCTTGAAGCAGCGCTGAAGCATTTGTAGATAAAAATAATGCATGAATTTCTCTCGAGTTTTAAACTGCGAGAGAGCTTCAGGAAAAATCGACAGATAGTAATCAATAAGACTGTGAATATGCTCATCATCGAGAGTGACGTAGGAATCATGTACCAGGCTTACGAGGTCGTATTGCGCTGGTCCCAAGCGCGCATCTTGAAAATCAATAAAATAAATTCGATCTCCCTTGATCATAATATTTCGCGAATGAAAGTCGCGGTGGCAAAGCACTTGCGGAGCATCTGCTAAAGTTTGCGCAAGCAGAGCAAATTCCTTTTGCAGCGCGATTTGTTCTATTTCGGAGAGCTGATGTGGACACAGTAAAGAAAATAAATTTTTAAAGGTGTAATTAAGTTCCCAAGTAAATTTTTCGGCATCAAACTGTACGCCGTAAGCCGTGCACTGGCTCCACTGCTTTTTGTCGAGAGATTGACGATGTAACTTCACCAGCAAATCCAGGGTTACCTGATAAAAGGGAATAATACTCTCTTGTTTCGAAAACTCCCAAAACCGTCGTTCCAAAGTGAGATCACCAAGATCCTCGAGGAGAAATAATCCTTTTTGTTCGTCCATTCCAATAATGGCGGGAACATCGATCTGGCTGTTTTGAAGATGGCGCTGAATAGAAATAAATGGGAATTCATCTGGATTTTGAAAGGGCGTCCACTCCATGAGAACCCAGGATTGGTTCCCTTTAACAACGCGATAGTAGCGGCGCGAGGAAGCGTCGCCCGCCAAGGGAACGATCGAATAATCAGCGATCGATAAGTGTTTTTGAATCAGTTCGTCAAAAACTTTTGGATATTCTGCGGAAATTTGCGCCACCATAGGTCTATGGTCCCCGACTCGGAGGCGAAAAGCAACTTTTTAATGGACTGATAATGTCAGCCTAATGGACTGATAATTTGTCCACTAGTGGACGGAGGGAAACAGACTTTCACACGAAGGGATCAGGTGGCAGCTTTTTATATTTTGCGAAAACTTATGATGTCTAAGATGATGCTCAGGCGCAGCCTGTAAAATGGCGTGCGCGCACTGATTTAAATTTTCGAAACGAATCTCCGCTTCACTCGAAGAATCAGACAACAGGTAAAAGAAATCGAAATTTCGTAAAAATGAAGAACTTAAGATGGTCGTTTTCACAAGCTCACTCAGAGTGGACTGAGTGGCCGCAACGACGAGCACTTCGGTCGACAGGCTCGACTTCGTCATTAGCCAAAAGGTTTCGAGAGTTTTTTGCTGACGTTCTGTGAGCGACTCAATGTTCGGAATAAAGAGAGTGGTTTTGTTTAAGCCGGCGAGGTCATTAATTGTTGTTAAAAAACTGGCACCCATTTGATCCGTGCGCAAAAAGAAATGATTTTGTGCTGTCGCGTGCAGAGAAAGCGCTAGGCGCTCGAGGCGAACTGGTGAATCACTTTTGAGCAAAAGCGCCTGCTTTTGGTGATCAAAAGAAAAAGCCGAACTGGTTGTCGATGCCGAAGTCAGGTTGGGTTTTTGTTCACGGAATTTATGCAACTCTTGCTTTGGTCCTTGAAGACGAATGATTTTTTGCGGATGGAGTTCCATTTGCAGATATTGCAAGAGATTGTCGGCTACATCCAGTTTCTCCATAAGGTTGATGTAGTTTTGCAAAGAAAATTGAATGAGTTCGCGGAGCTTCTCCTGCACGGCAGGTTGCTCTGGGGGAACATTAAGAACTTTGAAGTAAGCCACCGGGCGTTTTGATTTAGGCTCGAAAAGAGGAACCGAAAGGGTGCCAGTGTCGCCTATTTCGGCCCCGGAGTCTTCTAAACTATTTTGCCAGTCGAGCGGGCTCGCAACAAGCCAGTCGAGTTGGCTCGAAAATCCGTAGTAGGTTTGAATCATATTTTGCAGTTTGTGCACAATGTTTTGCATCTCAAGCTCAACTTTCTCAGCAGTTATTGAAAGCAAGTACTACAAAACCCGTGCCCAAAATTGTTACTTAAGGGTGTCTAATGCCAACACACTTTTTTTGTCCCTAGAAGACCAGCAAACTCAATGGGAGAGCCTTTGAGGATGTATTTTGAACAAATTACTGCCGCTGATTTAAAAATAGACAGTAATCCTTGAAGGAAAACTTTACAGAACTGCCAAACATTTATATTATCTTCCGCATGAGAATAGCCCTCGCGCAAATGAATCCAGTTTTGGGAGACCTCGATGGAAATGTTCAGAAAATGCTACTTTGGACCCAGCGTGCCGCGGATAAAAGCTGCCAACTGATCGTATTTCCCGAGCTATCTATTCTTGGGTACAGTCCCAACGATCTCCTTGAGCGCCCAGAAGTGATCGAGGCCCACAACAAAGCCTTAAAGACGTTTTTCAAAAATAAACCTAAAAATATCGAAGCCATCGTGGGCGGTCTTTTAGAAGTAAAAGGGGCGCCATCGTTGGCCAATGCCGCCTTTGCTTCAAACCTACAAAAGCGTCCAGTTCTAAAAACTCTTTTGCCAACTTACGACATTTTTGATGAGGGGCGATTCTTTAAAGCAGGAGATATTCAAGAGCACTTGATTCAGTTGCATAAGAAAAAAATATTAGTTCTAGTGTGCGAAGATATGTGGGCCTGGGAGCGGAATCCCGATGAAAACCCTCTAAAAAAAATCAAGAAAAACAAAGTAGATGTGGTGATCAGTATTAATGCCTCCCCCTTCTCTTTACAAAAACAAAAACGTCGCCTTTCGGTGGCCAAGCAAACGGCAAAATATTTTTCAGCGCCGGTAGTTTACGTCAACATGGTGGGGGCACAGGACGAACTGATTTTTGATGGTTCAAGTTTTGTCGTCGATAAAGCAGGACAGCTGTTGGCGCAGTCGGCTTTTTGTTCAGAGGATTTAAATATTGTGGATCTGGAAAAATCAGACGGGGGCGTGAGACTGGGCGCTCAATCGACAGTGGAACAGCTCCATTCCGTTTTGAGTTTGGGAATTCGTGATTTTGTGTCTAAAAATGGTTTTTCAAAAATTCATCTCGGCTCCAGTGGGGGTATAGATTCGGCGGTGGTGACAGCGCTGGCCTGCGATGCCGTTGGCCCACAAAATGTGACTACAATTGCGTTGCCCGGACCTTACTCCGACGAAAAAAGCGCCCGTTTGGCCGAGGAATTGGCAAAAAACTTGGGCTGTCATTTTCTCAATATGCCCATTCAAAATATTTACGAGCGAACAATTAACGATTACGAAAAAACTTTTGGTACAATGACGTTTGGATTGGTGCACGAAAATCTCCAGGCCCGACTGCGCGGAAATGTATTGATGATGTTTTCAAACGCCCAGCAGAGTTTGTTGTTGGCCACCGGAAATAAGAGCGAATACGCCACGGGATATTCTACTCTCTACGGCGATATGTGCGGAGGACTAGCGCCCATTGGCGATCTTTTAAAACGGCAGGTTTATGAGCTCGCTCGCTTTTACAATCGCGAGCGCGAACTCATTCCTAAAGAAATTATCGAGCGAGCCCCCAGTGCCGAGCTTCGTCCCAACCAAAAAGACCAAGATACGTTACCTTCTTATGACCTTCTCGATAGCGCTGTGAATAAGCTGGTGACAGAAGTGAAGGCCGCAAAGAATCCCACCGAAAAATGGCTGCTTAAAAAATTGGCATCCAGCGAATTCAAGCGCTGGCAAGCCCCGCCAGTGCTGCGTGTGTCGGAGCGCTCTTTCGGACGCGGGCGCAGGTATCCCATAACCAATGGTTTTTATAAAAAATAACTGCGGGTTACGTCAAAATGAGGGCACGGTCTGGTCATTTCGCTCATTATTTGTTAACGATTTAGATTCTATCTTTCGGGGGTATGCATGCGATTTGTGGCTTTTGACTTAGAGACAACTGGAACCGTTCCAGCAATCGATCAGATTGTTGAGATTGGTGCTGTTCGTTATTTAAATGGCGAGGTTGAAGCGACGTTTTCTACACTGGTGGATCCGCGCCAGTCCATTCCGCCGGGAGCTTCGGCAGTGAATGGAATCACCGATGATATGGTCGTGGGAAAACCCTTCATCGAAACTCTTTTAGATGCCTTAGCTGAATTCTGCGAAGATCTTCCAGTTGTGGCGCACAATGCTCCCTTCGATGCCCAGTTTTTAACGGCGGCCATAAAAAAGTACGAAACTTCAAGCCCGCGAGGCGTGATCCTTGATACGTTGCCCATGGCGCGAAAAGTGTTTCCAGGGTTAGCCAATTATAAATTGGGAACCTTAGTTCAACATTTAAAAATCGAGTCGGGTACTTTTCACCGCGCCGAAGAAGACGCCATTTACTGCGGAAAACTATTTTTGGAAATTATGAAAAAAATTGCCAATCCGCACGAAGGCGTAAGGATTGAAAACCTTATCGCCCTCACTGGTAAACCCGAAGCGCGCTTTCCACAAATCGAAAAAAAGCAGCAGCTCTCACTTCTTGATTTCTAATGCCAGGATGACGGCCTTAGCGCACGTAAAAATGATTCGTGTAGATCCAAGGAATCCAGCGTAGCTCGCCGGGAATGGGGAGTTGCAAACGCAGCCTTACATAAACTCGATAGTTCCCAGGTTCAGTGATTTGAAATTCGCTATTTTGTTTTTGCGAGCGTAAGTGTTCCATGCCATCTTTGTAAACTTTGATTTCGATGTTCCTAATATTCAACGCGGGAAGATCCACATACAGTGTGGAATTTTTAGCGAGGGGAACGGCAGAGCCCATCAGATAATCGCGCTTTCCCGATTTCATGTAGGCTGCAAAACCTTCGGGGTTGGCCAAGGCGTCGATGGAGAAATAGAAGTTTCCGTTGGTAAAGGCTTTATGGACGCGCTCCATATCTCGGCTAGAAATTCCGGTAAGTTCACCTGGAATAAGAATATGATTACTGGCAAAGCGAAAGGAGTCTTCATAGGTGGGAAAAGAAAACGAAATCGGCCCGATGCTAAAAATCTTCCCAGTGGAATGATTCCCCAAAACTCCAATAGTTTTTTGCGTGCGATTGAGATGATCCCAGAGTTTAACTTCTTTTGATGGCTCGTTGATCAAACGTAAAAGAGCAATCTTAGGATTAAAAATATATAAAAAAAGACTCCACACAAATGAGGCTTTTTTATGAATCCACGTTTGTTGCCACATCTGGCGTAGATTCATCACTTCGATCCCATTGAGACCTTTTGGATATTCCATACTCCACTCGTGGCCAGCTTTAAAGGGGTGGGCCAAAAATACAGTCTCTGCTTTGTACTCGGAAGGCATGCGGTTGACAAAATCGTTAATTAAAGTTTGCGCGCTGACCAGCGAATCCATTTGCCGAAGACTTTGCTGACTGTAAACCAAAAAGTGCGCATCGAGAACGCTCACTTTTTTACCGGTGAATACAAGAACATCGTTGTTGTAGCCGAAAATGTCGTTCGAAGAATCAAAGTAGTTGAAGTCGGTGATATACAAAAAATCAATCTGTGCCTTGGAGGCGTGATCGATCATTTCGCTAGGAGGGGCACTGCCTTGCGAATTATTAGTTAAGGCATGGGTGATACCGCGGTAGTCGGAGTATTTAGGATGGGGCGTGGCTGCCAGATGCTGTCGGAGTTGTAAATCGTAGCGGCTAATGAAGATACCAAAAAACAAGACCAAAAATATAAGAACAGTAAAACCAGACAATAGGATTTTCGAAATTTTCACGGAAACCCTTTCTGATCATTTTTGATCACGCGTCTTAAACGTGCTCTAGCGGAAATTAATAGTAATAGGCTTACTTTTTTCTCCTGGAACGCCCAGAGATTTCTCATGGGTGTTGATTTTTACAGATCCACCATCGTCAACCGTGATGCGAATTTTATCGAGATAGTAAAAAACGTGGCGGCTATTCGCGTTGAGCTGAACGGTTTCGGACTTGCCTGTGCTCCATGCGGCTTCGATATTCACGTTGGCGCGGGCTTCGATGGCTACCATTTTTTGGGCAGTGTCTGGAGCGGGAGCGATTCCCTTTGGGGGGGGGTCGCTTTCTTCCGCATCTTGCTGAGGCGTTTCTGCGACAGGGGCGGCTGGCGATGTGGCCACGGACTCACTGGACGTCGAAGTGGTCGTGGGAGTCGGACTTGAATTTACTGCTCCTGCGAGCTCTGTCGACTTTTCAATTCGGCCGGGCTCATCGCCCTTTAGATCCTCCTCAAGCGGAGTTTCTGCAGTCATCTCGGGAACGTTCTTTTGCACAGTTTCTTGCGAATAGGACATCATTTTCATGCTGATAAAATAAATTGAAGTGATCAGCCCAAGAATAATAACCACAGCGCCCACAGTGATAAACTGCGAGGGCGTTCGAAACCAAAGAAGATTTGTCTTATTGGTTAGCTCATTGGAATCGAGTTTAGAAACTGGAGCTGGTTTAACATCGGCGAGTGGTTTGGTGGGCCCACCAAGGCTTAAAATAATAGCGTCCGCATCAAGGCCCAAAACTTTGGCGTAATTGCGAAGAAATCCTTTGGTAAACGCCTTATTGGAGAGGCGACCAAAATCGCCGTCTTCCAGCGCCACCAAGGTGGGGAGTTGGATTTTAGTGTGCGCAGAGATCTCTTCGAGAGTTTTCCCCTGAGCTTCGCGAGTCTTTTTAAGGAGTTGTCCAATTTCTTTCATATACCTGTCTTGTTCATTCTCATCAGTTCTAACATGGAACTTGCCTTAGATTGGTAAGAGCCATCAGGATACAGCAGCAAGGTCTCATTCATCAACGCTATTCCTTTTGTTTTATCGCCACTTTTAAAATAGGTCAAAGCCGCAAAGTAGTGAGCTTCATCATAGTTGTTCCTTTTGCAAAGATGAACGGCCACATCAAAAATTGGAATAGCACCGCGATAGTCTTTGAGCTCGTAGAGAGCTCTGCCGTAGGTAGAATAGGTGAGGCAATTGTTTTTATTACCAGCGATGGATTTTTGCAGCCATGGAATTGCATCTTTGTATTTTTTCTCTCGAAAAAACGACAATCCGTAGTTGGAATAGGCCAAAGGCTGTTTAAGATAAGTGAGATCGTTCACAACGACAGTCAGCTGTTCGCGAGCTTCCACAAACGAGCCCAATTCAATCAGCGTTCGTGCATAGTTGTTGCGAGCTTCCGATAAAGCCCCGTCGAGATTAACGGCTTTTTTAAGATGCTCTGCCGACTTTTCAAATTTGCCGAAAGCAAAATAAACTAAACCCAACTGATTATGAATAAGAGGATTTGAGGGATCCACCTGTTCGCCCTTGAGCAAAGTGCCAAGGGCTTGAGGATTTTGTCCTGTCGCCAACTGCTTTTCAGCGAGTTGAACGTAGGGGAGCGCCGAATCTTTGGATCCGCGAAACGTCGCGCATCCAAAGCTAAAAAATAAAATCAGTACGACCAGTCCCCGTTGCATATACCACCTATTTGTTGACGAATTCAGTCTCTTTAAAAAATAGTGCCAGTTCGCGAGCTGCGCTCTCGGCGCTATCAGAACCGTGGGCTGCATTTTCACCGACATTGTCACCGAAAAGTTTACGAATGGTGCCAGGAGCTGCTTTTGCTGGATCAGTGGCGCCCATGATTTCGCGATTTTTCATCACTGCGCCTTCGCCGGAGAGGGCCATCAGCATCACAGGACCAGAGGTCATAAAAGATACAAGCTCGCCAAAAAATGGGCGTGCTTTGTGTTCAGCATAAAATTCTTCGCACTGGGCTTTGCTCAACGTCACAAGTTTTGCAGCGGCAATTTGTAATCCGTTTTTTTCAAACAGGGCAATGATCGGTCCGATGGCGTTCTTTTTAACTGCGTTTGGCTTGATAATACTAAAAGTCATTTCTTTTGTCATAATGTCTCCTTATTGGTCTTAGCTAGAGGCTAAAGACTGTTTTTTAATGTTGTACCTAAATCACCAGGGCTGCGTGCGATACTGCACCCAGCCGCTTCAAGAGCCGCAAATTTACCTTCCGCCGTATCGGCTCCACCAGTTACGATGGCTCCAGCGTGGCCCATGCGTTTTCCTTTAGGAGCTGTGGCTCCTGCAATAAACGCCGTCACCGGCTTTTTGAATTCGCGCTTAATATAGTCAGCGGCATCGAGTTCTGCTGCGCCGCCAATTTCACCGATCATGATCACAGCATCCGTATCTTTATCTTTGTTAAAGAGCTCGAGCATGTCGATAAAGTTTGTTCCGTTGACGGGGTCGCCACCAATTCCCACACACGAGCTTTGCCCTAATCCCAACTGCGTGAGTTGATGGACAGCTTCGTAAGTCAGAGTTCCAGAGCGCGAAAGAACGCCAATGCGTCCAGCGCGGTGGATGTGGCCAGGCATAATACCAATTTTGCACTGATCAGGAGTGATCACGCCAGGGCAATTCGGCCCAATGAGGCGGGATTTTTTCCCTTTCATGTACTGTTTTACTTTGATCATATCATTAATTGGAATTCCTTCAGTGATACAAATGATCAACGGAATTTCCGCGTCCACAGCTTCCATGATAGAATCCGCAGCAAAGGGTGGTGGTACATAGATCACTGATGCATTTGCGCCAGTTTTTTCTACGGCTTCGTGCACGGAATTAAAAACGGGGAGGCCTAAATGTTGAGTGCCACCCTTTGCAGGAGTGACTCCACCAACCATTTTTGTGCCGTATTTAATCGCTTGTTCTGTATGGAACGTGCCCTGCGCGCCCGTAATCCCTTGGCAAATCACTTTGGTTTGAGAATTAATAAGAATAGCCATTAGTGACCTCCCTTAACAGCAGTGATAATTTTTTTGGCGGCATCGGTAAGATCATTGGCAGGGATAATGTTAAGACCACTCTCGGCTAGAATCTTTTTACCAAGTTCGACATTGGTTCCTTCGAGGCGGACCACAAGCGGCACTTTCAGACCCACATCTTTCGACGCAGCGATCACACCTTCGGCGATGATATCGCACTTCATGATGCCACCAAAAATATTTACCAGAATGCCTTTTACGTTTGGATCTTTAAGAATAATTTTGAAAGCGGCAGTGACCTTTTCTTTGTTAGCGCCACCGCCCACATCTAAAAAGTTTGCGGGTGTTCCACCGTGCAATTTAATGATGTCCATGGTGGACATTGCAAGGCCTGCACCGTTCACAAGACAGCCGATGTTTCCATCGAGCTTAATAAATGCAAGTTCGTACTTTTGAGCCTCGAGCTCCGCAGGATCTTCCTCGGCTTCATCTTTTAATTCTGCAAGTTTTGGATGGCGATACATGGCATTGTCGTCAAAACCAACTTTTGCATCCAGAGCCATCACATCGCCAGTTTGAGTGACAACCAGCGGATTGATTTCGATCATGGCACAATCCAAATCCATGTAGACCTGGTACAGCTTTTTAAAAAAATCTGCGGCTTTGAGCGCTGTTTTTCCAGTCATGCCTAAATTGAAAGCTAAACTTCTTGCTTCAAAATCCAAAATTCCACAGGAAGGATCGACAGTCATGTTGTGGATTTTTTCGGGGTGCTTTTCGGCAACCTCTTCGATGTCCATTCCGCCCTCGGCGCTGGCCATGATACCCACGCGTCCCGCGTTTCTATCCAAAAAGATAGCCGCGTAGTATTCCTTGGCAATTTGACAGCCCTCTTCCACGTAAATCTTGTGAACCTTTTTGCCTTCAGGGCCGGTTTGTGGGGTTACAAGCTGCATGCCGATGATGGAGTCAGCTAATTTTTTAACGTCATCCAAAGATTTTGCAACCTTCACGCCGCCGCCTTTTCCACGTCCGCCGGCGTGAATTTGGGCTTTTACAACCCAAACAGATCCGCCGAGGGCTTTGGCATTGGCCACAGCCTCATCGCTCGTGTGAGCGAGTTTACCTTTTAAAACCGGGATATTGTATTGGCGAAAAATTTCTTTCGCCTGGTACTCATGAATATTCATTCGCAGACCTTTCTATTAGTAGTCCAACTTTTTAAGTGCTTCGACAAGATCAAGAACGTGCTTTTTAGAATTCTCAAGCCCGGCCTTTTCTTCGTCATTGAGTTTCAATTCGATTACTTTTTCGAGGCCGTTGCCACCTAACTGGCAAAGCACGCCGATGAACAGACCTTTAATGTCATACTCGCCATCGAGGTAAACAGCGCAAGGAAGAATACGGTTTTGATTTTTTAAAATCGCTTCGGCCATTTGCACAGCACTGGCTGACGGAGCGTAATACGCCGAACCCGTCTTAAGCAGCTCAACGATCTCAGCGCCACCTTTGCGAGTGCGCTCAACTAGAGCATCTATTTTTTCTTTAGGAAGCATTTCAGTGAGCGGAACTCCGCCCACGGAGCAATGACGAGTCATGGGTACCATAGAGTCGCCGTGACCGCCGAGAACAAACGCGTTCACGTCTTTCACACTGATGCCCGTGGCTTCAGAGATGAACGTGCGGAAACGGGCTCCATCAAGAACCCCAGCCATCCCAAGGATGCGGTTACGAGGAAAGCCAGTCACTTCTTTTGCAACCAGCGCCATGGCGTCTAGAGGATTGCTAACAACGATAACTATAGAGTTTGGAGCATATTTTTTAATGCCTTCGCAGGCAGTTTTCATGATTTTTGCGTTTGTCGCCAAAAGATCATCGCGGCTCATACCAGGCTTGCGCGGCAGACCAGCTGTTACGATCACGACATCCGAATCGGCGATGTCTTTATAATCTTGTGTCCCTTTAACGATAGAATCAAAACCTTCCACCGGTGCAGCTTCGTAAAGATCCAGCGCCTTACCTTTTGCAGCACCTTCATTAATATCTAGTAAAACGACATCGCCAAGTTCTTTTGTAGCTGCCCAATGCGCACAAGTAGAACCGACAAATCCAGCACCAATCACCGAGAGTTTTTTTCGCGTGTGTTTCATAGAAACTCCTTCTTTTTTTTGCACTTATACTTCTCATATTTTCAGACGTAAAACTAGGAGTGGGGGCCCACAGCAGTTAATTAACGCTCCGCTCATAGGGCCATTCGTCGACAACCTGCCAGCGAGTGAATATATTGGGCCCTTCAACACTAAAAAGAGGTCGTGCATGAAAAAAATCAAAGTTGCAAATCCCGTTGTCGAGTTAGATGGCGATGAGATGACAAGAATCATTTGGCAGTTTATCCGTGAAAAGCTCATCCTTCCCTATCTCGACCTAGATATTAAGTATTTTGACCTCGGAGTCGAATACCGCGACAAAACGGAAGACAAAGTCACAGTTGAGGCGGCGGAAGCCATCAAAAAGTACAATGTGGGCATTAAATGTGCAACGATCACCCCCGACGAAGCACGGGTGAAGGAATTTAATCTCAAACAAATGTGGAAATCCCCCAACGGGACCATTCGCAATATATTAGATGGAACCGTGTTTCGTGAGCCTATCATTATCAATAACATTCCTCGTTTGGTTCCCCATTGGACCCAACCGATTTGCATCGGCCGCCACGCGTTTGGCGATCAGTACCGCGCCACGGACTTTTTAACGAAAGGGAAGGGAAAGCTTACCATCACCTTCGAACCTGAAAGTGGCGAAAAACAATCCTTCGAGGTTTTTAATTTTAAAGGCGATGGCGTCGCGCTGGCGATGTACAACACGGATGAGTCCATTCGCGGCTTTGCTCGTTCGTGCTTTAATGTTGCTCTGCAAAAAAAGTGGCCCCTCTATTTATCGACAAAAAATACCATTCTCAAAAAGTATGATGGTCGCTTTAAGGATGTTTTCCAGGAAATTTACGAAAAAGAATTCAAAACCACGTTCGAAGCCGAGAAACTTACCTACGAACACCGTTTGATCGACGACATGGTTGCTTCGGCGATGAAGTGGTCTGGTGGTTACGTATGGGCCTGCAAAAACTATGACGGCGATGTGCAATCAGACACTGTGGCCCAGGGTTTCGGCTCCTTAGGTTTAATGACGTCGGTGTTGGTGACTCCAGATGGTAAGACCATGGAGTCCGAAGCCGCCCACGGAACCGTGACTCGGCACTATCGCATGCACCAACAGGGCAAAGAAACCTCCACCAACCCCATCGCATCCATCTTTGCATGGACTCGCGGTCTCGAACATCGAGGCAAGTTGGATGACAATAGTGAGTTGATCCAGTTTTGCCAAACTTTGGAAAAGGTCTGCATTCAAACGGTGGAATCTGGAAAGATGACAAAAGATTTAGCAGTTTGTATTCACGGCGATAAGGTCACGGCCGACAAATACATGAACACGGTGCCGTTTTTGGAAGCCATCAACGAAAATTTACGAAAAGCATTGTCTTAGGTGGTTGATGCGGGCTCGGCCCGCGTTGACACATAACTGGCCCATAGGTTGGGCTTTAGGCAAAAAAAAAGCCCCTCAGAGAGGGGCTTTTTTGATTTCTATGTAGAAATCAAACCACTAGAAACTACTTCTTTTTCTTTTTAGCAGTTTTTTTCTTAGCAGTTTTCTTTTTTGCTTTTTTCTTCTTAGCCATGTTGCCTCCTTAGATGCATATCAGTTGTTGTTTGTTGTCACTGATGCTTTCAGTTTACTCATGCGTACCTTATCGTCAATAAAAAATTTTAGCTTTAGCATTTTTTTTGAATGTATGTCTGTTTTTACCACTGGAGGATGTTGATGTTCGCTCTTTTTTTAAAAATGTTCGGTATTTGTATCGGATTTTCTGTATTGCGAATCTTTTTACGACAAAATTTTGTTCAAGATCACCGAATGACAAAAATTGGCATCGCCTTTTTTGTATTTCATGGTGCGCACATCGTTTTTTTCCCAAACTTTTTGCTCAACTGGATGCTGATTTATTTTTCGGTGATCGGGGTTTTTGGAATTCGTTTTTTATATTTTAAAAACCAGCAAACTCAATTCAGCAAAGAGTTTCCTGCCGTTCTCACATCGATCATTTTACACATGAAGTTGGGACAAAGTTTTCGCCAAGCATTGCGAGCTGCGATTCAACAGGCAAAGCGGCGACCCAAAATGATTTTGCAGTCGATTTATGAGCATGTTGCTTTTTCACAACAAGAAATGACCGCAGAAAGTGCGCCAAAAGGGGTTTGGTATGCAGAAATTTGCGCCGAAATTGCAAAAATTGACGGTTCAACACACAAAACCATTGAAAAAGTAGAAAATTTTCGCAGGAGGTTAATGATTGTCGAAAAGTTCCGACGTAGGTCGGGGCGAATCCGCGGACAAATCAAATTACAGATGATTTTAATGTCGCTGATCTATGCAGGGATCTTTGCAATCAACTATTTTATGTTTTCGCTCAAGGACTACAAAGGTTTGGTGATGCTGTCGTTAGCATTCTATTTAGCGGGAATGATCACGGTACTCAGCATAGGAAGACGCATCCGATGGAACATTTAGCTCCCCCTTACCAATTTACCTTGGATTTGCTCTACGAACTTGAATCCGGTGGAACTGCGCGCTCAGCAGTTAAGAAGTACACAACGCATTTCCAAAATGAGTTCTGTCTCATGCTGAGGCACTGGTTGCGCTTGCAAGAGTTCGGTGAGCTTGTGATTGCGGAACCCACTTTTAAAAGCAGTTACCAAAAAGCCATTTGGGATTTGTTGATGCTTTCACAGCAAGGCGTGAGTCTCATTGTTCCCGTGCGGGAACTTGAATTGGAATTGCGTTTTGTGTGCGAAGAGCAGTTGGAACAACACCTTGCAACATTGCCCTACAAACTTATGATCCCGCTTTTGTTTTTGCAGTTTCCAGCCTTGATGGTGATTCTGTTAGGTCCGTTGCTTGCGCAATTGCTGACGGAGGTGGCGAGATGATGCCGTTATTCTTAACCTTGATTTCTCTCGTTAATGCCGATGTCGGCTCCTTGATGAGAGCCAAGACCTCCGCGCAGATTGAAACTGTCCATCACGAAGTTCTGCAGGAACGCATCTTAAAGGAAAGATGTGACATAGAAATAAAGCAGAGCTGGATCCCGGCGACATGTTTTGAATGGCTACACAAAACCACCTCCGCAAAAGTGACTCGCAGCCAGTTGTTAGTTTTTTTAAACCGCCGGTGTCTGAGCTCCCTTGAGAACAATCCTCCGTTGCCCCACAAAAAAATCTTTAAATACATCACTCCCGGTCGGTGCCGGGTGGAAGTTCAAAAATACTACCTGGATCACCACTACAAAACCGCAGCTAGCAGCTCCCTGGAGGAGGTGATAAAAAGGACGGACATGGTCATACAAATTGGCAAAGAATTTGTAAATGAGCCTAGGTATGAGTCGAAGAAAACACGCCAAAATCAACAACTACAACCTCGTGGAGCTTTTGGGGGAAGGCTTAACTAGTTGTGTTTATAAGGCTATTAAAAAACATCGCGACTGGGGGGTTGAGCAAACGGTGGCTCTTAAAATTCTTAAGTCTAAAGATTTGGTCCCAACGTTTGCACAAGAGGTACACGCTTTGGGAAGGGTGGACTCCCCCCATTGTGTGAAGCTCTACGACTGGATTGATACCCAAAAGACGCCAGTTTTAGTGCTGGAGTACTTGGATGGGATCACACTGGATGAGTGTTTGCGGCGAATTCGCTTTTCGCAAAGTTTAATCGACGAAATTGTGGCTCAGGTGCAATCAGGACTCAAAGATTTACAAAAAAATAATCTAAAACACGGAGATTTGAGCCCAAAAAATATTTTTATTACCAAACAAGGTGTGGTGAAGCTTTTAGACTTTGGGTTTAGTTTACAAAAAAAAGCCACCGCTGGCACGGTTGCTTATTTGTCGCCTGAAGCCTGGGAACAAAACGAACAAACTGCAGAGTCCGATTTATTTGCCCTTGGAATTATAAAACACGAATTGGAAAGCGGAGAGCGTATCTACACTCGCGCAGAGGCCCAACAAAGAATGGAGTCGTTAAAAGATACAAACTCGCTGGTTTGTACAGACATAGAAGGGAGACGTTTTTTGCCGCTCAATTCGGTGGCCAAGCTGCGCGATGAACTTGCGGAAACCATTGTCGATCTAAAAAACAGCAAAAAAGAAAGTGTTCACACCACAATTTTGGTCGAGCCCGCAAACAAAATCGTGCCAAAGCGATCTGCGACGTCGATGGTGGCAACTTTTGTGGCTGTTTTGATGATGTTTTATTCTCACGCCCTTCATCCCGCCACTCAGTCGAATGGAGGGGAAAATTTATTCCGTCTCGAAGTGCGGAGTTTTCGCTGGGCACAGATCAACTTGTATCAAAAGCGCAACGAAAAAATGGTTCTTATCAAAACACAATACACACCCTTTTTGCACAAGGATTTGTCCTCCGGTGATTACAAACTTCAGTGGTCCATGCCTTCCCGCCAGGGTTCGATTTCCGTGCATTTAAATAAAAATCGACGTATTCTTCTGCCATAGGGAGAACATCATGGATTTACTTCAATCAATTATATTGGGAATCGTGCAAGGCATTTCAGAATTCTTACCCATTTCGAGCGATGGTCATTTGGTTTTGATGCAACGGCTTTTAGGCTTTGAAGGTGGCTCCCTTGTGTTCAATGTGACCCTCCACGCAGGAACGTTGCTCTCAATCCTTTGCTTTTATTATCGCGATCTCTTAAAAATGTTTGATTGGAAATTTATTTGGTTGGGCATTGCCTCCTCCGTACCGACAGCGATCATTGGATTATTGATGAAAAAATATTTCGACTTCGAGAACACCAGTTTGCACTTGGTGGCTTTGTTCTTTGCGATTTCTGGCTTGGCACTGTTTTTTGCGCAAAAGAAAAACACAAAGTTAGGCCGCGACGAGGTGAGTTTGGCCAATGTTTTGGCGCAAATTGATCTAAAAATGGCATTTTTTATCGGAGTGGCGCAGGGTTTAGCGGTTTTGCCCGGATTGAGTCGCTCGGGTTCAACGATAGCTACGGCTCTTCTTCTTGGCTGCTCGGGTCCAGTGGCCGCTTTTTATAGTTTTGCGATTTCCATTCCAGCCGTTTTTGGTGCCTGTCTCTTGGAACTCAGTGATGCCACCATTTCGTCGCAGGATATGCCCTTCTATTTTATAGGTGCTGGAATTTCTTTTGTCGTCGGATACTTCGCTCTTCATGCCTTGAGTTTTATTTTTACCAAAAGAATATCTTTGGCCTACTTTAGTTATTATCTTTGGGCCTTAGCGTTGCTCATGGTGGCTTTGGGATAATTTAAAAAATCGAAGAGCTCCAAGTCGGTGAGCAATACTCCACCGGGTAGTTTCGACTTGCTCCGTGCACCGTGCCTGTGCCTTTGATGATGGATGTTTTTCGGCTGCGCACATCGGCGACGTACTGAGAGTTCACTAGCAAGAGTCGGTACTCTAAAAGTTTAAGTAGCTTTGTGGATTCCGACGCAGTTTTGTTTGAGTTTTCCCACGCTAAATATTGCGACTCTGTGGTTGAAGAAATTCCCCCGTTTTGCACAACGATATCAAAAAAGAAAAGATACGAGTACAGAGTTTTGAAGCGATATTTGTTTACATAACCCATGGCTTTGTTATGCAACTTAATGGCAGCTTCGATTTGCAGGGTCACGTAATGTGGGTCTTCGGATAAATTTTGCAGCGCTGCTTTCCATTCGGGTTTAAACTGTGTGCCTGTGTAAAGCTGAGCCACCGCCCAATCCACACTGTCCTGATTGATGGCATTGCTGGCCTTTTGTGAAAACTGCGAAGCAAAGTTTTTATCCAGCGGAGAGGTGTCGGGAATTGTTTGTACTGTCGCTTTGGAGAGAACACCGCCATTGGCTTCTAGCCACGTGTTTAACATTGTACTGATGGATGAACGCTGCGAGCTTGAAAACAAGCTACTCATTTTATTGCTGGTAGATTGTTGGTAATCGATCATCAAGGGTTGTAAAGTTCCTTGCCCCAAATTTTGATTAAAAAGTCCAAGGCTCAATCCCTGTTCGTCAAAGTTGTTGGCGATATTGCTCCATCCGTCGTGGCCTTCGAAGCTTCCGGTGATATTCATGGCCAGTGCAAAAGCATCCAGTTGTTTTGCAGAGATATTGCTTGGCCACTCCACTTGATCGAAGGACAAATCAGAACAGATGGAAGGCTTAAAACCCGGTCCCGCCGGGACGCTACCGCCGGTGTCTGGGAGCGGTTCTTCGGTGGAGGAACTTTGGTTTGTGAGGGCCTTCATCGACGCAAACGGACCACCGCAGCCGATGAGAAAACCACACAAAAGAATCACAGACCATTGTCGAATCATGCGTTTTTATCGGATGAAGGTCCGGGTTTAATGAGTTTTTGGGAAAGTGTTGAACCCTTTTACGATCACTTTGTTTTCAATTGGGTGACGATAACGACCTTTTGGTGACGATTTAAGAACTTAAATCTCAAAATAAAACAGAGCTAAGTAACTTGTTTATTGTGAGAATTCCTCAACTCAAAAATAAGCCTAATAGAGCACATCGAAATTATTTATAGCTAAGTTGTTAGACATTATCCCGCGAACTTCTTAAGACTAGACCTAAGTTGGTGTGCATTCAGCAGACCACGAATCGAGGGGGATTCATGAAACAGGTACTATTTTTAATTTTTACAATCGCAAGCACAATGGCGCGAGCCGATGACATTGCACTTGGCGAGCCAGCCTATGGGGGAACAGGCTGTCCACAGGGAACAGTGGGAACAACGATTTCACCAGACAATAAAGTTTTGAGTGTGATCTTTGATGCGTTCTTAGCACAAGCCGGAAAAAGTGCCGGCACGTCCATCGATCGCAAAACTTGTAATTTAGCGGTACCAGTGCACGTGCCACAGGGTTTGAGCTTAAGCGTTTTGAAAGTGGACTACAGAGGTTACACCTATGTTCCGTCAGGAGCCATGGCGCGCTTTACTGTTGAGTACTTTTTAAAAAGCATCAACGGTTCAAGCACAGGACCTAAAGGTTCAAAAACTTTTATGGGACCCGTGGATCGCGAGTATTTAATTTCTAACGAAATTGGTATCGTGGGAACGGTTTGGTCGCCTTGTGGACAAGATGTGAACTTGCGAATCAATACGTCTATGCTGGCAAAAACCAATTACAAAAACCAAGATGTGTTAGCGACTGTAGACAGCGCTGATATCGCGGCGGGAATGCGTTACCATCTTCAATGGCGTACTTGCAGGTAATTTTTAGGAATTAATTAAGAGGAGTTTCAAATGATGCGAATGTTTTTTGTTTTAGCTTTAGTAATAACGATGCGACAAGGACAGGCGCAATCAGAAACTTCTGGCAACGAGTGGGATCCTTCGGATCCCACTGTTCAAGGGGATGAAAGTGTTGCCAATTTTAATTCAGGATTTGGCGCACAACCTAAAAATAAAAACTCAGCCAAAGTGAACGGTGTCAAATTGCATCGACCTTCCCTCGGCGGCAATGGGTGCCCCGAAGGAACTGTGGGCGTGGCCATATCGCCGGATAATAAAATTCTCTCAGTGATTTTTGATAATTACGTGGTGCAAGCGGGACGAAGCACGGGTAAAAAACGCGATGTCAAAACCTGCAGTGTGCGTATGCCTCTTGAGGTGCCGGCAGGATTTCAGTTCACGGTGGTAAAGTTGGATTACCGTGGCTACAATTCGATTCCTAACAACAAAGGTCGCACAAGCTATTTGGCCATTTATTCGTTTTTAGATGCAGCCACAGGAAAACAAGTGGGACGTAGAATTCGTCGACAAAAAACTTTTCGTGGTCCGTTGGATGAGGAATATATTCTATCCAGTGATATTTCTGCGGAGCCGGTTTGGTCGCGCTGTGGAAAATCCATGAACTTTCAAATTAACACGCGAGCCATGGCTATAAGTAACGGAAAGAATGAAGACGTCATGGGAACCATTGATTCGTTAGATGCATCGGTGGATAGCAAAGTGGAATATCACCTGCTTTGGCAGGCTTGTAAATAACAACGATCCAGATTCTTAATTAAAAAACGCTTGATTAAAATTAGCTCAAAAAGCCTCGGACAGTCCTCGGCAGGAGCCTGCGGAACTCGTTTTTTGAACTAATTTTAATCAAGAGTTTTTTAATTAAGAATCTGGAAAGTCATTTACAAGTCTACCAATGCCTTGCTTTTTCATAGAGCTAGCGCTTGGTTGTAAATAATGGCTTATTATTTAGCAGGGGATTTTGGGAGAGTTGTCCGGGATTCTTTCCAAGAACGTCTAGGGCATGAAAGTAGGCACATCTAAATATCTCCATCTTAAAACCTATTACTATTCAGCGTATTTGTCGAACAGCCATTTTTGAACAACCAAGTTAAACACAAACGAAATCATTAGAAAGGTGATTAAGACTGATTGAACGTCGCTAACGGCATTTTGATGTTTAGCATTTATAACTGAAGTTACAGACAAGTATAAGCTGGCGATAAAAAGAAATATAAAATACCTAAACTTTGGCAAATCAAAATGGCGACTAATGAGAGAGTAATTTTGACCTGGAAAATAATTGGAGTACAACATTAAAAATCCTTCCATTACTAGAGTAACGAAGACATTTATAATTAAAATATTTTGAGCATTTTTTTCATTAAGAAACTTAAACATGAAGAGTGTTACGGATATATTTAAAGCGAGCTTCATAACGAACTCATAACTGAGTGCGTGGCTTTCCATTTGGATATTTTTTTTAAGTTCATCAGTAATGACGTTCACGTTCGCTTCCTTAACACTGGATCCATTCATAAAATCACGAACGCCTTTAAAATGTCGTCTCATTGCAAAACCAAGAAGAAGTCCCAATAAAATGGCAGGTAAAACGATGGGCATTAATATCCTAGCTATAGGATGATCAAATCCTATAGCAGCAAGAATGGAAGTAAATGTATCGGTGTAGTTCATTTTTTCTCCTCAACAAAGAAAATCTCTTCAACTTTTTTTGATAAAAATCGAGCTATAAGAATTGCAAGGTAAACTGTTGGACGGAGTCTTTGGTTTTCAATCGCATGGATTGTTTGCCGACTTACGCTACAGTAAGACGCCATATCTTGCTGTGCCTTTTTCTGCTTAACTCGCTCTTCCTTAATAAGGTTGTACATGAAAGGTAAACTATACATTACTTTTCATGTTGTAAAGTATAATTTACGTTTTTGTAGATCAAATACAGATAAATCTCTAAAGACCTAGCCAAACTACGAAATAACCCCACCCAGCAAGACCTCGTCGCTCTATTAAATATGTGCCATTCTTTCATAGCATCAAATTACATTACAAAGTGGCGGAGACCTTGGAGCGGATTTTTATGCAGCGGTCGTCTTCTTGGGCGGAGATTTTTAGGTTTTTGAGGACGGTCTCTGGCAGTGTTTGGTTTTTTTGCGCAAAGGTTTGCAACTTTGTTTGGGTGTTCGAGTTGCAGAACGCTGGTGCTAAGCTGACGAATGTTGATAAGAACTCTGGGGGCTGCTTTTTGAAGGTTTGGAGTTGGGAAAAGAATCTCTCTTCGAATTTTTGGTGAAGCTCCTCTTGATGAATTGGAAACAGATTCCAAATAATGGGTTTTAGTTTTCCCAAAGACATTTCAGGGCGTGGACCTTGAATAATGGATGACCATTTTTGTTCCTTCACGTCGGAAGTTGGTTGAGATGCCAACGCAGCCTCGTAGTTGTTTTCGCCGCGCTGAGAAGGATCTTTTTTCTTCTCTTGCTCGAGGCGTTTTTGAATATCTTTAACTCCGTAGGAGCTTAAGTATTGGAGAATCTGCCAGCGTCGATCTTGGTCGATGGAAAATTTAAGCCACGTTGGTTTTTTGTCTAACATGTTTTGCGCGATGACGAGTTCTTCGGGAGTACTTAAATTGTCTAAGTAGAAATCAAACCAGCGTTTTTGCTCGTCCACGGTTTTTGAGGATTTTGTTCTTTCTAGCAAAAAAGCCACCCATTGCGGGTGCAGTTTAGCGTAGACCGCTTTGCCTTTTTCATCCTTTGGTAAATACCGCTCAAGAACGGTGGTGACTCTTCCGGTGACCGCGGTGAGCACTTCGATGTCGCTTTCCTTGGCCAAATTCTTAATTGCGATATCATAGTATTTTGTGGCGACTATTTGTTGATCGCGAACCATTTCCCACAGAGTTCCCCACAGGCTGATGCGGGTTAACTCGTCGGGGATCTTACCAAGGGACGCTTCAACAGCTTTGATAGAAGCGGCATCGAGATTTAACTTTACGTAATCAAAGTCGTCTTGGTTTGCAAAAACCAAGGTGCTGTCAGCGCAAGTTATACCGTTAAGGGAAGACACGGAAGTGGTTTCACCTTGATATGTTACGTCTACCGTTTTTGCAGTTTTAAAGCCAGTGGTCGTTGAGTTTAAAATAGAAATGCGGGTTTTATGGGAGCGAAGAGTTGGGTGCTGGGGCACCGCCGCTTGTTTAATTTGGAAGTCGACGATTTTGCCACGTTGGCATTGATAGGCCACCTGAGCCGTGTTGACCTGCGGAATTGTGAGCCACATTTTTTGCCAATCGATAAGATCGATGTTTGAGGCGGTGCTCATTTCGTTCATGAAATCGGGCAGTGTCGTGTTTTTGTAGGCGTGTTTATTAAAATAATTTTTAAGGCCAGCTTTGAACTTGTCGGAACCAATGTAAAAGTCCAACTGTTTGAGTACCGAAGCGCCTTTGCCGTAGGTGATTCCGTCAAAATTGGCGAAGACAACGTCCGTGTTAGCAACGGTGAATTCGATAGGGTGTGTAGTAATGGATTGATCGGCAAAATAGGCACTGCGTTTGGCAGACGCGTAGAACTCGGTCCACGCTTCTTTAAATTGCGTGGCCGAAACAAGCCCCTTAAATGCGGCAAAGGTGGCGAAGCTTTCATTCAACCAAATGTCGTTCCACCACTTCATTGTTACTAGGTTACCAAACCACATGTGAGCCATTTCGTGTAAAATAATATTGGCAAGCATGCGCTTTTCGGCGCGCTCTTTTTGGGTGCGCGAAACAGTTCGCTCGTTAAAAGTCACCGCGCCGACATTTTCCATGGCTCCGGAATTAAAATCAGGAACAATCAGCTGATCGTATTTTTTATAAGCGTAGGGGTGACCGAAGTAATCTTCGAAGAAAGAAAAGCCGTTGCGGGTGGTTAAAAACCACTCTTCGGGATTTACATATTTGGCAAGCGACTGGCGAACCATCAACCGCAAGGGAACTGTTTGAGTTTTTGTTTTAGCGGTGTTTTTCCAAATTTTGTAGTCACCGGCGTGGAGTGAAAAAATATAAGTGCTGAAAATTCCCGATTCTGGAAACGACCACTCAGCTGTCGTCTTGGATTTTTGCACAGTGCTTTCTAGTGTGGAGCTCACAACCACCCAATTTTTTGGAGCCGTAACCTTGGATTGATACGTGGCTTTGAGATCAGGCTGATCAAAGCAGGGAAACATCAGGTGAGCATCGTAGGGTTCAAAATCAGAGTACAAGTAAACTCTTTTATCCACGGGATCTACAAAACGGTAAAGCCCGCTACCAGAGGTGCTGTAGGGATGATTGAATTGAATCTCAATTGAGTTATTGCCTGCAACTAGGTGCTGTTGGGGAATGGTGATGAAAAATGTATTGTACGCCACGGGGATTGACGTGCTGTTCACCTTTACGCTCGAAACCGAGCCGTTATAAAAATCTATGGAGAGCTCTTTGGGTTGGGCCAGTTGAAAAGTTATATTTGATGTTCCAGAAAACAATTTTTCATTGGTGAGGTTGAAGGTAAGGTCGTATTTGACGCTGCTGATCAGTGAGGAGCGGTATTCCGCATAGCTTTGCTCTAGATATCGCTGCGCGACTCGTTCTGGGTTTTTCGCAGTCTTATTGGATGTGGCGCAATTGGTAACAAGTAATACAAAAAATAGAGCGTTGAATGCTTTGGTCATGGTTGAGTCCCCCGTGACGATTTCTTATCGCGAACCTTATATATGCACAAGTGATAATAGAAATGTGCCGAGGGGCTCCTTATGGCTGACGAATTGTTTTTCACTGTCTCTAACCGGGAAGTATTTTGTCTTTAAATGAAACGGTTTTGGGTTAAAAAACAGATTCGCACAGAAGCGAGTTAACTTTGCGAAAAAACACCCGATCAATTATCAAATCTCCATTGAAAGGGTGATATGAAAAAAACAATCGCTAAAAAAAGTTTGCCGAAAAAATCTCAACCCAAAAAGAACGTTGTCGCAAAAAAAGCAGACACTAAGAAAAAACAGAATATCGTGGCTTTTAAAAAGCCGAAAGCACAGACGGAAAAGCCTGCGGCTCCCCAACCCAAGGCGCACCCCTTCTCTGCCTTTATGAAGGATCGCTGGAGTGCTCGAAGTTTTTCGGGCAACGTGCGCAAAATGGGTTCACAAGATACTTACCGAAAGAAAGCTGTTTAATTTTCGAGCCGTTTAATATTTGATTAGGGGCAATTTAAAATTGCCTCTTGATACACCGAACGAAGCTCAGCTTCTTTTTCGTTAATCAACCAGCCGTAGGGATTAACGGCGGGGTAAGTAGATACTCCGCTTTCTGATAGACTTTTTACCGTTCTTTCGTAAAGCGAGTTTGCGCGGCGAACTTCTCGCCCAAGATTGTAAAGCGTGGCAACAATACCTGGGTTTTGTGAAATATCAAAATTTGCGATCTGTCTGTAAACATCAATAGCGATACGATTCGTTGCAGCGACATAGTGAATAGACGTTTGTGGATTTAAAATTGCATCATAAAGGGCGGGGGGATCGGCAAGGGTGAGTTCGTCAAATCCGGAAACTTTATGAACATAGTCTGTAATCATCAGCGCGCGCTCTGGGCCGAGTTGGCCAAAACCGTAAGTGTAGCCTGAACCCATTGGATTAAAGAAGTACCACTTGAGTTGATCTTTACCGTCGCCGTTGGGGTCTCTTTGCCAAACAGAATTGTAGCAGTTCCAAAGATCAAAATTATTCGAGGTCTCAACTTCACATTGTTTGTATTCGGGTTGCTGTAACATTTCAGCAAGATCAACTCCATTATTTTCAAAACGAGAAACCCAGCGACTTCGCATGTAGGCGTAATTGTCCTGCCCGATGTCCCATGCACTGACGTTATAGGTGTGCTCGCCAACAATAGAACCCATAATAATTACGGGATCGATGGCGTAAAGCTCAGAAGCTTGTTTAATAGTACAGATGTTTCTTTTTTTGGAGATCAGATTCACGATGCTGTTGTATTTTGATGAGCTGTAACTCTTAGATTCACCGTCACTGGTATTTCCAGAGGGAACAACGATAGGTCTACCGCTGAGGTAGTCATCGACGGAAAGTCGAAAGCCATTGGATGTGGCAGCGTAGGAATTTAATGCGAGGGAAATGATAAAAATAAGCATGGAATTCATCCTTAGTGTTTTAATTAGATTCGTTTGGGCACTGTCTTAGCGCGCCCCACCGAGCTTAAGTAGAGAGAACGATAGCTTTATAAAAAAGTAAGTATCTTAGGTGTTATTTTCAATAAACTCTGTCTTTTACTTTTTTAGAGTGATAATTAATTTTTATAACATTCTAAAAAGGGGAGAATTAATGAAAAGTCTATTATTGGTATTTGTCGCTTTGATTTGTTTTAACGCATCAGCTGACGTGGTTGCTGTTGTGAATCAGTCCAAATACACATGCAAACAACTGTACACACATTTGGATCAAGCCGGTGAATTTTATGTGCAATCTCTATTTGGTCCACGAAAAATTGACGAAGTGGGATGCTCGGATGCAAAGATCCAATTTCAAAAGTGTGAAGACATCTACGATGCAGTTTATGCTAAAGACGGGTATTGCCAGCTTGGATTGGCCTGTCGCTGCCCTTCCAAAAAGAAGCACGGGAAGAAGCATCACGGTCATGGAGCTGCGATAATAAAAACCGAATACTGATAACGGTAGGCTGGATTCAGTTTTAGGGAGACGAAGTGGTGGTCAGAGAGACCATCTCTCCGCCTACATGAAGTTATAGGTATTTGAAATAGCTAGCTTATTCAAGTTTAATTAATTGCTGCTGGGCATTATTTGAGTCGATATAAGTAGCCACCGTTTACGTGTGTGTAGGCTTCAATATTTTTGAGAGTTGGGTAGGTGTGAGTTTTCGGGGTGGAAAAAAAATCTTTTCTGTATTGCGATTTGTTATCAAACGTAATTGATGGTTCTAAAAGCAATTCTTTAAATTCTTGCGTCGCTTTTTCAATACTTTTTTTTATTTTTCGAATAGCCTTTTTCTTCTCAGGAAATGATTTGTACACATTAACGTGTATTAGTAGATCTTTAAGGAGTTGATTAATATACCTTCTGGAATCCCTGTTAGAAGGGTCGATTTTATCTGCGTCAATATGAAGAACGTGTAGACTATGGTTTTGTAACAGTTGATCTCTAAAGTGATCTTTTTTGATTTTAAATTCTTTATTATGTACAGATCCATCTATCTCAATAGCTAAACCATATTTAATCAACAAAAAGTCAGGTTTTATGATTTCATATTTTCCAATTATTGATTTCTTTTTGAGACGTTTGACAGTTTTCCCGTCTTTTTCTATGAAGCAAGGAAGAAGCTGATTGTGATAGACGTCGCATCCGATACGGTTTTGACTTAAGAAGTCGATTAATATTTTTTTAAAAGTATTCTCAGATGCGCTTATACATTCTAAAAATGGAGTTATCTTCTCATCTGCGAGTTTTTCTTCATTACTGTAATATTTCATAACCCTCCTTATTTGGGTGTTTTTTAGGATTTTGATAAAGCAATCCTAATAGGCTTCTCTGCCTTACTTTTATTTTTTTGCTATTGAGATTGGATTTTAGATAGAGAAGGTTATCTCGTTAGAGAGCTAGTCAACTCTTCAGCTTTTAGGGCTAATTTTTCTCAGAAAGCCATTTCTCGATTTCAGATTTCGGGAATCTTATTCGTTTCCCTATTCTGATGAACTTCGGAAGATCGGACGCAGAATTGAGGGAGACAACTTTTTTGTAAATCCAGCTTTTAGAAAAGCCGATCAATTTACTTAATTCATCAACACTCAATAAATTTTGCGACATCTGATCTCCTGGGTATCTAAAAGATATTTGTTAGCCAAAACCACATTTTGATAATAAAAATGAAAACATTTTTTAAATAACTGAATTTTATGGTAAATTTTTGGTAATACTTTTTAGTAAAAGAATCTTTTTAAAGACTTTATATTGATTAAAATGAATTCGATTTCACCGCAAGTACAACTAAATATTAGCATTGCTAAAAATGAGACTCAAATTTCCTTAATACGTGTCTCGCATTTACATCTATCATTAGACACTCGTCTAGTTCTTGTGTGAGATGATGAAAACACCTCGTGTCGTAGCTTTTATGCTTAGTTTGTGATCGAAGCTTGCTAGTAAGCATTGCGTTTTTTTCAACACTAATACACTTACGTACATAATATTGAAGGAAATTATTTTATACATCTTTGAAAAACGTTTTATCTAGTTCGACTTAATATACTGATCGAAATTATTTCTTTCAAATTTATAGCGGCTAGGATAAGTAAATTTTAAGATCGTTTCACATTCTTAGAAAGATAGATGAACCTTTGAGTGTAATAACTTTTTTTCGGTTGAAATATTCTCTCGTACTGCGCAGATGTTAACTTGTGTAAAAGGCACCGCGCCCCCCTTACATAAGAATTTCGCACATAATGAGTCTTTAGCGTGTTTTCTTTGCGACACGCTTGGTTCTATATAGGCCTTGCCGAAGTCCTTCTATAAGCGATTTTAGAACGATCTCGTTTGCGCGTACTTTGGCAGTTGTTTTGGGTAGTTCTTTATTTACTGCCTCAAGTGAATCAGTAATTAGTAGAACCAACTCCTTTTTCTCTAGATTCGATAGTTTAAAAGAAAAGGTAACATCTGGTTGTTTTAATAGCTTAGGTCTTCCCATATCTCAAAGTAGATCACTTTTGATTAAAAGTAAACGTTTACCTTTATAAATCTATAGAAAAGTCTATAATTCAATCATGGAGGCATTTATGAAAAAGTTCGCTTTATATATAAGGTGTTCCACGGTTCACAATATAGGTGGCTTAGAAAGTCAAAAAGATGCTCTAACTCGCTATGTAGAGAGCAAAGGCACTAGACCTAATGACTACGTGGTCTATGAAGATAAGGCCATTTCAGGTGCTAGAGAGTCTCGACCTGCGCTTAACATTCTTATGGAAGACTGCCGTAATGGAAAAATTGAAGCCGTTTTGGTGGTAAGTTTCAGTCGCTTTGCTAGGAGCACACAACATCTTTTAAGTGCACTTAATGAGTTCAATAGACTGGGTATTCATTTTATTTCGCTATCTGAAAATATAGATACTTCAACATCAATAGGGCGAATGGTTTTTACGATGGTGGCTTCAATAGCAGAGTTTGAGCGATCTCTTATCCAGGAAAGAGTTAGGCGTGGGCTACAGACCGCCAGAAATAAAGGCAAAACTCTTGGCAGACCCAAAAAAAGAAACGGTGCTCTTATTCGTGAGCTTCTAAATAAAAAATTAACATACGATCAGATTTCTGAACTCACAGGTGTGTCTCATTGGTGTATAGCGCAGGAGAG
>JANOYW010000074.1:0-2942 GCA_031429075.1 Bdellovibrionales bacterium | reverse complement strand
GTAACGCACGCCTTGATGAAAATTTAATTTTTCGAAGTCATCTACCTGCAACGGAAAAACAACCGACTGCGAGTCACGGAGCAAAAGGAGTTCTTCAATAGAATTTAAAAGTTTGCGGCCGTCGCCGCCAGAGGCTTGAATCAATTTCTGTTGAAAGCCGTCGGTGATTGAGTCGGCAGCTAGCAGGTTTTCGCTGGCGAACGCCTTTTCGATTAAACCTATAAGGGCTTTCTCTGGCAAAGCTTCAAAAACAATGAGTCGGCAACGACTCATCAAAGCTGAGTTGAGTTCGTAGCTTGGGTTTTCGGTGGTCGCTCCGATCAGCACCAAGTCGCCGGCTTCGACAAATGGCAAGAGAACGTCCTGCTGCGATCGCGTCAGACGATGGATTTCATCGATAAAGAGCAAAGTTTGCTGATTTTGCGTTCGCCGCAAATAGCGCGAAGACTCACCAATCTCTTTCATCTTTTTTGCACCCAGATCAATGGCGTTTTCCTCGATAATATGAATACCCTGCAGCTGATTGGTGAGGGCTTTTACAAAAGAGGTTTTACCGCAACCCGGCGGACCCCATAAAATAAGACTTAAAAGATGGCCCTGTTGAAATTTTTTAAGCAGTCCCGAATATTTGTGAAAGAACTTTTCCTGGCCCAAAAACTCTTTGAGGTTCTTGGGTCGTAACTGAGCAGCTAAGGGAGTGTTTTTGGAATTGATTGGCTCCTGGGCAGAGAATAAATCCATGTCCACAAACTAGAGGTGTTTTAGCGAGTTGTGAAGAAGTATTTTTGACTGAAAACAGCGCTTGGCTCGTTGATGGTGCCAAACCATCCCAGTGCTTGGACCTCGACGCTGTAAACACCCGAGGTTACAAGCGGAGAAAGATCTGCAACATAAAAGTCCACAGATTGAGTCGACGTTAACCCTGCCGGTACATCGGCGAGTACGATCTGAGTTGTAGTGCCAAAGATGGACTCCACTGTGATATCTGCTTCCAATGTAATAAAACCATCCGTCGTACTCAAGCCAGTGAGTTTAATCTTAAATGAATCCACAATGACGTTTTTATCGGAACCATTGTTCACTGTGAAATTGAATTTGAAATAGGGCGCTTTGACTTCTTCGTAGCTAGAGATTCCAGCTGCATCAGTGCTAATCAATACACTGCCGTCCGCAAACTTCACTTTGGGGTTATCTGGGGAAAAATTAATATCAACTTTTTCACTGTCTTGCTTTGAGCAAGCCATCAAAACTGGAAGAGTGATCAAAGTTAAAAGAAATTTTGCTCTCATAGGGACCTCTTAAAGTGTTTCCATCTCTGACTCTAAATCATCGATCTCTGAATCTTCAGGTTCTTCTTGTTTGGCGGGTGGCAACAGTGTTGATGTGCCTGCTTCCGACTCCAATCCGCCCAACTTGAGATCGTCTGATATTTTATCATTGTTCAATATTTTTGGCTGAAGAAAAATCACAAGTTCGTTTTTAGTCACTCGTTTTGTCTTAGTTTTAAACAAATAGCCTAAAAGTGGAATGTCTTTTAAAAAAGGAATTCCTCCCTCGTTAACGACTTCATCCATACTTAAAATACCGCCCATAACAACCGAGTGGCCGTCTTTAACAAGAACTTTTGCTTGCGCCTCGCGAGTATTGATCGCTCGGGACCCGCTAAATTCACCGCCGGCGATGTCCCGACGAACCGAGATGTCTAGGATCATATCGGCATTGAAGGTCACTTGTGGTGTGACTTCGATTTTTAGAATCACGTCACGAAAATTGACGGTCTCTGTCGGGGGTGCACCTTGTAACACAACGACTGTTCGGATTGGCACTTGCTCGGTTTGCTGGATCAGAGCTTTCTCTTTGTTGAGCGTAACAATTCGTGGTGAAGATAAAATTTTAATTTTTTCTTCTTGTTCGTAGACCGCCAAAGCCGCCGTCAAAGAGTCCAAGACTCCAACGGTTCCGAAAGCCATGTTGGCCAGAGCGCCACCAGGAAAGGTTCCCGGCCCTTGAGAATTTGTCCCTGCGACGGAACCGGTGATCGACGTTGCACCTGGTGATAGGCCCGTTGTCCAATTGATACCAAATTGTCTTAAGAAATCGCTTTTAGCTTCGATGATTCGTCCCTCGACCAGAACCTGAATCGGCTTTACATCCAAAGAACGAATAATTTGCTCGGCTCTCTTCACGTTATCTTCAAGGTCATAAATAACGATGGAACTTGAACGCAGATCGGGAGTTACTTTCCCCTTACTCGGAGTTAACACTGGAGTGACCTGGTTGACCAAGGAGGCGATGTCCGCATAACTCACCGGCACCACTTTGATAGTTAAAGAGGAGGCGGCTGTGCGCGCTCCTGCTTCGGCCTCAAGCCTTTCGCGAGTTGAGTTGAGCTCTTTGGTGAGTTTTTCGGTTTTTGCGACACGAACAATTTGTCCTTTGCGCTCGTAAGATAAACCTTGTGCACCAAGGATCGACGACATCGCCTCTTTCCAAGGAACATCGATCAATTTTACGTTATTCACTTTGCCGGTGACTTCTTCATCCACAATCACATTGAAACCAATTTCGTCGGCAATCACTTTGATCAGTTCTGCCACCGGGATGTCATCGAGTTGAATATTGATGCGCTTGTTTTCTGCGGAGTTATCAATGCCTGGATCGGCAGTTTGCGCGTCGGCGCTGGCCGCATACGTGGCAGTGCTTGTTCCCACACCACCACTGTTTACCATGAGGCTGTTACCGATCATGGAGATTTGCGGTTTTGTGGCTTCTTTGTACTGAATCACTATCGTGGCAATGTTGGAGCTTTTTTCTTGATACGCGTTGATAGTTGCAACTGGCTGTCCAAAATCCTTCGCTATGTAGGGTTGCTTAAAGCGCGGAGCTATTTGTACATCCATGGCTTCGATAATTGTTTGGTTAAATTGTGGCTCGTCGCGAAC
>JANOYW010000073.1:0-27086 GCA_031429075.1 Bdellovibrionales bacterium | reverse complement strand
ATGAATATCGTCGATACTGTTCCGAAAGAATATCAAGCGGAAGCCCGTGAGTTCCTTGCATCTCTCAAACGTGGAGAGCTAGTTCCGACTCTTGAGACAAAGCGAAAGACTAAAGACGGCAGGGTCGTTGATGTTTGGCTGACAAATACCAAGCTTACCGATGACAAAGGAAATTTAACTGGAATTGCCACAACGGAACGCAATATCTCTGAACGCATGGAAGCTTTAGAGAAGTTTCGCCGAATGGCAACGGTCATTCAGGATTCCAATGATGCAATTACGTTTCAGGATCTAGAAGGAAATATCTTAGCGTGGAACCGAGGAGCTGAAATCATTTACGGCTATTCCCAGGCGGAAGCCCTGAGCATGAATATCGTTGATACTGTTCCCACGGAGTATCAAGAAGAAGCTCGTGGATTCCTTGCCTCTCTGAAGCGTGGCGATTTGGTATCTAACCTGGAGACAAAACGAAAGACCAAAGACGGTCGAATCGTCGACGTCTGGCTGACGAATACCAAGCTCACCGATGAAAAAGGGAATTTAACCGGCATTGCCACAACTGAACGCGATATTACTGAAAGAAAACAATCAGAAGCTTCACTCAGAGAAAAATTTCGTGAATTGGATTACCTGCGCGAGGGGCAAATTGCCCTTTCAGAAAGAATGCGTGGCGAGCAGATAATTTCACGTCTAGGGCAAAGTATTTTAAGTCACTTGGTGCCGTTCACAAATGCCCAAGTTGGCGCTTTCTATGTAGTTTCCGATGAAAAAAAACTTCAAAGGGTCAGCGGCTATGCTCTTGCAGAAACCGAAGCATCAGAGAAACTCATTAAGTTTGGAGAAGGCTTAGTGGGTCAGGTCGCAATCGAGAAGCGATCTTTATTGATTGAGGCTGTTCCCGCAAATTACTTCAATAAAATTGAATCTGCATTTGGAGAGATGGTTCCAAAGTCGATTCTTATCTGCCCTATTCTTTATGAAAATGAAGTGACCGGAGTGATCGAGCTGGGCTCGTTGCACTCGTTCACAGAACATCAAAGAGCTTTTTTAAGTCACGTTTCTGAAAACATTGGAATCGCTATTAATACCTCTGACGTTCGAAAGAAAGTTCAAAAACAAAACGAAGATCTAAATAAAGCTCAGGTCTTGTTGGAAGAAAAAGCCAACGAAGTTCAGCGCGCGAGCCAATATAAAACAGAGTTTTTGGCCAACATGTCTCACGAATTAAGAACTCCTTTAAATAGTACGTTAATTCTAGCCAAACTTCTCATGGATAATTCTAACGAGAATTTAACAGAGGAGCAGATTTCATTTGCTTCCTCTATTTACTCCTCTGGCAATGATCTGCTCAATCTCATTAATGACATCTTAGATCTTTCCAAAGTTGAAGCTGGTAAACTTGATATTCGAGTTGAAAAGGTGGCTATTTTCAAAGTCATTGAAGGCCTCAAACAGACCTTTAAATCGTCGGCTCAAGAAAAGAAACTTATCTTTGAAGTGAGTCAAGAAGCTGATTTGCCACTCTCATTTCTGACCGATCGACAGCGCTTGGATCAGATTCTAAAAAATCTTGTTTCAAATGCATTAAAATTCACAGAAAATGGATCCGTAAAAATTAGATTGTACCGTCATTCAAAAACGACCATCGCCTTTGAAGTGAATGACTCTGGCATTGGAATACCAAAAGAACAGCAAGCCATTATCTTCGAAGCTTTCAGGCAGGCCGATGGCACAACCAATCGAAAGTATGGAGGTACTGGGCTTGGACTTTCAATCTCCAGAGATCTCGCCAAACTTTTAGGGGGAAGCATTGAGGTCGAAAGTGCTGCTGGAAAAGGAAGTCGTTTCACACTGATCTTGCCAGAGATTTTGAATGATTTAGCTACTTCCGAGCCCTTCGCTAAAACTACTTTTCGAAAAGACTCGCCTGATCACAGACATTTAGAAAAATCTTTACCCAACTCACCTCTTCCCTTCGAAGATGACCGCACTGACTTGGGTGTCGCGGATCGAACTGTTCTTGTTATAGAGGACGATGTTATATTTGCTAAGATTTTATTCGATCTTGCCCATGAGCTTAAATATAAATGTATTATTGCACAAGGAGCCGATGAAGGGTTCGAGATGGCTCTCGAATACACTCCCGTTGCGATTTTACTGGATATAAAGCTACCGGATCATCTGGGGCTCACTGTGCTTGATAGACTTAAGGAAAATACGAAAACTCGTCACATACCAGTTCACGTTATGTCCGTCGAAGACTACTCCAAAGTTGTATATCAGATGGGAGCCATCGGCTTTACACACAAGCCCGCTAAAATCGAAGAATTTAAAAATGCTTTTGGAAAACTTGAAGCTAAGTTTTCACAAAAAATGAATCGTGTTTTGATTGTAGAAGATGATGAGCTTCAAAGAGAGAGCATTTCGCTTATTATTGCTGACGAGACCACGGACATGACTATGGTGGAATCGGCCCAAGAGGCGATGATAGAACTCCAAAAAACCGTCTTTGATTGTATCATCATGGATATAAACCTTCCAGATATGTCTTGCAGTGAACTTTTAGAACAAATGACTCGCGAGAGTATTGTTTCCATTCCGCCTGTCATTATTTATACAGGAACTTCTCTTTCACAGGAGGAAGAAGTTATTGTGAAAAAACTTTCAAAATCGATCCTAGTTAAGGGGGTAAGTTCCCCTGAAAAACTTCTTGATGAAGTCACCTTGGTTCTTCACCGTGTGGAATCAAAGCTCTCGCAGAAGCAAAAACAGATGATCAAAATAGTACGAAATCGTGAACAAGTTTTTAAAGGGCGAAAGATTCTTTTGGTAGATGATGATATCCGAAACATTTTTGCTTTGACCTCCGCTCTTGAACATAAAGGGGCGACAGTCGTTGTTGGTAGAAATGGGAAAGAAGCGTTGGATAAATTGGATCAAGATCCAAAAATGGATTTAGTATTGATGGACGTTATGATGCCTGAAATGGATGGGTATGAGGCTACGAGGAAAATTAGAAAGCAAAAAAGATTCGCACAGCTTCCTATCATTGCCGTGACAGCAAAGGCTATGAAAGATGACCAAAAAAACTGTCTTGAGGCTGGTGCCAATGACTATGTTTCTAAGCCCGTCGATCTCGACAAACTCCTCTCTCTTATTCGAATCCGAATATCTCAACTGGAGAAGCACTAATGGAAAATCTGGATGGTTCTGATCGTGTCAAAATTCTCCTTGTCGATGACCTAAAAGATAATCTTTTGGCCTTAGAAGCATTACTCCGGCGCGATGACATTGTTATTTTTAAAGCTAAATCAGGAATTGAGGCGTTAGAATTTATGGCTCTCCATGAATTTGCCTTAGCTCTGCTCGACGTTCAAATGCCCGATATGAGCGGGTTTGAACTGGCGGAACTCATGCGTGGAACTAATAAGACCAAAAAAGTTCCGATTATCTTTGTAACTGCGACCGCCAAAGAACGAAGCTTTTCGTTTAAGGGTTATGAAAGTGGCGCCGTGGATTTTCTTCTTAAACCGTTGGACCCCCACACTGTTAAAAGTAAGGTCAATATTTTCATTGAGCTTTACCAGCAGAAAAAGGAGCTCAGATCCGCCGAAGAAAAATTTCGTGGATTGCTCGAGACAGCTCCCGACGCGATCGTGATCGTGAATGAACTGGGTCGAATAGAGCTCGTGAATAAGCAGACCGAAACGATTTTTGGTTACGACCGTATTGAATTAATAAATCAACCCATGGAAATACTGATGCCAGAGCGTTTTCATCAAGCGCATGTAGATCATCGTACAAAGTTTAGTGCAGACTCTCGGATAAGACCCATGGGGCTTGGGATTCACTTGTACGGCAAACGAAAAGATGGAACAGAGTTCCCGGTAGATATTTGTCTAAGCCCATTTAAAACCGAAAGCGGCACTCTGATCTCCAGTGCTATTCGCGACGTCACAGAACGACGCGCCATGGAAAAGCAACAAGAGGACCTTTTAGAAAAATTCAAGAAAATCCAAATTGAACTTGAACAGGCAGTCCATGTCGCAGAGAGAGCAAACACCTCAAAAACACATTTTCTCGCCAACATGTCTCACGAGATCAGAACGCCTATTGGCGCTATTTTAGGGTTCACAGATCTCATGAAGAACCCTGCCAACACTGTTGAGGAAAGCCGAAATTACATGGCAATTGTGGAACGCAACTCTCAACAGCTCTTACGACTTATTGACGACATTCTTGATCTTTCCAAAGTTGAAGCTGGGAAGATGTCTGTGGAGAGCATTCCGTTTTCTCTTGCTGAAATGCTAGCTGATTTTAATTCACTTATGAGGTTTAAAAGCACGGAAAAAGGAATTGCATTTCAATTCAACGTCGATACTCTTTTTCCCGATCTGATCTGCTCGGACCCCGTGCGTCTGCGGCAAATTCTCAGCAATGTGGTTGGCAACGCGATCAAATTCACCGACAAAGGCTATGTTGAACTTAGTCTCGCATATGCAAACCCACTTTTAACATTTACCGTCAAAGATACTGGTGTTGGCATTTCAAAAGATCAAGAGTCCAAACTTTTTCAGCCTTTCTCTCAAGCTGACGCGTCCACCACTCGAAAATTTGGAGGAACTGGTTTAGGTTTGATCTTATCAAAACGCCTCGCTGAAGCTCTTGGTGGAAGCCTAGAACTTATCGAAAGTGGAGAGGGAGCTGGGAGCACTTTTAAGATTGAAGTGAAGTCGACGCTGCTTCCGAATGCAAAGCTTGTGGCAATAGAAGCACTGACTATTGCCGGCGAAGCCACCAGCGGTTTTCGCAAAGACAGCCAAATGTTGCTCGGCCTCAAGGTGCTTTTGGTTGAAGACTCTCCAGAAAACCAGATACTCATCTCCTTTTATCTCCATAAAGAAGGAGCGCAAGTGACGATGGCTTCCGACGGCGCAAGAGGAGTGGAACTCGCTTTGTCTGAAGTGTTTGATGTGGTGCTGATGGATGTGCAGATGCCCATTCTTGATGGCCATGATGCCACAAAAAAACTTCGGCAATCAAACTACTCAAAACCTATCATCGCTTTAACCGCCCATGCTATGGTTGAAGAGCGCGCTAAGTGTTTCGAATCAGGATTTACCGAGTTTTTAACGAAGCCAATTAAAAGAGATTTACTGCTTGAAGTGTTGTCTCGCTATATACCGAAAGGTAGCACTTTGCTTGGATCTCCAGGCATTTCATAGAGTTTGCTTTTTATAAAAGTTTACGCTATTATAAACTTTTAAGGAAGCGAGACTAACATGAAAACATCACCTGTTACTTTATACTTCGATGGACTCTGTGTTGTGTGTTCTGCAGAAATAAATCAATACAAAAAAATGCGCGGCAACGAGAACATCCATTTTGTGGACATCGCTGGCCCCAACTTTGACGCCAAAAAAGAAAAATTAGATCCGCAAAAAATCAATATCGAACTGCACGCTAAAGACAGCGACGGCAAACTGCATATTGGCGTGGATGCGTTTATTCTGATTTGGTCGCGACTGGACAAACTCCGGTGGCTGTCACGTTTTGCTAAAAACAGTGTGGTTAACAAATTTCTCCAGCTCAACTATGCTTTGTTTATCAAAATACGTCCCTATCTTCCGCGGCGGTCCTGTGAGACCAGCCCCTACTGCGAAATTAAGGAAAAAAAATGAATTCGTGGCCGCTCATTGTGAGTCAAGTTTGTGCTACTTATATGTGCGGAGTGATTTGGGTGATTCAATTGATTCATTACCCAAGCTTTGCTTACATCAATCCCGCACAGTTCACTGAGGCCCATCAACGACACACCTCTCTGATGGGGGTGATTGTTGGACCAGTTATGATTTTGGAGCTGCTCGCTGGCCTTTGGCTGGTGAGCAACAAGATGACCGACTTTAGTTTACTCAATCTGGGAATCATCGCACTGCTCTGGTTTTTTACATTTTTTGTGAGCGTCCCGTTGCACAACCAGCTCGGCGCTGGTTTTAACCCTGTGGCGATTCAAAAGCTTGTAACCACAAATTGGCCGCGAACCATTTTGTGGACTGCAAAAGTAGGCCTCACAAGTTATTGGCTTATGGTCGGTAGCCGCGTATGAAAGCTCAACTTGTTTTAGGAAACCAACTGTTTGAGCCAAAGACGGCCCTCTCGCATCTGGATAAAAAAGCGATGGTGTACCTTCGCGAAGATAATGAGTTGTGCACGCATTTTACCTATCACAAACATAAAATTATATTTTTTTTGGCGGCAATGCGAAAGTACGCCGAAGAGCTCACTGATCTGGGGCTCAATGTTCATTACGAAAAATTAGGCACAACAAAATTTAAAACTTTTGATGAATCCTTTACTCATTTTTTACAGAAAAATAAAATAAAATACCTGAGTTTTTACGAGATCGAAGATAAGTTTTTCGAAAAACGTATTTTCAAAATTTGTAAAGACGTAGGCGTCGAAGTAGATGCTTTACCTTCGTTAATGTTTTTAACTTCGCGTGCTGATTTCGAAGCCTATCTCGCAAAAACGAAGCGACCCTTTATGAAGTCGTTTTACGAAGGCCAGCGTAAAAAATTTAAGATTTTGCTCAACAAAGATGGCACTCCTGTGGGCGGCAAATGGAGTTTTGACGAAGACAATCGAAAGCCATTGCCAAAAACTTACACCGAAAGTCCCCTTGTTGAGTACAAAGTGGATGCCGTCGAAAAAACAGTTATCGCGCTGGTGGAAAAAACTTTTTCCAAACACCCGGGTTCGTCTGCAAACTACTGGCTTCCCACGGGGCGCAGTGACGCCAAATTATGGCTCAAAAAGTTTATTAAGGAGCGCTTTAAAGATTTTGGCCCCTACGAAGACGCCATGACTGAAAAGTTTGATTTTGTAAATCATTCGGTGCTGACCCCTTACTTGAATACGGGTTTGCTCACGCCCCGCGAAGTGGTGAATGAGGCGATCAAAGCGATCAGTGCTGAAAAGATCCCGCTAAATTCGGCGGAGGGATTTATTCGTCAGGTTGTGGGGTGGCGAGAATTTATCCGTGGAATTTATCAAAATTTTAGTGAGAAGCAGGACACCTCTAATTTTTGGAATCATACCCAAAAGCTAACACCCCATTGGTATAACGGTGAGACAGGAATTCCGCCACTGGACCATGTGATTAAAAAAACAGTTCGTTTGGGTTATGCTCATCATATCGAACGCCTTATGGTGGTTGGCTCGTTGATGCTGCTTCTCGAAATACACCCGCAGGAGGCCCATCGCTGGTTTATGGAAATGTTTATTGATTCCTCCGACTGGGTCATGGGGCCCAATGTGTACGGTATGGCTCTGTTTAGCGACGGCGGGATTTTTGCCACAAAACCTTATTTTTGCGGATCCAATTACTACCGCAAAATGGGCGGCTACAAAACCGGAGATTGGCAAGACGGCGTCGATGGTCTGTACTGGGGCTTTATCGAAAAACACAAAGCCTTTTTCTTAAAAAATCCCCGACTCTCCATGATGGCACGAACCGTGGAAAAAATGCCTGCGGATCGAAAAAAGAAAATCTACGCAGCCGCTAAAGAGCTTAAAAAACGCATCACCGAAAATTTGTAACCTCTATTTGGCCAGAGAATAAAAACAGGTTTCAAAATCAACTAACATTTTTGCGGCGTGGGAGCCGTCGAAAAATCTGTGATCAAAGGTAATACCGATTTGCACCACTTCTCGAACACAGACGGTGTTCTCTACGACTCGTGGTTCTTTAGAAATTTTACCAACCGACACCATCAAAACAGCCCGCGCCATGGGCACTAACGGCAAAAGCGCATTCTTAATTCCCAGCGAGCCCACGTTGGAAACAATAATGGAACCAAAAGGTTTAAAAGGCAAAAATCTTAAACCGAAGCGAAAACCCAGTTCGTAAATCGAAAACTCATAAATTTTTAAAAAAAACTTTAAAAGAATTCTGGGTATGAAGCGAATGAGGTTCAACATGGGGCCAAGATGGGGGTCTCGGTAATCTCGCACGGCAGTGGCCTTGGTCTCGATTTTACTTTGGATTTGTTCGAGGGAAATTAAATGTGTGTCTTCCATATTGAGGGCCGACAGATCATCCATCTTGAGGCCCGGAATATTTACCATGACCGAAATAGTTTTGTCGGAGCGTTGAACAATTCCACCCCACTTGATGATGGACGATAGCTCTTTATTTCTGTTCATGGTTTCGCCAAGGGATTTGACCACCATGGAAAGCAACTGAGCTTTGATTTTTAAATTGGTTACGTCGAGCTCTACAAAACTATAGACCGAAGGATCTCCATGTTTATTCCAAAGAGTGAGGGCGATTTTACGAAACAAGGATTTTTGTTTGAATGGTTCCATCTTGATAAAAAGTTTATCATCTATTAAACTCATTTAGTAGTGGAGTTTATGAATCAAGAGATAGATTGTCTTATCATTGGAGCTGGAATCTCTGGCCTGGTTTTGGCTCGCCGACTGGAAGCAGCGAGGTTAACTGTATTGATTTTAGAAAAATCAAAAGGCGTGGGCGGAAGAATTGCGACCCGCAGAGACGGTTCTGCTACCTACGATCATGGAGCCCAATTTTATAAAATCTCAAATCAAGTCGCCTGGGAGCTAGACGATATCTGGAGTCGGGAAAAAATTGCCAAAACCTGGTTTCAAGATGAGAACTCGATTTTTAAATGTGCAGATGGCGGGATGACTCGTTTGGCAAAATACCTGGCTCAAAATTTAAATATCGTTTTGGAGCAAAAGGTGATTTCCATCTCGAAAACAAATGAAGTGCATTGCGAGTCGGGCCGAATTTTCAAAAGTAAGCACATATTTATCAGTTCGCCACTGCCCCAAACTTTAGACATCCTTCGTGCCTCACAAATTGAGTACCCAGGGGAGTTAGACTCCATTAATTACGCTAGCGCTTTGGTTGGGCTTTTTGAAGTCACGAGCACTTCGGATCGGCTAGAAAAAATAAAATATCTGCAAAATATAAACGGGGATATTTTTTCGATCAGCAATCAGTTGTCGAAAAAAGTTTCGCTTTCCTTAGCGTACAGTGTGGTCATGCAACCTGATTGGAGCCGAAAACATTTCGAAGACTCCGACGTTGCAAATTTGCAAAAAATCGCCGACGTGTTTTCTAGCCATTTAAAGACAATCGACTCTTTGTTTACCATTAAAAAACAACAACTTAAAAAATGGCGATTGAGTCACCCCACTTCTCACTACGCAAAACCCTACGCGATAATAGGGTCTGGGAAAAATATCTTTTTGTTGGGTGATGCCTTTGGCGGGCCAAGCCTGCGCGGAGCCGTCAGCTCCGCTGAAGCAGTTCCTATCCCTCAGTAACTTCAAACTCAAATGTCTTCACGGAGTTCACAGAGTTTAAAATCATACAGCTTTGCGATGTGCGGTCTAGAATTCGCCGTGCGTTTTCCAACTGAGCTGCCCCGCTGAGTTTTACTTTTAAATGAATCCGCGCCATCCAGGGGCGTCCCTTTTCGTCGCGATCCACTTCTAGGGTTGAATTTAATTGGATGTCTTTAAACACCAGTCTGGATTTTTCGGCAAAGACTTTAAATGTCGCAATGAAACAGTTTTGCAGTGCCATGGCGTAAAGATCTTCCGGACTTAACCCTGTGCCTGGCCCATCAAACTCAGGCGGAATCGCCATGGAAATTTGAGTGGGGAATTTTTCGGCGTTGGTGGTCCAAGCCGTTTGAATTCCCGATGGACTCTGTGAGCTGACGTTAAATGCCATTGGATACTGATTCATAGTGAGCCTCCTCTTTTTTTAAGTTTTAAACGAATGGGACCTTTTGCGGTGGATGGATCCACCACCTGCCCTTTTTGCGTGATTTCAATTTCGCCTTTGGCAACTAAGTGTCGGGCCGCTTGGCGAACCTGTTCCATCACCGCTTTATCTTTTTTTAATTCTTCGGAAAGGATTTCTGATGGACAAATTGTTTTACCCGCGCCGCGCTTTTTTAGAAGCTGCATTAAATCATTTTCAAAATCGTGGTTTTTTTGGGAGCGCCGACATTTTTCGCCGCAGTACTTTATCTGTTCCCAGTTCAAAGCCCATTTTTTTCGATATTCGATAACTCTTCCGCAGTTTTCACAAATTTTTGTGGCAAGCTTGGTCATTGACCACCTACCGATGAGTCACCCAGCCATTTATTTCGATATTTAAAATCAGGATCATAGTGCTCGGCTTGCCGTTGGATATTAAAATCTCGGTCTCGGGGGTCCGTGCCCACGCCTGCGAGATACTGCCAATTTCCCCAGTTGCTTTCGACGTCGTAGTCCAAAAGATGTTTTTCAAAGAATTCTGCGCCTCTCGTCCAACTCATCTTTAATTGTTTCGAAAAATAACTGGCTACGTTTTGACGTCCGCGGTTGGACATCCACCCTGTCTGTACAAGCTCCTTCATGTTGGCATCGACAAAATCTACGCGCGTCTCCCCTTGGCACCAGCGTAAAAAAGACTCTTCGTCATCAAGCCAGGGTTTTATTTTCTTTAAAAATCCATCGACTTTAAAAAGTTGCTCGCCAATTTTTAACGAATGAAATTTAAAATAATCTCTCCAGAGAAGTTCAAAGATCAGCCAATAGGTTGAATCGTTGGCAGCGTAAGTTTGCTCGTAGGCCTTAATTTCGTGGTAGATACTGCGAGAAGACATGCAGCCATTTGCTAGCCATGGGGAAAATTTTGAAGAATCATTTTTTTCGAGCATGCCGTTTCGATTGTCTTTGTAGGTATCGATGCTTCGAGTTTCCCACAAAAACTCTTTGAGTCTTTGCCAGGCGGCGGTTTCTCCTCCGTTAAGATGATATGGCAGGTTCGGAGCGCCGTCGCTGTTTGCGAGATCCACAAGCTGCGTACTTGGGGGAATGATTGGGGTGAAGCCAAGGAGGTTTTTAAAATCTGTCAGCGCAACATCGCGCACGGTCCACGACTCCTCAACAAGTTTTCGAAAAGGTGTGAATGTTGAAGGAAGTCGATTTAAAACAAAACGAATATCGTCGGCATGCAAAAGTGTACTTTGATCAAAAGCTTTGAAGTGCGCCTTCGTATTGGCCTTGAGTGCGATGGCTACCTTATCGATGGTCTGTTGGTCTCGCGTGTTGTAAACGCTGCTGGCAAACACAAACTGTATGGAGTTTTCTTGCACCCATTTTACTATTTCCAGTTCAGGAGAACCTTCGATGCAATATAGTTTAATATTTTTTAACGCCAAGCTGTTTTGCAGATCCATCGCTGATTGCCGGAAAAATTCTTGCTGGGCCGCTGAAAGCCCCAGAGGCTTAAATACAAGCGCAACCACCGAGGTCTGTGACTGACTCAGCGAGCTTAAGAATTCATTGTCTTGAATTCGTAAATCTTTGGTAAACCAAACCAAACTACGTTCCCCCATCTAGTGAGGGCCCGAGATGACTGAGTTAAACATGGAGAGGGAAGGTCCGTCGCTTTCCTGAACAAGAAAGGCGTCGAGCAAAAATTTTGCCGAAACCGTTAAATCAAGCACCGATTGAATTTTCTGCTGCTCAAGCCCTGCGCTTTCAAGGTCGTGGGCCTTTAACTTTTGCAAGGCTTCGCAAGCCTCTTGCGCCTGGGCAATCATTTTCATTTCGCGAATCCGCAGAACGCCCGTAATCACTTTGAGAATATCTGGATTTGACACATAAAATGCGCTTCCATGGCGACCAACGTGATCTACTTTAATCACATCGTACTGGACTAATTCGCGCATCGCCAAACTCATCAAACCCTTAGACACACTTAACCTTTGCATCAAATCTAAGGAGTCCAGTGGCACCATCGACGTATAAAGGTGAGCCCAGATGCGCCCGTGGATGCTTTTAAAACCCCAGTACTCCATAAATTGGCCAATCACTTTTTCCAATTGGATTAAGTCTTTCGGAAGCTTTTTACTGGTCTTTTTAATGAGGGACTTTTTTTTGGCCATAGCGACACTCCTTGCTTAAGTAAGTAGTTTAACTTACACTAAACTACTTATTATGGATATAAATCTTTTTAACCAGCTTGCAACATCGTTTTTAAGCACACTTGCCGAAGATCTCAGGGCAAAAAAACTTGTTTTAGAGCCCCATTGGAACTTGGATCACGTCTGTTACAGAACCAGCACCGAAGCTGAGTACCAAGCGTTAAAGATAGAATTTCTTCAGTTTTCTGAACTTTTAATTGAAAGCCCCGTGAACGGGCGAATGATTTCAACTTTTAAGCTCTACCAACCCTTGCAATTTTTAGATTGGCAAATCGACGTGGTGGAGCTGCCCTCGCCCAAGATGAACACCTCAAAACGGACCGGCTTTGAGCATATTGAGGTGGTGATCGATGTGCCCTTTCCCGACCTTGTAAAAAACAACGCACACATCAATTTTGAAGGCGCGGCCCTCGCCAAGGATTTTAATCAAGAGCTAAAAGTTAAATTCGCAAGCGGCGCAGTCAAGTTTCATCAAGTGTCTTTAGCGTCGGTTGTTAGACTAGAAAATAACAAGCCGGTATTTGATGCCCTTCAGCGTCTGGGAATTTTGCGAGAGTTTCGCGACCACGATCCGTTGATCGCTGGTACCTTTCCCTTGGGAATCTCCACCCCCATCAGTGACGTCGACATCTTGATGTCTTCGACAAACCTAAAAGAAACGCAAACGCGTTTTATAGAAAAATACTCCCATCTGTTTGGTTTTCGAATTGAGCAAACAATAGTGGAGCGTGAACCAACACTGTTGGCCAAATTTATTTTTGACAACGTCCCTTTTGAGATTTTCGTTCAAAGTACTCCGTCGGTTCGTCAGCGTGGTTACCTTCACTTTTTAGTGGAAGAACGACTGCTCAAACTAGGTGGCAGCGCGTTTTTTGCCAGGGTACGTAGCCTACGTGATAAAGGTTTAAAAACCGAACCTGCCTTTGCACAGGCACTGAACCTTTCGGGAGATCCCTATGAAGCTCTTTTAGAGCTCCAAACGCAGAGCGAACTCAATCTTAAAGGGGTTTACAAACTTTCAAATCTTGCGTAGCCTCTCAGCATGATTTTTAAGTTTGCCTTTTTAAACTATAGGTTTCGATACTGGATATCGAACCTTTTATACACCTTTAAATACATGCCCTATACTCGGTTTAAATCTTACCTTAAATATTACAATATTTTTAATTTAAAACCTTCTCGCTTCATTTATAAAAACTCAAACTTCTGTATATTGCCATGGATCCACATGTACATTACCCCGCTCGGGGAAACATTCCCTTGCTGCGTTCGAAATCCGAGCATGAACTCCTTTGGGAACATCAATAATTCACCCTTGGAAAATTTGTGGAATTCTTCCAAAATGAAATCTCTTCGTACAGACATGCTTCAGAATCGACCGCGACCCGATGTTTGTGGCACGTGCTACAAACGCGAAAAAACCGAGGGCAACTCCCACCGACTTGATTTTAACAAAAAATTTTTTCATCTGATTGAAAAGAAAATTAAGTCGACACGATCCGATGGTTTTGTGAGCGACCTCCATTGGTCCTACTGGGATTTTCGACTTTCGAATAAATGTAATTTTCGTTGTCGTACCTGCGGACCTGAGTATTCTACCGCTTGGCAAAGCGAACTAAACAGTCCGACGAACCCTGTACGTGAGCTCAACCGACCCACCTGGCAAACGGGCTTTGAGCATTTTTTAAATAATAGCCAAAACATTGAAGAGATCTATTTTGCCGGCGGCGAGCCCTTGTTGATAGACGAACACTATCAACTTTTAGAGTGGCTTATTCTAAATAGAAAAACGAACACTGTACTGAGCTACAATACAAATTTAAGTGTCCTCGAATACAAGAATTGGAAGATTCTTGAGTTGTGGAAAAAATTTAATTACGTTTATGTATCTCCCTCAATCGATCATTTTGGAAAGAAAGCAGAACTCATTCGCAAGGGCACGAATTGGATTCAAATCGAAGAACATTTAAAACTGTTATTGAAAGAAAAAAATATAAGGGTGCGCCCAACGCTTACAATTAGTGCCCTCAATATTTTGGACTTTGTAGAAATTCACAAATACTTTTTTAAAATGGGATTGATAAAAACTGTCAACCATTTTGCATTAAACCTATTGCTAGAGCCAGAATACTTTAGTATCAGTATTTTACCCGCAGAGCAAAAAGGGCTCATACGAAAAAGCCTCGTTGCCTACAACCAATATTTGCTTCAAACATACGGTGTTGGCCTGAACAGTTTAGGCTTAATTTTAAATGAACTCGAGGCTGATAAGTCTCATCTACAAGAATCGTTAATGTACGAGTTAAAAAGAATCGATACCCTGCGAAATGAGAATTTCCACCGTGAATTTGCCGCCTGGGGTGCTCATGTTTAATTTCTTGAATAAAAAGGAATCTCATAATTTTTGTTGTACGATACCTTCGACTGAGCTCAATATATCCGAAAATGGAAAAGTTAGTTTTTGTTGTACTTCTTGGCAGCCTCATTATTTAGGAAATGCCAATTCGCAGACATTACTTGAATTGATGGAAAACTCTAACGCTCTTAAAATTCAACGCTCAGTTGATTTTGGTGATTTTTCTTTTTGTAAAAAAAATCTTTGTCCTAGCTTAGTTGCTCAAAACGTCAAAAATATTTTAACGCAACCTCTTGCTCAGACTCAGTTGCCGCCATGGACTCAGTCAAAAAAATTAACGCTTTATCTAAATTACGACAAATCCTGCAACTTGCGTTGCCCATCTTGCCGCAATGGCTTTATTTTTTATCGAAAAGAGCAGCTACCCGATGGCCTTCGAAGAACCCATGAAGCTGTAGTTGCTAATATTTTTGAGCTTCTGAGTTTAGGCTATCACTTGCGACTCAACATTACCGGCTCAGGTGATCCCTTCGCCTCGGCTGTCTATTCGGAGTTAATGGAAGAGATTTGTAAGCATCCCAATGTTACTTTATCTTTACAAACCAATGGTATATTAATGACGCAAGAGCGCTTCCACCGAAGTCTTAAAGAGAAAACTGAGAGCATCAACGTCAGTGTGGATGCCGGCACAGAAACCACCTACGAAAAACTTCGCCCTGGCGGCAAATGGGCTCAACTCATAAAAAATATTCAGCACTTAGACCGAAGCGTTTTACAAAAGGAGCTTCCCCGTTTAACTTCCTGGCAGTTGAACTTCATCGTGCAAAACGAAAATTACGAGGAAATCCCGAACTTTCTGGCTTGGGTTTTTGAGCTCCCATCCAAACCTCATATTTGGTTTAACCTTATCGATGATTGGGGGCATCTTGGTAGGTCACAATTCAACCAAAAGGCTATTTGGAAGACTTCGCACCCCAAACATCAGGACTTTTTGCAGACTCTTACTCAAATCCCCAAAGAGCATCCACAAATTATGAAAAGTAACCTCATGCGATTTTATGCGCGAGAGGAGTCGTATTAAAATACTTCGTCTTTTAAAAAAGATTTTATCTCGGCTAGATCTTACAAACTCAGAGTCTGTGGAAGTTTCCCCCACATTTTGTGTTCTTCCTTGGGTACACATTGGAACAAAGCCAGATGGTACCTTGAATCTTTGTTGTATCGCTTCCTCGGAAGTTTTAAAGGATAAAAATTCAAATCCCTGTCGAATGGATAGCGACTCCGTTGCGGATATTTGGAATTGTCACAGTATTAAAAAAATACGACAAAATATGCTTGCCGGGCAAAAGATCAGCGCTTGTGAAACATGCTATTTAGATGAATCGAACAAAAAACAAAGTGCACGACAAAAAAAGAATGCGGATTGGATGAGGCGACTCGGTTCTCATGAACTGAAAAAAAGAATCAGTGAAAGCCTAAAGAATGACGGACATGTCTCCAGCCCGCCTGTATATTTTGACTTGCGCATGGGAAATAAATGCAATCTTAGATGCCGCATGTGTTTTCCGTTGAACTCGCACAGTCTGAATCAAGAAATTCGAGAAATCACTACGGCCCAACTTCCCTTTCCAAGCTTTTACAAGAATATGGTTTTAAGCGAAGACCAAATGATTTTTTGGGGTGACTCCAACCGCTTTTTAAAGTCAATGGATACCAGCCTCCTTCACCTTAGAGAAATTTATCTGACTGGTGGAGAACCTATGCTAATAAAGGCGACCGAGACACTTCTGCGCCGGGCTTGCGAGCTAAAAGTCGCACACAACATAAACCTGACTTTTCACACCAATGCTACAATTTGGAATAAAAATATTGTCGAACTTTTACCGCACTTCGCCCGAGTAGATATTATTTGCAGCATCGACGGCGTTGGCAAAACTGATGAATACGTTAGGTACCCCACCCAGTTTGGCAAGGTTGATGACGTCTTTAAAAAATATTTGGATCTCTGCTTACAGCAGACCAACATATTTCTTTCCATCGGGGTTTCTATCTCGTGGCTAAATATCTTTGAACTTCCAGCTTTTTGCAATTGGCTCAGCAAAACGGGTGCTTCTCAAGCGCACTCTTTTTTGGGTGTTTGGCTTAATATGGTTTATTTTCCAAATTTCCTGAGTATTGAAATGCTGCCTGCCCACTTAAAAAAAGAAGCAATTTCTGCATTGCACCTTTGTTCACAAATTTTACAAAGCAGCTCGCTTGCTACTGCGCAAATTGAAAGTGACCTGAGTGCAATATCGCAACTCCTCGAACAAAATCGGCTCCCGAATCACGAAGCTGTGCTTGATTTGATTCGTCAAACGAAAACTTTTGATCAGCATCGAAAACAAAGTCTTCACGATTTTATTCCCTCTGCATCCAGAGTCTTAGACTATTACTCTTCAACGACAGGAGAAGCCCATGGACCACAATGAGGCTTTAAAAGAACAAACAACAAAAAAGCTTTTGGATAAAATATCCCCCAGTTTCTGCACCGTGAAGTGGAAGCACGCCACTATGAATTTGGGTTCGGGCGCTGTAAAGAGCTGCTGTCATCTTCCTTTTCGAAAAATGGACCTGTCCAACGCCGCAAATGGCTATGAGATGCACGATACAGCCGAAGATCGCCTTGAGCGTGCAATGATGCTCCAAGGAGAAAAACCGAAAGATTGCTCCTATTGCTGGTGGATCGAAGACCAAGGGCACTCTAGTGATCGCATCTCGTGGAGCAGCAAAAGCTGGATGGCGCCCTTCACCCAGCAGATTGCAGATGTTGCTACCGTCGAGGCAAAAACGCCCTCGTGGGTTGAGTTGAACTTTTCGAACACTTGCAATTTAAAATGCTCTTACTGCTCGCCGATATTTTCTTCAAAATGGCAGCAGGAAATTCGCGAACTTGGTCCCGTACCAACGGATCCACCCCACAACGACCTCAATCACCTCCAAGGGGTAGAGCTTAATGAAAAGTTTGATAATACAGAGGTGATGGCGACTTTTTGGCCGTGGTTTGAAAAGTGCTATCCAAATATCAAACTCTTAAAGGTCACTGGGGGCGAGCCCTTTTTAAGCAGCCACACGTTCAAACTCCTTCAGTTAGTTTTACAAAAGCCAAACTTGCAAATGAATCTTTCCATCAACTCAAACCTTTCAGTTCCGAATTCGGTTTGGCAGCAGTTTATGGATTTGTGTGTGCAAATTCAAAAAACAAAGTGTGTAGAAAAATTTTATCTTCATCCCAGTATAGATACTTTTGGCAAGCGGGCAGAGTACATTCGTTTTGGGTTGGATTTTGAAGTCTTTAAAAAAAATGTCGAGGACTACTTGGAACGGTCTGGAGGGAATTTAGTTTTTATTTGTACGATTAATAATCTCTCTCTTGCCGGACTACTTGATTTTTGGAAGTACTTATTAAGCCTGAAAAAAAAATATGGTCCCCGCGGACAGTGGATTTCGGTGACTAGCGAAGTTTTAATTGGTCCTGAATGGCAAAACATTAATATTCTTCCCGTTCATTTCCAGGATTACCTTTCCCAAACCATTGCATTTGTGGCTGACCACACTGGTAGCACGCTTGAGACATTTTCATCTTATGAACGGCAAGGTCTGACCCGGGCATTGGACTTAATGAAAGTTCCCAATCAAAATCTAACATCGGCGAAAAAAAACTTCTTCCTATTTTTTTCGGAACACGATCGTCGACGTGGGACTCACCTACTTAGCATCTTTCCAGAAATGAATGAGTTTTGGAAAGACTGTGAAAGTTTACATCAAACGGCTTTAGTAGCAAAAAGTGGACTTGCTTTACGTTCCGCAAAATGTGGCGTGAATCTGCTCGGTAGGACTGGCAGGTTTTTGAAATTCTCCAAATTCTTGTTGGGCGGAAAAGGGCGTCGCTAGCGCCTTTAGAAGATTTTCGGTGAAAGAAAAATCATTATTTTTTACCGCGGCCTGAATCGCTTTTTCAACGAGATGATTGCGCGGAATAATTATCGGATTTATAGACTCCAAGTCTTTTTGCACCTGTGCCAACGTTTTGTTTGGCGAGGTGACCCGTGCTGCCCACTTGGCGAACCACTCTTGCATTCCCTTGGTCGTGGACTGCATTTTTTCGCTGAGTCCGCGAAACCCAAGGGTAAAATCAATTTTCTGCTGATGTAAAATAACTAAAAATTCTTGCAGCAAAACTTCGTCACCGGGTTTTATTTCTAATATGCCCAGCTTTTGCGCCATCCCCTCAAGCCAAGCCTTGTGAAAGTTCGCCTCAAATTTAGAAAGCGTGTTCTCGAGCATTTGCGTGGCGACCTCGCGATTTTCAGCAAAAAGAGGCAACAAGCAATGTCCCAAAACTGTGAGGTTCCATTTTATAACTTGCGGTTGTCGAGCGTAGGCATATCGTCCTTGATGATCGATGGAGCTAAACACCTTGAGGGGATCGTAAGCTTCCATAAAAGCACACGGACCGTAATCAATCGTCTCGCCGGAAAGCAAAGTATTATCGGTATTCATCACACCATGAATAAAGCCAACCTGTAGCCAGCGCGCTACGAGCTGAATTTGTTTTTCCATAACCGTTTCAAAAAGTGCAGAGTAGGCGTTGGCTTGGTTTTGGAGTTGCGGGAATCGGCGGTGGATCATTTCATCCGCAAGTGTTTTTATACTGGCCGTATCCCCACGAGCGGCAAAATACTCAAACGTCCCGACACGAACATGGCTTCTTGCAATGCGCACCTGAATCGCACCTGGATGTTCATTTTCGCGGTAAACTTTTTTACCCGTTCCCAGCACGGCCAGCGTTCGTGTGGTTGGAATTCCCAAACTGTGCATGCCTTCACTGACTAAAAGTTCTCGCAAAACAGCATCTAAGGTGGCAAGACCGTCGCCTCTTCGCGAAAATTTGGTTGAACCAGAACCCTTGAGGTGCACCTCGAATAAGTGACCGTTTCTGTCTTGGATCTCTCCAACGAGTCGAGCTCGACCATCTCCAAGCTGCGGTACAAAATGGCCAAACTGATGGCCAGCATAGGCTTGGGCTAACTGAACGGAGCCATAAAACAACCGATCCGTAAGGCCTAACTCTTTAGCAAGGGACTCGTTCCAATAGAGAACGGAGTATTGAGAAAACTCAACGGCGTCGAGTTTTTCGAAAAATTTCTCTGGGAGTTGTGCGTAGCGTGGAGTTAATACCATCCCCTAGATCTAACGTTTAATTGGGTTTACAGCAATGGCCTTTTATTTTAGACTGTCTAAGCTTAGGAGGCCCCATGCGTTTATTTCTACTGAGCTTTGTTTTATTAACGGTGAGTATTTCGGTTGCGCAGAGCAACTCACAAAACAATTCTCAACCTGATGTGATTCAAGAGCCAAAACCAAAGTACACAGCTGATGTTGCCAAAGAAGAAAAAAAATTGTCAAAAAAGGAAAAAGCCAAACTAAAAAAATGGCGCGCTCCTAAAAAAGCCGAGCCACAAAAGGCGAACACGGAAAGTAAACCCGAAAAATCTACCGAAGATCAGATCAAGGATGAAGATCAGTCGGATCTAACCCCACCGGAGTGATCTATGAAAATTAATATTGGTATTTCAAACGGCGACCGAAAAAAAGTAGCTGATGGACTTGCAAAGCTTTTAGCCGACAGTTCTATCCTCTATCTAAAAACCCACAACTTTCACTGGAATGTGGAAGGCCCCATGTTTAATACTCTTCATCAAATGTTTATGGTGCAGTACACAGAACTTTGGAATGCTTTGGATTTGATTGCCGAACGTATTCGCGCGCTGGGCGAGTACGCGCCTGGCTCTTACAAAAAGTACGCGAAGCTCACATCCCTCACTGAGTCCGAAGATGTTCCAAACGCCACCGAGATGATTCAGCAGTTGCTTGAGGGTCACGAAGCCGTGGCCCGCACCGCGAGATCAATATTCCCCGCGGCGGAAAAGGCTGGCGATGAAGCATCACTGGATTTGCTGACTCAAAGAATTCAGCTTCACGAAAAAACTGCGTGGATGTTGCGGTCGCTTTTAAGTTAAAACTATTTTGAAAAATGGTGCGGTCGGCAGGAGTTGAACCTGCGACCACCAGATTCGTAGTCTGGTACTCTATCCAGCTGAGCTACGACCGCACAATAATCGACAAGCCTTTGGGTTTAAAAGCTTTTAAATTCAAAATCAAGCTATCTCTAGAAAGTTATAGGAATTTCTGGCACTGTAAGAGCCCATGAATACTCAATTAGATACCAAAACAGTTTGGCAAAATTCACTGCAAGAGGCGTCTCTTCTTCTCACCCAGTTCCTCAACGAACCAGGCTCCTTGGGGCTTCTGGAGACTTTTAGCCAAGTGCTCATCAAGGCCTACGAAAGCAATGCCAGTGTATTTATTTGCGGAAATGGTGGCAGCCATTGTGACGCCATGCATTTTGCCGAAGAGCTCACCGGCCGCTACCAAAAAGACCGTCGACCACTGGGAGCTTTGGCCCTGGGCGATGCCAGCCATGTGACCTGCGTGACTAATGATTATGGATTTGAGCATATCTTCTCCCGTCAACTCGAAGCGTTGGCGCGCAAAGGGGATATTCTGATTGGTCTGTCTACGAGTGGTAACTCGAAAAACCTGATCGTTGCCTTCGAAAAAGCAAAGTCCTTAGGTATTTCCACCGTTGCTCTGTTGGGCAAAGGAGGCGGCCCTTTAAAAGCTGTCAGTGATCTTTCCATAGTTGTTCCTGGCAAGACCAGTGATCGCATCCAGGAGATCCATATGATTATTTTACATACGGTCATCGAAACCATCGAGCGACGTCTTTTCCCGGAAAATTATTGATCGCCCCTGCCCGCTGTGGCAATGTTGTTCGAAGTCATAAATCTCGGAGAAATGGGTGAGTGGCTGAAACCAGTTGTTTGCTAAACAACCGAACTGGGAAACCGGTTCCGGCGGTTCGAATCCGCCTTTCTCCGCCAATAAGATTCTTTTTTAGCTGTAAAAATAACAGGTTAACGTTTCAGGATGAAACGTACCTACACCTGTACCTACAACCTAACGTCTGATCGCATATGGTTTTACCGACTGCTTCTAAAAATTTGGCCAAGCTTTGCCGATAGAGCTTCGAGGTGAAGATGTTTAATGCCATTTTTTATATTACGGTTCTTCTTATGTATGCCCCGGAGCTCTCATGGGCGACTGAAAAGTTCGAAGTCACTCGCCTTATAAAGGGCTGCAAATATGTAGTTTTGGAGACTAGCAGCGATTACATCTTGGTTGAGGATTGGCTTTGCACCTTTTCTCGAAGTTCTGATGGTTTTGGAGAGCTAAAAAGCTACGGTTTTAAAGACATAATTTTAGACGGGTCTCAGTGCAAAGTATACGTCGACAATTTTATGCTATCGAAATCCTCTGCTCTAGAGAAACAAGCAGATAAATGCTCTAGGTAGTTGAGTGCAACCTAGCTCTTTTGTTTTAGACTTAAAACGTTCTGTGGAATGATCACTCCATCCATATAATACGGCGAGAGTTCGCACTCTATGCGCCAAGTTTCACCGCTATTAATTTGCTTCCATGGCACACGACTTCTGGTATTTCCCCAATCAATAACTCTTCTAATTTTGTACGTGTCCCACTTAGGTATTTTGGCGCAATCAAATAGCTGATTGTCTCGGTAAACTTTAAACTCGTATTTGTCGGAATCTTTAGCTAGATAGACCTCTACTAAAGCTCTCCTGCACTGGTTGCTGTATTTAGTGAGCCGCTCTTCTCTAACTTCAAATTTTTCACGCATACGCATGCGCTTAAGCTTGGCTTGCACCTTTGAAACTAACTCTTCGTGGCAGTCATTATCAGACACTTTTAACAGAAAATTTTCTTGTGCCTTCATTTCTAGAATCTGAATCTGCTTTTGAATTTCTTTAATTTGCCCAGAAAGCAGTACAGCCTTCTTGCTCTCAAGGAACATCATTCGGTAAGCGGTTTCCCGCTCTGCTTGCATATTTTTAAGGGAAAGCCTTAAATCGTCCAACTTCATAATACCTCACTGATCAACTAGGTATAACACATTGCAATACAAATTGCCATAAAGCAGTATGTATATTTATATGTATAAACTTTAAACAGTTGGAGAAACATGAAGAAAGTTAACCGCAAAGACATCTTAAGTAAGCTCAAATCCGAGGGAAAAGATAAAAAAAAGGTTACATTTTATCTCTCAGAGAGTTTGTATAAAGAATTCCAAAAGGCTTGCGATGGTGTGCCTGCCAGTCAGGTAATTGAAGAATTGATGAAGGATTTTATTTCTTAGCTCGGTTTGAATTATTTTGAGCCTTGCTAAACTTATCCTGTAAGTCATTCAATGAGCTCTCAGCCGGTGGCTTTTTTGTGACGAAATCTTTCACTTGATCTGGGTAAACCGGAACAATTCCATCACATTTATCCCGAAACTCTTGTAAAGCCGCCCTACAAATACTTACTCCATAAATTTTTCGCGCCCTACCCGGAAGTTTTTTAGCCTCGGTAATGGCGGGTATTATATCTGTGTCAGAACTAACCACATATGCGTCTTCGTAATTGTTGTAAATTGCATCTACCACCAGATCCACAGCCAATCTAACATCCACGCCCTTTTCTCTAGCCGTCTTATTGTCGTCATTTATCTTACAATTTCCGAGTATTACTTTGATACCATCAGCTGCTAGTTCCTGGAAAAGAACTTCATCCCTATTGTGTTTCGTCTGGTCAAGTTTTCTTGGATATCTGGCGCCGTAATACTTAATTGCCCTTATGTTTCTACCTTTGAGTAAAGTTTCTAGGAAGGCTCTGTAATTGAAATTATAGGGATCCACTCCTACTTGAGTGAGAGAGTAAAAGATATTTCTACCGTCCAAATAAACTACGACATCTCTCAAAAGGAGCCTCAAAAAAGTAAAGGGACACTCGCAGTTAAGCGGTATCCCTTTTAGGTCTGGTGAGCCCCGAAGGGCAGCCCAGAGATTCATCTTCTTTATCGGTGATATCGGGCGAAAAATCAAGACGCAATAATTGTCACCACCTAAGGGCCTAAAATTCTTACACAAATGTAAACGGCGGATCAAGCAACTGTGCTGTCACATTCTGAGTCGAATTAGGTCGATCAAACTACTTGAATTTACATGAATATCTTAACTGATACCAAGCTACAGATTCTTCAACAACAGGACTCATGCTTGGTTCGGGCTTGGATCCCTCAAGACCCTCTAACGTAGAAGAGTCGGCTAGATAGCGAGCAGTTTTGTTTTTGCAATCAAACTCTCGTATAGCAAAGCTGCTTCCACTAGAGCCCGTCCGTTTAGTGGTAAGAATCGGCTTTTGCTTTGTTCCGGCTTTTTTCAACACAAAATAAGTAGCGCCAGGGTCGCTTGGTACGGATAAAACTTCTTCTACGCCAAACGCAAAAATATATAAAAAGGCTATCAAAAAAACCATATACCCTCGTTTTTCTAATCAAGCAGCATCGTGATAAGACTTAGCGTTTTTGTTTGATTTCTCAATTCCCTCGAGTCGCTTTAGCATCGCCTGAACGGACGCATTGAAATTGCTAAAAACTGTAAAAATAAAAAGAGTAAGCACTACTCCGGTAAATTTACTTGGATGTTCACTGGTGATAAAATCAAAGACACTGTAAGCAATCATGATTTTACCGATTGCTTCAATGATTTCATTTGAAAAAATTGACTTAAAAAATGCTGAGATTTTCTTCATGTTGGCCCTCTACAGTTAAGGCTTCGGAGAGGTAAGTCGATTCCATTAGCTGGAAAGCCCTATTAGGCTAAATTCGAATGATTCCTATACGACTGTCCAGCGGCGAAATCGCTCACTGGACTTATGTTGCATCCGGATTATTATGCCGCGGCAAACGTCGCAAGCACGAGGGACATGAGTTTGTGCGTGTTAACGACACGATACCCATGGGCGTCGAAGCTCACTACATCTTTCCCAAGCTTAGTTTGCGCAAGCTCATGTGCCATCACTTCAAATAAATCGCTTTCGTCACGAATCTCGTTTTTGCCATTTAATTTCAATGTACGAATCTTATCCTTCAGCTCTTGCAGATCCTCTTGCGATACGGGCTCAATATCTGTTTTAAGTCTCTCATCGCTAAACATCGTTGGAGGCCTACTACCGCTCATCATGCCACAAATCGAAGCTACACCCACTTGCCAGATAAAGCTATTAAGCCTATTTGACTGCCCCATTATATTTGCAGCTTCTGCGTTCCCCATCCCAATCTGGTTTGCACTGACTTGCTGCCCTGCCTGATTTCCTTGGTTAGCAATCTGTGCGGCGCTCGATTGTCCAATACCAGCGAGATTTGAAAGCTTGTTAAATCTTTGATCACGGTCGTTATTAAATCTATTGTAGGCGTTCGTGTATTCGTTAGATGCGAAGTCCTGACCGTATCGTGATAGTTCTTTGAGAGTTCTGCCGCCCATAAGTCCGCCGCGCGCAGCTGAGCTTCGCTCAAGGGCTTTTTGGCCCTCGTCGATTCGGAACTGATAGCCCGGGTCTTGCTGGAAATCTGTTAGCGTAAACTTTCGAGTTAAATCCCCCATCTGCCCTGAGAGCTCGCTCAGAGACTTTGCTCCAGCTTGTCTCCATGGCTCTTGATCTTGTCTTCCTTGATTATACATGCGCCAAGTTGTGTCGTTTGCATCTCGTGCCGCTTGCGCTTGGGCTGCTGCTGCTTTATCGCCAGCGCGATTTGTTATTCCGATTGCGTCCGTTATCGAATCTGTTGCCCCGTTGATATGCTTGTCTCTGATTAGTCCACCAGATGCCACTTTGATTCCGCTACCTAAAACTTTTTTTAAAAACCCCATTGAATACCCCCTTTATTATTATACATTTGTTTGTCTCAAAAATTAAAAGTTTTAACCTACACATTGGAAAATTTCTTAAGCGCCTTTTTAATCAGTAAGGTCTCTTGCGAATACTCACCATGCTTAAAGTTGGCTTTGCTGATGCGCTCTTTTCCCTCTTCCGTGCGAGGGCCAGTGCTCTTGCCCCCATGCATGCGGCACCTCCCATTACGCATTGCTGGAGACTTGCATGAACCTTTTAAGCGTGTTTTAGCACCACACTTCGGAAGATTGGACAAATCACCCGGGGGATTCCCATTGCGAAGCCATCCTCGGCTTGCATGGGGTGTTTCATCACTTTTTCCCATGGACCCCTCCCCCCTCAACAGTGCCAACTATGGCTTGGCCGCCGCTATGAACATGAACATGCTCAACGGTCACTTTTTGCTGACCCTTCCCGCGGTGCTTGTTTAGGGCCTCTAAGTTATCCCGAAAAATATTCGTAAGTTTTGAGAACCTGTTTATATATCGATCATTCATGCCCATGTCTTCGCATCGGTTAATACTTGTAGCAGTTGCCATGGACAAGTCGTGGGCCACGAACATTTGAGCAGCAAGCATTGCTTCCATCTCATCCGTGGGCTTCATGCTATGGAGAAAAGCTAAGGCAGCATTTAGATGGCGGTCGTTGGCAGTGCTTTTAATGGCGTGTAATTGTAGTATAAAATAATTCTGTAGCTCCGTGCTTACAGCGCCAGTGGCTTTGCTTAAGCCAACATAATGATCAAAGGAATCTAATTTTCCTTTACGGTCTAATGAGCCATTAGTTGTTTCGAATTTTGGCACATACTTGATTTCATCCATTTTGTTTAAGAGCTCTTCGGGAATATTTGGGCTGTCTTTTTTGGTAATTGATTTTTTACTCTCAGGTTTAATCATTTTCTTTGTTTTCATTTTGCGTTCCTTTGTAGTTTAGTTAAACCTTCAATCCAAGCCGCTTCCCATTTGGAAATACCAGCTATGCATGAAGTTTCTATTTTGTTGGTATGTGTTTGTAAGGCTTTAAATCCACGACTGTTCACGGTGTTTTCGTCTACAAGCTCGGCAACTCTAGAAATGGCCAAACTCATTCTTTGGTAGAGTGCCTCCTGCAAACTTGCGTCAGTGCTCTCGGCCATTTTCTTAAGATACATACTCTTCTCCCTCGTTTTTCACCGGTACGAAGTACGAATTGTACGAATTCGACGAATTTACGAATTCTGTGAGTTCGTTAAATTCGTTCATTTCGTAGTTCGTAGAGGCTAATCTCCAACGAATCACCTTTCGACCCGCGTCAGATGTTTCCTCAACGCTTCGGATAATATTTTGATTTGAAAGATACTCAATAGCCTCAGCGATTTTCTCGGATGAAGCGTTTGCGCGAAAAACATCTCGGCTTATTTCGGTTTGAGTGAGCCCGCCAGGTTTATTCTGAAGCGCCACGAACAGTCTGTCAGAAAGTTTGTTCCCCGTCTTTTCGCCAAATATGTATTGGATACTTTTTTCTGAGTACTCCCAAACTCCAACTGCAGCCTTCAAATGTTGTGGTTTTATTTCTGCACTTTTATCTAAGATCGCATATATGCCAGATAGCCGAAGAATTATAGGGGCAGCTCTGGCAGACAAAACGCCTTGAATCCCTGGGCGTTCTCGCACTAGAGTCGGATACAATTCTGTGTACAGCTGTTCGCTTTCCTCATTCATCGTCAGCTTAGTTTGTTTTGCACCAAACTCTTTGGCCTGTTTTAACGATTCGACTAATGTTGCAATCTCTACAGCATTTGGCTCTTTCGGGAGCGCCAATAACTTTGATCTTTTCGCACAAAC
>JANOYW010000072.1:0-11879 GCA_031429075.1 Bdellovibrionales bacterium | reverse complement strand
TTTTTAAGACCTCTCGCAAACACGATGTTTCGAGCTGCGAGCGAGTCCAGGGATGGACGCGTCTTAAAAAGACACCTTCGCAAGTTTGGATAAAAATTTATGCATTGAGTCCCAAAAAGTGTGTGGGCACGGAGCGAGCTTCGCTCGCGAACGAGCGCCGAAGGCGCCTTGCCCCTCGCCGTACCTAGCGTTTTTGCCGCCAAATGATGGCGGAGGCGAAGAGAATCATCAAAATATTTGGCCCCCAAGCTGCGATAATGGGCGGCAGAGAGCCGTGCCTTCCCAGTGTGAGCCCCGAGTTGTAAAGCCCCCAATAAAACAAAGTGAGCACCACGCATTTTTGCAGGTTCATCAACACCCCGCCCGAGCGGTTGGACCCGGAGGTGGAAAAGGAAATTCCCAGCAATACCATAACGAGGGTCGTGAACACGTAGCTGAATTTGGAGTAGTAATCCACTTCGAAGGGGACGGTATTGAGCCCCGCCTCTTTGTTGCGCTCGATGTAACGCCGCAGTTCGCGCACACCCATTTGCGCCGAAGCTTTCGAAGACGTTTTGATGTCGATGACGTTTTCGCCAACCTCTAAATCTTTTTTCTCAAATTTTTCCGTGATCGGTGCTGAGTCCTCGTCAAAAAATACCGTGACGGTGCCATTTTTAAGAGTCCAGCGCCCCTCACCGAGCAACGCTTCTTGGGCCACAAGAATTTGCTGCAACATCCAATCACTGGAAAAGGTATAGAGTGTGATTTTAAAAGCCTTAGCTTCTTTGGCATTGAGGAGACTGATATTGAAAATGTTTTGTCCCGAGCGATACCAAATATTTTCTTGTCGAGAGTTTGAATACAAAAGAGGTTTGTTTTTAAGCACGGTGTAGTAAATGTAATTTCGTTTATCGACTGCTTTTGTCATAAGTTCGTTACTGGCAAAGAACGAAACGAGCGAAACCCCACACACAATCACCAATATGGGCAACGAGATGCGCAGCAGACTCAAACCCATGCTGAACATCGCGACCATTTCGCTGTTTTTATGAATGGTTCCCAAAGTAAACAGCGTGGCTAAAAGACAGGCCACAGGGATTAGCTGAAAGAGCATTTCGAAAGAGTAGTAGGCGTAGTATTCGGCAAAAACTTTGAGCTCTGCAGAATAACGTGCGGTGCTGGTTAAGAAATCAATCGCCACAAAAAGTGTGACAAACACACTCAGTCCAGCGGCGAAATAAAATACAAAACTCTTGCCAATGTAGCGATCGATGATTGAAATCACGTTTCCATAATACTTGACTCTGCAAAAAAAGAATCGTCTACTCGAAATATGTCGTTACGCGTCTTACTTGCCGATGAAAGTGATACCATCAAAAAGGTTTTTCAACTCGCCCTTCAGGACATGAACGTGGAAGTGAAAACTGTGCAGAGCGGCCTGGACGTGGTCAATGTGGGACAAACCTTCAAACCGCACATTATTTTTGCAGACGTTCTTTTGCAGAAAAAAAATGGCTACGAAATGTGCCTTGAAGTTAAGCAAGAAAGCGCTCTTGCTGGCATCCCCGTAGTTTTAATGTGGAGCTCGTTCATGGAGCTTGATCAAGAGCAGTATAAACGATCAAAGGCCGACGATCAGCTTGAGAAGCCCTTTGATGCCGATCATCTTCGCAATTTGATCAAAAAGCATACACCCAGCGCCGTTAGCAATCCACTTTCTCAATTTTTAAAATATCCAAAAAGCGTGGTCAAAGAGTCTGTTGCAAAAAAACCGGAGGCTCCGGTGGCAGCGCCTATGCAAGAAAAACCAATTAACGAAGAATCCTCCGAATTTAATCTAAATTCCATCTTTGAAGATCTCACAGCAGTTTCCAACTCCATGGAGCCGCCACCGTCGTTCACCGACGAGGGTTTAGAAATGCCCGCTCTCGATAGCAAGACGAATCATGACTTTGACCAGTTTAAAATCGACCCTAAAGTGGAAAACCTGGAGAAATTCGAGTCCTTCAATATGTCGGCCTCCAACCTGTCCGCTTCCAATCTAACGTCCAATTCAACATCTTCACTCACAGACAACGAAGACACTCCGGCTCCTGATTTTGATAATATTCAACCCATGAAGCTTGAGTCCGTTTTTAAACAAAAATCTGCGGAACGCAGAATTCATAGCGAAGTCTCCATGACCGAGTCTGAACTTTCACAAGTCGAAAAAACTTATGTGAAAAATTCTAAACCGATGATCACGCAATCCATGGGCATGAACGACCAGGAAATCGAAGCCATCGTTCGCGCCCACACCGAAGAGTTTATTAAAAATCAGTTGCAAGACACTCTACTTGATATCGTCGAGAGAGTGGTGCGCGACGAACTCACAAAAGTTCTCGAAGAGGAAGTTCGCCTGAAACAGGAACTCCAAGATGACAGTCCTTGAACTTGTAAATCTCGCTATTCAAGAAGATCTTCCCTCTGGGGACCTCACCACCGACCATCTCTATCTTAAAGAAAAGTTGGGCCATGCGTTTTTGATCGCGAAGGCGGACCTCAAATTATCAGGCAGTGATTTTTTTCATAAAAGCATGTTGGCTCTGAGTCCAGGCGCCGACATCAAATGGTACTTTAAAGACGGCGACACTGTTTTAAAAACCCAGAAGGTGGCATCTATCTACGGCAATCTGCTGGAAGTTATCAAAGCCGAACGTGTGGCGCTGAATTTTTTGGGCTTTTTTAGCGGTATAGCGACGCTCACACATCAGTATGTCAGTGCCCGAGCTCCGCACTCAAAATTACAGATTTTAGATACCCGAAAAACCCTTTCTCCCTACCGGCCTTGGATTAAAAAAGCGGTTGTCGATGGCGGCGGCTTTAATCACCGGCAAAACTTGAGCGACGCTGTTTTAATTAAGGAGAATCATATTCGTATTGCAGGCGGCATCACTCAAGCCGTGCAACAAATTCGCAAGCACACGAAAGAATTTGTCGAAGTGGAAGTGACAAATCTGGAAGAAATTAAGGAAGCTTGCGCCCTCGATATTCAACGGCTGCTTTTAGATAACATGTCGGATGAAATGATCCAGCAGGCCCTGGAAATCGTTCCAGAAAATATTGAGACCGAGGCTAGCGGCAACATGAACATGGCTCGGATTAAATCCTTGAGCCAAATTGACGGTCTTGATTTCGTAAGCGTTGGTGCACTCACTCACTCCGCACCCTGCGCGGACCTCAGCCTTTTGTTCGAGCTGTAAGATGAGCGTGAATGCAATGACTCACCATGATTTTTTAAAACACAGTCGAGCGAGTTTTTTCGAACCGACCACCGATAGCACAAATTCCTGGGCTAAAAAGCAGTTTCACGGCCAAACTTCGTTTGCCCTGTTTCTTGCCGACCAGCAAACCCAGGGTCGCGGCCGCGGCCAAAATACCTGGTCCCAAGCCAAAAACGGCCACACTCTTCTCTCCACCTGGTGTCTCCTGCTCAGCTCACAACCGCAGCCTTTGTTTCCCTTAAGAATCGGTTTGCTGCTTTTTGATTGTTGCCAAAAAGCGTGGCCCACCCTGCCTTGGGCCTTAAAGGCACCCAATGATATTTATATTGGCGACAGCAAATGGGCGGGAATCCTTGTCGAAGTGGTTCCCTTTCAGTCTTTTGTTTGCGCTTACATTGGAATTGGTGCCAATATTTTATCCAAGCCGTCCAACGTCGATCAAAAAACCACGGCGCTTTCAGAGCACACTTCGTTTTCGGAAAATTCCTGGTTGGCATTTTGTTACTCGTTGTACGAAGGCCTTTTGCAAATCCAAAAGGATCCTTCGCGAACAAAGCTCACAAACCTCGAAACAACGTCGTTGCAGTCCGCTTTACAAAAGTATACCGACAACCATGTGCAAACCGTTTTACCGGATGGAAGCCTAAGGCTGACCACAGGAGATTTAATTCATTGGAGTGAACTATGAATATCCAGCTTTTCAAATGGTACTTACTTGTTCCCCTCCTGACGGCTTGTGCCTCCTCGGACAAGGCTTTTTTTTGGAGGATCGAAAAGGAAGGTCGTTCGTCCTATGTATTGGGAACCGCTCGCCATGGTGTTGAGATGTTTGATTTGCCACCAGCGATTCAACAGCGCTTTAATACCGCAAAAACAGTTTTACTCGATGCCAAGCGCAGCCTCAACGTGGATCCAAAGAAGAAAAACGACTTTATAAAAACAATTACGGTAAAATCTAAGGCGAAGGCCGAAACTCCTTTCAGTAAGCCAAGTCGCAGCTATTTTTCGGAGAGTGAATGGCAAGAAATTGTAAAGCGCATTCTCTATCAGCACGATGACAAAATAAATGAAATCATGATTGAAGGGCTCACTCTACCAGATATCAGCCGGTACTTAAGAAAAGCAGATAAGATTTATGTCAGTTATCAAGAAAAGAAAGCTCTGACCCAAGCCATGAATGCAGAGCTTGCTGAAAAGGCCTATCTCGCTAATAAACCAGTGAAGTTTTTAAGTGAACTTCAATCGTCCCCTGCCTGTGATGATGAACTCACCGTCGCCATCATTCGCTACCAATTAAACCACACCACGCGTGCGAACGTGGACCAACTGGTGGAGTACACTGCCGCTTACAAAGAGGCCGACGAGGAAAAAATCTTGAACGAATGGCCCTATGGAAAAAAATTATGGCAATGTCTGTTTTTGGAAAAAAATAAAGTTTGGGCTGACTTCATTAACAAAGCGCACTCCGAGGAAGCACCAATGTTTGTTGCCGCGGGGGTTTCGCATTTTATTGGCAGTGGGAATATTTTTGAAACGTTAACGCAGCAAGGATTTTCGGTGACGAGATATCCCTTTGCGAAACTAAAGGAATAACTGATGGCGATCTACACACCCCCCGGCGAAATCGAAAGCCTTTGCCCTGATTTCCATTTACCTGGAACGGACGGCAACATCTATGGTTTAAAGGACTTTAAAGGCTCTAAGGCTCTGCTTGTAATGTTTATCTGCAATCACTGCCCCTACGTGCAAGCGGTGGAAAGTCGCATCGTGCAACTTTCACAAGAGCTTCTTAAGCGTGGCGCCCAGATCGTGGCCATCTCCTCTAACGATGCGCAAAACTACCCAGCTGATTCGTTTGTAAATATGCAAAAACGAGACCTTGAAAAAAGCTTTCCCTTTCCCTATCTTTACGATGAAACGCAAAGTGTGGCGAAACGTTTTGGTGCTGTGTGCACGCCCGACTTTTTTGTCTACGACGAACATTTACTATTAGCGTATCGCGGTCGTCTCGACGATTCATGGAAAGATCCAAGCCAAGTGTCACGACAGGAGTTACGCCATGCCATGATGGAGCTTCTTGAAGGGAGATCAGCGCCGCTCAGCCAGTATCCCTCAATGGGTTGCTCCATTAAATGGAAAGGGATGTGAAGGAGCTCTTTCTCAAGATATTTCTTTCTTTGGGGCTCGCGGGAGTTATCGCTGCAAAAAGCATTTTTGTGTTTTCCAACAACACTTACATAGATATTCAAGCAATCACATTTTTATTGGCGATCTTGGCTGTACTTTTACTGTTAAGTCCCGAACTTAAAGTACAAAAATTAGGGACTGGACTGAATCGTTGGTTTGTTACTTTTCAGATTTTATTTTGGGCAAGTTATCTGCTTGTTATTTATCCGGGGTTTTATCCCTACGACGCATTCACCACGCTGCAAATCGTGCTCTCCTCCCGAACGGCTTTTTGGCAATCTTACTTTTACAGTTTTATTTCCTATGGCTTCAGCTATTTTGACCGCAACCTCTTTATTGCTCCTTTGCTCAATGTGACCCTTTGGCTGAGCTGTCTTTTTTATATTCTTCACTTATTTCCCATTCGCACGCTAAGAAATTTAATTATAGCTTTGGTATTTTCTCTTTTACCTTTGCAATTAATAACTCTCCCGCTTATTTTACGCGATATACTTTTTGGAACCTTGTCTTGCGTGTTGATCTTCCAGCTCATCCCATTTCTAAGAGAGCCCCTAAAAAAAGTTTCGGTGGTCTACTTTCTTTCCTTGCTGTTTGTCCTATCGCTGGCATGCGAAGTTCGTCACGATGGCGTTCTTTACTATATCCTTTTTCCGCTCCTTCTGTGGTTAAGTAAGAATGAATCTTTAAAAAGAAAAGTCCCCATATCGATGGCGTTTTGTGGAATGATGATTGCCTTGAATGTATTTTTAACGGCAAAAGAGAAGCCTGCCACAATTCAGAAATACGAATTCACAGCTATTCTTCACCCCCTCAACGCTATCTTTTACAATCCAGAGGCCACAATATCGTCGCAAGACAGAGAGGTGGTTTCGAAGGTGATTGACCTTACGCATCTGCAAAACAGATATAGCTCTCTACACATTTTACAATTTTACGAAAATTTAGACAAGCTGCCTATTTCGTTGGATGAGTGGACAGAATTTAAAATCACCTATCTCAAATTAGTATTTAAGAATTTCGCGACATTCTTAAACGAACGACTTCAGATCTCTGCGAGCAACTTTGGCTTTTTACCTGGAGCGTTTATTTTTTCGGATGACCTGGAAAAACCACCAAATAATTTTTTGCAGATCATTCCACAAAATCAACTACCGCGAGCCATCCCATTTTTCCAAAACTGGAGAAAAGTCATTGTCGCCTTTTGGTCTGGACTCACAAGAGAACATCAATCTCTACTCGCCTTAACATTATTTAATCCGTTATTTTTTCTTTTGATCGCTTATTTTGTTTCACGCAAGAACGAAGAAACAGCACTCTTGTTCAACCTGTCCGCAGTGCTTCTCATTGGCAGATGTTCGGTTTTGTTTTTTGTCATACCCGAACCCCACTTGTTCTATTTTTCGCCACTCATTTATTTGCCGGTGCTCGTGTTCATTTACTCGCTACTTAGCCCGACGAAAAAAGAAACTTTTCTATAAGATAGAGTCCACAAAATCTGTAGGTGAAAAAGCACGAAGGTCTTCCACTGCTTCGCCAACGCCGATCATTTTTACCGGGAGCCCCACATCACCCGCCACACCAATGGCCACGCCACCTTTGGCAGAGCCGTCCATTTTTGTGAGTATTACGCCGGTCACACCGAGAGCTTGATGAAACTGTTCGGCTTGAATGAGCGCATTTTGCCCAGAGTTGGCATCGAGAACCAAAATCACCTCGTGCGGAGCTGTGACGTTTACTTTTTGAATCACCCGTTTCATTTTTTTAAGCTCTTCCATAAGATTGACCTGAGTGTGCAGTCGACCGGCGGTATCCACGATCAATACATCAAAGCCTCGTGCTTGCGCTTTGTTAACTGCCTCGAAAGCCACGGCACTGGGATCCTTCACATTTTCGGGGCTGTAAATTTCCACCTGCGCGCGCTCACTCCACACTTTGAGTTGTGCGTCCGCAGCGGCCCTAAAGGTATCGCCCGCGGCAATCATTACTTTTTTTCCGCTCTGCTGGAGCTGCGAGGCTAATTTGCCGATGGTGGTTGTTTTTCCTGCGCCGTTTACGCCGACCACCATCCACACCGTGAGGCCCTGAGGCAAAACCTGAAAAGCCGTATTGTTGATATCGCCGACGCTCGAAAAAATACTAATCATCTCTTGTTTGAGAGCTTGCTTCAGGGCTTCGCTGCCCAGGGACTGGGACAGTTTACTCTCGAGCGAAGCAAAAAGCCGTTGGACTGTTTTAGGACCCAGATCGCTGGTGTACAGCACCTCTTCGATGGCCTCGAGCTGAGCCCGATCCACAGCCCCGCCGCCCACAAGCGACGACGACATTCGCCCCCAAAACGACTTTTGTGTTTGCGACATTGCTTCTTGCAGAGTTTTATAATTTTTCCGAGGACTTTGTTTTTCAGCTACGGTCTTTTGCAGCTGTTCAAGTTCTTGAGAGGCCTTCGAGGGCGGCGCTTTGCCTCCGCGGAAAAGAGCAAAATAAACCACCAGGACGGAGAAAACTCCTCCCACACCAAAAAACACTTCTAAGGGTAATGCTTCCAACATGGGGCCGTTATACACAGACTCGAGGCCTGTTGCATCCTTTCGCTGGGCCTTCGCCGTCCAATTTTTACATCTGGCGTTATTTTGGTGATTTCCGAAGGCGTTTTTTGTATTTATGACCCGCTATCAATGAGGGGTTCGATGAGATTCGTATTTTCAATTTTGCTTTGCGGTTTCGCTGTGGTTTCGTGTTCAACAATTAAGAAGCCTTTTTATTGGAAGATCGAGAAAGACGGCAAAACGTCTTACGTTTTGGGGACCATGCACAGTGGGATCGATATTCGCGATATGCCTGAGGAATTACATAAAGACTTAGAACAATCGCGAGCGGTTCTCAAAGAAATTACTCTCGAAAGCGAAAAGAATAATCCCTATTCCTACGATTTTCGCGCAAAAACGCTAAAAGATTACTTTAAACAGCATGAACAAAAAATCACTGAAAATATTGAAAAAAATATCACCGTAAAACATCATTTCACTCCCGAGCAGTGGAGTAAAATTGAAAATCGCATTGTAAAGTTGGGCGTCGAGCCATCGATCATTCCTTATTTTACCTTGCCGGTGATTTCTGTGTTTTTGAGAGATCGAAATCGAGTTTATGTGACGTACTCCCAGCAAGCCGTGCTGAATGTGAAGTCGCTGGATTTAGAAATTGAATTTAAAGCCTTAAAAGCAAAGAAACCCATATATAGACTGGACTCTCTCGAAAGGATGAAACCGTCGTGTTGGGACAGAAAGAAAGTGAGCTCAATCATCTTTTATCTCGATAACGACACGTATGATTGGATCAATGAATTTGTAGTTCTGGTGGACGATTACAAAACTGGTGACGAAGAATTAATCTTAAAAGGTGAAAAAGGCTACGACAAGGAGCTGGATAAATGTTTGCTAGACGAGCGAAACGCCCATTGGGCACCCGTCATCGAAAAGCACCATCAAAAGGATTCGCCCCTTTTTATCGCTGCAGGCGTGCGGCACTTTACCGGCGAGGGCAATGTTTTGCAGCTCTTAGAAAAAATGGGATATAAAATACAGCGCTTTCCGTTTAAATGAGAAAAGCTTTGCTACGAATGATGAGAGGTTGAATGAGTAAACAAATAAAGTTCCTATTCTGTCTTCTGATTTGCGGTTTTTCTGGGGTTTCCTGCAGCACGATTAAGAAACCGTTTTATTGGAAAATCGAAAAAGACGGAAAGACGTCCTATGTTTTGGGAACCATGCACAGGGGCATTGACGTGCGCGATCTGCCCAAGGAGCTGCATGAAGATTTGGCGCTATCAAGCGCTGTCTTGCTTGAAATCACTACACAGAGCGAAAAGGAGAATCCTCCTTTTTATAAAATGGGACCAAAAGGCACCAAAAACTTATTTAAAAAGTACAAACACATTATCGAAAAAAATATCGAGAATAATATAACAGTGAACGATTTCTTCTCAGCAGAACAATGGAGTAAAATTGAAAAAAGAATTCATGATTTCGGCATAAAACAATCCATTGCCAAAAACCTCACTTTACAGATGATCAATGCTATAGTTACAGATCGAAAAACTGTAGTGGTTCCAAGATATGAATATAGCTTATACACGACAAAATCGATGGACGGAGAAATTGAAAAGAAAGCTCTGCAAAGTAAAAAACCGCTCTATAGGCTGGACACTTTGCAAAGAATGAAGCCTGCTTGTTGGGAAAAAATGTGGGTCAAATCAATTATTTTTTATTTAGATAACGATACATATGACGTCATCGGCAACATTACGAAAGCCGTTGACGTTTACCGTTCCGGGGATGCCGATCAGATGACAGAACAAATGGAGTCCTTAGATCGCGAGCTTCACAAATGCTTGCTCGTTGAACGAAATGCCCGTTGGGTGCCAGTGATCGATGGTCATCACAAAAACGAATCTCCAGTATTTATTGCGGCCGGCGCCTTGCACTTTATCGGTGAAGGCAATGTTTTGGAGCTACTCGAAAAATTAGGATACAAAATACAACGCTTTCCATTTAAATAAAAAAAACATCGGCTCTTTTCTCTCAGCCATCTTTGGATTAAACAGTGCGTCCCGAAAAGGTACGGCGTACCTTTTACATCTTCAGTTTGATTTGTTCGATAAGAGTCGGCAACTGTGCCTCGAGTTGCTCAAGCTCAACTTCACTAATCCCACGGTCTTCAAGCTCTTTTAAAAGGTAGTTTAGCGCGTATTCATCGAGATCGTATTTTTTAAGCATGGCTTCCCAACGCTGTGGAATACGAAGCTCATCGATTTCGTTTTGTAATATATCCTGTAACTCGCGAAAGTATTGTTTTGCATTGGACGACATCTTTATCGCAAAACGAACCTTAAAGCGACACTGTTCGGCCCACCACTTCTTTTTTCCTTGCGCATCTTTCACTTCGTGAATGTTTGCAAAATAGTTGTAACAGCCTGCTTGTCGCGAAGATTCATCACTGAAGTTGCGAGAAACAGTGAATTCAAGAGTGCTCACCACTTCGTCGCAAAACTGGCGGTGCTTTTCGGTCCACTGCGGGCTCTTTGATAATTTCATAAGGCGGCAGTTGTCGTCGATCATATCGCGAACATGGTTCTTATCCACAAGACCACCTACACGGTTCACAGTTTTGCGAATCCGGGCGTGTACCCGTTCGCCGAGGTCATTTAAAACCTCTTCGGTGTAAACTTTTGAAAACCATTTGCCAGATTCAACATCTTTATCGACCATAGTATTTACGGTGTTGGTTACTTTTTTGATGATGGCTTTTTTAATTGAGGCATTAAAAATAGATAAGATATTATCGAGCAATCGTAAAAACCAGTTTCCGATGCGTACTGAAAGACCTTTGTAAACTACGGCCTGTAAGTAAGGGGCTTGCGTTGCGCGAAACGTAAGTACACTTGGCGCCACACCTTCGGGTTTAAAATAGTTTGCCGAAAAACATCCACGGCCCAAATCCCATTGAAGCTCTCCGGGTTTCACCTCAAAGTTGCTGGACGTTGAAAAATGGCCATACCAGGTTTTTTTGCGAGCGCGTGCAAAAACATCAATTTGTGGGGCGGTGATTTTTGAGCCTGGAATGTTCATGCACATTTCCATGTTCACGGAATTCCCCTCCGGGCGCCAGCGAAAGCTGATGTCGTCGCCAAAGGATTTTGAAGAGAGCTTGGTCACTGATTTTCTAACATCTAAACTTTGCTCTACGTAGTTTCCTTGGCGCGACGAGCGCGCTAACCAAACAGGAACTACAAATTGATTTATGGTCACCGTGTAACCGCTTTGCAAGGTCTCAGAGCTATCCACATCGATGTCGAGAATTTTTTTCCACTCGCTGTTGATGATGGTTCCCACTGGAACTTCGGTGGGATAGTAATTTTGTCCTTCAGTGGCCAATTGTTTTTTAAGTAGTGGAGTGATCCACTTGATGGCTTTTGAAACCGGCTGATAAACACGGCCAAAGGGAATTTTTAAATCAAAGGTCACTGTATATTCGTCTTCGTAGTCGTCACCCTTGGCGGTTTCAGAAACAACGTTGAGCTGCCCGAGTTCGGTTGTTACTGACGACAGAGCCGCACCATCATTGGAGCCCGTGTTGGATTCCATTTTGGTTCCGCAACCCACGAGGGCCAAAAGCGTTGCAAATAAAAACGGAAAAAGCCGAATAGAGTATGAGCACATAAAAATCTCCCCTACTAACCGTAATGGAAGATATATGCCTGTAAAATGCCTCTAATGAGCCCTTAAACCCGCTCTCAGAGCCCCTTTTAAACCGTTGCCCTAGATTGTTTGACGACTGTCTAAAAGCAAGACAGTACAGGTGCCAGGTCCTCTTTCTGGACTCGTTGCATATAAAAAAAGGAGTACTCTTTAAAGTACTCCTTTTTTTATATGCAACGAGTCCAGAAAGAGG
>JANOYW010000071.1:0-25473 GCA_031429075.1 Bdellovibrionales bacterium | reverse complement strand
AAACTCGTAATGCTCTGAGTCCCAAAAAGTGTGTCCGTACCTTTGCAAAACCAGGTGGCATGCGCGTAACATAATACTTTTTTGTGGAGAGCTATGAATAACTTTTTGATTTTAGATTTTGGTTCGCAGGTCACGCAGTTGATTGCTCGGCGTTTGCGGGAGTTTCAGGTGTTTTCAGAAATCCTGCCCTACGATGTGGATCTGGCGACGATCAAAAGTAAAAATCCTGCGGGAATTATTCTCAGTGGTGGACCGCAATCGGTGAATGATCCCAAGGCGCCTTTGCGCAACGTTGAGCAGCTCCCAAGCATCGCGCCGGTGCTTGGCATCTGTTACGGCATGCAACTCATGGCAAAGAGTTTGGGTGGTCAGGTTGAAACTGCAAAAGTGCAAGAGTATGGACACCGCGAGATTCAATGGAGTGCGAAACTCAATGATAAAATTCCTTTAAAGCATTCGGTGTGGATGAGTCACGGCGATGTGGTCGAAAAAGCCCCGCCGGGTTTTGAAATTATCGCGCTGTCGGACAATCATCATGCAGCGGCAATGCGGGGGCCTCGAGCGCTGGCTTTTCAGTTTCACCCCGAAGTCACACACACGGAGTCGGGTGATGATTTGATTCGTTATTTTGTTTTCGATATGTGCAAGGCCGAACCCAATTGGAGTCCGGGCAATATTGTCGAACAGCTTAAAAAACAAATCCAAACCCAGGTGGGGCCTACGGGGCAAGTGCTTTGCGCCCTGAGCGGCGGAGTGGACTCCACCGTGGTGGCAACACTTTGTACAAAGGCTCTCGGTGCCGAGCGTGTGCACTGTGTGTTCGTAAATAATGGACTCCTGCGCAAACACGAGTACGAAGAAGTCATGCAACGCTACGAAAAAATGGGACTCAATGTTCATGGTGTGGACGCGCAGGAAGAATTTTTGAGTGAACTCAAAGGCAAGACGGATCCCGAAGATAAGCGCAAAGCCATTGGTCGGGTTTTTATTGAAGTGTTTGATAAAAGTATTAAGGATCTCAAGCTAAAAGCTGATTTTTTAGCGCAAGGAACTCTTTATCCAGATGTCATTGAAAGTGTTTCTTTAAGAGGTGAAAACGTCACCATCAAATCCCACCACAATGTCGGTGGTTTGCCAGCGAAGATGAAGCTCAAACTTGTTGAACCAGTTCGTGAACTTTTTAAAGATGAAGTGCGAGCCATTGGTCGACAGATGCAAATTCCCGAAGACAGTTTAGGGCGTCATCCCTTTCCGGGTCCAGGGCTCGCCATTCGCATCATTGGCGAAGTAAATGAAGAGTCCTTAGAAATTTTAAAAAATTGCGACGCAATTTACATCGACGAGCTTCGCACGGCCGGCTTGTACGACAAAATTTGGCAGGCCTTCTGTGTGCTTTTGCCAGTGTACACTGTGGGCGTACAAGGTGATGCTCGAACCTACAGCCAAGTTCTCGCTCTGCGCGCGGTGACGTCGCAAGATGGAATGACGGCCAACTGGTTTGCCTTTGAACCGGCGTTTTTACAAAAAGTTTCCAATCGTATTACCAACGAAGTGCGCCAGGTGAATCGTGTTGTCTATGATGTGACAAGCAAACCTCCTGGCACCATCGAGTGGGAGTAGGATGTCGTTTGTTCATCTGCATGTTCATTCTCAATACTCACTTTTAGAAGCCACGTGCTTACCTAAAAAAATTGCCGAGCGGGCAAAAAGTTTTGGCATGCCTGCGGTGGCGATGACCGACAATGGAAATTTGTTTGGCGCTATTGAGTTTTATTTTGCGTGCAAAGAGGCAGGGCTAAAAGCGCTGATTGGGATGGATGCCTACTTGGCGCCGCAATCGCGCAAAGTCAAAAGCAGCACAGATGGAAAACCCAATTCAACACGCCTCGTGCTGCTTGCGCAAAATTACAAAGGCTATCAAAATCTGTGTCGGCTGAGCAGCATTGGTTATCAAGAAGGGTTTTACTACAAACCACGTATTGATTACGAAGTCCTGAAAGAACACAACGAAGATCTTATTGCACTCAGCGGTGGTACGTATGGCGAAGTGGCCCAAGCCTTTTTAAAAGTGGGCACCGACATGGCTTACGATAAAATCAAACAATTTAAAGATATTTTTGGCGATCGCTTTTACCTCGAGCTCAATCGCACTCGAACGCCCGAGTGGGAGCGACTAAATCCGTTTTTATTACAGGCCGGAAAAGATTTAGACGTGCGTTGTGTTGCGACCAACGACGTCCATTACCTCAACAAAGAAGACCAGTTGCCGCAGGAAGTTTTGATTTGCATCGGCAGTAACAAAACTCTCAACGACCCTTCACGCTTTCGTTTAGGGAGTGATGAATTTTACTTTAAGTCTCCTCAGCAAATGCAGGATCTATTTAAAGATGTACCGGGCGTTTGCGACGCCACCCTCGAAATTTCGGATCGTTGCAATGTGGATTTTAAACTCAAGGATGCCAACGGCAAAGCTGTTTACCATTTGCCGTCGTTTCCAACTCCCGAAGGTGTGACCCTCAGAGAAGAGATGGAGCGTCTTACATTCAAAGGCCTCGAAGATCGCTTTCAAGAAGCCGAAAAACGCGGCGAAGCTGTTGAAGACGCCAACAAGACTCAATATTTCGATCGCTTAAAGTATGAAATTAAAGTGATCGAAGGTATGGGCTTTTTAGGTTACTTTTTGATCGTTCAAGATTTTATTAATTGGGCGAAGACCAATGATATTCCAGTGGGGCCTGGGCGGGGTTCAGGCGCGGGGTCTTTGGTCGCTTATACACTGAAGATCACTGATCTCGATCCGGTTCGCTACAGTTTGATTTTTGAGCGCTTCCTAAATCCCGAACGGGTGAGTATGCCCGATTTCGATGTGGACTTTTGTCAAGAACGACGCGGCGATGTCATTCGTTACGTCACGGAAAAATATGGTTTCGACAGCGTTTCGCAAATTATTACCTACGGACGTTTGCAAGCGCGGGCCGCTATTCGCGATGTGGGTCGCGTGCTGGGAATGGTCTACGCCGATGTGGACGTGATTTCCAAACTCATGCCCGACAAATTAGGGCTCACCATCGAAGAGGCCTTAAAACTCGAGCCGCGAATTGGTGAGGCTATGGAAGCCAATCCGCAGATCAACACGTTGATGGATCTCGCTCAGCGCATTGAGGGCCTCGTCAGACACGCAGGGATCCACGCCGCTGGTGTTGTGATCGCCGACGGCCGACTGGTGGACCACGCGCCTCTCTATCGCGGCGCCGAGGGAGAAAACGTGCTTCAGTACGACATGAAGCACGCCGAAAAAATTGGCCTTATTAAATTCGACTTTTTGGGTCTTAAAACGCTGACGCACATTCAAGACACCTTGCGGTTGATTCTGAAAAATCGCGGCAAAGCCATCACTCCGCAAGAAATTCCGCTGAGCGATAAAAATATTTACGACTTAATGTCCAGCGGCGACTCAGCCGGCGTATTCCAGTTCGAAGGTGATGGAATCACCGATGCCCTTAAAAAAATCAAGCCCACCTGTTTTGAAGACATCATGGCCATCAACGCCCTTTATCGACCGGGACCCATGGATATGATTCCCGATTATACAAAAAGAAAGCACGGCGAGGCCAAGGTTGTTTACCTGTTTCCCGAGCTTGAAGATGTTCTCAAAGAAACCTATGGAATTATTATTTATCAAGAACAGGTGCAGTTGATTGCATCAAAAGTCGCTTCCTACTCATTGGGCGAAGCGGATATTTTACGTCGCGCCATGGGTAAAAAAGATCCAAAAGAAATGGCCCAACAAAAAGATCGGTTTGTTTCTGGAGCGATAAAAAACGGTTTTGATCTTAAAAAATCAGAAGAACTTTTCGAGTTGATGGCAGAGTTTGCCAATTACGGTTTTAACAAATCCCATTCAGCGGCCTATTGTGTGATCGCCGCGCAAACAGCGTGGCTCAAACACTACTATCCTGTGGAATTCTTTGCAGCGCTGTTGAGTACGGAAATGTCCGACACGGATAAAATTGTAAAGTACATAAAGCTGTGTCGCCGGCGCGGTATCGAAATTCAAGCTCCACATGTGAATTTTTCGGACTACAAATTCAACGTGAAGGGCGACGTAATGTACTACAGCCTTGGCGCCATCAAAGGCGTGGGCGAGGCAGCCGTTCAGGCCATCCTTGAGGCTCGGGACTCGTTGCCAACAAAAATATTTGCGTCGCTGCAGGAGTTTTTCGAAAAAGTCGACCTTCGACGAGTTAACAAAAAAGTGGTGGAGTGTTTGATTAAGGCCGGAGCCCTGGATCACTTTGGCTACCACCGTGCGCAAATGTTTCAGGAACACGAAAAGATTTTAGATATGGTCGAGACCAAGCGCCGCGATATGGAGGTGGGGCAGGAGTCCCTGTTTGCCATGATGGACGAGGGTGTTTCGGAAAAAATCGAATTGCCAGAGGTTGCGACGTGGCATCGCATGGCGCAGCTGGGTTTCGAAAAAGACGTGCTTGGATTTTACCTCAGTGATCATCCGCTCAACGGCTATGAAACCATTGCGCGGGCTTGGACCGACGGCACCATCCAGGAGCTAAAAAATTTCGCCCATAAAAAGAAGTTGTCCTTGGTGGGGCTTGTGGTGGATCGTCGAGAGATTATCACCAAAAAAGGAACGCGCATGGCGTTTTTGCAACTGGAGGATTTAAGCGCCGTTGTAGAGGTGATTGCCTTTCCTGACGTTTACGCAAAAAGCGAATTGTTATTAAAACAAGAGCAGCCCATTCTCATCACTGGTGTACTTGAAAAAGACGGGGATTCACAAAAAATCATTCTCGAAAAAGTAGAGCTTTTAAATGTCATTTTGCAACGGGCCTCAAGAGCCGTATTTAAAATCGACAGTGCTTTGCTGCCAAAATTAGAAAAACTGCAAGAAAAACTCATGGCCTTCCCTGGAGAAACTCGACTTTCGTTTGAGATGCAACTTCCTGACTTAGAGAAACGTGTGATGTTAGATATATTAGAGCCTAAGGGAGTCACACTTAGCCATGATTTTTTCGAATCCATTCAAAACGACATTGGGCCCACGCATTTTATCGAAGTCCGGCTCTAGCAGACTCCTCAGTTTGCTCATCGGTGTTATTTTTTTTACAGTGTCTGTTGAAGCCGCGATCGATAGATCAGCAGCGCGCGCGTCTATACTTCCTCTCGTCACCTTTTACAGCTCCTTCGGAGACGGGGAAGTGTACAATTGGTGGGCGGAGGACTCCGCATCTGTTGAAATGAAAGATCTCTACAAACAGTGGTATCGAAACCTTGTGGGGCAGCCTTTAACGAAATGGGAATATCCTGCAGAACTCGTCAAGGCGCCTCAGCCAGAGCTGCAAGTGAGTGCGCTACCCTTCGAAAAAAAGATGGAGTTAGCAAAGCACAAAGCCGCAGCGCTTTTGTTAACCGGGGATGTTCGTATCGAGCCCAGTCCCATGATTGAACAGGGTGTGCGGTGGACGCAAAAATTGGAAGTCTTTCGAGTGAAAAATGGCCAAAAAATCGGTGAAACATTAAGAATCTATGATCTGCCTTTGCATCAGTACCGCCACTTGCTTCTCGCCATCGGCGATAGCAAAGACTTCATGCTCGGCACAATGACGGATCTGCACGCGCGCATCGAAAGTTATAAGCCCGAAAAAGTTGAAAGCTCAACAAGGCTCGTTCTCACTGGCAGTCTTTCCGGGGAGCAAATGGAGCGCATCAAGCAGTATCTGCAGGGCGCAGTTCAAGGCCCAGTTCGAAACCCGACGAGTGCGCAAATTATATCCTACGAAAGAGACCAGGTGGTGTTCGAGATCAAAGGGCTCAACAGTGAAAAACTAAACCAGGCTTTGGTTCAGTTTCATTGGAAAGGCTTTCTCACTCAGGTGATTAGCAGCGACTCAAGTCAAGTCGTGTTTGATGTTCAGTCGAAAAATAGCATACAATAGATTCATGATAAGAATATTTTTTTGTTTTTTATTGATTCATTTGTCATTGGTGGGCTGTTCTGTGATTCACGTCAAGGATCGTTCACAGCCGGAGATTAAGCACAACGCCGATGCCATGTTCAACGCGCGAAATATGGACGGGGAAATGCGGCGACGCATTTTGATTCTTCCTTTTTTAAATATCAGCTCTTACAACCACGAAGAATTGGTCACAGGGGCACGTACGTTTTTTGTTTCCCAAGTTGAAAAAATGGACTTAGCGGTGATGATCGAGCCCAGTGCAGTGGGTATCGAGAACATCGAAAAATACAGAACCGGCGCGGCATATAACATGGCCGACATCGTCAAAAAAATTAAAAACTCAGGGGTGCACGCCATTGTTGTGGGCACGGTGAAGGATTTAAAAACCGGGAAGCGCGGCGACTCAGTAGGAATATTTCGTCGCGTGAAAGCCGAAATCCGAGCCGTGGCGGAATTGAAAATTATTTCGGTGCGCAGTGGTCAAGTGATGGAGACAGACACACAAGACTCCGATATGAGCGAAGGCAGCACGAAAATCGCACAGAGGTCTTACATGGATCAAGACATGAAGGATGATCCAACGGCCGTTCGGTTTGTGGTCGAAAGTGCTTTTGAAAAAACCCTCCCCGCTTTATTTGCCACTTTGAAACGCTTTTCTTGGGAAGGGCGTGTGGCCCTGGTCAAAGGAGAGCGGGTGTATCTGAATGCGGGCCGCGTATCGGGTTTACAGATTGGTGATCTGTTGCGCATTGTTGAAGAGCAAGAAGAGGTTTTTGATCCCGAGACCAGTCGCTCCATCGGCAGCGTTCGTGGTCGGATGAAGGGCACTGTGGAAGTGGTGAGCTACTTTGGTAATGATGGAGCTGTAGCGCAGGTTCACTCAGGTTCGGGCTTTAATGAAAATGATTTAGTCGAATTTTATTAGGTTTGTTTAATTTTTTAGAGCGAGGTTTTTATGTTTTTTAGGCTTTTAGTGTGTTCTCTATTAACAGTGAGCCCAGCTCTGGCCTTAGCAAAAACTCCGGCTCCTGAAAAAGTGGTGCAAGCCATGGGCGTCGAGCTTCGATCGGCAAAAACCATCGGTGAATGGATCGAAAAAAGTTCACCCAAAAACAGACGTTTTCGCCGAACCCATTTTTCTAAATTTTCAAAAGAAATAATGCCACAAGTGATTGTTTCGGGCACATCGTTGATGGTGTTCGAAAAAAATAAAAGCAAAAAGCCGTCTGTTCTGAGAGTCAGTGCAAAAGCCGACCAGCTTATGTTCACCTGGAACGGCTACGACATCACAAAGCCTAAACAAATGAATTTAGAAAAATGGTTTGGCAAAAAATTTCCGCGCTTTAGCAGAACAGCGCAAGTCGTACCCATGAATCCTTTTATCTCCACTGCCCACGCCCAGGTGCCGACGGCAGTGGACCAAATGCCACAAAGTATGACCATCGATCCAAATGCCACAAGCTATTGGACGGCAATGATGGCTTCCATGTCTGCTGAGGAGTGGGAAAATTCAAATCTCCTTGAAAGGTTTGGCGCAGAAGATGGCTCCCCTTTAATCAACGCTGGTACATTTATGCGCGAACAATACAGAATGACGTGTTCACCAGAAGGAAGAGCGGGCTTCGATTTCCCTTTCGATGGGGACCCCGCGCAACCGTTGAGGATTGCGGCTTCTTATGATTCTAGCGCAGGTTTGGCACGCGTTTCCATTCACCGAGTTCACGCAGATCCAGTCCTCCCCATGAAAATGGGCGAGATCGGCCGACTCGCCTATAACGTTATGGGCAATGACAGTGCAATGCCTGGCGCCAATGCCGGAAAGGCCTATCTTTTTAATGGTCACACTCGCGCCAATTCAGAACACGATTCTCTGCGCGAAGGAAATTTGCTGACCAGCCTCTATAGTATCGTGAACACTTCGGAAGGGATGACGTTAGCGGCTCCCACCGGGGAGGCAACAAACAGCATGTACGACATGACCCAGGGACTGGTGGCGCTGGCTGACTTTGCTCGCGCTTGTTGTTCCAATGCCGATTGCCGTGGACAAGCTCAGCTTTCGACAAGCGGAACAGGTGTGAGCCAGTAATTTTCTCGAAACGAGGCAAAAGTGCCTCAGCCTGAGACAATGAGTATCTGCGGCTCGCGTGAGCGAGTCAGCTGCGATAAGATATAAAATAAGCCAAGGGGGTGTTATGGCGGGTCTTTCATCAAAAAAATTATTTATTGCGTTTATGGCGATGCTGACTTTCTTTTTTATGGCCGTCGTTTTCCAAAATTTTTCTTTTAAAAAAGATGATTATGGCGAAGTTTACGATGCCTTACAGGGAGCGGTTAAAGCCTCTGACGAGGATCACGCAGCCAAACGCAAGGTTACAGAACCACAGGATGAAGCCGAAGGTCGCCGAATCAATGCCATTCAGGACAATGCCGGCTACGGCGTCGACGATACCGAGCCTGCATCCATAGAATTAAATGATAACTCCTTGAAACAATAATGTTTTAAACTCAGACTTAAAGTCAGGCGTGAACTCATAAGTGTCTAAGAAAGCGGCGGTTTTGTCGCTTTTACAATTTTTTATCAAATTTCCTTACGCCTCTAATTTTGTGCTATAACTCCCTTTCATTAAATCGCCCTTAGTTGTGTTGGCGGAAAGAGAGTTATTGTGGAATCTGTTGTGGAACCTGTTGTTGAATCGTCGTCTTTTTTGAATCTTGGGATTCAAGCTGCATTCGCAGATCACCTGACGAGCATGGGGTTTAAAGAACCCACAGATATTCAAAAAGCAACCATCCCTGAATTATTAAAAGAGAACCGAGACTTCATCGGCATGGCATCCACCGGAACCGGAAAAACCGGCGCCTTTGCTATACCACTTATTGAAAGACTTGAAGATGGAATTAAAAAACCACAAGCTCTCGTTTTGTGTCCGACTCGCGAATTGGCCCAACAGGTGGCCGGTCAAATAGAAAAAATGGGACAGTTTCGTCGCATTAAAGTGGCGTTGATTTACGGTGGTTCTAGTTATCAAACACAAATTCGGGCTCTAAAAAGCGGCGCGCAAATCGTGGTGGCAACTCCAGGTCGTCTGATCGACTTGATGGAGCAAGGCTTAGTCAGCCTAGAACATATTAGAAATTTGGTTCTGGATGAAGCTGATGAGATGTTATCAATGGGCTTCCAAGAAGCTCTCAATGTTATTTTAAAAAAGATGCAAGCCCAGCGTGAAGAGAGTGAAAAAAATATTTGGTTATTTTCGGCGACCATGAGCACTGAGATTCAACGAATCACCGATAAATATTTAAAAAATCCTCTCGTCGTAAAAAAGACAACGGGCAAACAAGTCACCACCGACATTGAACAGTCTTTTATTTTGGCAAATGGTAAAGATAAACTCGAAGTTCTTAAACGCATATTAATGAAACATAATGATTTTTACGGATTGATCTTCACCCAAACTCGTGGCGAAGCAGACGATCTCGCTGGCTATTTAAACAAAATGGGATTTCGTACCGAAGCGATGCACGGAGACAAGTCACAGAATGAGCGCGAGCGCATTTTAGAACAGTTCCGCAAACGTCATGTGCAAATCGTGACCGCCACAGATGTTGCAGCCCGCGGGATCGATGTGAAAGATCTTACCCACGTGATAAATTGGTCTTTGCCATGGGACGTAGAGATTTACATACACCGCATCGGTCGCACAGGACGTAACGGTCAAAAGGGCCTCGCTGTCAGTCTTGTCGCTCCTGCCCAGATGAGTCAGTTGCGACGGATCGAAAAAGTAACGCGTCAGGAAATTTTAAAAATGGTTCCTCCTTCGATCGAAGAGATTCAAACCAGCATGTTAAACAATTTATTTTCAAATTTCGAAAAAATGCTCACCAACGAACGTTTAGCCGAACGCCTGAAGGCTTATGGCGAAAAGTTGGAATTACCAGAGTGGGTGCAAGGTTTAGGAAGCGAAACCCTCATCGGGATGTTTGCCAGCATGCACTTTCCAGATTTCTTTCGGCATAATGCGATTCAAGAGCCGCAAAAAGAATCCTACGCAAATCGTGAAGGCGGAGGTCGCGGAGGTTATCGTGGCGGCGGACGACGCGGTGGTCGCGATGACCGCGGCGGTGAACGCCCCGAGCGTCGCGCCGAAGGTGGCGGTGGTTATCGCGGCGGCGGTCGCAGTAGTGAACGAAGTAGTGATCGCAGCGCTGAACGCCCCGAGCGTCGCGCCGAGAGCCCTGACCGTCGCGCTGAAAGCGGCAGTGGTGATGGTGGCGGTGCCCGTCGCAGCAGCAGTCGCGACGACCGTGGTGGTGACCGCAGCGAGGGACGCAGCAGTGAACGCACGAGTGATCGCAGCGACGGCGGCAGCGGCGGTGCTCGCAAGCCTCGCTTTCGTCGATAACAAAAACTCATAGGTCATATATTGCGCAACTAATGAGCGCAATATTCACTTGCATTAACTCGTATTGTTTTATTATTCTCGGTCCGTACTATTTTTTTGTAAAAATTGTCTGCCGGTGGATTTAAACGAGGTGCAATATGGTCTTTGAAACAATTGGTAAACACGGTAATCACGAGCAAGTTGTTTTTTGTCACGACCGTGAAATCGGTTTAAAAGCGATCATCGCGATCCACAATACGGCTCTGGGCCCGGCTCTGGGCGGGACACGAATGTGGACCTACAAGACCGAAGAAGAAGCCCTCATTGATGTTTTAAGACTATCCGAAGGTATGACTTACAAGGCTGCAGCCGCGGGGCTCAATCTTGGTGGCGGCAAGGCTGTTATTATCGGCAATCCAAAAACTGATAAAACAGAGGGACTGTTTAGAGCCTTCGGTCAGTTCGTTAACTCCCTGAATGGTCGTTACATAACTGCTGAAGATGTGGGCACTACCGTTAAAGATATCGAATATATCTACATGGAAACTCCTTGGGTGACAGGGATTCCGAAAAGTCTGGGTGGGTCTGGAGATCCATCTCCTTATACGGCACATGGTGTTCTTATGGCTATCAAAGCCAGCTGCAAAGAAAAATTGGGAACAGATGTGTTGCGCGGCGTTCGCGTGGCCGTGCAAGGCCTCGGAAACGTAGGCTCAAATCTTGTGAAGTATCTGAAAGACGAAGGCGCCGAACTCACCATCACAGATATTGATGAAGTTAAAACCAAAAAGTTGGCCGAACAGTACGGCGCTAAGTCAACCTCTCCTGAGGATATCGTAAAAACCGAGTGCGAAGTTTTTGCTCCGTGCGCTCTGGGTGCAGTGATCAACGATCAGACGCTGGAACAATTGCGCTGTAAAATTGTGGCAGGCGGTGCCAACAATCAACTGCTAGAACAACGCCATGGTGCGGCTCTTAAAGAAATGGGCATTTTATACGCCCCAGACTTTGTGGCCAACGCTGGCGGTTTGATGAATGTTTTTGTAGAACTCGAAGGTTACTCTGTGGACCGCGCTCTCGAAAAGACCACTCGGATCTATGACAGCATGCTCGAAATTTTTGAAATGGCGAAAAAAGAAAACCTTCCAACTAACGAAGCGGCGATTCGCCATGCAAAAGCTCGGGTGGAAACAATCGGTCGGTTAAAAACCAAACACCAAGGGAAATCCTACCGGCCTTTTACAACTTTAAAACAAGTTTATCAGCGCTAAAAAAACACAGGGGAGCTCAGCATGAGTGAAGATATCGTAGAAAAATTAACGTATTGGGTGCAAAAAGCGTTTTGGCCAGCAGTGGGGCTTGCAGTTTTTGCTGTGATCGCCAGTGTTGGTCTCAATTACAAAGCCAGTCTCGACCATAAAAAATCAAGTAAGGCGCAAGACGGCCTTTTTGTAATTCGTCAAGAGTTGCAAAAAATTGCAGAGTCCTTAGAGCCCAAAGAAGATCCAAAAAAGGATAGCAAAACTCCCTCTGTGCTGGAAAAGCCAAAGCAGAGTCCTGAGGTTTTAGAGAAAGCCTATTCTCCTGTGGTTCAAAAACTACAAAGCTATGTGACTGCAAACCAGGGTTCACAGTCGGCCGTTGAGGCCGCTCTGCTTGTGGCAGAGCTGACTCAAGAATACAATAAGCCGGAGATGGCTATTGAATCACTTGCAGCTTCACTCAAAGACATGAATTCCAAATTATTTTTATTTGGAGTCGCGCAAACTGAACTTGGAAATCTCTATGCAAAAACGGAGAAGTGCCTTGATGCCGCACAGGCGTGGGAAAAAGTGATTGCCGATAAAAACCATGCTTACATGGCGGCCAACCTGCGCTTAAAAGCAGGGGTATGTTATGAAAAACAATCGCAGTTGGACAAAGCGGAAGCGCTTTATCAAGACGTTGTCACCAAGGAACCCACGTCGTTCTCCGGCCGCACCGCTAAAAAGTTTCTTCTGCATCTTAAGTATTTAAAATCAAAATCAGCAGCGGCGGGAGCTACCACGCCGGCTAAGAACGGGTAGGCTTTTTGCGGAAATTGTTAGCTGCTTTAACTCTATTGGTTCTTCTAAGTGCTTGTGCAAACACATCGTCGTCGAAAATATCGCGCTGGAAGCCTATTTCGTTTGAACGATCCTGGTCCCGGGCCACAGTGAAAGATAGCTATTATGGCTATCGACATCCTTCAATTATCAGTCCCATCCTTTCAAAAAATATGATTTTTTCGGGAAATTCTGTGGATGGCATCGTCGCCTTTGATCAAAAAATGGGACATCAAAAGTGGCGGATGAATTTTAAAGACGGGACCGAGGGGCTCGCTGTTGATGGTAAGACCGGACTTTATTTTGGCACGAACAACGGCCATTTTTATCATGTGGACGCTTCGACAGGTGCAACCGTTTGGAGTTTTTTAATTGGCGCGGAAGCTGTATCGGCTCCTTTTATTCAAGGGGAATATGTTTACTATATGGCGGGCAATGGCTCGCTCTATTGCCTCGAAAAAGAAACAGGTCGAGTGCTGTGGGTAAAATCCCGAACCCCCAAAGACGCATTGACTGTGCGAGGGACAACGTCGCCGGTGTTTTTTGATGGAAAAATTGGCGTTGGCTACAGCGATGGATATTTTGTAGCTTACACAGCCGTGGATGGTGGCGTAGCCTGGGAAAAGCAGCTCGGCGATTCGCGAAAATTCAACGACGTGGATGCCAAGCCGACTCTGTCAGAGCGCTGTATTTTAGTGTCCAATATTGGAGAGGCCCTGTTTTGCCTCGACAAAGCCAATGGCACAGTTCTTTGGCGATTGGATGAGGGTGGATCAGCTCACCCTGCAGCGGTTGTTGGAGAGTTTGTATTCTACTCCACAGAGAATTCAATTTTGAAAGTCGATTTAAAATCAGGAAAGCTTCTCAAAAGGTTTGATCAAGACAAGAAGTGGGGCATGGTCAGTGGGGTCAATGCTTACAAAAGCTGGCTTGTTTTTGCACTGAGTGATGGACCTGTCGTATTGATGGACCGCGAAACGGGAGATTGGGTGGATCAATTTCATACCGGGCGCGGCGCGAGTATTATGCCTACACTGGTATTGAACTCTGCAGAGCTCTACGTGGTATCTAATCAGGCAAATATCTATAAACTCAAAATTGTCACCAACGCCCGATGAAATTGATCAGTGCACTAGCTTGTATTTTTTTAATTGCGGGCTGTGCCTCTGGCCAGTGCAAAAGGGACGGAACGCCTGTTGTCGCCGACGAAGAAGCGAAGACCATCTCGGAGCAAGAGCTCGCCAACGAGATCATTGTCATTGGCAAGTCGGATCAAAGCCTCCAGTGTGGGTACAATATAGGCATGACCATCACTCAGATGGCCCAGGAGCTTGAAGGCATACAGATTCTGCGAACCGAGAAGCGCCACGACGGCCTGATGCGTTTGCAGTCCTGTGGGTCACCTACAGGGATGATGAATGTTTATTTTATCTATCGCAAAGACGTTAAAAAGTCCGTGCGGCTGGGCTATAAAGTATTGGACACCGATAAGTGATTCATGAACAATAAGAATCATGGGACGACTCGAAAATTTACAGCCAAGTATTAAGCCCGGTAAATTCAAAAAAGAGGGTATTCATAACCTTTATATTTTTGATGACCGATCACTTCCACAATTGAACTTAAAGCCAATTCATCAACAGTTTTTGGAACTGAGTAAAGGGTCCTACTCGATCAAAGAAATTTGCATGTTTATCTACGATCGCTTTAAAGACTTTAGCTTTACCGATCTTTATTTGCAGGTAGAAAACTGGTCTGCGGCGGGGGTGTTTAAAAACTCTGTCGAAATCCACGATGCCATTCACAACAAAAAAGAAACTGCAAAAGCGCCGGTCTTTAATAAAACTCTCAACCAGGAAGAGCTGAATCTGCATTTGCGCAAGGTGAGTTTATTTGCAAATCTTCCCCCAGCTCTCGTGCAGTCCATCATCTCAGCATCTTCGCAAAAGGTTTATAAGGCGGGGGAGAGCATCATTGAAAAAGACTCCATCGGCGAAGATTCCTACGTATTGTTGGGTGGCAGTGTTGGCGTTTACTCTGATTTTACGAAAGGCGAGCTCATTGCAACTCTTCCTGTTTTTAGCGTCTTCGGAGAGAGCGCAGCGGTGAGCCAGAAAAAACGAACGGCCGACGTGGTTGCTATGAGCGACAGCCATATTCTGGCAGTGAATTTAAAAAAGATTATCGAGCCAGCCGACGGCGCGGATCTGAACAAAAACCTTCGTGTTCGGCTGGTGTTTAGTCAGTTGATGAAATCCCATCCTATTTTTCGCAGTTTCCCTGGTGACGTTTTGCAGATGTTATTGGGGTCGTGTCGCGTGGAAAAAAAACCAGCGCACAAAACCATTTTGCAGCAGGGAGAAAAGGGTAAAGATTTTTTCTTTATTCTATCGGGAACTGTGCAAATTGTGAAAGATCGATTGCCCGAGGCAAGTCTGGGTGTCGGCAGTTATTTTGGCGAAGTGGGTGTGCTCAACAAGCAAGTGCGTACGGCGTCTGTGGTGACGGAATCGGATTGTACTTTTTTAGTATTGTCGGAAAGAAATTTTATTAGTCTGTTGGCAAGTAATTTTGTTTTGGCCATCGAAATTGAGCGCAGCATGAATCAGAGAACGGCTGCCAAGGCTGAAATCTGGCCAGACTTTTTGGAAAATACGGATGGCGGTATGACCGCCGAAATTACCGGCAGCATAGAGATGTTTAAAGACTTCGACTTTTCGGCGAATGAAGAAAAAGATGCTGCCAAAGGTTGATATGCATTCGGTGGATGCCATTGAAAAAAAATTACGTCAGGTACCAGATTTTCCAAAGCCGGGAATTCAATTTTTAGATATGAGTCCCGTGTTGGCTGAAAAAGGCATTTTTAAAAGTCTGATCCAACATATGTGCGCTCCTTATTTAAACCAAAATATCGATAAAATTGTAGCCATCGAAGCGCGTGGATTTGTACTGGGCGCAGCCATGGCACAACAGCTGGATTGCGGCTTAGTTCTGGTTCGTAAAAAAGGCAAACTGCCGGGTCCAACAATCTCTGTATCTTACGCTCTTGAGTATGGAACGGATTCGCTGGAGGCTCTTCCTCAGAGCATCAGTGCGGGAGAAAAAATCATTATCGTGGACGATGTTTTAGCCACAGGCGGAACTGCTGCGGCCACTTTCCAGCTCTGCGAAAAAATGCAGGCAGATGTTTTAAGTTTTAGTTTCTTTATCGAAATCGGATTTTTGCAAGGAAGAAAAAAACTTTCTGTGCCAGTGAACAGTTTATTAATGAAGTAGGTAAATATGAAGCAATGTCTTTGGCTTTTAATTGGTGTGATGATGGTTCATTGTTCTTCAGCTCCTAAAAAAGAAGCCAGTGAAGAGCGAAAAATTGTTGTGCAGACAGGTGACGTGGTCATCGAGGGTGCTAACTTACAAATCCCGCTCACTATCTCTTGCATCGAGGGATATAAGGCTTTGGTGATTCAGGTGGGTGATGAGTTAAAAACTTTGCCTTGTGATGAAAACGGTAAAGTTGCCTATGTGCACTTATTATCTAAAGAAGCGATGAAGGAAAAACGTGAAAAGAAAAAAGACTATGTTTTTCGTGGACGTATTTACCACGAAGAGGATAAAAAGAAGACCCTGGCTCAAGCGCTTGTGATTGTAAGTTATCGCGATTTTCAAGCAAAACTCGAAATCAATCAAACCATGACAACAATTAAAAACCTCGATGGCATCTTTTCGGATGTCTATGCCCATGGACAGTGCGCTGAGGGAAGCACCATGGAGATCGAAGTGTTTGACGACGGCCGTGGTCTGAGTTTGGAAGAAGAGACTATGCCCTGCGCCGAAACCGGTTTTTTCTTTTCCTCTCGTCGTCCTGGCAGTGTTAAAAAAGGAATGCGTCTATTGATCCGACAAATTAAGAATGATAAAGCACTTTCGAGCTATGAAGTAGTGTTGTTCAATTGATCTTTTTTATTCTGATTATTATGTTGCACGCTCGACCACTCGCAGCAGACTCTTTACTTTTACAGGTAGCACCTATTTCAGAGTGGAACCAAGAAGTTATGATAATGCCTCTTGCGAACCATCATTTTAATTTAAAGAGTCCCAATCGCTGTGGGAATGGAAAACTCATTTCGGTTACCGAAGGGTCTGTGACTTGCCGTATGTCGTCAGTGGGGGCTCAAGAGCTCGAAGTCTTTGTTTGCGACGATAAAAACACCTTTTGCAAACGAGAAATGGTTCCAGTCGAAGTGCCATGGCCCAATACTTTTTTAGGACTGTGGCAATTTTTAAAATCGTTCTTTTGACGTTTATTTTTTTTGGTAGTCTTTAGCAAATTCCAAGGCGAAGTAACTAAAAATGATATCAGCGCCAGCGCGCTTAATGCTGAGAAGAGATTCGTCGCGAGCCAGTTTTTCGTCGATCCACGCCTTTTCTCCCGCAGCTTTGATCATGGCATACTCTCCGCTCACATTGTAGGCGGCGATAGGAAGAGTGCTGTGTTGCTTAAACAAGTGAATAATATCCAAATACGGGAGAGCTGGTTTTACCATGACAATATCCGCACCCTCCGCAATGTCGAGTTTAAGTTCGCGCAGGGCTTCGCGAGAGTTTGCTGGATCCATTTGATAGGTTTTTTTATCACCCGCGCGAGGAGTTGAATCAAGGGCCGAGCGGAAGGGTCCGTAAAAGCTCGAGGCATACTTGGCTGTGTAGGATAAAATACCAACGTTTTTAAAGTAATTTTTATCGAGGGTCTGGCGAATGTTGCGGACGCGGCCGTCCATCATGTCAGAAGGCGCCACAAAATCGGCACCCGCTTCAGCATGCACCACTGCCATGGCGCTGAGCACAGCGAGAGTTTCGTCGTTCAGAATTTCTCCGTTTTTCACAAGCCCATCGTGGCCTTCGCTAGAAAATGGATCCAATGCGATATCAGTAAAAACCACCAAGTCTGGAAATTCCTTTTTAATGGCACGGACGGCTCTGGGAACTAAGCCGGTTTTGTTAACTGCCTCGCTGGCGTTACGATCTTTCAATTTATCATCGATTTTTGGAAAGAGCACAACCCCTGGAATACCTAACTCGTGCACCTCTTTACAAACCTTCAGCAGTTCATCAATGGAATACCGAAACTGACCGGGAAGGGCTGGGATGGCTTGTTTTTGTTTTTTCCCATCGACAATAAAAATAGGGAAAATAAAATCATGGGGAGTGAGCGCGTTTTCGCGGACTAAATTCCTAAGACCTTTATTTTGTCGGTTGCGGCGGGGACGAGCTAGCATAGTTTACTTTCTAACATTCGTGCTCTCAAAAATTTTGTCAGCAGATTGTTCCACAAATCCGTTATATAGCTTTCCATTGACTGGGAAGCGGTGGGCGAACTCGTAGTAACATCCAGGAATTTTAAATTGACCATCGCTAAAGCTCACAGAAACAGGTGTGGCCAAGGTTGACGATTGGGCAAGCCCGATCTCTTCGGAACCCTTAATTTCACCGCCACTCGTATTTAGCGGAAGGCCTGCGGTTTTAATGGCAGTGTTCACTTCGTTGAGACTGTTAAAAGTTTTTAGTGCGTTAACTAGCACCGTGAAATGATTGACTCGAAAACCAAAGGCCGCCATCCAAGCCGCGTATTCACTCTCACCGAGAAGAGTTTCATAATCCTGAAACGACACACTCCATGGACGACCGCTGATGCAAAAATCATCGTCCGTGGTTTTTTTAAAATCCATTTGCGAAATCAGTCCGCTGATGATTTTTTGCGCTGTCGCGCTGAGCTGTTCGGTTAACAGCTCACTGATAAAAATTTTAGGATTTGCCGGGTCGGCATGTTCAAAGTGCTCGGCATAAAGTTTTTTCACCTTAAAATGATACTCGCCTTTTTTAGTGTAGCCATTTTTTATAAAAAACTGCGAGTAGTGTTTAAGGCCAATGCGCGGATCGTTGTAGGTACGAAAGGCCACGTGATCGTTGACGACTGTCTCGTTGCGATCAGTAAATACTTTGTGGACGTTGAGAACATTCGGATTCAGATCCGTATAGTCCTTCCACATTTTTTCAAACATCGTCGAAACAGCCATAACTCACACCTCAGCAAATTTGTTGGCCAATTTTTTCGGCCCGATTAAAAGTTCGAGATCTTTCTACCATTAACCGGCTGGACGGGTCGATTGTTTGCTGCAAATTTAGAACGGAAGGCCATAATTTGCTCTTTAGAAATCTCCGTTGGCGTGTTGAAGACAAGCCATTCCACATTTTCAGCGCAGGGTGGCGACGTTAGGGACCCTTGATACTGGTAGTGCGTCTTTTGTGGGGGGATCAGCAAAGCGGCATCAAAGTTCATTCCGGCAGGATTGGGTGCGGCAAACTGAGTGAGTACATCATTGACCAATCCATTCTCACGACCCTCAATTGCAAAGACAGACAAGGCGGCCATGGCTTCGCCACTGACGGCTTTGTGAATAAATTGAATTTCCATGCTCATGGTATTTTTGCTTAATTGGTGCTCACTTGGCGAGTGAAACTCGATGCGTTCAAGATTAAAAACCTTGCCGTTCAAAAGAAGCTGGTTGGCGCCATTGAACTTAAGGGTCGGTACTGGGGTGCTCAAGTCGGTTATGGCGTTGGCGGGTGTGTAGCTAAAATCCATGCGCGCTGCTTTTTTATTGGGTTTTCTCCAAGCTAAATTGATGGGGGATTGTTTTTTGCCCGTGGCGCACATACTGTTTGCTGGATTGAGGCTTGCCCAGTTATCGGCGCCCTTTTCCCCTTCATAGCCCCAAGCAAAGCTTGGCGAAGGTTGCGGTTCTTGCGAGGTTGCAGACGGCTGCGGGCTCACAGGCTCTTCAACAACAGCCGGTTTGTGGCTACAGTTGGCGAGGGTTAGAGTGATGAACGAAAGAATAAAAATACGTTGTAAATTCATGGTGGCGTCTCCTTTTTTATTTCTCTATAAGATTATGTGTTTAGAGAAGGAGGGTCCAGTTCTAATACGATTTGACCTGGACCTTTAGCCGTATCTGATTAAAGTGAGTCGGAGGCGCTGGTGTGATCGAGATGTTCAAGTGATTGTTCAAAGTCTTGGGCGATATCTATTTTTAAAACCCGTTGGCCATCAGCCATTTCCACGGTGTTGATGAATTCGTCCATTAAGGCTTGGCCCTTAGATGATGACACAAATTGCTCCATGGCATCGTCTTCGGTCAACGTGCTATCGGTGATAGGATCATGAATATGCGCATCACGAGCGGCCTCGCAATCATGGGGATCTGTCGCCAAAGCCGGAGCTAGAGGTACGAAACTCGCAATTCCACGTCCCGAGGACGGGCGATCGTTCTCAATGATTTCTTGCGAGTGCTCGTGCAACTGCGCAGGCTGAGGATTCTGCGCCAGAATGGGTGGTATGCGTAGCTCTTCTGTATCTGCGTTGTCGGATTCGTGACCAAATCCGATGCCAATCAAAATCAGAAAACAAAAGATAAAATAATGCGGTAATTTATGAGTCTTAGTACTCATACTTCACCCGCACGGTATCAGTGTTGTTTGTTAAATAGTCGACAAGAAATGTTTTTCCAGCCGAGGTGTTTGCAAGGTTGTCTGTACAGGGGCTGGTTTGGCCGGTGCTGCAATGGCCGAGACCCATTTGATGGCCGAGTTCATGGAGAAAAATTCCGCGGCCTGTACATTCCAGGTCTTGTTTTGAACCGGTGGCAAACTGACTCGCATATTTGCTAGAAGTGGTGCAGTTTTTCATGACAAAAAGTGGAGAATGGGCGCGCGAGACTTGTGCGGTACCTAAGGAGTCGTTGGCCGCGGGGTTTGAAATATAAGCAGTAATGCGATCATCCAGCCCTTTACTGCGAACCGAATCTAAAAGAGAACCTTGGTTTTTAGCAAACAAACTATCTGATGCAACGATATCTCTGTCACTGCGGTAAAAGGAAACAACATTACCTAATATATTATTCAAAGCAGCTAACATGGAGTCGGGGTAACTCGATTTCCACAGGTCGTTGCCAGTGCTATTGGAGCGTGCAACGACGGCGAAATCAGAGGCCACAGATCGCTTCGGGTTGGCATAAATTAAAGCGTGCTCGCGAGCATCTAAACCCGCCGAGCCGTACTGGCGTTCGAGCTCCTTGAAGAGTGCAGAGCGAATTCCTTGAAAATAATTGGAAACAGTCGTGTTGCTGCCTCCCACTTTAACGGTCATCGTTTTATTATTGATATTCGTGCTATTGATCGAAAAATAAACTTTCAAGCGACTACCAAGACAGTTGGGTTTTAAGTTTTTAAGATCGCAATACATGTCGTACGTGTAGTAAAGGAAGTATCCGTAAGAACGGTCCGCGCCGTTTGTGCTGTTGGCATTATAAAAGGTTAATAAGTCGCCATAAAAATAGCTGGAATTTCCGGTTGTGGTTCTGCCGCCATCCCAAATCCAACTGATTGTTGAATCGATTTTTTTAATATGGCTCTCAACAGTTTGTTGAGCCGCTAGAGTTTTGATTGAACAAAGAAGTCCCAAAATGAGAATAGAAAATTGTTTAAGCATACGTTCCCCCTACAAAGAGGCTCGTTGCAAGGGCTGTTCCGAAATCAACTGTTATTAATTGAACAATGAACATTTAAAATTGACAGTGTTGTTGTAAAGTAGACAGCTGCCAAAAAGTTCTACATCTCTTTTTCCAGAATTTGAATATTGAAAATTTAAAAAAACCTTTGAATTTGGATTTCGGGATGAAGTGACCAGCGACTGTCATAATAAACAAACTTGCGCACTTTTTGTTTTGGAAAATTAGGGTTAAACGTGCTAGACGCGCCTATACCAAAGATCCACTTTTCGGTTTGGTAGTTGTAAGTGAGACCAACGTGATAATAGGGATGCTGATAATTAAGTCCCCACAACCCAGCTTCCACGTTGAGATAGCTTTTGGCGGCGATTTTTAGTTCGTGCAAGGTGGTGAGTGCCAGGGAATATTTGTCTTTGTTCGCTGGGTCCATGCGAAACGAGAACGGCCGCTCGTCGTCAATATAGTAAAAGTACGAAAGTGAGGTGCTAAAGCGATATCGGGAAGTCATAAGCCTGGAGTAGGTTGCTTTAATCGTCCACGCCTCCATTTTAAATTTTTTAAAACCAGCGATGCGTTCGATATTATCTGTGCATTGAGCCACGGGTGTGGTGGGGGAGTTGGCCAGGCAATAATCGTAATATTCACTTTTTTTCGGATTTATGGATTTATAATAACCGAGATCAATTCCCAAACGGCTTTTTTCGCTGAGTTGCCAAACAGCACGGCTTTGCAAGTTGAACATATTGAAATCAAAAAGAACAAAGGGACTCGTGGCCACCGTCCAACGATCCGTGATTCCGTAGCCTGCATACAAGGTGCCCAGGCCCCAGTGATTTTTTTGCAAAACTTGATTGTTGCTTGTTAAAAGATGACCCACAGAGCGGCTTTGAAATTCGTTTTTGCTGGGTTTTGCCGAGGCTGATGAAAGACAACACATAAGAAAAAAAATTTGCACGAGCCACACCATTTCGTCATTGAATCAGAAACCCCGATGATCTTCAATGGACGATTTTATGATGGTCATATATTCCCCGAAACGTACGTAATCTCCCATGCAAAAGGTTGAGTTTTTCTTTCTGTGTGCATTTATTTGTCGGCAGGCCCTTGGCAGACCTTGGACTGCATCTTGCTAGGCTATTTCTTTGCAGGAGCGACAATAACAATAAACGTCGGCTCGCTAAAAAAAGTTAAAACCAAGGAGAATACAAATGCAAAATCAGAACAATCTATCACTCAGTCAAAGCAGCAATAAAAATAGATTTGCCTCGGACGGTTCCAGCGAGATCGACGAAGTAATGAGTAAAGTAAATGGCTATTTTAAATCTGCAAAAGGTTACGTGGTAGAAAACCCGAAAGAAACGGCCGCCATCGTTGTAGCGGTCGCTATTGCTGGCTGGGCGTTATTTTATACAAAACCCGGCCGCTCATTATTTGACAAAGGCGCATCAGTTTTCATTCCGCAAGTATCCAAGTGGATTACTGAAAACTTAGGTTCGACTGTTGCATCCGCTACAAAGCATTAAATAACTCGACTAAAACATAATGTAACATAATAGAACTTATAAGAAACACGTAAGTATTTGTATTAATTTGATATTTCTAATTCATTCTGTCATTTTGTCTTCCCAACTCTTATATCCAATCAAAGACCTTAATTGGTCCACCCTCTCCGAATGGCGAGGAATTATTCTACCTATTTTATAAATACGAGTTTATGTGGCAACTGATCGTGGCATCTCAATTGCCTTCTACCTTTGTATAATGAAAAACAAAGGAGAAAATAAAATGAAGGTATTTAAAAATATTCTTTTCGCGACGATCACTCTGTTCGCAGGTGTCACTTTCAGTCAAAACGCCAATACGGATTCTAGTTCTGGCCAAATGGAAAACTCTGACGACACAAAAAATGATGGAACGCAGAATTCCAATCCTAACAGATCAGGTAAAGGTGCAACGCAAAAAAGCTCTCGACGTGGTGCTGGTGGCGTGAACTCGTGGGGCAGAAAAGCTGGTGACGGTAGCGTCAATTCAGAAGGTATGACCGGCGGAACCACTAGCGACGGTACAAACGGTACGACCACCGGAGAAACCAATGGAAATTCCACAGGTGGTACAACGACTGGAGGTACGACTGGTAGCAGTACAACCGGTGCGACCACAGGTGGTAATTCTGGTGGCGGCACAAGCAATTAGTACCGCGATTAATACCACAGACTCGGAGTTCTCTCGACCGTGCCATGTTCAAGAATGATGGCTACGTGGGCGGGCTCCTGGTGTCTTTCCATCAGAGTTAAGATTCTTCTATCAAACTGAAATGAAAATGCTCTTTGAGTCTCAACCCACTCGTTGGGAAAATTTTTGAGCTCATCATTTCGAAACGCAATGAGAAGATTAGAATCAAATATACGAGTTTGCGTCCCGTCCTCAAAGGTTTCTAATTTGTAGATTTCGACTTTGGAAAGTTCGTCGATGACGGATTCATAATCGACCTTAAAGACTTCAGGCCAGCGCGATTCTGGCACCGTAATGCGAGCCTGGGTTCTTGTGTTTTCCATGTATCCCCGTGGGTACTCTATAAATACACGGTTGATCTGTCTTATTATCTTTAGAGCATTTGACTTATTAAATTCGATGCGAAATTCAGTCAGAACGGGTTTTGGTTTGAGGCCCTGAAATAGTTGGCTGCATACCAAAGACTCCGCTTGTAAGACAACCGGCACAAAACACAAAATGAAGGCGATGACTGTAGCTCGCATGGAATTAAGCCAACTTATGGGATTTGCTGATAGCTTTTTTGTAACCACCCGTTCCGTACTTGAGGGAGCGGCCCACTCGTGTGATGGTCGTGGTGGATATTCCCGTTTTTTCTGCGATGTCGCGATAGTTCTCCCCCGCATCAATCAATTGAGCCACTTCCCAGCGGTCGGCAAGGGATTCCAATTCTGCCGGAGTGCACAGATCTTGTAAAAAGTCGGCAAGTTCTTGGGGGGTTTTAATTGCGGAAACGGTCTCAATCAGCAGCTTAAGGCGTTTCTTGTCAGATGGCTTCGGTGGCACTTTTTTCTCCTGTGTTAACGTAGTAACACAGTAACACAGGAAATCAAGATAAAAATACGAAGGTTTGCTGTTTGCCCTTTAGCCTTTAACCAGTCTAATCAAAGAGATTTCGCTGCTAGTTCCGACTCGCAGACTGGGGCCCCAAAAGCCAGTGCCGACGTTCACATAAACCCACATGGCGCCACTTTTCATAAGGCCCTTGGGAAACTTTTGAAAAAATCTAATGATAAAGATCCAAGGGAAAAACTGCCCACCGTGCGTGTGTCCAGAGAGCTGGAGGTGAAAGTGTGGAGCGGCTTCAGTGGCAATGTTCGGTTGATGGGCCAAAAGAATTTTTACATCTGAGGGGGGCGCATTTTCTAAGGCCTGAGAGATACTGGGTTTACTCTTTGGGCGGACCATTCTTTCGGCGGGATCGGTGACTCCGGCGAAGAGAATAGTTTTCCCATTCAATTGAACTGCGACATGTTCATTTAAGAGCGGTTTGATGCCCAGCTGAGAAAAATGATCCACCCACAACTGCCCGTCTTTGTAGTATTCATGGTTACCGGTTACATAAAGCACGGGCAGTTTTTGCGTAAGTCGAGAAAACGAATTCGCTGACTCTTTGTAGTCATGAAAACTGCCATCTACCATGTCGCCAGTCATAACTAAAATGTTTGCATCGATTGAAAGTGTAAGTTTCACCACATTTTCTACAAATTTTGAATTCACTCCGAGTCCCAAGTGAAGGTCGCTTAATTGAATAATAGAAAAGCCCTGTAATTCCTCTGGCAGACCATCAACGGGAATTGAAACAGCCACAATTTGCGGTCCGCGCATTGCATTCCAGTACCCATAAACAAAAATAAAAACAGCTGTGAATAGAATGGTGATAGTGGCTTTGGTTGAAATGAGTTCAATGGGAAAAGGTGAATTAATAACTAAGAACAAAACGTATAACAACTCTCGAAGTACAAGAAGCCCTAGAACAAAGCTAATGAAACCCATGCTAAAATACACAAGCGATCGGAAGACCTGATCCCATTTTTTTGTGAGACGCTCGCGAAAAAGCAACATGTACGAAAGTATTAAGCCGAATGGAATGCCGGCCAAAATCCAAGATGCAATGCCAATTCCTGTAAGTCTGTAACCTAGAAAGAGAAAAACAAGAGTGAAAAACGTCAGCGCAATAAAAAAGAAAAATTTCATTATATCTCCGCTGCCTAGCCTACGAAGTTCTATAGGCGTTGTCAAAGTAGCAGAAATAAGCTAGGTTAATTGCGTATGAATTTGTCTAAAGCCTGCGAAGCCATTGATAAAAACGGAATGTTGTTGGTGTTCCCAATTAACAACCAAAAAGAACCCAAATCACTCTGGCATGAATTCTACCCGCACAGCGAAATGCGTTGGCAGTGGGATAATG
>JANOYW010000070.1:0-55648 GCA_031429075.1 Bdellovibrionales bacterium | reverse complement strand
TGCGGGATTCAAGCCAGTGCACCCATTCAGAATAGGTTTTAATCATAAAGCCCCTGCGAGAGCCAGCTGCGATTTCTGCAGTCTTAGATGGGCTTCGAGATTATGAATACGCAAATACTCCACCTGCGAAAACAACTGCGCCGACACTCCAAGGGTTTCAAAGTCACGTTGCGAAAACGTCTCACCACACCAAAGATTCATAAAAGACTTTCGCGAATGACCAATTAAAAGTGGCAAATCGTAGGATTTAAATTCGTTCAGGTTTTGCAAAAGCGATAACGATTGTAGAGGTGTTTTGCCAAAGCCGATGCCGGGATCAAAAATAATTTTTGCTAAAAGGTTTTGCGGCAAGGTCGACATTTTTTTTTCAAGCCAGGATTTGAGTTCTGTAGTGGGAGTCTGCTCCTTCGCCAATACCGTCTTGGGATCGGCAGGAACACTGAGAGAGTGCATCAAAATGACTGAGTCGAACTCCGCTGCTACCTCTTGCATTTTAGGTGATGCCAGACCACCAACATCATTAAGAACACTCACGTTGTAGGTGAGTGCCTTCTCAGCGGTTTGCGCGTGGCGCGTATCGAGACTGAGTTGGGTGAAGGGATATGAACGTTTGATTTCTTTCCACTGGCTGAGCAGGGGTTCAAGGCGTGTCCATTCTTCGTCTGGAGTTAACGGCGTAGCGCCGGGGCGTGTTGATTCTGCTCCCAAGTCGAGAAGGGCAGGATGAAGATTCAAAAGTCTTTGCATTTTATTCGGGAGCGCTTCCTGAGACTGAGGGTCTTCTGAAAACGAATCCGGAGTCGCGTTGAGAATAGCTGAAAAAACACAAAGCGGGTTTTTCAGCTCGCGATGTTTTTTTACAATCGAAAGTGTGGCGCCCGCTGGGGTACCTTTTAACAAATGCATCATTGGCGTGACAACAAAGTTGCGCTGTTCCCAAGCAGGGTGAGGAATTTGTAAGCGCGGACTTTGATAAGAGAGAGAATCGCCATTTTTTGAAAGCTGCAAAATAATATCAATATCCAGAGGGCGAGGAGACCACGTTGTGCGGTCTGCAGTACGCCCGGCGGCGCGTTCCATGGTGTGCAGTTGATCAAGCAGTGCTTCGGGCGAAAGCTCTGTTTCGATCCAAACCGCCGCATTTAAAAAAAAATGATACCAAGACTCCGTGGCCCCTGGCGGGAGGAGAGGGGGATTTTCAAACAAAGGAGATATTTTTCGCAGAGTTGAAAACTCGGAGAGTTTAACTAAAGCAGTTTGTAGATGATTTTTGCGGGGTGAGAGATTGGATCCCAAAGACAATACATACTGATTCATAATTTTGTTTCGATGGTAAATACAGAGCCAGCAGTGATTTCTTTGATTGGGGGGCGAAGCTTAAGTAGTGTTGTGATCAGTCGAGATTTTTTAAGCGACTTCCACTTTTTAAGATATTTTTCCAAAGCCTGATGACATTCAAAACATAAGTGCTCAATGGTGGCGTAATTTTTTTTTGCAAAAGTCTTTTGCGCAACGGCCGACATCTCCGCATAACAAGGTCCATCTTCAATGTTGTCCGAGGTCAGCATGCGGGGTGTTTTTGAAAAGTAAATTTCTATCTGCAGCTGAACCTGCTGTTTGCGGGCCCGCTCCTGAGCGGTGCAACCAAGATGAACATTGCCAGCAATTGCCGGAATTTTAAGCGCAGTTTTCATTGCCCTGGTCTACCAAATTCTCCTGCAAAAAGGTACGCCGTTCCGCTTGCGGTACGCCGTACCTTTTGGTTGAGATCTGCGTCATTAAAAAGGTACGCCGTTCCGCTTGCGGTACGCCGTACCTTTTGGTTGAGATCTGCGTCATAAAAAGGTACGGCGTACCTAAAAAATGCAGAACGACGTATCCTTTTACAATGCTTGCAAAACGAAAAACCAAAATTGTAGCGACGATTGGGCCGGCCTCTGAGAGCGAAGAGATGCTCAAAAAATGTATTATGGCGGGGATGAATGTGGCCCGTCTTAACTTTAGTCATGGTGAGCACGCTCAGCACCAAAAAGTGATTAAAAACCTCTTGAAGCTTTCGGAGACATTAAAAGCTCCCGTGGCTCTTTTGCAAGATCTCCAGGGCCCCAAGGTTCGAGTCGGTAAAATCAAAGATATCATTTTGAAAGATGGCGATGAGGTTTCGATTGTTGGCAATTTGGAAGCTTCTGGTAAAAACACAATTCCCATCGATATTCAAAACTTACATCAATTTATCAAAGCGGGAGATTCGGTTCTCATCGACGATGGCTTGATCGAACTGCGCGCTAAGAAAATCCAAAAATCCCAAGTGATCTGCGAAGTGGTTCACGGTGGAATTGTGCGTACTCGAAAAGGCGTGAACCTGCCGCACACCTCGCTTCCCATGAGTAGTTTGACCGAAAAAGATTTAATCGATCTAAAATTTGGTCTTACGCAAGGCGTGGACTATGTGGCTTTGAGTTTTGTGCGCCAAGCGCGGGACATCGTAGAGCTTCGTAAGCTTTTAAAAAAATCGCCAACACCGATTCGTGTGATTGCCAAAATCGAAATGGCCGAGGCCATCGAGCATTTGGAGAAAATCATCGAGGTGAGCGACGCGGTGATGGTGGCGCGGGGAGACCTGGCTGTGGAAGTGGGGCAAACGCGTCTGGCAGGTTTGCAAAAAAAGATTATCACCATGTGCAATGAAATGGGTCGACCAGTCATTACCGCCACACAGATGTTAGAAAGCATGAAAGACAATCCACGACCCACACGGGCTGAGATCACGGACGTGGTGAACGCCGTGTTGGATGGCTCAGATGCTTTGATGCTATCGGCGGAATCCGCCAGCGGCAAGTATCCCGCTGAGTCCATTCGCACCATGCACGACCTCATCATGGAAGTGGAAAAAGAAGAAAACGAAATTTATCATAAAATTAATCTCGATAGCAAAATTGAACATATTCCCGAAGCCATCTCTGTGGGCGCCTCTCTTTGTGCTCTGACCCTCGGAGCAAGTGTTATTGTGTGTCTTTCAACCACAGGAAGAACGGCGCGCTTGATATCGCGTTTTCGTCCTAAGGCAAGTTTGGTGGCCGCCACTGACCAGGCTCACACACTGCGCGGCCTTGAGTTGTGTTGGGGTGTGCAAACACTCCCCATCAAGCACTCTGATATGAATGATGAATTGGTGGGCGAACTTGAGAGATTGCTTCTGTCAAACGGCCTCGTGAAAACAGGCGATCGCGTTGTTGTTACTTTGGGTCTGCCTGTGCAAAAAGGCAATAAGACCAACGCACTTCGCGTGTTTACTGTGGGCGAAGCAAAAAAAGGGAAAGGCTCAACAAGCAAGCCTCTCCGTTATCAAGTGTTTCCGTTTTAAGAAAGTTCCATTTTTGCAATGGTTTGTAATTGCATATTGGTTGTTCCCTCGTAAATTTGACCGATCTTTGCATCGCGCCAGAATTTTTCGACAGGGTACTCGGAGGTAAAACCGTTACCGCCAAAAAGATCGATGGCTTGGGATGTTATTTTTTCCGCTGCACGCGAGGAAAAAAGTTTTGCAATGGCGGCTTCCTGAATAAAGTTTTTTCCCGAATCCTTCAAGCGAGCTGCGTTGTAAACAAGAACGCGGGAGGCTTCGAGCTGTGTGCGCATTTCAGCTAATTGAAACTGCACAGCTTGGAAATCTGAAAGTTTTTTGCCAAATTGCTCGCGGGTTTGAATGTAATTTTTAGCGGCTTCGTAGGCGCCTTGCGCGATGCCCACCATTTGCGCGCCGATTCCAATGCGACCTTCATTGAGTGTTTCGATGGCAATTTTGTAACCTTTACCGATTTCGCCAAGAACATTTTCCTTTTGAACTTCGCAGTTTTCGAAAAGTAATTCGCAGGTGGAGCTGGCACGGATTCCCACCTTGTCTTCTTTTTTGCCCACGGTAAAACCTTTAAACCCTTTTTCGACAATAAATGCCGTGATGCCCTTGTAGCCTTTTGAAGGATCCAGGTTGGCGAAACAAATAAACACGCTGGCTTCTTTGCCGTTTGTGATCCAAAGTTTATGGCCATTGAGAACGTACTTATCGCCCTTGTCTTCAGCTCGGAGTTTAAGAGCGAAAGCATCAGAGCCCGAAACGCTTTCAGACAGTGCGTAGGCGCCGACCCACTCTTTTGCGAGGCGCGGAAGGTATTTTTCTTTCAGGCTGTCGGAGCCCCATTTTAGAAACGCGTTAGTCACTAAAGTGTTTTGCACGTCGAGGAGAACGCTTACTGAGGCATCCACTCGCGCGATTTCTTCCACGGCGATGCAGGCCATTGTGAAAGAGCCGCCGGCGCCGCCGTAGGCCTCGGGAGTTTCAATCCCCATAACACCCATTTCGAAAAGTTGTTTCACAACCTCGGTATCCATTTGCTGTTCGCTGTCCATTTTGTGGACCTTGGGTTTGATTTCAGATTCTGCAAATTCTCTAATGGCGTGGCGAAATGCCGTTTCGTCTTCGGAAAAATCAGTGGCTGCATAGCGTACTTCAGTCGTTGACATAGGACCTCCTCAAAAGCGCTCATCCTAATGAATGCGCCCCTAATTGGCAATGATGCAGTCTAACAAAAAACATTTTTGACATACCCCAGTGGGGTACATAGGATCAGGGCATGTTGAATCTACTGATTTCTTTATTTTTAAACTTATTGGTTCATGCCCACCCAGTGACTTTTGAAGACGGTGTGATGTTAAAAAATATGGCAAGGGAGGATATGAGTGAAACTTCAATCACCTACACCTTTGCTCCGCGATTAGCAGTGGGAATCGAATACGATCGCTTGCAGATGGACCGACTTGATACGTCGTGGGGACTTTTGGAATTCAACGCTTTGGTGCAGCGTTGGAACGGTGAGGATTCCCAAGGAAACATCTATTTATTAACTGGTGCAGGTGGCTACTGGGACGATAAGCAAACGAGTTCGGTTGCTGGAAAGTTGGGCTTGCAAGCCGATTACGAAACACGGAGGTTTTACACCTTGGGTTCATTCACGGCGTGGCAGTCTGAAGATGTGGAATCCTATTATGCCGTGTATCGGTTGGGCTACGCGCCGTTTGTGGCGGGCTACAATGATTTGAATGTTTGGGCGATCCTGCAGCTTGATTACAATCCCGACATGCGAAGCGAAGTGCAAGTGACTCCCTATTTGCGATTTTTTTACAAAAATGTTTTGTGGGAAATGGGCGCAAGCGTGCGTGGGAATTTTTATTGGCAGTTTATGGTGCATATTTAACGTTTTGCGAGATGAACAATAAAGGAGAAACAATGAAAGTTTTCTTATTAGTTATGATGTTGAATGCAACAGCTATGGCGGCAGAACCAGCAACCAAAGCCACAAAAACCGAAACGGCGGCCATGCCTACAAGTGGCGTCATCATTTCGGTGAAGGGTATGGTGTGCTCTTTCTGCGCTCAAGGTATTGAGAAAAAACTCAAGGCTTTTAAAGAAGTTAAATCAGTAAATGTGGATCTCGACACAAAAAAAGTGAACGTGCAATTTGTTGCCGGTCAAACAGTGGCCATTGAAAAACTACAGGAAACCATCAAGAACTCTGGCTACGATGTGACTGATATTAAAATTCTTGGGGCCCAGCAGTAAAACAACGGCTCGTAAGTTTCCGCAGTTGATCTGGATTTCCGAAAACAAGGTGGCTGTTTTTTCAGTGGCGGGCACAGTATGAACCTTGCCCGATAGATCCAAAACTTCGCGATGCCTGTTTATGGTCGCGGCGGAGGGGCTTGCGCCTTTATCTGGCATCCCTTGTTCTGTTTTTGGTGGGCTTCTTTTTTGGCTTTTTGATAACGTTATTTTGAGGTTTTATGAAAAAAAATGCCGACCATTACTCTGATTTACAAAGGCTTAAGCGAGTCTCTGGGCAGATCGATGGAATTAAAAAAATGATCGAGGAGAAACGCTATTGCACCGATATATTAATGCAAACCAAAGCGGTGCGAGCCGCACTGAAAGCATTGGAAGTTTCAATTTTAGAAAAGCATTTAAACCACTGTGTTGTTGGTGCCTTTGACTCCAAAAGCAAAGTAGACAGTCAGAAAAAAGTGGATGAAATTCTCGATCTCTTTGCAAAGAATTTAACCTAATGATGGATCATACAGACCATCAGCACCATGATCATTGCCATGCTCCCGCTCGAAAAGATTGGTTGTATCTTATCAGTCTTGTCATTATTGCGATCACCTATGGTTTGCATCTGGCTAAAATCGACGGTGGTATCCCTTGGGTTCAAACGTTTCAGCACAAAACCTTCGAGCTGATGAACGACATGTGGTGGGGAATCGCCATTAGTATTCTTGCTGTGGGCGTTCTCTCCAAAATTCCACGGGAACTGGTGATGACTTACTTTGGTTCCAAATCGCGCATGGGTGGTTTGTTGAAGGCGACCATGGCGGGTACGCTGTTTGATTTATGCAATCACGGAATTTTAATTTTGGCCGCAAAAATTTACGAGCGGGGAGCAAGCCTTGGGCAAACCGTGGCATTTTTGATCGCCAGCCCTTGGAACTCTTTTTCCCTAACATTGATTTTGTACACTCTGATTGGCGGGGACTTGACGCTTTATTTTTTGATCATGTCCATGGTAATTGCCCTTATTACTGGTTGGATTTTTGATGAGTTGGTCGAACGAAAAATTTTACCGGCAAATCCCCACGCCTTTCAAGGAGCTCAGCTCGCCTCCCAGCCTTTCAAAATCGAATGGAATAAAGCTTATTTTTTATCGATTCTTAAAACTGGATTTTCCGAATCAAAAATGATTCTCAAATGGATTTTTGTGGGGACTATTTTGTCGGCATTGGTTGCAACGTTTGTTCCTGCCGAGTTTTTTAAAGAATACTTTGGTCCCTCACTCAAAGGCCTTTTTGCCACCCTTGTCGCGGCCACAGGTCTTGAGGTGTGCTCAGAGGGCTCGGTGCCCTTAGCCGCCGATTTGGTACGCGTGGCGAAAGCTCCGGGAAATGCCTTTATTTTTTTAATGGCAGGTGTGGCAACAGATTTTACGGAGTTTATGGTTCTTCGCCAAACCACAAAATCCTGGAAGATCGCAGCGCTAGTGCCCATTATCACCGTGCCGCAAATTCTTATTCTCGGGTGGTTATTGAATATTTGGTCTTAGCAGGATGATAAGTCATTTGACTTTTGCTGCAATTCTCTTTTATTAGGTCTTTGTCGATTGTGTGCGACACTAATTTATAGAATTCAAAGGATTATTTTGGAAACCATAGAAGCGTCTTTTTTGCGTAGACTTAGAATTCCATTCGACCGCTTGCGGGCAAAGCAGGCTCTTAAAAAATTTCATTCCAAAAAACGCTCAGCCATAGAAATTGTAAAGCACAGCATGAAATTTCCGTCTTCGGGGTGTTTTAGAATTGATTCTATTCAGATAGAAAGCGAATTACTATCCCTGGTGAATCAGGTGCGATCGCTTTCTCCTAAGGTGATTCTTGAAATTGGAACGGCTCGAGGCGGAACACTCTTTGCTTGGTCTCAACTTGCATCTGATTTGGTGGTCAGTTGTGATTTGACCGGACCAGGCTACAAAAAAGAGTTTTATAAAAATCTTCCACCACCTGAATCGAATTGCAAAATAATTAATCTGCAAGGAAGTTCCCACGATCCGCAGACAAAAGCGGCCATTAGAAGTAGCCTTAACAAACAATCTGTAGATTTTCTTTTTTTAGATGGTGATCATACTGAGATAGGGGTTGAACAAGACTTCAATGATTATATTGAGTTTGTTCGTCCGGGTGGCTTGGTGGCTTTTCATGATGTTGTTCAAAATCAACCTTATCCAACAAATCAAGTTTATTATTTTTGGTCCAAAATTAAGCATAAGTATGAATATTCCGAATACATCAATAGCGCCAACCAGTGCGGTTTCGGTATTGGAGTCATTAAGGTTCCGGTAGAATAAGCCAATTGAGTCGCTGTATTTGAATACGTACTGTAATTATTGGTCGATACCTACTGATATATCGTCGCTGTTTGAGATAAGGTGAGGCACAAGATTTTCCGCACAGACAGTAGAGGCTTCATTCGCATTGCTCGGCACACTGAAGACTTGCTGAGCATAATCAAAACACTGCTGTGAAGATATTTTGCTGGTGTTTTCACGGATACACGTTAAGGAAGAGGTCTCACGGCTGTCGCTGTCACTGGTCCATTTGGCCACCTCAAAGCAGTCATTTATGCTCAATCTGTTTTTCAATTCTTCAAAACAGATATTTACCGCTTTCTCTGTGTCCTCATGGCGACCTATGTGTTGTTTGATCTGCTTGCAATCGCTCAAAGTAATTCCTTGCTTATGGGTCTGCAAGCAATTCAGTCGGATTCGATCCTCTATCCCACTGTCAGAGGAAACAGATTCTGCTACGCGCAGACAGTCGTCGATTTGCGGATTATCTGCTGCGAAACAAATATTTGTTAAGATTAAAATTATTAAGCCAATCATTGATTTCATATACGCCCCCACTTAAATAGGTATTAATACATGATTGGTGCCACTCTTTTATAAGCCCTTAGGCCCCTAAAGTGTAAATAAAGACGGCTCGTTGTTAAGAAGATTTACATCTGTCTGATTGATGTACACGAACATGATTGTTTGATCACCAAGCGAACGTCTCATTCTGAAGCAGACTTTGTGTCTTTAATCTTTTAGGTAACAGTTTGATTTACAGTTTGAATGAAGCTTGCATTGGAGTGATTCGAGACTTGTTTAAAAATGGAGACACTCTAAACTATCTTCAAGTTCAGTAAATGATGAATAGCGCCATTAAAAGTATGCAGAGACAGGGAATATTTTGATTGCTAAGTTGCGGTGATTGCTGGATGAGTTAGCGTTACAAACAAAAACTGAAGGGGCTACTTATGACTTATAAAATTCTTTTTATTTTAATTTTTACGCCACTTTTCTCATTCTCCGCAGAAGCTCAATTTGGAAAACTTTGGCTTCGTTGTAAAACAGATACCGATTGCCTAAAGGTATCTGGAGTCTGCTATCGCGCAGATGCTGTAAATAAAAAATATATCAATGAATTCGAAGTTTTTGTAAAAAAAATGAATGAGAAAGGTAAATGTTTACCACTTTCTTCCGAAGTTAAAAATATCGACGAAATGACCAAAACATATTGCGAAGATGGTCAGTGTAAGTTAAAAAAATAAATACTTTACCAAAATGTTCTATATTATACCTTTTAACTCTATACTAACTACGAAGAGAATTTTTTTGAAAAAGACGATATGAAATGGTTTTACCGTGGCCGCAAGTGATAAAACAATTGAAGTTGTAGGTAAAAAGAATCCTGACTCTGCTTGATTTTATTCCGATCCAAAAGAGGCGGCAAAAAATATAAACAATTATGTGGCTTTTTGGAAAGATGTCATCGTTCAATAGATTCTTTGTTCATCTTAAATCTGCCAAGATTTTTGGAAAAGGGGTGTTTTTGGATATTTGAGGATATTTTCCTCTCAGTTAGCGAAAGTATCTCTCAAACAGTGGCTAGATCCACCGTATTGCCAGTCGTAATGGATCGGGTATTGCAATGTAAATCAGTGCTATGAATCAATATTGTTCAACCCAGGAGACTTCCTATGCTCAATGTTCTCAATAAGTCGAATTTGGAGCCAAAAGTAAAAAAAAGCCACGAACCCACTTCCGAAATGTGGGCCCTTGAATATCAAGGGCCTGGAAAAATGGCCTATGTTAAAAAAAGTATGCCTATTCTTCTAAAGGAGAGCGATGCGATCGTCAAAATTTCTAAAACAACAATCTGTGGTACCGACTTACATATCATGAAGGGCGACTTGCCCTTGGTCACAGTAGGCAGAACTCTAGGGCACGAAGGCACAGGGGTGATTGAGGCGGTTGGTAAAGCAGTCACAAAATTTAAAGTGGGTGACCTGGTCCTTATCTCTTGTATAACCGCTGATGGCACCTGCGATTCCTGCAAAAAAGGAATGTATTCTCACTGCGAAAATGGCGGCTGGATCCTAGGCAACACCATCGATGGAACACAAGCTGAGTTTGTAAGAATACCTTATGCAGAGACAAGTCTTTATGCAATCCCTGCGGGCTGCAACGAAGAAGTCATGGTCCTATTGAGCGATATTTTACCTACTGGGTTTGAGTGTGGCGTTTTAAATGGCAAAGTCAGACTTGGTGATACCGTAGCCATCGTTGGCGCCGGTCCGATTGGTCTTGCCGCACTGATTACCGCACAGTTTTTTACTCCAGCAGAGATCATTATGATTGATCTGGATGAGGAGCGACTAAAGATGTCTTTGGAGTTTGGTGCAACTCGTACAGTAAATAGTAGTGAAGACTCCTACATTGAAAAGATCATGGAATGGACCGATCAACGAGGAGTGGATGTGGCCATCGAAGCTGTCGGTCTCCCTGAAACTTTTGGAATTTGCCAAAAAATTATTGCCCCCGGCGGCCACATTGCAAATATCGGTGTCCACGGGATAAGTGTGGATCTTCATTTAGAAAAACTTTGGGACAGAAATATTACAATCACAACACGACTTGTCGACACCGCTACAACTTCGATGCTTCTTAAGACTGTCAAATCAGGAAAACTTAAACCCGAAGGGCTGATTACACATCGTTTTAAGTTATCCGAAGTCGTTAAAGCTTATGAGGTGTTTGGTAATGCCGAAAAAGAGAAAACCCTAAAAGTAATCCTTAGCAATTAATCTTTGCAAACGAGAATCGATAAATTAAATGCATTGGCAAACCGAAAAAATTTATTATCTCCGTCAGGATTATTTTTCTGATCTTGTAGACTCCATTCGCGAGGCTAAAAGCTTGATCGATCTTGAGACTTATATTTTTAATTGTGATCCGATTGGTCAATTAATTCTGCAGGAGCTAAGGGCAGCAGCAGCGCGTAAGGTGGAAGTTCGTTTGATCGTTGATGGCTTTGGTTCCTATTTTGAAATTCCTAAAATAGTTTCAATTTTATCTGGTAGTTCTGTGCAGCTCAAAGTTTTTCATCCTTTTTTATTTCCACAGGACACTTCATACAAGTGGTTGCGCTTGGATTTACTCTTACAAGCTCTGTCTGAATGGAATCGACGCCTCCACAGAAAAACCTGCTTGATTGATACACAGATTTTATTTTTAGGAAGCTTTAATATTACCGATAATTCCAATCGGGAAACTGGTGTTCGCGTAACAGGCCAGGCTGCCCTAGAAATGTTAAAAGTTTTTGAAATCATTTGGAAGAGAATGGATAAAATAAGACTAAAACAATCCAAACTTAGTGATGCCTTCGATAGCGCATCCCTACTGCGAATGAATTACAGTCGAAAAGTCCGCAAAAAAAATAATAAAGACCTGTGCCAAAGAATCACTTTGGCACAAAAAAGGGTATGGATCACCAATGCCTATTTTGTACCGCCGCCAAAAATTCTTAAAGCTCTTTTGGCGGCTAAAAATAAAGGTATCGATGTCGAAATTCTTGTTCCCGCTTGTCCCGATCTACGATTTATGAAATTGATAATGGAAACCTACTATCGAGGACTCTTAATTATTGGTATTCAGATTTTTGAATATCAAAAGGATTTTTTGCATGCGAAATCTTTAATCATCGACGATTACGCTATTGTAGGGTCTAGCAATATGAATTATCGAAGTTTTTTTCATGATCTCGAAATCGACATTGTGCTTACACATGGGGAGTCCTTATCCTCACTAGAAAAACAATTTGTGGTGGATCGAAGTCATTCCGTAGAAATTACGATGGAAGGGCTTATTCAGAGACGTTGGCTCGATCGCATTTTTACGTGGTTTCTCTCTTTTGTGCGCGATTGGCTGTGATTGTGGGTAAAGAAAAAATTAAACTAGTTACTTTAAATATTCAAAAAGGATGGTCGCTAGGTAAACGAAAAAAAACTTTGTCACAAATAAAGAATTGTATTGTAGACCTAGGAGCGACTGTTGTTTGCTTACAGGAAGTTGCTGGAATTACTCCTGCGCTGGAAAAACAATCTCAGTTCGAATTTTTGGCAGACGGGATTTGGTCACATTATGCTTACGGAAAAAATGCTGTTTACAGCAGAGGGCACCATGGAAATGCTATTTTAAGTAAGCTCCCTTTTGTCAGCTATGAAAATTATGATATCTCCAACCATCGCCTAGAGAGGCGAGGAATTTTAAAAGGAGTGATGAACCTCCCTAACAATAGGTTACGGAATCTCTATGTGATGACCGTCCACCTCGATCTCACAGCATGGGGTCGACATCGACAGATAAAAAAGCTTTGCAAAATGATCGAACAATCTGTTCCTCCGCAAGCCCCTTTGATTGTCTGTGGGGACTTTAACGATTGGCAGGAAAAATTGAGCTCCTACATCTTTGAGCGAGTAGGAATGAGCGAAGCCTATAAGGACAAGACCGGTGAGCACGCCAGAACCTTTCCTACTTTTTTACCATTATTAAAATTAGATCGAATTTACTATCGTAATTTGAACTTGTTACAAGCATATCGCTTGGATTCGCCAAAGTGGCATCAATTATCAGACCATCTAGGTTTGTGCGTAGAATTTGATATTCCATAGGTTTTCGTTTGCTATATTAATAATAAATTCATGAAAAATGTCGCTAAAACAGGCAGCAACAAAGCATTTGCAATGGGTTCTGGACATCCCGCAATTTTTTGTTTTACAGTCTTAATATGCTAACTCCTGATAAGATTATTGATGTGATCACCTTTTACATTCCGTTTTTGTTTGCGCTCTGTTTTCACGAGTATGCCCACGGGTGGACGGCCCAGAAACTGGGAGACAACACAGCCAAGGTGATGGGGCGACTCACACTCAACCCCATGGCACATATCGACTGGGTGGGTACGGTCCTGCTTCCAATTATGGCGATTTTGATGCCGGGATTGCCGCTTTTTGGATGGGCCAAGCCGGTGCCGGTGAATTCGCGAAATTTGCAGAACCCGCGCAAAGATATGTTTTGGGTGGCCCTTGCCGGGCCGCTTTCGAACGTTTTGTTATTCTTAGTGGGTTTGGCTTTTTTGGCGTTTATTGCCAAACAGAATAATTTTGTTCCCTCGTTTCAGTTGCAAAAGATGATCTACACATTTTTAGCACTCAACCTCTACCTCGCTGTCTTCAATTTGCTGCCCATTCACCCTCTGGATGGCGGGAAGGTTTTAGCTCGATTTCTGCCGCTCAAATGGGATCTTTGGTTGGAGAGTAAGCAAGATGTCCTACAATGGACGTTGCTGCTTTTAGTCATTTTCGGCGGCTTGCGCATATTGGCATTGCCTGTGAACTGGATTCTGGGTGAAGCTGTTGGTTTGGTGGAGCGCTTATGAGCATAGAAGTTCACTTACCCCATTTTGAAGGTCCTCTTCCGCTTCTTCTTTATCTGATCAGAAAAGAAGAAATGGATATATTTGATATTAATATTTATCAAATCACGACCCAGTACATGGAATACATTCGCAGGATGAAAGAGTTGGATCTTGAGACCGCGGGTGATTTTGTCGCCATGGCTGCCACGCTGATTCAGATCAAATCCCAGATGTTGCTACCTCAGTACAGCGAAAACGGTGAGTTGCTCGAAATCGAAGATCCGCGCAAAGAGCTCGTGAGCCGTCTTTTGGAGTATCAGCGTTTTCAAGACGCTGCAAAACAGCTTTATGCAAAACCTCTTCTTGGCCGCGATCAATGGATTCGCGGAGTGCGCGAAGAACTCCCGCAGGACGAGCACGAGTCAGACATCGTTATCGAAGACGGTGGGTTGTTTGCGCTGATTTCCCATTACCGACGAGCGATTCGCAATATCAAAAAAACTGTTCACCGCGTGGCTTTGAAGGCCAAGTCCGTTGCCTCGCAAATTATGTTGATCAAAGATCGTTTAATCGTGGGTCAACAAGTTGTGCTGCGAGACCTTATCAATAAAGCCGAAGATTTTCGCAGCGAAACCTTGATTACATTTTTGTCAGCTCTTGAGCTTGGGAAGATGGGTTTAGTCACTGTGTTTCAGGCGGAAGTGTACGGCGATATTTATTTAACTGCCAAACGCACCATCGATGCCAGCATGTTGGAGCGTGTTCAGGAGTATAACTCATTGGACGCCGAGCAAGTGGCCGATCAGATTTTTGAACAAGCGCAGGAAGATGCGACTCTAGAAGTGCCGGTGGTCCGTTTGGACGCCGAAGACAGTGAACAAGATGTTGTGATACCGACAAGTTCTGCCACTGACGACGAAATTTTACAGGCGGAGCAAGAACTGAATATTGAGAGGGATGCGGATGTTTGATAACGAACCAGAAGAGCAACAAAATCTAATGGAAGAAACCATTGCCGGAACAAACTTGGAAGACACAGCCTCAGAGACTCCAGAGATTCCCCTCGAGCTTCAGTCGATGGAAGTTCCGCCAGGAGAACAAGCCGACGAACAGGTCTTTGTGGATTCGCTTCAGCTTTTTTCTATTTTAGAAAGTTTATTTTTTGCCTCCGACAAGGCCGTAAGTTTTGCCACTTTGAAGGTGGTTTTTCAAAATACCAACATTGATAACAAAATGTTAAAGCGCGCCATCGAGGAGCTGCAGAGCATTTATGCAGACCCCACACGGGGAGTGACACTTGAAGAAGTCACTGGCGGATGGCAGCTGCGTACCAAGCTCGACAATATGGATTTTTTAAAGAAAATCAGCAAAGCTCGTCCGTTTCGTCTCAGTGGACCGGCTCTAGAAGTGCTTTCGATCATTGCTTACAAACAACCGATTATTAAAAACGAAGTGGACCAAATCCGCGGCGTGGAGTCGGGCCATTTGGTGCGCGCACTGATGGAAAAGGGATTGGTCAGTTTTGAAGGCAAGACGGATCTGCCTGGAAAGCCTATGGCTTATTCCACAAATCGTAAGTTTTTAGAAATTTTTGGTCTGCGCAATTTGCACGAGCTCCCTTCGCTTTCCGAAATCGATCAGCTTTTGCCTGAAGGCATTGGCGAAGAGGAAGAAAAAGAAACTTTGAGCGACGTAACATCGAACATGTCCACCTCGTTCACGGCCACATCGTACTCTGAAGGTGAAGAAGAGTTGGGTCTGATTACCGAACGATTAAACTCCATTGATACATCTTCAGAATTTTTTGAGCAGGAAAAAGTTCGTCAAAAAGAAAAGCGCGAGCGCGAAAAAGCCGAAGACATCCGTGAGGCTATGGCGGTTGGCGAGCTTGTTGAAAACAAAGATATGAAGTGGCTTGAACGCTACGAGGCGCAATTGGCCCTCAAACAACAGGCGGCAGAAGCGGCGCAGACGGCAGCCAGTGTTCAAGCGGCCATTGAAGATGGGACGACGTCGGAGTCGACAGATGCAGGCGTTGGGACATCTGAAGCACGCGCTGGAATTTTGGCAGTCAACAGAGACGCAGAAAACGAAAGCTCCTCAGAGGCTGAGGAGCTTGAAGTACAAGACGAGAGTTCAGACGAATTCTAAGTGGCCGGGCAAAATATTTGCCAGGCTTGCATTTCTAACTATTGTACTTTGTCCATGAGGCGCTGGATATCGGCGTCGCTAAACATAAGGACTTGCGGAGTCCCGTTTTTGCAATAGCCGCGTTTTTCCACGGATTTTACGATCAATTTTTTTCCAACAATATTCTCGCAGGCATGTTCACTCATACACGCTGTTTTTGGTGTTGAGTTGCTTTCCACAATCTTATCGTCGATCACGGCAACGTGAGTAGATTTTCCAGGACCCGCAAGAATACACACAAAGCGCGCGTTACCGTCGCTACGGTGTTTGCAGCTCACTTTTTTAGGTTCTTCTTCAACGACATTTGTATCGTCGTCGTCGCCGTCCGCAGTTTTTGGGTCTTCTTTAACAATGCTCGTACCGTCATCATCGTCGCCGGTATCTTTACCGTCGTCTGCAGTAGTTGGGTCTTTAACAACGTTTGTGCCGCCGTTATGACCGCCGCCTGTATTTTTTGGGTCTTCTTTAACGACATCTCTATCGTCAATTCCGTCTTCGTCGTTGTCCTCGTTGAGAACATCTTCGACGTCGTCTTTGATGTTATCTGGAATTTCTTCCTCAACCAATTGCTCGGATTCTACCGACATCGGTTTGTTCATGTCTTCGCGTGCGGAAAACGATTTTTCGGAACAGTTTTGGAAAACAACTGCTATCCCTACTAGGCCAACCATTACTAAGTATTTATTCATAACTCCCCCTTTGAGCTACATTCTCTTCGGTTGGCAAAGCGCTGGACTAAAGGGGAGGATGTTCTGTTTTGGAGCGAAAGCTGCAAAATTTTAGCTTTTTTGAAAAATAGATTTCCACTTTGAGATGATTTCAGAGGGGAATCATCTCAAAATGAGCTTACTGGGTTGGAGCTGCTGCCGGTTGCTGTTGGCCACCGAAAGTTCTATTGATCCAACTTCCGAAGGTTGTGTCACGGAAGCGTCGGCGTGGTGGAGGTGGAGAAAGGGGAGCCGCCTCAGCACTGTTGGTTGCACCCGCAGTTGTGGGGCCAGCTGTGGTGGGAGTTCCGCCACGGGCCACGACGGCTTCGTTGTACAACTGCTCGTTGCACTGGTAGCTCACTTCGTTTTTACGAGTTTGCGAAAGTGCTCCGTACGCCTGTGTGTAAGCCGCGCTGTTCGCATGAGGATCAACGCCGATTTTACTGCCAATGCATTCGGCTTTTCTTTGGTTGTAGGTTTGTTCATCGGCTCTACATTTTGCGTTCGCAGCATCTCTTTCGGCTTGAGGGCGTGAATCCATTACTTGAATGCTTACATTGCGTTGTTGGCGTGTAACAGGGTATTGAAATGGATCTTGGCACCAGCCCGGGCGAGCCGTTGCCGAGCAGTCTGGAGCAGATGTGTAGTCTGCGCACTTGCGTCGATTTTCAGCTCGTAAACAGCGAGGAGCTTGAGCAACGGTGTTGTTCTGTTGGTTGGCGCGCGCAGAGGGGAGAAGAACTTCTCTTTCGATACAAACGCGCTCCATTTCGTAACGATCACACGCAGCCATTTCGTCAAAAAGGGTTCGTGCATCCCAAGGAAAGAGGCGAACGCAGCCGCCAGAACCTGTGCTAGTTTCTCCAGGTGGTTTGGGTCCTAACGCGACTGAGGCTTCTTCGGTTCCAGCAGCATGCATGGCGATACCGCCATTGAAGAAAATACTCCAACCCATTAATGCGCCATCTTCATATCGACCAGTCTCAGGGTTTCGAGTGAGCCACGTGTTGGAGTAGTTTTTCTCGCGGAGGATTTGTGGTTGAAAACTTCCGATGGGCGTTGTTGAACAGTCGGGACTTTTATTAAAGTTTGTGGGGATATCAAAGGTGCCGCGCCCCGAGGAGATGGGAAAAGTGTAAGCAAGATTTCCGCCGCGATACACCGTCATTTTTTGCACAGCAGGATTGATGTCCATGACCACACGAATATCAGAGGTGTCGTTGGCGGCAGAGGCGTCCTCCGCTCCGGTGACTTCCGAAGCGATCCCGCGTTGGGCATTGTTCGAAGAACTACAGGCTGTAAAGCCGAGAAGACAAACTAGGATAAAAAATTTAATAGGCATCAATCCCCCTACAGCAAAATCATAACGTATGTTTGAGATGCAAAAAAGTTAAAAATGCGAAGTTTAGGGAGTTCTATCCTCGAAGCGAGGTGGTTTTTGATTCTTGCGGAATATAAAACGCATTGAGGTGACATCTCACGCCTCGACCAATGTCGGTGAAGTCACCATTCTGTGTTGAGTTCGAACAGTGCCACATGCATTTCTTAGCTAAGACATTTCCTCTTTCTTTACCGAGGGCCATCAAAGAACGTATTTTTAAAAACCAAAAAACCTGATTTTTCAGTCGGTCATAGCTTGAGTATATACCTTCGTTCATGTACTTATTGGTTATGAAAACTAACAATGCGTTACAAACCGATTTTTTTCCTAAACGCTCAAAGTCCTATGGTGGCGTTTTGCTGAATAAACGAAAGAATCGGACTTACGCTCGACCCATTTCCACATCCAAATCCATGCATTTGGTGCTTAGATCCTCTAAAGCTGTCGACGAGAAATCCTTTAAAACTCCCAAAAACAAAAAACTCATCCAAGAAATCTTGGTTAAGTTTGCTCACAAATACGGCGTGCAAATTATTTCGCTAGCAAACGTGGGCACGCACTTGCATCTGCATATCAAGATCGCAAAACGCACAGGCTACTTGCGCTTTATCAGAGCGGTTACGTCGGCCATTGCCATGGGTGTATCGGGTCGAAACCGCTGGACAATGGGGTCAGTGCAGGATGGAGTCAGAGTAAAGGAAAAATTTTGGGACTATCGGCCGTTCACGCGAATTATAGAGGGCTTTTGCGCTCTGCTTCATATGCGCGACTATATTCAAATTAATCAACTTGAAGGTTTGGGTGTGCCACGTCTGCAAGCAAGAATCATGTTGGCGAATGTGCGACCCGATAGGTGTTGAGAATTTAATTTGGCATCAGTTGATATGTCGGGGCCAGTTTAACTTGCGTATTGATGTACAGTTTTTGTTGAATCGACCAAAAAGCTATTTTTAAGTTGGGAATATTTGTTGGATCGGTTCAAGGTAGTGAGGCTGCTGTATGGGTTCGTTGAATGAGCGTGTAATCATTGTGGTGATCATATTGCAAATTGCCAATATCGCACGAAGTTGCGAAGCACGAAGTAAAAACAATGCTCAAGCCGTCAATAAAAGTCCGGAGCGATTCACGCACTTCATGGTCAGCAAAACCTAAGTAATAATCTCCTCTTTTCGTTCCGTGTCGGGGTTGGTTGGAGCTTCCTGCGGGAACTCATTGGGAGGGGGATCAACCTCCGGAAATTCTTTGGGTATGGGATCATTTTCGGGTGGCATGGGAACTTCGGGTTCGGGATCTTTTTTGGGTGGTTTTTGATTCATTAAGACACCATACACCATACCAGCGCATTTTTAATTTAAGTTTTCTTCACATTCAAACTGTGCAAAAATACAAAAAAAGGAAGATAACAACAATGCGCATAGGTCCATTTAGTAGTTTTCACATCGGTCAATTAGAGGAATTGCTGCAGCAGAAAAATATTGAATACTCTATTTTTCAAGATCCAGAAGCTGTAGAAAAAATTCGCAAGTTGGAGGTTGAAAGAACCCCCACACGATTGCCTCTGTATCGGAGCACTGGTGATTATATTTATGTGGATCTTGCAGCTGCTGATGCCATGTCTCTTCGCGCCGAACTTGAGAAATTTGGAATCGTTTTTATTGATGAGCAAATGGCGCATGATTTACATGCGGAAGAATTCTATTGTCTGTCCTGTGATTACACTGCGGACTCTCCAGGATTTTGTCGGCAACATCAAACCCAGCTTGTTAATTTTACGGTATGGGCAGCAAAAACATCAAAATCGTCTTCGAAAAACGAGCTGGTTTTTACTGTGGCCACAGTTTTAGCCTTTCTCGCGTTGGCCCTTTGGTATTTTCGTGCCCAGTGAAATCTCCAGTGAAACACTCATTCGTTTGGGATTTTTCGTCGGGGTGTTGGGTGTAATTTCTGTTTGGGAATTGCTCAGTCCTCGTCGAAACTTAACACAAAAAAAGTTATCGCGCTGGCTCCCCAATCTTGGGCTCGTTGTGTTTAACACCGTCTTACTGCGATTTATTTTACCTGTGTCTGCGGTTGGTTTTGCGCTCACCGCACAAGACAACAACTGGGGTCTCTTCAATCACGCGAATATCTCCCTGCCGTGGGCCATCGTTATTTCGCTAGTCGTTCTCGACTTCACAATTTATCTGCAACACGTTTCATTCCATTTTATTCCGGTGTTTTGGCGCTTCCACAAAATGCATCACGCAGACCTGGATGTCGACGTAACAACGGGCGTTCGTTTTCATCCTGTAGAAATTTTAATTTCCATGGGAATTAAATTCGCTGTTATTGCAATACTGGGAGCTCCTGCGGTGGCTGTGTTGATTTTTGAGGTGGTGTTAAATGCCATGTCGATGTTCACTCACGGCAACGTCTATATGTTGACTCGCTTGGATCACTACTTAAGGTGGTTCGTAGTTTCACCGGATATGCACCGCATCCATCACTCCATTTATGTTGATGAAACCAATAGTAACTATGGCTTTCATCTTTCGCTGTGGGACCGATTGTTTCAAACTTATAAAGAGCAACCCAAAGATGGCCATCTTAATATGGTCATCGGATTGAGAGAGTTATGAATTTGAACAAGGCGAAATTGAATTTGATAAAATCGAACTTGATTTTAAAAGTTCTACTTATTTTTGCAATTTTGACAGCCATATTTTTCTATTTTTATTTAGATGTCGGGAATCACTTGAGCTTTCAATCTTTAAAGAGCAATCAAGTACGTTTACAAGAACAATTTTTCGCGGCTCCTCTCTTCACAGCGAGTGTCTTCGGTTTACTTTATGTTCTTGTCACTGCGCTTTCAATTCCAGGCGCTGCAGTGCTCACTCTGGCTGCGGGAGCTATTTTTGGCATCACTTACGGCACACTCATCGTTTCTTTTGCGAGCACTCTTGGAGCCACCTTGGCATTTCTCGCCTCAAGGTTTTTATTTAAAGATTTTTTTGAGCAAAAGTTTTCTGAGCGCTTTGCTACTATCAATCAGGGAATTCAAAAAGATGGGGCAGTTTATCTATTTACGTTACGACTCATACCAGCCGTGCCATTTTTTTTAGTCAATATCTTGATGGGGCTTACTAAAATACCAACATTGACGTTTTTTATTGTCAGTCAGGTGGGGATGTTTGCTGGCACCGTTGTGTATGTGAATGCGGGCACGCAATTGTCACAGTTAGAGTCGCCGCAGGATATCGTTTCGTTGAAAATAATTTTGTCGTTTCTCGCTCTGGGGCTTTTCCCCTTGTTCGCAAAAAGCCTTCTCGCTTTTTTCAAAACCAGGAAACACCTCTCAAAGTTTAAAAAACCAAAAAAATTCGAATACAATATGGTTGTGATAGGTGCGGGGTCGGCAGGACTAGTTTCGGCTTATATTGCCTCCGCCGTTAAAGCCAAGGTGGCACTCATCGAAAAACACAAGATGGGTGGAGACTGCCTTAACACTGGCTGTGTACCCAGCAAGGCCCTGATTCGCTCCGCAAAGATTTTCAGCTACATCAAACGCGCCGATGAGTTTGGAATCGACGTGGGCACTAAGCCCGAAGTCCACTTTTCCAAAGTCATGCAACGAGTGCAAGCGATTATAAAAAACATCGAGCCCCATGATTCTGTGGAACGCTACACAAAGCTTGGGGTTGATTGTTTAAGTGGGGACGCCAAGGTGATCTCTCCTTATGAGGTTTGCGTGAATAACAAAATCATCACCACAAAAAGTATTGTCATCGCCACCGGCGCTCGACCCTTAGTGCCCAAACTTAAAGGGCTGGAGAGTGTTCCCTACCTCACAAGTGATAACGTTTGGGGTTTGCGGGACCTGCCCAAGAAACTCGTTGTTCTCGGAGGAGGACCCATCGGCTGTGAGCTCGCACAAGCTTTCGCGCGCTTTGGCTCGCAGGTGTCCATCGTAGAGATGGGTGACCGTTTACTTGCGAGGGAAGACGTGGATGTTTCAGAAATGATTCACGATCGGTTCGCCAAGGAGAATGTTCACATCCACAAATCCCACAAAGCCGTCGAGATCGTTCAGCGAAACGGAAAAAACATCTTAATTTGCGACAACAAGGGGCTCAATGTTGAAGTCGAATTCGATCAGATACTTTTAGCTCTCGGTCGCAAAGCCAATGTGTCGGGCTTTGGTCTCGAAGAGCTCAATGTGGAAATCGCAAAAAATGGAACGCTTGTAGCCAACGAATTTTTGCAAACAACCAATTACCCCAACATCTACACCTGTGGAGATGTGACAGGGCCCTATCAGTTTACCCACACAGCTAGCCATCAAGCGTGGTATGTGGCCGTGAATGCGCTCTTTAGTCCGTTTAAAAAGTACAAAGTGGATTACCGGGTGATTCCCTGGTGTACGTTTACTGATCCCGAAGTGGCGAGAGTGGGGCTGAATGAGACTGAAGCTACGGAAAAAAAGATTCCCTTCGCGGTCACAAAATATCATATCGATGATTTAGATCGAGCCATCACCGATGGCGAAGCTCATGGTTTTGTTAAAGTGCTCACAACGCCAAACTCAGATCGCATTCTGGGAGTGACCATCGTGGGCAGCCACGCTGGTGATATTATTGCAGAGTATGTCGCCGCCATGAAACATGGTTTTGGTCTCAATAAGATTCTCGGAACCATCCATATTTATCCCACTTTGGCCGAGGCAAACAAATTTGCAGCCGGTGTTTGGAAGCGCGAGAACACGCCCCAATACGCTTTCAAATGGTTAGAGCGGTATCACCAGTGGCGTAGAAGCTAGTTAATAGAGCAACTCAATAGAGCAACTCAATGGAGGAGAGAGCGACACCGTAATCGGAGAGGGTGTCGTCGCCATCGATACTGATCCAGATCGCAATCGTATCGAGGGGCTCCTTTAAGTTGTGTTCCATAGAGAACGCTCCTGGAGCTTTTTGAATGGCGAAAATCGTTTCGTTTAACAAGTCAGAGGAATAATGAGTGCGTTTTACACCAAGTTCTGCCGCGTTTTGGCTGACATTAAAAAATTCGATGCGGTCTAATCCGGTACCTGTTGGTAAAAGGCCGTAAATTCTTTTAACCCATTGAGCAGCCACGAGCTTGTACAATCCCGTGAGAGTTTTTTTGCCAGGAACTACAAAACCAATTCTTAAAGGATAGTCATCAGTTCCTTTTTTTCCCTGAAGACTCAAATCTTTAAATTTGGGCAAGCCTCTAAACTCGCCAGAAACTTTAAAGCCCTTTATTTTTTTTGTTTCTGGCATTTTAAAAAACAAAGGACTGGCAGTTTTTTTCACCGAAACCAAAAGTGCGCCGTTTTCCACAGAGAATTCATTACTCGATTTTTTTGAGAAAGCCTCTTGCTGCCAGGAGGACAAGTCATTGACTGGCAAAGCTAAAACGCCAGCACACAAAAAGGTTCCCGCAACGGAACGAATTTTAGCAGTTTTGCACATATCCACAATTGACCTCAAAATCTAAAACGTATAACCGGCTTTGATTTCGAGTTCCGAAAGACTAAAATCAAATTTTTGATTATTGATTTCGTAATCCAAGTTGTAAAAATTAAAACTGGCGTCGGCAAACAAGTTTTGCCAAACGTAATATCTTCCACCGAGGTGAAATCCAAAATCACCGTTCATTTCGCCGGCAAAACCAGAGCTGTTGACGAACAAATGATTCAAACCAAAATAAGCGTATGTGGTTTCGTTCCACTGATAGCGAAGGTTTGAAAATAGCGAAAGCGTTTGGATTTTAGCGGCGTCGTTAAAATTAGCTACTTGCGAAGCCCCGGGTCCGCTCAGTTGAAAACGCCCATAGGAGCGCGGCAGCTGATAAGCCGCACCGGCTGAGAGGGAGAGGTTGTACGGTAATTTCCAAAAGAAATACTCTGCGCCTAGGGACAAAGTGTTTGATCCGCGGAAATCGCTGATCGAGGTTGAGGGATTGAGTTGGGCCTCTCCGTCGAGGCGATTTCCCGTGAGATAAGAAAAAGTCGCCGAGAGGCGGTTTTTTATGTAGGCCTCGTAGAATTCTTGGTCGATGTAGCCGATGTCTGCAGTCACGCTGTCGGTGGACATTTCGGCGCGAATGATTTTAGGCTCTTCGGTGATAATTCTTTCGACCATCACTTTGGGTCTCGGAGCCACAATGGTGCCTTTGGAAACATACTCTCGCTGACACTGTTCGGTGTTGACGTAAATGTAATCTGTCACAACTTTCTCAACCACCAAAAAACAAGCGCCCTGTGGAGTCTCCACAACAAATTCATTTCCGGGAGAGTATTTTTGGGCATCGAGAGTTGCGATCACAGCCAAATTATTTCGGGGTGGTTCAAAACGCAGGAGGGTGTAGGTCTCGGCAAATGAAAGCAAAGAGGAAAGAATGATTGTGATTAATAGCATGTAAATCTCCTATGAGGAGATCCCATCATGCTGGTCCGAATTGGTCAACAATCGCTTCCGCGGTGCGCACGCCGTCACAGGCGGCGCTGGTGATGCCGCCTGCATAACCGGCACCCTCACCCAAAGGAAATAAACCAAAGTGCGAAATAGATTGCATGGTGGTGTTTGAGCGCGGCACGCGAATAGGGCAGGAGGTTCGTGTTTCCATGCCATGCAGTTGGGCGTGGCGCGAAGCGAACCCGCGCATCTTGCGATCAAAAATCTCCAAAGCTTCGCTGAGCCGCATGTAGATGCTAGGCGGTAAAATTCGATCCAAGCGAATGGGCGTAGCTCCTGATGGCGAGCTGGAGCTTGTTAGTTTGGAGTCTGTTTGCGATAGAAAACTGAGCACATCCTGAGTGGGAATTTGTTTTGTTCCCTTGTTTTCTTTGACGCGGATAAACGATTCGTGTTCCAGCTGTCGACGCAGTTTCATGCCGCCAAAAACGTCAGAGCCAAAAAGTTTCTCATGATTGATAGACACAACAATGGCGGCATTGGCATAGGGAGAGCCGCGATTGTAGTTGCTCATGCCGTTAGCAACAATGCCATCAGCTTCAGTGCCAGATGATAAAACGTAACCGCCTGGACACATGCAAAATGAATAAACACCGATGTCGTCCGTGGAGTCATGATGGGTCAGCTTGTAATTGGCTGCTTTTAATTCTGGATTGTCTTTGTGCTCGCCGTACTGGATGGAATTGATCAATTCCTGTGAGTGCTCGATGCGCAAACCCAGCGCAAAGGATTTTCCCTCAAGAGCCACGCCTTCTTCGTGAAGATGATCAAACATGTCGCTGGCCGAGTGACCTGTGGCGAGGAGAACCACGGGGGAAAGGAATTCTTTTTCATCGGAGGTTTTAACGCCCATCACTTTTTGATTTTTAAAAATAATGCGTTGAACGCGAGTGTTAAAGTAAATATCGCAACCCGAGGCTAACAAATACTCGCGGATTTTTGGAATCACGCGGCGAATTTTATCGGAGCCCACATGGGGATTGGACAAATATTTGATTTCCCCCGGAGCGCCAAAATCCACAAGGCGATCCATCACGTAGGGGATGTGCGGCGATTTAATGCGTGTGATCAATTTTCCGTCTGAATAGAGCCCTGCGCCACCTTCTCCAAAGCAAACGTTGTCCTCTGGGTTTAAGGTGCCATAACGCCAAAACTTATTGATGGAGACAATGCGTTTTTCGCAGGCAGATCCGCGTTCAAAGAGAATTGGCTTAAAACCCCGTTCAATGAGCCGTAAGGCCGCAAAAAGGCCGGCGGGTCCCGCGCCAATGATGAGCGGGCGGAAGGTGGGATTGGAAATCTTTTTTTCAACGACGATTTTATCTGATGGTGGCGTTTCTTGCTGTGTAAAGATTTCTACAGAATAGATCCATTCGGGTTTTTTAACGCCGCGAGCGTCGATCGACTTGCGCAAGATTCGATGAGTTTTGTAATCCGATTCTAGGAGCTGAAGTTTTTCCTGCAAATCCTCCCCGAGGGGGATTTTTAAGTCTTTGATTATTTTACTCATGTGGCCTAATCTAACATGGAATTAACGATACGTCGACTGAAGTTAGTGGGTGGCAGTTGAAGGAAGACGGCATGCTGATGGTGAGTAAATACGTGCAGAAGAAGTTTTTATCTAAAATGATCCGTGATCAGTTAATGAGTGCTGTGATGCCTCAGTTGCCAAAAAAGTACTTAAGCCATTATGTGGGAAGTTTTGCCTACAAAAAATGGCCCCTGCCTTTAGCGCAACTCTCAGTAAAGGCTTTTGCATCCCTTGTCGGAATCAACATCGCCGAAGCCGAAAAACCGCTCAGCGAATACAAAAGTGTGGGGGAGTTGTTTTCCCGCCGCTTAAAAAAAGAAGCTCGCCCACTCTGCGGGGAGCGCATCCATCCGTGCGATAGTCGAATCACTCAGAGCGGTAAAATTGTGCAAGGTATTCTTATTCAGGCCAAAGGAATTAAATACACTTTGGATGAGTTTTTGCCGCAAACTCCCTGGGCTGACTCACTCGAGGGCGGAACATTTACGACCTACTACCTCAGTCCCAAAGACTATCACCGCGTCCACTCGCCCATTAAAGGCAAAGTGTGCTGGCTAAAAACGTTTCCTGGCGAACTCTGGCCAGTCAATTATTGGAGCCTGCGAAATATTCCCGGAGTTCTTGCTGTGAATGAGCGTGTGGCGATTGGAATTGAAACCGCGCAGGGCCGTGCCATCCTTGTCATGGTAGGCGCCACTAACGTGGGGAGTATGTCATTTCCATTTGATCCCTCTGTTCACACCAACGAGTATCCGTTTAAAAACCGCCGCCTCCTGATGGAGTACACGCCACCGAAAACTGTAGCTGTGGGCGATGAATTGGGTGTTTTTAATTTGGGAAGCACAGTGGTTCTTCTCACCGAGCCCAAGCTCAACTGGACCCCCAGCGAAGCTGGTAAAGTAAAAATGGGCCAGTCACTATAAGGTCGCTTCTTCGAAGCTCCCGGTTGGATAAAGGTCGCTTCTCCGAAGCTCCCATTGAAACAAGCATCTAGGCCACGGGAGCTCCGAAGGAGTGACCTATTATTAGGTCCTGTTAATAAGATTTATAAAAAAGCCGATAAATTTCATAAGAACGCTCTAAGGAGATCTTATGAAATTGGTTTTAATCGCATTTTCCATGGCTTTGTTAACCGCCTGTTCCTCGTCTTCATCTTCGTCATCAAGACAACCGGCAAGTCGTGCGGGGCGTCCGTATCAGGAACCCAAGGTGATGAACCGTCACAATGTGGACACCGAAAGTTTGTTTCAAGCTTGCATTAAAGAGTGGCCAGAGCTTTACTGTCGCAACCGAATGGGAAGGTAGGTGCTCGCGTGAATAAAAGATGGTTCGCACTGGGATTTATCTCTGCCGTCTTTTGCTGCAGCATTGTCTTCGGAATCTTTCAGTACTACACAAATAAAACTACGCAAATCACAGATTCAGAAAAGTCCGATTTTTCCATGGGCAGCCGCGAGGGTGCGGAAGCTTTGGATGATTCCATTCGCCTCATCGAAATCAAATTCGGCTCTGGGGAAATTCGCATCGATTATTCCATGGCAGGTTCGGAGATCAATTGGAACTGCGATGGGGTGGGTAAAACCACCGTGCTCGAGCGCGACCCTGAAGCGGCATCGGTTCGTTTGGATTTCTCCTCAGCCATCGTTGACTGCGACATCACTGTGCCGGCAAAGAACCTCAAGATCGAAGGTCTGCACGGCGAGATCGAAGTTCGAAAAATAGCCGCCTCTGTAGAAATTCAAATGATCAATGGCGAAGTTTTTTTGCAGCCCCTCAAGGATCGAAGCTATATTTTTGATCTCAACGTGGAATCTGGCGCCGTGGATGAGAGCCTTGAGAGCTCCTCCGACCCAAAATCCCTCCTAATCAAGGCCGAAATGAAGTACGGCAACATCGAAAGACTAGACTAAGGTATTGTTTGTTGTAACCAAGTGCGTTAGGCTTTGCTGAGAAGGCAAAAGTCTCTTAGCCTTCTAATTGGGACGGGCGATGGTTTTTAGGATGAAAGACCCGATAGCAGAATGCTGGTGGCATCGCCTTTTTATGTCTTAACTAATCCATAAATTTTAACTATATTGCGAACCATGAAATTAGTATTAGTTCGTCATGGTCAAAGTCTATGGAATCTCGAAAATCGCTTCACCGGATGGGTCGATGTTCCCCTTACGGAACTTGGTGAGAGCGAAGCGCGTAAAGCCGGTCGCTTGCTTTTAAATCACGGCTTTGAATTTGATGTTGTGTTCACATCTGTTCTTCAGCGTGCGATTAAAACCTCCTGGCTGGCTCTAGAAGAGCTCGGCCAAACATGGTTGCCACAATATAAATCGTGGAGATTAAACGAGCGCCATTACGGCGGTCTGCAGGGATTAAATAAAACCGAAACCAAGGAAAAATTTGGCGAAGCTCAGGTAAAGATCTGGCGTCGCAGCTACGATGTGCTTCCTCCGCCGCCATCAGAACAAACCAATAAAGACTTTGCAAGCGACAGGCGCTACACAGGCGTGCCGCTGCCACAGGGCGAAGCCCTCAAACAAACAGTAGAGCGTGTTCTGCCTTACTGGCAAGAGACCATCCTGCCGCAGATTCAAAAGCAGCAGAAGGTTCTTGTTGTCGCCCACGGCAACAGTCTTCGGGCTTTAGTAAAACACTTAGCAAAAATTTCGGATCAGGACATTGTCGAGTTCGAGTTTGAAACGGGAATTCCGCTTGTTTGCGAGCTGGATGAAAAATTTCAATTAACATCAAAAACCTTTTTAAAAGAGTCATAAAATGAAAATAAATTTGTTGGATATTGGTGAAGAGGGACATGAATTTTCGGTAAAATCGAAAGACGAAAAAGCCATTGATGAAAAAGTGGCGCAAATTGTTGATGGTCTCAAGGAATTTGAATTAAAAGTATTTATTCAAAAAGCCGGGGATATTTACACCGCCCAAGGCACTTATTCAGTGTCGCAGGAGCAAGAGTGCTCATTGTGTGCTGAAGATATTTCGCTGCCCATCAAAAATAAATTCACAGAATACATTGTTAACGAAACGAAGGCCGATCAAAAAGGGCATGCGCCTCACAGTGGGTTGAACGTCGACAGCAAGCTCGAAGTAACCTTTGTGCAGCACAACGAGCTCGATATGGGCGAGTTTATCAGCGATCTTTTTGCCTTGGCGGTTTCGCCGTATCCGAAATGCCTAGATAAGGATGCCTGCGAAAAGCGTCAGGAAAATAATAAAAAATATTATGCGCAAGAAAAATTAAAAGCCAATCCTGCGTTTGCTGTTCTTGAGAAATTGAAAAAGTAGATTCTTGTGGGGAGAATTTATTTTTTCTGGCGTTGCTGGTTTTTTGTAACTCTGCCTGTGCGCAGATCGGCCCCATTCAATTGGATCCAAGTGTCGTAAATCCCAAGGCAAAAAAAATAAATGGTGAGCACCTCGCTTACGAAACTCCTCTCGTAAGAAATGGAAAGCTTTTGGTGACGGTGGGAGGAACTGGAAGTAAGCCATTAAACTTTCGCGCTCTCCAGCAGTTTGCTGCAACGCTGGGCTACGATGTTGTGGCCCTGGATTATCCCAACGCAGTGACCACTATCAAGTGCCGCTGAAGGGCGGTGGCGCGAATACTATTCGCAAGGGTCTGGGCACGTTGCCTTTATGGGCAAACTCCACAAAGTGAACCGGGTATTTTTGATTGCGGGTCCGCAAGACAGCTTTGATTCGCTTCCGGCGCCGTGGCTGCTTCAGGCAGGAGCTACGGCCAATGATCGATACTTTGCGCTCCTGCATAAAGATGATTTTTATAAAGCGAACCTGCAGTTGTCTGCCTTTGCTGCCCTTATTGGAAGTGCCAGCTCACTGCAAGACTCAATTCAAGACTCAATGCAAGACTCAATGCAAAGTCAGCAATTCATCGTCGCTGATAAACCTGTAAAGTTTAATTTAATTTACTGTTGATAGTTTCTTCGATCTGACGAATAGAACCTTTTAAAAAATCAGTAATATTGGCTTTTTGGTTCGCACACAACGTGTTCTTGATAATAAGCTTAGGAGCTGCGTAATCATAGTCAGCCGCGGTAGATCGTCCTGGTTCAATTTGGATGGTTTTGATTTGCTTTAAAATAGCATCCTTATACATTTTGTCTTTAAACATTTCCGAAAAAGCGGTTTCTACGGGCTTAAAGTACGAATTGTAAAAACAAGTATTTAAATCCTCAGTCTCCCAGTTCCATCCATCGATGTCTTTTGGTAGGCAGTTCCAATTGTATTCAAATGTAAATTGAGTTCCTAAAAGTTTATTAAGGTTTGTTTCGCACTGAGAGGCGAAAACTTCTAAGTCTGTTTGAATTTTTCTAGCTTTTAAGCCCATGGGGTCTCCTTGTTGAATGGTTAAAGTCTCATCGGGGCTTTCGTCAATAGGCTTAACTTTTAATCTTCTGATCTGTTAATTCGACGTCTATCCCGCCCTTTGGCTGTGCAAAAAATCACAAATCCAAAGTGGCATCAAGATCGCAGATAAGTATTGAGACGAATGCAGGATCTGTCTGTTCGATAATGGAGGTGATAAGGCGGTACTTTTTATGAACGCAGAGGGTAAAAATAGAACGTAATGCATTTGATCGAAATTAAGGTGTGTTTAAAAAAGACACACATAGAAAATTCTTTAAAGGAGAATATAAAATGATAAAATTAAATAAAAATTTATTTGCCCATTTAACGGGTAACACAGCAAAACTTGCTGGAATCACTCTAGCAGCTGCTTTGATGCTCTCAGCTTGCGCAACGGGCATCGATAAAGCCTCAATGCCGGCTACGGCAAATCCTACTGAGGAATTAGCTAAACTAGAATCTGAATACACCGCAGCTAGCATCGCAAACACCGATGTTCTTGCTCCAGAACAATATGATAAAGGTGCTGAGTACTTAGACGAAGCTCGCAAGGATCTTAAAGACGGCGATGAGCAGTCAAAGATTATAGAATCTCTTGCCTACGCGACATCGTATTTGCAGAAAGCCAACGAAGTTGCGGAAGGTCGCAGACAATATATTCCTGCTGTTCTCACAGCTCGTGCAAGAGCTATTGAAGTGGGCGCTACAAAACAAGATATCACCAACAAAAATCTAAAAAAATTGGATCGTGAAGTCGAAAAAGCTTCAGATCGTTTAGATAAAGAATTATCTGCCGAAGACGTAGCACGCCTTGAGCGCGGATACATGAGTTTAGAAACTCAGGCTGTACAGGGAAATCTTTTGGGTCAGGCCCGAAGCCGCATCCAAGGAAGTATTGATACTGGCGCAGAAAAAAGAACTCCGCAAACTTTAAAAAAGGCGCAAATCGATCTTAAAACTGCCGAAACTGCTATTGCGACCAATGTGAAAGTTCAAGATGCCTATGGTCAAGCTGTCGAAAAAGCGAATGCCTCTGCTCTTTATCTTGTAGAGGTTTTAGCCGCTGCTAAAAAGAACGGTGATTCTACATCAGAGTCGGTTGCCGTTAAACTGGTGGATCAAAACCGCAAGATCGGAAACTTATCTGGAAACCTCGAGTACGCTCAAGGTAAAGTTGATTCACTCGGTAAAACAGTGAATGATCAGAGCAAAGCCATCACGCTTCAACAAGCTCTCGATGAAGCTCGTAGAAGCTTTTCAAAAGCCGATGCTGAAGTTTTTCAACAAGGTAAAAATCTTGTGATCCGACTTAAAACGATGAATTTTAAATCTGGACAAGCGGAACTTTCGCAAGAGTCTCTAGCGATTTTAACGAAGGTATCTGATGTTGTGAATTCACTGCCAACCCAAAAAGTTGTTGTCGAGGGTCATACGGATTCTACAGGTGCTGCAGCTATTAACGAAAAGCTATCTGCGGATCGCGCTAAAACAGTGGCCACGTACCTTGAAACAAGTACTCAAAGCTCAAGCGAGATTGAGGCTGTAGGGTATGGTTTTAAAAAGCCCATTGCTTCCAACAAAAGCAAGCAAGGACGAGCGCAGAATCGTCGCGTGGATGTTGTGATTAGCACAGCCACAGCCGATAAAGCTGATAAGGCGATGAACCAATAAGGCAACTTCGAGTTATCTTAGGTTCTTAATATAAATTATGGCCTGCTACGGAATCGTGGCAGGCCTTTTTTTGTGTTCTTAATGGATTGTTTGCAAAAAGGTTTCTAGATTGTAGCGCGCTTGAAACTTTTTATTCAGCTTTTGCAAATCGAGAATGGTGAACAGATCAAAGCACGAAAAATCTTTGTCGTAGGCCGGTAGGCCATAAACAAAACTTCCTGCATTCAAATAAGAGCGGAGAAGTGGCGGGAGCTCCTTTGTGTAACCCTTCAATGGAGTTGACGTGTCAAAGACGGCTTGCGCCTGGGGCCACTGGAAGCCAGGAATAGGATATATGTTAAAGTCCCACTTGAGCTGTTCGTTTTCGGCTAAGCTTTTCATCATGGAAAACATATAAAGGCCATCGGTGGTCTTAACGCTGGAGCAACCAAATAGGTAGCGAGTTTTCGAGAGGGCAATATACTGAGAGAGTCCTTGCCACAAAAGATCCATGGTTCGTCCATTGCGAAAGTCCATATGAGTGCAGGCGCGTCCCATTTCGAGTTTTGCCCCATCTATTTGCAAAAACTCATCCAGATAAAATTCGCTCTGGGAATAAAATCGCGGGGCTTCCGACGAGTGAATCAAGCGGTAAGTGCCAACCGCGTCGCCGCTTTTTCTATCGATGATCATCAAGTGGTCGGCAATGGTATCGTAGGCATCAAAATCCAAGCCAGTTTCGTGACTTTGTCCAAGACCTTCTTCAAGAAAAATTTTATGGCGCAACTTTTGTGCTTTTACAATATCCTCTGGGGATTCGGCAATCTTCACAATAAAGTCGTCAGCTTCGATTGATAGAGTCCATTTTGGTTTAACGTCAGGTGTATTCATCGCTTGCTCTCAGAGGGCCTTGTTTTTTAGAAAAATTTGCGGAAGCCCTGCTATCTTCTTAATTTTGGCGGTGCAGGATTTATCGATACGATCTTTGATGGCCACCCAACGAGGTTTTGTGTAGGCAATCGGCAAAGTTAAAAAAATGTAGGAACCCGCTTTGAGCTCATCCGATTTTTCGCGCATCTCTTTATAGAGTGTTCGAGCGACGATCAAGGGATCATTCGACGAAAAATCCCAAAATACGGGTTTTGCCGTTTCCTTTAATTTGAGGGATGCACAAATTTCTTTGTGGAGGGTTTCGTTCCAACGAATACTATTTTGCGCGATGATCAAGGGGAAATCAGGTTGATAGTGATTGTTGAGGGAGCCTGGTGAATCCTTGGAAGTTCCGTAGCTCACTTCGAGTTTTTTATAATATATCGACAAGCAGTTGAGAATATCGGTTTCGGAAATCGCTCCCGGGCGTAAAATCAAAACAGAAAGAGTGCCGTCCGCTGTTTCTGAAACACGAATGATGGTCGATTCGATACCCACTTCGCAATCACCCCCATCGACCACAGGGACTTGGCCGGAAAATTCTTTTTCAACGTGGTCAGCAGAGGTGGGACTTGTTTTGCCAAATCGGTTGGCGCTTGGCGCTGCGAGAGGTCCCACTGCATTCGCCAGTTCGAGAAATAACGAATTCTGTGGCATGCGGACAGCGACGTTGGGTTGGTCGGCGGTAATCAGGGGGCCAATGTCTGCGTGCTTTGCAGTGATGATTGTGAGGGGGCCGGGCCAAAATGTATCGGCGAGTTTTTGGCAGTAGAGAGGCCAGTGTTTCACGACTTTGTAAACTTGCGATTTTGAGCCGATGTGCACGATCAGTGGATCAAAGAGGGGGCGCTGTTTTACTTTAAAGATTTTTTCGAGGGCTTCATAATCGAAGGCGGAGCCTGCGAGGCCATAAACGGTCTCCGTCGGCAATGCGACAACGCCCCCGTTGAGGAGGATGTCTAAAGCCTGACCTGGGCTCACTTTCATGGAGTTGTACTTCTTTTACGAAAACGCATATTTACCAACTCTACCGCAAATGCAAAAAACATAGCAAAGTAAATATAGTTCTTTTCGACATGGGACTGCATCCCTTCCAAAAGAAGAAATACACCAATCAAAATTAAGAAAGCCAGAGCCAAAATTTTAACAGTCGGATGAGTCTCAACAAATTCACTGATAAAGCGAGCCGACGCCAGCATAACGACCATGGAGATCACCATCGCAATCACCATGATGTTGATATCCTTCGCCATCCCGATGGCGGTTATAACCGAATCTAAGGAAAATACGATATCGATAATCATGATTTGTGCGATCACAAAACCCACGTTGCTCGCAGAAGACTGCATCTGTGGCGTGTGGTCCACGTGTTCGACTTTGTCGTGGATTTCTTTGGTGGCTTTGGCGATTAAAAAAACACCGCCGGCGATGAGCACGAGATCGCGAAATGAAAATCCGTGATTGGCAATAACGATGAGAGGTTCGGTGAGCCCCATCAGCCAACTTAATGAGAACAACAGAAGCAGACGACTGATTAAGGCCACGGCCAAGCCGAGGTTGCGGGCTTTGGCCTGTTGTTCTGCAGGCAGCCGACCGGTGAGTAAGGCAATAAAGATCACATTGTCGATTCCGAGGACAATTTCCATAAAGGTTAGGGAGACTAGAGCGGTCAGAGACTCTGCAGACCACATAGGATTACAGACCTTCGCTGCAGGCGATTTGTGCGCTGTTCACCGAAGAGAGAACTATCATTTCTTCTTCGGGTTTTTCGCCGACGCATTGGAAACAGTAAAACTCTTGTCTGGTTTTTTGGTCTGTCGCGATGCTAAAGATCAGCAAGTTTTTTTCGGAGCGTTGAAGCTGCATATCGGTGACAGTCATGGAAATACTGGCGATGCCTTCACAGACTCCAAACATGTAGGGGTCAACGGCTACAGTTTGTGCATCCGCCGGCTGACTGGGAGTGATCGCATTTGCCGAACACATCGAGAGAGTTAAAAAAAGAGAAAAAACAAGACTTGCCATGAGTGAAACCATATATGAGAGCGAAAACAAAAACAATTATTTTCTAAAAAAGTGGAAGCTTTACATCAAGTGTTTAACGAATTGTCAGAGAGGAAGTGAGTCTTTCAGCAAGGCTTCTGAAAAAGTCAGACAAGATTTTGTCTGACTGAAAAACGGAGTGTGGGTTTTACTCCACAGATAAAGTGGCACTTCGGTCCTGGTAAAGAGCCTCGATAACCTTCTGTTCGCTGTGTCCGTACACGCCGCGAGCCTCGTCATTGTCTTCGAGACGACCGGTCTCAATCATGCTGGCTTTCCCAGTGCGAGGATTTACCACAAACATTACTGGAAAGCCGCTGATGGTGGCGGGCGCAGCAAGTCGGGTGATCAGTTGCTCGCCCAGAGCCATACCTGATGGGACTTCAGCAAATTTTTTGCTGAATCTATCGTAGGAGTAGGCGGCGATTTCAACAAAATCAAATTGTGTGGCGATGGTTGCTTGTTGAGAATCGAAATCATTAAACATTTTTCCGAGACTTTGGCACCAAGGACAGTTTTCGTAGCCCACGGTGACCACGAGAGTTTTATTGCTCAGTTGAGCTTTTTTGATTGCGGCGGTAAAAATCGACATTTGGTTTTGGCATTGCTTGTAAATTGCGCCATCAGTGCAAGCGAGGGTTGGAGTGCTAAATAGTAAAAGGGTCGCTAGAACACCCAAAATAAGAGAATTTTTTAATAACTGCACAATGGCTCCTTTGTGTATTGATTGAGTTAAAAATAACATTGCAAGTTGTTAGCCGAACGAGTGGAAAACAGAGGGAGTTTGGCGATGAAAAACTGTCGATGTGAGGAACAATACTGTGGATTTTACAATCGAATGACGAGACCGTATTGCGAGTCGGGGGAAGAATTCCTACAAGTCTTCAATATTTCGATATTTGTAGATAAGCCCCAGCAAAGAGAGAACTGTGATAAGCATGCTCGCCACCAGGCCGTAACCATAGCCCTCGCCAGGATACTGAGAGTAATTGAGGCCAAAAAACATCACGCCCGTCTTGCCGACGAGCATGGGTATTAAAAACGATTTGATAAAGTCGAAGAGAGTTCTGTTCACTGAACCTGGTATGTCACCAATATTGGTCCCTTGGCAACAGACTCTGAGATCAACAAATCAGAAAAAGTGATGGTTTTGATTTTAGAGCTGTAAGTCCAACTGGTGGCAACATCGCCAGGCAGGTAGTTTTGTCCGTCCACTTCAACCTGAATGGTCGAGAAGACTGGAGTTTTGAGAGTTTCTGTTCCTTCAAGAACTAGCGTATTTGCAGTGATCACGGACACATTGATCGCGGCGACCAGGCTTTTTGCGAAATCATCGCAAATGGAAAATACAGAGCCACCTGTGAGGCTGACGAAATCTTGGATTTTTGTGGATTTTGACATCTCAGCTTGTTCACCCACGCAGTTTGCACCATTTGGAACTGCCATGGCAGCAAGGGTGGTGAGGGTCTGTTGGGGTTTTAGCGCTTTGATCTGTGTCAGCAAAACATTTGTGTCCATCGTGCTCTGATCTTGAGTGTCGGTGATGAAAACAATGTAAAGATCTGCATTCGGGCGTAGAAAACCCGCGTTTACAGTCGATAGTAAAGGCTCACTGAGGGCCATAGAAAGGGAGTCAAAGGGGCGTTCGGTACCGTCTCCATTCGTGCCGACAAGAAGTGATTTTTTAAGTTTATCAATAAACTGTGGATCCGAGCTTTTATGTACGCCGTTGATCAGATGACCTGGTTTAAAAGACGCAGGGAGGGAGACATAATATTGCGTCGATGTGGTGATCACGCCCACCTGCAAATAGCTTTGCGGGATTGCATTCAAAAAGGCCTCGATATTTTTAATTAAATTCTGCTGAAATGTGTTCATACTTCCAGAGTTATCCACCACAAATAAAATATCCGCAGCCAGCGAGGAGACAACCGGATTGAATTTCAATTGCACCCAGGTTTCTGTTCCGCGGGATTGCACATGAAAACTGTTGTCGATGGCTTGACTCGAAAAGCTCACTAAACCCAAAAATAAAACTGTTAAAATATGAGACATAAAGACTCCTTTGTTGATAGTTAGCTTAGCGTAAATGCATAGGGGTAAAACGCAAGGCGCGGCCGCATAATGCCTTAAGTTTTGGCATATTTTTGACGATAAGCTCACATGGCGAAATTAAAATTATTTTTTTGTGTTGCGATTTTTGGCAGTGTGGCAGTGGCCGAACTTGATAATTCGTCTCAAGAAGCGTTGGAAAAGACGGTGAAAGCCATGACCAATCCCACAGAACGTGAAAAAGCATTTCAAGAGAACCCTAAATTTAAAACCGGCGAAGCCGGAGCGGATATGCTGGTGAAGGGTAACGAAGCCCAAAAGCAGCAACTTTACGAAATTGCCGCCAAAGTCCTTGAGGGGCTAGCTAAAAAGTCCGACGGAGACCCTGCAAAAATGCAGGAGATCGTTTCGAAGGGTTCGCAAAATCCAGGGCAATTTATGCAGGAGAATCTGTCGGCAGAGCAACTCAATCAAGTTCGCGAACTGGCAGCCGAAATCGAAAAGGGCCGGGAACCCTCGTCGCCAAAACCCTCAAAATAGCTTCTAAAACAAAATCCTTGAGTTCGTGTGAAACCCTTTGGTAGACAGGGGCATGCCATCTTTTGACATCGTCTCCGAACTCAACATTCAAGAACTCGACAATGCCGTGAACCAAGCTAAAAAAGAGCTCATGGGTCGCTATGACTTTAAGGGCAGTAAATTTGAGGTTCAGTGGGATCGTAAAACGCTGGTTGTTTTGGCCGAAGATGACTACAAACTCAATGCGATCAAAGATATTTTACTTTCAAAAGCCCATCGCCGTGGAATTGATATCCGAGCCTTGTCTTTCGAAAAAGCCGAACCCGCAGGTGGTATGCTCTGGCGCCAGTCCGTTAAAATTCTGCAAGGTATCGAAAAAGAAGCTGCAAAAAAAGTAGTCAAAGAAATCAAAGATTCAAAACTCAAAGTTCAGGCAGCCATCAACGATGACCTTGTTCGCGTGACTTCAAAAAGCATTGATGAGCTCCAAGAGTGCATCGCGCTGATGAAACGTTCCAATGTGGGCGTTCCGTTGCAATTTATAAACATGCGAGCTTAAGAATAAATCGGGGGATTTATGAAAAATCAAAAATGGATTTTAGCAGTTTTTGTGGTGTTAACGTCGAGTCCACTTTGGGCGTCCTCAGAAAAAACGGTCCTTGAAAAAATGGTTTCACTTCTCGACTCCGGGAATGGATCATTTTACCAAGTAAATTCTTTTGTCGCTCGACCATAGAGGCCAAGGTTTTACGCCCACTGTTCTCACGAAGGGGCATGAACTTCCCGATACCACTGTTGGCCATGTTGAGCGTTTTGATGATTACGTTAAGGACTTTACGCAATTTGTGAATGACATCGTTTTAAAAGATAAACGGGTCGTTCAACGGCAACTCTTTTTGCTGTCGGGCTCCATGTTCAAAATTAAAACCAAACAGAAATTTGTCCTCCTTAAAACAAGCCTTGTTTGCGGGATCACTGATCTTGTCACTATTGGTGAGTTGGATTGTTATGGTTACACTCCCGGCGAGAAAGCCTTTGCCTGGGCTGGACAAGAAACTCTTCCCGATGGCCGCAAGATCAGTGTGCGCTCCTTCCACGGGGACGACACTGACTATCCCGCAAATTTGACAAGCATTAAGGATCGTTTTCGGATCAACGATTACCTTTGGAACAAGTGGCCCCAGGCCATCGTTGGTGGTCCCTCCATCAAGTGGACAGAGCAAGCTTTAACGGCTGGAAAGGTTTTGCGCGAAAGAGGCCAGCTTTTAAAAGTCACCAATGATATTTTTTTACTAGTACTAGTACTAGTGGCTAGCCGCGATTTTAGAGTCGATGCAAAGGCACAGAAGTACGTTTGTGATACTGTTTCCAAATGCCAGATAAAAACCTATCAGAGCTATCATGAAATTTTAATGGAGACTGATAGTTTCCGCAATCAAGCTCTTGCAGATATTTTTAATTATTTCGAAAAATAAAGTCGAGTTATAAATTGGCCGACAAAATTTCGACGTCGAAATTTTGTCGTCGATGTTTGTCGAGTCTATAAAAATCAATCCAGACTTTTCATTTTGTAGGATGAGCCGATACTGTTCCTACAAAGGAGGTCTTATAATGACCAAAATGAAAAATCACAAGTTCGGAAAAATGACGTTTAAAGCCTATTGCAAACCAGCAGGTAAAGGTTTTGAGGTGGGGTTGACTCATCATGGAAAACCATTTTTTGTTGGTAATTTTATTCACCGCTCAGAGGCGATGAAGTGGTGGGGATTGATGAATACCTACACCCATAAATTTTGCCGCTCCCACGAGTTTGTACCAACAGCTTCGCCAACATGGTATTGTAAGTTTTTTGGCAACATGTTGTACAAAAATTATTACACATTTTTAGATAAACAATTTTCTAAATACCAAAAATCGTATTCTGCAAAAACATTTCAATTTGCCAAGCAATACAAAAAAATCGAAACCCGATTTTTTGCCGCTTAATTGATCTGCTGAATCGTCTCGCTTTGCAGCGAGACGCCACTGAACCGTCTCGTTGCAAAGCGAGACGGTTCGATGTCTCAAATTGATAAAAATACGCCCATTTCGAATCTACGCAGACCACGGTTAAGTTTTTGCAAAATCGTTCGATAAGCAAGAGTCGAGGTGATAAGCGTGATTCTTTTTTTAAAACGAACAGTTTTGTTTTCCCTGATTGCAAGCTCTGTGGCTTGTCAGCGCGCCGCCGAGGACAGTGCCTCCCTCGTTATTTCACTTCCTCCCAGCGAAAAACTAAACGCTCTCACCTGTACGACTTGCCTTAAATTTTTAGCTGTCAACATCAGCGGCGAAGGCATCAATTCCGTAATCTATGCTAAAAAAGAGCATGGTGACTTTAAAGAGATTGGTACAGAGATAACTCCAGATATTGAGATTGAAATTCCCGTCGGTAAACAACGATTATTTCAATTAGTTGCAGCCTATTCCAATGCTTCAGATCAAATTGAAATCAAATACGGAACCGCAACGGCGGATCTAACAAGCACCACCAATCAGCTTTCCATGACCATTTCCAGTCTTGGAAATTTTGAAGGTGGACACATCGCAGGTCGATACTTAACTGGCCCTGACGTGGGCCCAACCGGAATTGTTAACATCAATTTGATCCCCGTGGCAGGTCACCGCTCTTTTACCTTATTTAAAACCCATATCATCAATGGCTGGTTTGATTTTTTTGCTTCCAAAAACTTCGATATTTCCTATGAACTTGAAGGCGGAATGCCAATATTGTCCAATGTTAAGCTCGACGAAGATTTCTTGCCAGCGAGCTTGGGCGGCAACACCCAGATCGCGCGCATTGTGCGGCCTGACAGTTACGATAGATACAACGGAACCACGTGGGAGCCGCAAAACGAGGACGACACAGATCTTATCATTGGCTACTTTTTTGCTCCCGGTTATGCAGACGCGACCAAAAGGATATGTAAATACAATTCGCCATACACTTTAACAAGATTGTCCTCAGACGGTGGGACGACGTTTTTAATGTATGATCCGAACGGAGTCTCCGGTGATGTGCTTGTCTACGGTGGTGACAACACATGTGGAGGAAGTGTGCCGATTCAGCAGTACACCCAAAATGAGATTTTTTTGAAGGGCGAACAGTTCAACGGCTTGGGCAACGACACTGCTAAATCTCTCGAAGGCGCTTTTACATATTTTGTGGACAGCGGACAAATCAAAAAATACACAAGGGCAGCAAATACATTTACCGTTCGTTTTTTACCAAATACCTTAAATAATATTTACGACGGCGCGAAGCTCTACAAAGCGAACATTGAGCCTTCTGAACGCGACAACATTCTGTGCAATTCGACCAACTTAAGTTTAAATGGTTTTTCCGAAGTTCCAATTTCGGCAAGCGCCTCGACAGGCAATGTTTATTCAGTGACGACGAGCGCTGCTGTAAACTCGGGTTATGGTTTAATTTGTCCCTTCAAGTCCGGCGAACTTCGCGGACACGGCGGAATGTACCTAGGAAATTTGGCACCACCTGGGAGTCCAGCGGTATTAGCAATTTCTAATGGCCCTACCTATAATTACGGTACAGTAGCGAACGGGGCCGTGGTCAATTACACATTTACCATTTCAAATAATGGTGGCAGCAATGCAACAGGTTTGGTTGGCACAGGTCTCGCCGCCCCTTTTGAATTCCTCGGAGGTACGTTTCCGGGCACCGGCGGTACCTGCATTGGTAGTTTGTCTTTAGTGCCTGGCGGTACGTGCACGGTGGTTGTGTCCTTTTCGCCAGTAGCTGCCATTACAAGTGTCGATACGCTTATTATCGGCTACAACGACAGTGTCGCGGCGCAAACGGTCAGTCGAGACGTTGCCGGCAATTGAGCGACTCCCGCAGCCCTAGCGATCTGGGCAGACTGCTACTTTGAAAATTACTGGCACGGGAACTTAAAAACTATAACTCAAACCCGCCATAAAACTTTGCGGTTTTCCCGGGCGCGCACCAAACGGCTTGTAGGAAACCAAATAATCCCGCGCGAAAACATTATCAATTCGCGCAAAAATTTGCGTCTTTTTATTCATGTTGTATTTTCCAGTCCAGTCAACAATTCCGAAGGCAGGAATTTCTAAACGATTTACTCTAGCACTTTGATCGAAGCTTGCCCCTTGGTAAATAAAGGCCACTTCTTGGTTAAATTTTTTGTAATTTGCACCGAGGGCCAAAGTGTATTGAATCTGTGGAATGTAGGGCAAAGGATCGCCACTGCGCACAGTGCCCACGCCCCATTCTGCCGTCTGCGAGGCAAAGGTGTTGCGAAACTCCGCATTTAAAAGCGTGAGGTTAAACTGCACTGGGATTTGTACGTCTTTGAGTTGAAATTGCTGGGCCACGCGAGCCTCAACACCTTGAATCAGTGCCCGGCCACCATTAAATTGTCGATCTAACTGAGCACTGTTGCAACCTGTGGACGTGGTGCAGGTGCCAGTGATGTTGGAGTAATCATTGTAAAAAGCGACGATCTCGCCTTGCGAGCGATTGTCGCTGGAGATGTATTTGAGGCCCCATTCGTAGTTGATACTTTCTTCGGGGTTTTCGGTGCCTGAATCGCTCAGGCCCGCCAAGGAAACGCCTTTGTTGACACTGAGTTTGGTCGCTACGTGCGGAGTGATCTTGTAAAGTATCGCCGCACCCGGAGCAAACGCGGTTTCGTTGCGCTCTATACTGCGCTGGTTAAAATTGTTATCAATCACGTATTCGCTAAAATTGAATTTTACGCTTTCAGCGCGGCCTAAGGCGGTAAATACCCAATCTCCCAAATTCACATTCTCGATCAGATGGGCAGTGAGTGCTGTGGCTCGATTGCGATTGAGGACCTCAGGTTGAGAAAAGTTGAGTGGAACCAATTGACCTTGCTCCATGGCGTAGTCGTAAACCGTATGAGTGCGACGAATTTGATCTTGATGGAAGCGAAGTCCCAGTTCGGTATCGAAGGTTGCAGATCCAACAGAGCCTTGTGTATTTATTTGGGTTTGTAGACCTTGGCTGTAAAAGGATCTTTGGTTTCCTAAGAATTTCAGATTCCCATTGCTATCACTAGAATTCCCAGTGCCCTGTAATACACCCGCCAGAACTGGATCAAACTGCGGGTAAGTCAAAACATTAAAGATGGAAGTCCCGTTAGCAAAACGATCCAAGCGAAACCACAGGCGTTCAAAATCATTTCTGTAGAGCGACGTTTTTAAACGCGTGCTCGTAGAAATGTCGTAGACGTGATCCAGTTGAACTTTGCTGTGCTGCCATTCCATTTTATCCAGCGCGGATGAGGAATAGCGTCGGAAGGGACTGGCGTTGAGGTCCGAGGTGCTTAAGCCTAAATAGGTTTCGTTAGAGATTTCGTCGGAATAGCCCACACGAGCTTCTAAGAAGTGTTGGCGATTATCGCTTAAAGACGATAGCTTTTGCCGAAATTTTAAAAGCACTTCGTTTTTTTCAAAGCCAGCGTCGCCGCCACCATCAATTTTTTTAAAGCCGTCGCTAGAGAGTCGAGAGCCTTCGATCAAAAAACTAGATTTGTAAAAAGTTGTGCCGCCAGTTAACTTATAAGTCTGAGTATTAAAGGCTCCGGCAGAAGCGCTTCCTTTGACAAGGGTGCTACCCGGAATCGACGTTGTGACGTAATTGACCGAACCACCAATGGAGTTGGGACCGTAGGGCACCGCCGTAAAGCCTTTGTAGATGTCCAAGGACTCCGTATGTTGCATGGAGGGGGTGTAGTAGGCCGCGGGGGCCGAGTAGGGTGCTGGACCAATTAATATTCCGTCTTCAAGGAAAACAACTTTTTTTGAACGATCTGGATTTGTTCCGCGAAGTCCGATGTTGGGTCGAAGTCCCTGGCCATCTTCATCCCGGGAGTAGACGCCAGCGGTTTGCTTCAGGGCGCGGGTGGCATCGGTGTAATTGTACAGACTCAATTTTTCCTTGGAAACCCGGTGTGGAGAAATAGTATTTAAAAAAAACTCATCCTCATCCGTGGTGATTTCGATCTTTTTGTAGGTTTTAACAGCGTCCGTGACTATTTGATTTTGCGCGTCTTCATTTTGTTCTTGTGAAAAAATCAGTCCAGCGTGCAGCAGAAAAGTGAGTACTATCAATCACCATCTCCTGCGTGTCCGGTTGGAACCTCAAGAGCCAAAATAATCATCACATCAGTTTTTAGCGTGGCTGTGACGTTCTGAATGTCCTTGTAAATCTGACAAACAAAATCCAAAGCTTCTTTGGGGCTTTCAAAAATATTACAGTTTTCTTTTTTGGCGTTGAGAATCGTGTTTCGCAGAGTTGGATCTTGCTGTGCTAGCTGTTTCATACCTTGGATAGAGGATGCCAAGTTTTCTTGAATACTTTGTGCAATAATGCTGTGACCTTTGGCGACCAGGTAATCATCAAATCCAAAAGCTCTCTCGTTTTCAAACCTTGAACCAAAAAATGCTTCTTTAAAACCTTGCATCTGTGCAATGGCGGCTTCGGCTGCAATTCCAGACCACGGATGTTCTAGATAATTTAAACACTTCCCAGAGGCATCTTTGCAATCTTCGTGTAGGCCCAATGGAACGGCTAAATCATTGTCTCTAAAATCTTCAAATGCGAAAAGTGCATCGGTCAGTGCATTGACAGATTTATTGACATTGCTGTAGATCGACTTATCTATAAGAGCCACTGTATAATTTTCTTTTTCGGGAGCCCAGACGTTGCGAATAACTTCTGCATTTTTTTGGATATCCTGTGCGACCGATTTGGCATACTGACAGCGATCTTTCTTTTTTTCAAAAAGACTTTTCGCCGACCACTCTTTCGCTTTCGGCTCCACAAAGGCCGAACACTTCGAGGTTAGCGTCGATTCAAAGAGTAAGTACTCAACAGCGGAGAGGCTGCGACGGTTGGCGAGAACGTCGTCTGCTAGAGGAACACTGACTGCCTGACCCTGATTTTTAATAACTTCCTGATCAATCCCGCATTCGCTGACCACGGGCCAGGAGTATAGTTTATTGTAGATCGCGCGATTATTATCAGTCAGCGGACCAATTCCAGCCATGCTGACTTTGTGGAACGAAAGCATGGTCTCTTTCCAAATAGATTTTACTTTGTTTTCTGACAAACTAAAATCCTGTGCGCCAACTGCGGAGTTTTGTATTTCATCGCAATACTGATTGATGGACGTGCTGAGACGACCCGAATTGAAGTAAAAGTCTTCCACATTTTTTGCGATGACATTGAGGCCGATATTCACCAACATTTTTTCCACTGAAAAATCGCCGGTGTTGGGGTTTGCGTATTCTACTGGAAGAGGCCTCGTGATGGGTTTCATCGCGGGCTGTGGGCCTGAGCCGGCAGGGATGGACTCATTGGCGTAATCAGAGCAGGAAACTGCAAGACAAAGAATTCCAACAAGAGAGCTCAACTTCAACCGCATTTACAATCCTCCACTAAGTTTAAGAACCCACCAATTATAAGTAACCGATCTCATCAAATAGTTGGACAGCCTTTTGAGCGGAGTCCGTAGTGGTTGACCAGTTTTGTGAATTCACTTTAAAAGAATTCCACGATTTTATTGTCGAAGGTAAAGCCACATTCTTATTGGCAGGAAAATCCATTTGTTGTTCCGTGAGAAATTTTTGAATTCCTTCGCTCAGCATAAATTCAATAAATTGCTGAGCCACAGCGGGTTGCTTGGATGTGGCACTGACTCCTGCGCCCATACCATTGGTGTGAACTCCGCCCTTGTTTTGATCGAGAAATTTAATAGAAACAGGAAGCGCCGGATTCTTTACAAGTTCTAAACCAAGGTAGTAAGAATTTGTAATTCCAAGAGCACACTTACCTGAAGCAATGTCCTTAATGATGTCCGTGTCATTTGGGTAAAGAATTGCAGGATCAACCATGTTATTGAGCCAGCCGACCAACATTGTTTTAGTTTCATTGTAACCATAGCGATTGATAAGTGTGGCGGCGAGAGCTTCGTTGTAAGATGATTTTGCCGTTCTTAAACAAAGGGTGCCGGCATAGTCGGCTTTTGCTAAATCTGCGTAAGTAGTGATGTTGCTCACATCCAGAGAAGATTCATAAACTAACGTGCGAGCTCGGTAGGTGATGGCGGTGTAGTAGTCAGTGAACATAGAAGCATCAACGCTATTGCGAATCACTGACGACTTCATTTTTGCAAAGCGACCCTCTTTAACCAATTTGTTAAGGTAGATGGAGTCTTTTACAAAAATAACATCTGCGGGGCTAGAAGCACCCTCCTCTTTAAGCTGCTCAGTAAGCGCCGGCGTCGGAAGTTCCAAAATGTTTACTTTAACTTTTGTACTTTTTAAAAATTCATCAGCAACCACTTGCATACGCGCGGTGGGGCGATCTGTATAAAGAGCAATGTCAGCGCTCGCATTAAAAAAACTAAAGAGAACCGTAAGTAGTATCAAAAACTTCATTATTCCTCCGTTGGGACCTGTTTATCTGTTGTTTTGAGTTTTATCGACGAAGGGGTCGGGAAGCAAAGAAAGCCGTAAAAATTCGACAGATGAAAATGAATATAAATTTTAATGAAATCTTATTGAGAAATGAGTGTTTTTTTAAGGGTTTGGCGATGATTTTTCAAGCCAAAGCGAAGCTGCTTGGTAACTTGCTTAGATCGCAACAGGGATCCGATCAAACCATCCCACAGAGTTAGGGAGACTCCAAAGTTTTTATCATAATGGGTGGGGTCGGAGGAGTGGTGGATTTGATGCTGTTTAGGACTAATAAAAACCCATTCAAGAACGCCAAAACTCAATGGGATATGACTATGGCGCAAGTTACTGCCGAGAAGATTAAACAAAAAACCAAACAGATTGATCCCAAAAATAGTCATAATGCTAAACTGGCTATTAAAGAGAAAGATAAAAAAACCTATAGAAACTCCGGTGCTCAGGCTGTTTCTGAGCGTAGACATTGCCGACTCCAAGGGGTGAATTCGATAAAGGCTAATAGGTGTGAGAATTTTTGCGGAATGATGCGTTCGATGAAGCTTCCATAGGAAGGGAATTTTGTGCATTAAGTAGTGATGAAAAAATCGTAAAAAATCATCAAAGACAAAAGTTAGAATAGAAAAAGCAAAGAGGCTTAAGTAGGTGGCGCTGAAGGAAAGCGTTTGATGTTGATTGCTGTTAAGGAGGGTCGAAATCGTAGTTTTTGAGATGCGAAAAGAAAAATCAAGAAAGGGAATAAAAAGAAATATCTTTAAAAGACTGTTTAAAAAATAGATTTGATAATCAACTTTCGTTGATCGATTCCACCAGTATTTTTTTCGAAAAACCGATTTTTTTAACTGTTTAAAAAATAACTGACTTTTTGTTTGTCGTGATTGTTGTGGAGACTTGTACTGTACAAAAAAAATCCAAAGGGCAATAAGCCCCAAAGACATTAAAATGTTTAGATGAAAAAGTCTCGATCCTGGGTCGTCGATGGGAACCAGAAACCGATCTATCCAATCTTTAAAAACCTGGGTATTCACAAGTTATGTATATGACACCTAGACTCAGATGAGAAGAAACGGCGTAGGAATTCAAACCGATTGAGATAACTGAAAAACAAATGAAACCGTCAATGGTCTAGTCCGCTGTGGTGCCAGAATGGCACGAAGAATCAAGTTGCTTTCAGCTTTTTGTTAGATACCCTATGAACTCAACAAAAAAAACCACTGGCACAAACGCTGGGGTTCAACTGAAGGGATTCACCAATGAAAGCTATCATCGTATTAGCAATGTCACTCGTGGCAGTTAACAGCTTCGCCGCTGAAAAAATGCTTCCTACACAATGCACAGCCATCGCTGAGCAGTGCAAAACAGCCGGTTTTATGCCTGGCGACCACAAAAAAACAGGTAAAGGTCTTTGGGTTGATTGCGTACAAGCCGTTGCTAAGGGCAAACCTGTAACAGGTGTTACTGCGACCAAAGCTGATGCTGAAGCCTGTGTTGCTGCTCATAAAGAAACTAAAAAAGATCACGCAACTCATTAATTAAAGTTGTTTTAAAGGGCTTGTTTAAGACAAGTCCTTTTCCTCAGATAAGCCTTCAGTGAGCCAGACTTACTGAACTGTAAATTCTCGAACTTTAGCAGGAATCTCGCGAGTTGCTGTGAGCCCATCCCAAAAGCGCAACACAATGCGATCCGAATAGATTCGAATCATCAGTGGACTGCCCATGCCAAACCAAGTTTCTGTTTGAGCGAGGGTTTGCGGAATGGTGACGATGCCATTGATTTCTTCGCGGGTCATTAGATTGACTGAAAAAATCTCACCCAAACCTTGCTTCGACTTTAAAATATCGCGCATAGCATTTTCTGCGGCTGTGACCAAATTTGCAAAAAGAAGTGCATCGTTTTGCTGAAACAAAGATTGCGGCACCGGTTTTACGGATGAGATTTGGCTAAGCAAATCATAATAAATCTGGTCCACTTGCGGAGAAAACAAAATATCGATATCCGAAACTCCTAGTTTTGCTGCCAGGTTTGGAAAGCTTCCAAAAATATCCACAAATTCATTTTTACCTAAGAGTGGCTGTAAATGTACTTGCATAGCTTTGGCAACTTCCAGAGCGACTTCGAAGCTGTAGGGCTGATTGTGGCGATGCAGTCTTTGGAAGATGCGTTCGACAGAACGTAGATCTTGCGAGTTCACCTCCGGAGGAAGCCGATCGAGCGCGTCTAATAGTTCACTGCGCAGTAGAACTTGCTGCACAAATTGCCATTCTCGCGATGGCTCCTTCATCACGTTTTGTAAGGCATGACCGACATTTTCGATTTGAATCCAGGTGTCGATAACGGTGAGCGATTCGCTGAGTAGGGTTAAAATTTCCTGTTTGGTGGGTTCTGGCAAAGCACCCAGCGAGCGTGCAAGAGTCATATTAATATGCTCTCCAGTGTATAAGTAATCGTCCATGAGGAGCGGTTTGTGTTCTATCCAGTTCTCAATAACAAGTTTTGCATAGGTAGGACTCTCCCACACATTAAAGGCTTCGAGGGTTGGAGTCCAAGGCAAGGCGCTTTGCTGCAGAAAGGCTTCCAGAGTGTCGTTGAGCTTCGCAATGGCCTCAGCCGAAAAATCTTGCGAGGTCTTTGAACGAAGTGCGCTTAAAAAATCAATTTGTCGCCAAGCATCCTGGTACTGTTCGTCAACGAAACCAGTTTTTTCTATAGTTAAGAAAATACGTTCCAATTCCTCTAATGATCTTGCCGTGTTTACAAAATCCTGCAATCGCTGTTTGTACCAACTGATGACTTCAATGCGCGGAGCACTGTGAGCTGTGACTGGCCACCGTCGATCGCTGAACTCTTCGATCTCGCGGGTAAAGCTTGCGTGGGAGTCCAGTCTTTGCCCCGTGACTGCGAAAAGTTCCGAACACTGGGGGGTTGCGAAAACGAGATGGGGAGTAATGCCAATAAAAAAAGCTACGAATAAGAATTGAAGCTGAAAGATCATAGGCATTTTACAGTCCCATACCAGATATGTACGGAGTTATTTGAATTTTGGTCGTTGTATTGTCGAAGTACGTTTTGTTTTTTAAATAAGTAATTTTTGCGGCGAGTGGGGCGCCCATTCCAAAGTCATCACGCCCAAATATAAAAGTCATGTAGGTTTTGTTTTCGTCAATAACAACATCTTTCCATTGATTCACAAATTTTGAAAGTGCGGCCATGGAATAATTTCTTAGCGCCGAGCTTTCCATGGAAATTAAATCCCGCATTGGAATTTGCAAGACGTTGGCATCCACGCTGTATCTGCTAACAACATATCTTGACCACTCGGAGGCCATGCCTTTGTGATCTGGGTAGATCGACAGGCTCTCTGCCAGGTCTAAAATATTCATTTGGATATCTTTGCCAAGTCGGAAGTAAGGATGATTTTTTTGAAAGAGCTCAGTACAGGTTTGTGCAAAAAGCGATTGAAGAGGAATGATCAATAAGAAAGCAGCAACGATATATTTGCCCATGAACCACCTGTAGAGCAAATACAAGTACACCGTAAAATCTGGTTGTTCAAAGGAAGTTGCCTTCGCAGAAGATATTACAAGAACTGATCAAAAAATAGACAGTTCAGTCTAAAGAATAAAAGGCGGCGATTTTTAAAAGCTGACAAAAAATGTAACTTTCTTTTTTGCCGATGGACCTTAATTGTTCTGAATGCTCCATCCCTTTCGATAGAGGCGAAAAGATATTGGCTTGGGTCTTGCTCTTTGTTGCTCAACTAAACTAAAGGAGAATTTATGACAATAAATCGCTTAGGGCTATTTGCTCTAACAAGTTTTTTAGGAATAGCTAGCGCCTTTGCTGGTGAAATGGGCTTCAAGTTTCAAGAAGAGCGCACCGGGGGACTGCAGTTTCGTCTCACAGGGCAAGATCTTTGCGATTCAAGCAAAAGCCCAGGCTCGTTTTCAGTAGACATCGGTAGTATCAGTCGCGACCGGCGTTTTATACGCAACGAACAATATGTTTCGGCAAATGGAAACAGCAACTGGAAAGTTTCAAATGCCTGTAAAGTAAATCAGGAGCTCCGTCAAAATCTTCTTCAGCCGGGCAGAGCCTTGATGGTTCAGACCTATGGTTCTTACGGGCAGGATTTAGAAAGATTTTACCTTGTAGTTCCGTGTTACAAAGACTCAAACTTTGTCGTGCAAGAGTATCAAATGTTTACAAGTATCACACAGGTAACGGCAACCGTCTGTGAAGCAGAAGGTTCTGATGTAACGGTGGTAAAAGATACAGAGCAAACCAACACGGTTGTAGTGACTCAACCCCCTGTACAGCCCACAGTGCAACCAGTGCAATCCTGTGATGCCAATGTGGTCGTAAACTCAACGAACAGCAACATTTTGGATGTGAAAGTCCGTTGTGCACTTAAAGATATAGTGAAAATTATCGTCGCTGAGCGGAATTCTCCAAACGTGAACACGTTACCTGGACGAGTTGTCGAAGCCAGTGTGACAACTTTAGTTGGGTCTATCTATCGCGATCCAAGTCGTTCGTCACGCTACGAAATGGAAGTGCAAAGCGCTTATCATGGCGGCACTTTTAAGCAATCGCCAAAGCTGATTACTAAGGATGCTACCTTCAGCCATAACATTGAGATGACTCTCTTGACGCCAATTTCTATCGCTGCCACCGAATCGAAATGGGCTGTCGGCAGTGGATCGGATTTTTCGGCCAGTGTTCGTCTTCATGTGGCTGATCGTGACATCGAGGAGACCAACAAAACTCGAAGTATTTTAGTCCAGTTGATCGAAACAACAAACGGTCGCAATGTTATTTTGGAAGAACGACGCGTTTCTACAGATGAGGCTTTGACTTTCACTTTGGATGGCCAGTACGACGTTCCCTACCTTTGGGGAAGTTCTACATGGGATGAGTCTTATGTTCTGCGTGGTGGTCTAAATACTTTCGTGATCCGTGTATTTGATGCCTACAGTTCAAACAGTTTTAAGGATTCCGAAACAATTCGGATTCAGTTGCCAAATCTATAAAGCAAATCTTTTGAAACAAACCTTTTAAATAGATTACAGAGCGCTCTCGGGCGCTCTGTTTAATTAAAACGGCGCTCTGTCGATTCTTTCAGACATTAATTCCCTAAGGTATTTAATCAAGTCTTCGCGTTGCTGCGCTGTAGGTTGCGCTTGCGGCGGCATTTGCTCGTCGGAGGTGGCATGCACGCCAATTCGATATATAATTTCTTCGAACAAGCGACCCCGCATGTAGCCGCCCTGATGAAGTTGTTGCTGAAGGGCAATGGAATTATCAAAGGAGATCTGCGGAATCTCGAAGTCGCTGGGAGAAGCGTGGCAACGCACGCAGCGCTTGATAAGCGGTGTTTTTTTAATTCCCTCAATGCGATCTTTAAACCCACTGCGATGATTTTGCAATGCGACAGAGGCTTGGATGTTTTCGTATTTTTTTAGCAATTTTATAAAGTCGGTATTACAACCCTTGCCCTTTAAAGCTCGGTAGGTTGCTGATTTATTAGCTATGCTTTCGGAGAACTCGTTGTCTGGAATGCCTGGGGTTCCAAAACGATTCGAAAAAGCAAAACGGGCATTGGTTTTAAAGTCCATGGACCAGTCGTCCGTATCATAATAAAAGGGTTCAAACAAAATTTTAATTTTGTCTCCAAGATTCAAGTTTAGCAAATTCGCATCTTTTCGAATTGAAGAATTTTTATGCAACCAACTCAGAAACTCGTTTGGAAAATAACGTGTACCGCAGTGTAATATTCCCATCAGGGCTTCTTTAAGATAGTCAAAAGCCAAAGTGTCTTCAGTCATAATCCGAGCGACGCGGCGAAAATTCACCTGCGCGATTCTCTGCGTAAACATCACAGTTTTTAAATCACGAGCTGCATGGGACCCGTACAGCCTTCCGTCCTGCGAGCCGATGTCCTTGTTATAAGGATCTAAAAACGCATATCGTCCATCTTGCGAGGCGATGTGATTCCAAAAGTAGGTATACCACTCCTCTTCGTGCCGGGTTTCGTTGAGGATGATTGAATCTAACACCGGGTCGAGGCGCTCTTGTTCATCGTCGGTCATGTGTTTTTCCGATTTGAGTGTGCCCCCATCAGTCATCCCGTAAAAACCAGGCCACATAAAATAGGGTTCCCAGTTGGGGCGGGGGTCCACATCGGTCCGAGTCACAGACTGGTGACACTCAAGACATTTCTGCGGATTAGGCTCGGAAAGAATCGGCCGATTTATTAAATCAAACGTCAGTTCACGAAATTCAAATTTTTCATTCGTGTTATCAAAGCGAATTATTTCAATATTGCGCGACCCACGAAGTGCCGAATGACTGTTAAAACTTGCCATGAAATCAGCGGCCGGCGAAAAAAGAATCGCTCTTGGAGCTTGCGGTGTTGAACTTTGTAAACTACGGCTGCGAAAAGCCAAGAGATAAAAACGAAAAACTAGGGGATCCGCTTTTTTCCAATCAACGAGAAAATCCTCGACTGTGACAGCCGAGGTGGTTTGTGCCGTATTCATGAATTTTTCAAAGCTCTGAGATGGAAAGACGCCTTCAGGCAAATCGTAGAGCGTAGCCACAGCTGGTCTTGCGACAAAACCCCAACATAGACTTACTAATAAAAGTTTTAACAATGCATTCCCCCCGGAAACACCCAGTACTTTTATACAGATAATGGCAGACTAAGACCATATGTAATAAAGTGAGTTGCTGCAGGATAAGATCAGGTAAACTCTACAATTTAGCCAGTGACACTTTGATAGCCAGTGTCTACTATTAAGTCTGTTGGGGAGGGGTTTGAATGCGTTTTTTAATTTGTTTGTTACCTATACTGCTGCTCGCCTGCGGGCCGAAAAAATCCATGATCGCAAATCCGCGCGAACCAGCGTTTTACGATACGCTAATGAATTCAGCAGATTCGTCGCCCGCTGTGCAAACAAAGCTCGCTTCAGTAAAACTTTTGCAGACGGGAAAAGAATTTCCCATGCGCTTTGTATTATTTGATAACAAAACTTTTTACTATCAGGTGGATCGACTCGGCAATGGCAACGGCACATGGACCTATCACGACGGCGGAATCGAAATGGTCGCCAATCGTCCTTTTTTTGATTTATCGCTTTATTTGTCTGCTGCCAATAGCGAGGGCAATGCACTGGTTTTCCGTTTTTTAGATCGTTTCGGATTTAATACGGTCTCGGCCGCGTTGCGCGAACCTGCACCGAGCCCTCAACCGCTCCCCGAGTTTTCTCAGTCGGATCAAGGCATTTAAAGCTTTGTTGAACTCGGGTTTTGTTCCTGAATGAGAGCCGGGATATCAATAAAGTCCAGTTGTTTTGCAAGTGGCGGGGAGATGCGCAAGATGCGGTACCCTGCATCCCTCAGGAGTCGGTCGCGAGCCTGATCCGTGGGACGCAAAACAAGATCAGCTTGTCCGTCCAACACAGTTCCGTTCATGGCGATTTGCCGAAAGTAGTGATGGGCGCCATCCCATTCTATTATGAGCCTAGGTTCCACAATCATTAAATCTACAGGATCATAAAAGCCTATTCTTTGTGGATCGGAATACTCATTCACAAATTTTGTGCGTGGGAAGAGCATATGTAAGTCCATAACTAGGGAAACATAACGAGGATCGGTGGTGGTGGATCTTGAAAACTTTGAGCCACTTTTCCCGCCGTCAGCGAGAGTGATGTCGTACTCTCCAAGTTTCCTATTGAGTTGTACAACAAGGTCTTCTATCGCTGGCGTTAAAGTTTTTTGTTCAGAGGCGGTTAAAAAAAAGAGAGAGCGATAAGTTTCTTTTAACGGTTTAATTTGTAATTTTGCAGATTGTATTTGCAAACTCTGCGTGAGCGTTGTGATAAAAAACGAAAGCTCGTCGACGTTCCATTGATTGCCATGATAAAGTTCGGCGGAAAAAGTTTCGAGCTGGGCTGTGGTATCCAAAAGTAAAAAAGTTTGTTTCAAACTTTTGCGATAGTGCTGCAGTAAACTTAAAGGCAACTCGAGAGGTGTCAGTTTTCGTTGCAGGGCAAATTCCAGGTAGTCTCGCGAAGTCCAAAGGTGCATCTGTTTTTCGATAGTTTTCAAAAAAGCAGCGCTCCAAGTTTCGGGAGGTAAAAATCGCCACTGTGCAAGCAGTGAAAGATACTCAAGTGCTTCACTCGCGGTAAGTTTTGAGTGCGACGAAGCGGGTTGGCTGAGAAGGCGCGCAAAGAAGTTTCGATAGGCTGGGCGCACGGTTTTTTCGCGTGACCCCTCGCGACTGTATCTAAGCATCTGGTGTATTTCACTCGGATCAATTTCAACTTGGGTGCCGGGAGTCGGCCCAAAGGTCGCAGTAGCAAAGATCTCCTGGCATTGAACAGATGCATCGGAAAAAACACTAATAAATAAAATGAGTAGGAAAATAAGCCGCTTGAACATACCCAGGAGTCATACCATGGTGCCACTATGAAGTGACTTTGTTGCCCTTAGTTTTGAAAAAAAACTAGGACTGTCTGATCGCTGTTCGAGTTCAAGTCTTCTATATTGCATTAAAAAACCGGACGGCCATCATTTTTGTGAACTTTTTTATCCCATAAAATAAGAAGTGTGTTATACCTATCGCCTGTATTTGCTAGTTCTCGTGATTAATGTGCATGGTGTTCATTCCTCCGAAATAGCGCTCAAACTACTTAGGAGGTAATATGAGTAAGAAACTTTACGTGGGTAATCTACCCTATTCTGCAACTGATCAAACTTTAGCTGACGCATTCGGTGAGTGCGGTACTGTTGAAAGCGCAAAAGTAATTATGGATCGCGATTCTGGACGCAGCAAAGGTTTTGCCTTTGTTGAAATGTCTTCTGAATCAGAAGCTACGAATTCAATTCAACGCTTTAACGGTTCACAATTAGATGGCCGCGCTATCAGCGTGAGCGAAGCTAAACCACAAGCTCCACGCACAGGCGGCGGCGGCGGTGGTGGTGGCGGCGGATTCAAATCCCGCGGCCGTTACTAAGAACAGTTACTAATTAGTAGCTACTAAGTAACAGTTCCTATTTTTCAGATACAGTTTAAGTGCTGTTAAAAACAATACGAAAAACCGACCTTCAGGGTCGGTTTTTTATTTTTCATGAAAGGATTTTCCAACATGAGCATACAAGTTATTTCTTTTAACTGCCTCTTAAGCAACAAAGCTGGACAATTAATTAGCACCACCTTCAACCGTGATGTGCTCAATGTACAAAGTGAAACAAGCCTGGTTCTTGCCGGTTTGACAAAAGGTTTACAAAATTTAAAAAAAGGCGAGAAGCGAAAAATTGAGCTGACTGCCATTGAAGCCTACGGGCTTTATGATCCAAACAAAATTAAGCTTTTTCCAAAAAGCGAAATCCCAAAAAATTTAAAAATCGGCGACGCAGTCACTTTAGTTCATCGCGATGGAAGTCATAATCTTTATAAAATCGTTCAGTTTTTTGGACCCATGGTGAGTTTGGATGGCAATCATCCTCTTTCTGGACAAGACCTGGTCTTTGATATCGAAGCCATCAATGTTCGTGAAGCCACACGCGAAGAAATTGATCAGTCTGAAAACAACTTTAAAGTAAAGCTGTTGCATTAGTTAACTGTTTCATATCGATACGCGAGATTCAATTAAACGGCGTATCGAGCATGGTCCTCTATGGCCGAAGTCCAGCTTTTCTAGAATCCGTCTCTCTCCGGGCTATTGTTTGAATTTTTTCAAGTTTCTGTATAAATAACCGATATTTAGATGTGGTATTCCGGACAAGTATTTTAATCTTTTTGATGGGCGCCAGTTGTCTATCGTTTGCGCAAACAGAGCCTCCTCAGTTTATGACTGTGGATGGCAGGCTTTATGATTCCACCACTCCCGAAGATCCTCTCTTAGATAACTCTGTTCTGATGAAAAT
>JANOYW010000069.1:0-10884 GCA_031429075.1 Bdellovibrionales bacterium | reverse complement strand
AGTCCAGAAAGAGGACCTGGCACCTTTTTACTTCTTTGGAACGCTCGTGGTGCCGCGTTTGGAGGCGCCGTCTTTTGTGCCAGCGCTTGTTGGCTTTGCCGAACCTAGGTCGTTACCGAGGTCGTCTGAGCCGTAACCGCTGCCGCCGCTGTAGCCGAGAGGCGATTGTGGGTTTTCGATGTGTTGGGCAAGCTCATCGCATTGGCCTTGGTTTGTTGGACCGTAGATCTGTTCGCGATTTCCACGGTTACCACCGCTGTAGCCGCACGATCCGCCGTTGTTGTTGTCATAGGCTACGTCGCAGTTTCCGCTGCTAAACCAACCGCTGTTGTTACATTGGTTGTTGTGCTGACGATTCATAAACAAGCCGCCGAGAACAAGGCCTGCAATGGCGCCTTTGCCTGCCGACCCAGGGGGGCCAAACAAGTAAGCCAAACCACCGAGTGCAGCTGCGCCTGCAAGTCCCGCGTTCCAATTAAAAGCAGCGTGAGCTTTTAAGAACAACGAGTAGTCGGCCGATGCTTTTTTGCAGCCGATCTGTGCGCAAATTCCAGTAAAGATGCCGTGAGCTGACTGGCGATTGAGCGAAACCTTTTTGCCGTTCACAGTCAGTGAATCTTTTCCGTAAATGATGTAGTTATCCTTATCGAAATAAACTTTTTCGCCTTTGTGCATGGCTTTTGGAAATTTGGCTTTGAGATCCACTCCCAACTTTACAAGTTCTGCACGCACTTGCTCGAGGTCCTCTTTGTTTCCAATCATTCCCAGCCAGGTGACATAATCACCAACTGACTTAAAGGAATTGAGCGCATTGGCTGTAGCCATGGCAGCAAATTGGGGTTGTGGTAATTGTTTTGGTGCCGCTACAACTTGCGAAGCAACCAGCGAGAGTAAAAATACTTTTAAAAAGAAGCGTGACAACATAAGAGTCCTTTCCTTGGAGTCCATAAACATCATAGCAATAGATTGTGAAAAGCGAATCTCGTCATTAGTCTAGATTCAGTCTAGGTCAGAATCTTTGGTCTAGATTGTGTCTAGTAGGCAGTCTCAATTATTCTGGAAATTGAAAACGCGAGGTTTTAATAGTTGATGCAAGTGACCAACGGCTGGCAAAGTCCTCGGGAAAGTCGATTTGAATGGAGCGCAGAGCAATCCCAGGCTCGGTCCATGGATGCTTCGAACCATAAAGGCTATCGCCAACGATAGGAGCATCGTGACGTGCGAGTTCAAAACGCAACTGATGCGAGCGCCCCGTGATGGGCTGAAGACGCCACTCTAAATATTTTTTTCCGAGCGTTATAACGGTAGCTTTGGTGATGGACTCTTTTCCATGGGCCGCTTCGAAGGAGCGCTTTTTTCCGCGAAATATTTTACAAGTCCAAGTCATAGTTTTGTTGAGTTCAAAGTTTCTAAGCTCGGTGATGGCCTGATAGGTTTTTTGCACAGTTTTGTTCTCAAAGAGGACGCTGGCCTCTCGGTGAAAGTCGGGTGTGAGAGCAAACAAGATCAGTCCGCTGACTTCTGCATCTAAGCGATGAACAGGGAACACTTTTTTGCCAAGCGATTGCTCGAGAAGTTTGCCAAGAATGGGGCGCTTATCGTCCTGGGTTCGACCAGGTATGGATAGCCACAGCGCGGACTTATCAACTACTACGGCGTGTTCGTTTTGAAATACTATTTTGATCGCAGCTTCTACATTCATAAACGAACACACATGCTAATAATCATAACTTAAGATACCTGCGGGTTCAGAACTTAAAAACTGATCCAAAACATCCAGTTGTGCGTCGATGATATTCTGAGGAAGACCAGACTTTCCTATAAAATCTTGCGCTTTCGAAAAATCAAAAACTGGAGTGGAGCTGCGGATATCCTGTCCCAGCGAAGACAGTTGAAAAAAACTTTGTTCCTGAATCAATGGCATTTTTTTGAGGTAGACGTTGCACTGTACCTGCTTACCATCATCAGTGCATGTGGCGGTCATTTCTTTAGCTTCCCAAAGGGAAACACCAGTGTTTTCTTTGCCAGAGAGGCGTTTAAAATCGACGCGCAAACCGGGATCGCCAGTGAGTTCCTTCGGGAAGATGTAGGAAATTTCAGTAGAGGAAATACCTGTATATGATTTTACAATTTCTACCTGAAAACGTGAGTGCGCGACAAGATGCGCAGGTGTGGGCACGATATAACTGGCGCTGGTGCTTGAAGCGTTTGCCGAGAAAAAGGGGGCGGCAAGAACTGGCAGAAGGATTAACCTGAAAAAGAAATTTTTCATTAGCGACTCCTTTGTTTAAAGAAAATAACGAGTGGCACGACCTTGCCCAACCCGAGAGACAATACCTAACTCGAACAATTTTGACAAGTCGCGAGTCGCAGTGGGTTTGGAGATATGCAGTTTTGTAGAAAGCTCCAGCACAGAGATGGACGGATCATTTTTTAAATAATCTAAGATTTGAATCTGTCTAAAGTTCAAATCTTTTAAGTGCTTGGACCACTTTGTGGGAAGACGAACCTTTGCCGGCGCGGGTGGGAGTTTGTCGGTTTTAAATTTTAAATCTTTTGGTAAAATTGCAGGCTTTAGGTTATTTTTAATAATCACTTTCACCGTCGGCGAAAGAAAGTATCCCTCTTCTGTGAGCTGCACCCAGTCCGCATGCGGTGCTAAAAGTTGACGAATTTTATTGATGGAGGAGTAGACTAAAGAATCATGGCGAAGAGGATCGTAGTCATATCCCCACACTTCACGCACAAGAAACTCTTTGGACTTCGGCGAGTCTTTTAATAGCACTAGAATTTTTCGCAAAACCGAGTTGAAGCCTTTAGACTTCAAAAACACGTTTCCTTTATCTAAGAGTATTAACGTTCCCGGGTGTAGATCAAAAATTAACGACTGGGTGCCAAAGGGTAAATTATAGCATTTGTGTAAAAGGCCATAATACCAGCTCTTCAATACCATTTCTGGAGCTTTCGGGTTTCCGTTTGCCACCTCGTCGAGTAAATCTCCGATGGGATCTTCGCCCTTGGCAAACTCGTGAGTTTGGCCGGCGTTTCGGGCCATCATTTTTTTATGCACACAACTTTGCGAGTTGTTGGATTTGTCGCCCAGCTCGGCGAGAATCTGTTGGGCCTCCGTGGATTTTTTAAGGTCGCAATAAAGTTTTAATTTAAGGCCAGTAATTTGCACCCACAAATTGCGATCGATGGTGGAGTCTACGTTTTGTTCGGCAAAGCGAAGGATGTGTAGGGATTGGGTGTACTGACCCTGCAAAAAGAGAACATAAGCCATGCGCAAATTAAACAGCGCCATCTGCCGCCGATTTTGACTTTTATAAATGATATCCGAGGCCTTAGTGACTGTTTCTTCGGCTTTAGTAAATTGCCCACGCAGAATGTACTGGCGAATCATTTCAAGCAAGAGTTCGCCTTTGGAGTAAACATCGCGAGTTTCTATTTTTTCAAAAGCCGTTTCAAGTTGTACAAGTGTTTGCTCGTTTTCGATTCCAAATTGAAATTGAAATTTAAGCACGGCGATTTCAATGGTTGGAGCCAGCCAGGATTTGTGTTTTTTCGCTACGCTCAGAGTCTCTAAAAAATAACGAAGACCTAGGTGAACTTGCCCGGTTTGTACGAGAGAATGCGCCAAGAGCTCTTTGCTCAACATTTCACCAAACAAAAATCCATCGTTTACGGCGTTGGCATATGCCAGCTCTGCATATTTTTTGCCATTTGAAAAACGACCGCAAAAAAACCGATAGAAGGCAATGCCCTGATAAATGAAAAATTTTTCTAGAGCGCTGACAGAATCTTGATGGCCCCTCAGATAACGCAAATTTTCGATCAAATGCCGTTGGCCTTCTTTGTATTGCGAATTGCGAATCAGTCCAAGGGCGAGATAAAAACGGCACGCACACTGCGATGACGAGGTGAGTGCTAGCTGCTTGGACAGAATCTGCGCTTTTTCCAGTTGGCCACTAAATATAAGACTGCCAATCCAAAACGGAAAAATCTCGGAGTTTTTCTGCGGGGCTTTTTTGCTTTCAAAAGCGTCGCAAACCTCGGCAAAGCGTCCTTCGAGAAAAAGATTCGGCACTTGCTGATTGTATAATTCCTTCAAACCGCCCCCTTTTTTTATACTCTCGCTTTACGAATTTCGAGAATTTTGCTACGTTCCAGCCTGATTGATGCTTGATTTTGTTTTGGAAATCAAATCAAATCGAATCAAAAGTGCAAGATGTTGTAGGTCGATATTTAGGGGTAAATAGTCGATCTTAGGTTCTGGGGGGCTCGGTCCATGAAACTCATAAAATACATTGCGAATCTTGCAGCGATAACGACGCTGGCAGCTTGTACGTTTCAACGCAACAAAGTTACAACCAGCGACGGCGGCTTTGGCAAGGTCTGCGAGCCAGTTTCCTTCGCGCAGGTTCAGGCGGAAATTTTTGGGACTCCGCAAGCCTCTACAGGTAAGTGTTTGGCGTGCCACGTACCCGGTGGACCGCTAATGGCCCTTGATACCTTCGGGGCCGTCAAAGCCAAACTCGTGCAAATCGAAGATTCCGTTCGTGCAGGCCGAATGCCTAAAAATGCTCCGTTACCAGCGGCGGCAAAACAGATTCTCTACGCGTGGATTCAACAGGGAGCGCCGGAAATCGCCGATGCTAAATTAGTGGCCAGCGATTGTGCAACCACCATCGACCCCGATCCCACCACGCCGGTCAATCCAACGAATCCAACGGTTCCGACAACACCGACGCCTGTGGATCCCAACTACGAGTCGTTGCGTAAAGTTATTTTTGAAAGCAAATGTTTGGATTGCCATGACAGCAGCGGTATTTTTAGCTCTTACGACTTTTCCACCTACCAATCCATTGTCAGTTATCAAAAACTATTTGCTCCTCCCGCAGATGGCTCGGACAGTCGCTTTGTGAACTCGTTGGTCACCGGAAAAATGCCGAGAGGAAAAGCTCCGCTGCCGCTCGAGCAAATCGAAACCATTCGGCAGTGGGTGGCCTTGGGTCTTCCAGAAACAGCAGCCACAGTGCCAGCGAATTGTGATCTTATCGACTTTGAAACTGTGAACAAATTAGTTTTTCAAAGTAGCTGCACGCGCTGCCATGATTTCACCTCCAAATTGGATCTGGAATCCTACGCAAACATCAAGCAGCACATCACCGATGTGCAGTGGATGATTAAAACTGATAAAATGCCTCCTAAAAAACCGTTGGACCCTGATCTTAAAGATCTTGTTTTGAAATGGATTGACCACGGAGCGCCAGAAACCGTTATTTTACCAGAAACATGTGAACAGCAAGGAGACACAAAATGAAAATCGCAATCGTTATAGGATTATTTTTCGCTCAAACGGCATTAGCCAAAAACCTTTCTTCAGACCCAACAAAAGGTTCGGTGGTGTTTAACGCCACTGCCATTGGCCTCAAGTTCCAAGGAAAAGGCGAAGGTCCTGCTGGGAATGTGCAAGTGGACACAACTGTGGTGGGCACATTTAAATTCAAGATGGACTCGCTGGATACCGGCATCGGTTTGCGCAACCAACACATGAAAGAAAAGTATTTAGAAACGGCGAAGTATCCTTACGGTGAATTAAAAGTCGAAGACGTCACTGGCTTTAAAAAAGATTTGCCCGATGGGTCCTATCCTTTTAAGGGAACAGTCACCATTCACAACGTGGCCAAGCCTGTTACCGGAACTGTGCAGGTACAAAAAATCGGTGACGGCTTACAAATCAAGGCCGAGTTTGATACCAAAGTGTCATACTTCTCGATTCCTTTGCCAGCTTATGCTGGTGTAGCCCTTAAAGATGACGTCAAAGTGGTTGTTGAATCTCAGCTGAAATAAACGAGGCTTGTTGTGCGCGGGTTTTTGTTTTTACTTCTTATAAGTTTTTCGATGGAAACCTGGGCTTTCCCCGAAATGATTCGTCACGGGTATATCAACTGCACAACGTGCCATGTGTCGCCTTCAGGGGGCGGCTTGTTGACCGCCTACGGAAGATCCCTCTCAAAGGAAATTCTCAGTCGCTGGAGCGCTGAGGGCGAAGAAAATCTTCTGCATGGAGCGATTAAAAACGAAGCCGTGATCAACTGGCTGAATGGGTCTCAGGAAGTGGGATTTAATGTCGGTGGAGATATTCGTTATCTCCAGCAATACACAAACAATGATTTTCGAGAGAGTGGACGTTTTTTTTCCATGCAACGCGATTTAGAGCTTGGTTTTAAGTGGAATCAGCTACAGATCGTGAGCACCTTTGGTTACAAATATTTGCCCAACGATGCCGACAAATTTGAAACGCGCCGTTACTACCTCCTGTATCAACCCACTGAGTACGTCTCTTTGCGAGCGGGTCGCTTTTTACCGATCTATGGTTTGATGATTGCCGATCACTACACCGATATCAAAAAAGGTTTAATGTTCGATCAAGGCCAGGAGCGGGACAATGTGGAGCTTAACTTTATAAAAGACAACTGGAGTGCAACGGCTAGTTACAGTCAATCTCCGCAAAGTGCTCTGCGCCCCCTCGACAAAGCTGTGTCGTTGCAGGTGAATTATGCGCTGACCGACACCCATCGTGTCGGTGTGAATTATTGGAATAGCGAGTCAGATCTCAACAAAAGAAATATCATGGGGCTCTCGGGATTGTTTGGATTTACTCACGAGCTTTATGCTCTTTCAGAGGTTGATCTGCAAACAACCCAGGCCACCGGTGCACAAACCGCCAGCAAGGGAATTTATTATTTTCAAAAGCTAGGCTATGAGTTCACGAAGGGAGCGCATGCTATTTTGCAAGTGAATGGTTCGCAAAGCAATTTGGAGGTTTCGAATACCAAGTCGGTGGGTTATGGCCTTGGAATGAATTTTTATCCGCGCCCGCACTTTGAGCTGCAAGCACTTTGGACACGCTTCGACGCCAATCTGGATCAAGACAGGGCGTTTTTAATATTTCATTATTATTTTTAGCGACTATTTTTTACAGATCACAAATTGTGGGAGGCAGCGGGATTTATCGGAGAGTTTTTGCAAGCACTTATCCGTGACGGATTGCCTTGCTGCGGTTTCTGATAATTCGGTAGCGGTGAAATCACCATCAAAGGGTGTATGAATATCGCAGGTCACGTTGGCTACGATCATAAAACCATTGGAACGGGTGAGAGTGTTTTCCATTTTTTCTACCTTTTGCTTCAGCTCTTTGATTTGTTTCTCTAAGTCCTCAATGCGCTTTTGCGATTCGTCCGCAAAAGCTACAGAGAATGAAACGGTGACTGAAAGTAATAAACTGCAAAGAGTGATTAAATACATCATTCCCTATTATTTGAGGTGTTTCTCAAAAAAATCAAGCGCGTAGGTGTTTAAAAGAACAATGTTGGCACGCTTTGCAACACCATGGCCCTCGTCGGGAAAAATCACGAGCTTCGAATTTTTGTTGGATTTTTCGATGGTCTCATAAAACTGCACAGCTTCACCAACTGGGACTCGCGGATCGGTGGCTCCGTGGGCAATCATCAGCGGCTTGGTGACGCGATTGATATAGCTTACCGGCGAAAGCTTCAGCATGGTGTCGCGATCTTTAGCAGGATCACCATATTCATTCATGCGCAGAGCTCGTCGGTAAGGAGCGGTGTTTTCGATAAACGTAATCAAGCTGCTCATGCCCACAATTGCAAGGCCGGCATCGTAAGAGTCGGCAAACATCGATACACCCACCAAGGTAGAATAACCGCCGTAGCTTCCTCCAGTGATTCCAATTTTTGGGACCACTCCGTTTTTTGCCCAATTCTTTTTAATAAATTCTGCGCAATCGCGAATATCGGTAATCACTTTGAGTCGTTGTGCGCCGTTGTCCGCTTGCAACCATTTTTTGCCATAACCGTCGCTGCCGCGAACGTTGGGGGCCACATACACAAAACCTTTTTCGGTGTACAAGTTATACAGCGGCGAAAAGCGTGGAATAAACTGCGCCTCGGGACCACCGTGAAACTGCACAATCACAGGACACACTTCGGTTTTACATTTTTCCGAACGCCACACAAACATTGGAACTTCAGTGCCGTCTTCTGTTTTGTAGGACTCAAGCGATGGTTTTACGTAACCCAGAGTATTGATCTCGGGCGTGGAGGGGAGAACCCACTCTTGGACCTTTTTTGTTTGCAGATCATAAACAAAATTTTTCCGAGGAGCATTGTGATACTCGGCCGAATAGCTCAGGTAGCGATTGTTGGTGGAGAAGGATCCCACATAGGCTTGTTGAGCTTGCTCGAGGCCAGGGAGTGTAGTTTTTTGTGACGTGCCGGACGTCGTGCCAATATTAACAAGCTGCAAGCGGGCGTAACCTTTTTGATTAATCACATAAACAACATACTTGCGATCTTCGGAAATCTTAAAGTCGCTGATGTCAGCATCCACATCAGTGCCCCAAGCGGTGAGCGTGCCTTTTTTTAACAAATAGAGTTTGCGAAAATCAGCCACTTTGTTGGTGAGCACCAAGTATTCGTCTTTGTTTTTTGTAAAAGCCACATCAAAATCTTCCAGCTCATTTTGACCAATGAGTGCCTCTTTACTTTTTGTTTTAAGATCAAAAATAAAATGTTCATTCTGCATGCTGCCCTTAAGCAGAGTCAAAATAGCTTTGTCACCTTTGATATCAGAAAGTGTCCAGATGCCGGGCTCGTTCCAAATCACTTCGTGAGTGTCGGCAGCCAAATTGTATTTGTAAATAGAATACGACTCAGGAGATTTATCATTGGTGCGGTAGTACAGAAATTTAGAATCATCCGTAAAGCCAAGCAAGCTCGATTGATGTTTTGAATTATAGTACACCTTGTGAAGTTCGCCCCCCGTCGTCTTCATTAAGAAAACACCAGGGTTTTCGTCGCCCTTAGAATCTCGCGAAACCACAATCCATTGGCTGTCGGGGCTCATGCCAGAGAGGCGCGAAGCATCTTCGCCGCCAGTTAACTGAATGGGAAAACTTTTAGGCCCCGTAAGTTTCCAAATTTGCAGCGAGCCCGTAACGTTCCAATTCATAAAAAGAGAGCGACCATCGCCAGTCACAATTCCCTCGGAAGGTGCACGAATATCCACAAGCTTTTCAATTCGATTTTTCAACTCCGCATTTGGCACCGGCGGCGCATACTTCGCCAACGTCTGCGGCGAAATACTCCCAAGACCGAAGCCCGAGTATTTTGTGGGAGACGTTGTGCTACACCCGAGAAATAAAGTTGCAGAAAGCAGTATCAAATATTTCATGAGCAATTCCTTTTTGAAGTTAAAATGCGGGCATGCTTTTGGGATTGAATGCATAATTTTTTTAGAACTTTTGAAGGCTTCTTTTTAAGACCTCTCGCAAACACGATGTTTCGAGCTGCGAGCGAGTCCAAAGATGGACGTGTCTTAAAAAGAAACCTTCAAAAGTTCTAAAAAAATTATGCATTCAATCCCAAAAGCCGTTAAGTCATCGAAGCAATTACTTGTTCGAGGGTGTTGTCCATCCAGCGTTTATAGCCAAAGGGGCGATCACCTTGAGCTAGATATCCCATATGCCCCCCTGTGTCTTCAAGATGCAGATGGACGTAGGAGCTGTCCCGAGCCGAAAGGTAAGGCTGCCATGGGATAAAAGGATCATCCTTCGACATCAAAATAAATGTGGGCGTTTTGATTTTTCCCAAATGCGGCGCGGTTGAGCACTGTGCATAATAATCATCGGCATTTTTAAAACCACCCAAGGGTGCTGTGTAGAGTTCGTCCACGTCGTGCAGGTACGCCCATCTGGGAATTTTAACCTTTAGAGAAATTAAGTTTTTCTCCTGGCGAGAGCGGATCTCTTTTCGGCAGCCGTTGACGAACCATAAATCATAGAGTCGGTTGAACCCTTGCTTCAGGCTCTCCGACGATGCTTTAAGATCCGTGGGACCGTTAACAACAATGGCTTGGTCGGGCAGGTGTTCGCCGCGAATGCCAGTGAGCAGCGAAAGCACCGCATTACCACTTAAGGAAAACCCCACGGTGATCAATTGTTTTTTAGCGAACTGCTTTCGACAAAACGCCACCACTTCTGAAACATCATCGCCCCGCCCCGAGTGATAAGGCCCGCGGGCCAAGCCTTCACCGTCTCCGCAACCGCGGTGGTTCATCAGCAAAACCGAGTGTCCTTGTTGTTGGCCGATGGTGGCCATTCGCCCCATGTATTTAGAATCCACGCTGCCGATGAGGCCGTGAAAAAAAATCAGCAAGGTGGAACTGGTCCCTTCGTAATAACGACCCACAAGTTGATCGCCGTCGGGAAGTTGAATTTTTATATTTTTGAAAGTGAAATCAGGCGCCTCTGACGGAAGTCCATAGGCCACAAGTGTTTGTTTGTGGCCTCCCCGGGCCCAAAGAGGCGGGGAGCAAGGATGAATATTAAGATTCACGCACAGCGCTCACGCATTTCGAAAAAAATCCTCGGTCCACTTTTACGGGCGAGGTTACGAATTTTCGCAGTTCATCTTCGATGGGATGCTGAACGTAGTTTTTATAAAAAGGCTCGTGATAGCTAATCGGAAAGCGCTCGATGGCCCAGTTGAGCTGAGGCGCGTCTCCCTCTTGGATGGAGTCTACAACCGATAAAACTCCGCCGGGTTTTAAAACACGCCAAGCTTCTTTCAGCACCGTCAGACGAGTTTTGTGCGGCAGCTCATGAAAAAGGTACGAACAGGTCACTACGTCGAAGTGTTGGTCTTTAAACGGCAGCGTTTCGGCATTGGCTTGTAAAAAATTAATTCGCGGAAATTTTTTAAGGCTTGTTTGCGCTTGTTTTAAATACGGAAAACTCAAATCCACGGCAGTGATATTGGCCTTGGGAAACGTGAGAGCTAAATCCCGAGTTAAACTTCC
>JANOYW010000068.1:0-3415 GCA_031429075.1 Bdellovibrionales bacterium | reverse complement strand
AATCTGCTTCATGCGCTTTTTGCCTTCTTTTTGTTTATCGAGAAGTTTTCTTTTTCGAGAAATATCTCCCCCATAACATTTTGCCGTTACATCTTTTCTTATAGCACTGATTGTTTCTCTGGCTACAATCTTAACCCCAATAGACGCCTGAATGGCAATTTGAAACTGCTGACGGGGGATTAACTCTTTCATTTTAGCACACAAAGCCCGACCCTTATTTTGCGCTGACGCGCGATGGACGATCAACGATAGAGCGTCGATAGGATCGCCATTGATCATAATATCCAACTTTACCAAGTCGGCCTCTTCGTAGCCAATGATTTCGTATTCCATGGACGCATAGCCCTTAGTGATGGTTTTGAGCTTGTCGTAAAAATCGATAACCATCTCATTCATGGGAAGTTTATAGTTGAGCATCACCTTTTTTTCAGTGAGGTAGTCCAAACTAATTTGCGATCCACGCTTGGCTTCACAGAGCTTCATAATCGAACCGATATATTCCGCCGGCGTGTGGAGAGTGATTTTTACGCACGGCTCTTCGAGTCTGGCGATTTTAGTGAGATCGGGAAGATCGGTCGGGTTTTCCAATTCCAACTCTTCGCCGGTGTTTAAAAAGACTCGATACACGACCGTTGGTGCTGTGGTGATAAGATTGAGATTAAACTCGCGCTCCAAACGCTCTTGTACAATCTCCATATGCAGAAGGCCTAAGAAGCCACAGCGGAAGCCGAAGCCCAGGGCAGCAGAAGACTCCGTATCGTACGTCAGACTGGAGTCGTTCAGGGTGAGTTTATCAAGTGCGACTTCTAAATTTTTATAATCGGTGGAATCCACAGGATAGATTCCGGCAAAAACCATGGGCTTTACTTTTTGAAATCCTGAGAGCGCTTCCGTGGCCGGTTTTTTTGCGCTAGTGATCGTATCGCCCACCGACACATCTTTAATACTCTTAATACCGCAGACAAAATATCCCACCTCACCCGCGGTGAGCTCACCGAGCTCGACGGCAGCAGGTGTAAAGTAACCCAACTTCAAAACTTCGTACTGTGCGTGGTTCGACATAAACTGAATACGTTCGCCTTTGCGAATGGAGCCGTCCATGATTCGACACAAAACCACAACACCTTGGTAGATATCAAACCACGAGTCGAAAACCAAAGCTCGCAACGTCGCTGTGGCATCACCTTTGGGTGCCGGAATTTTTTTAACCACAGCTTCAAGAATATCTGTGATGCCGACGCGAGTTTTTGCGCTGGCATGGATAATTTCGGAGCAATCAATGCCAATGCCATCTTCAATTTGAGTTTTGACTCCTTCGGGATCCGCCGAGGGAAGATCGATTTTGTTGAGCACAGGAATGATTTCGAGATTGTTATCCATGGCCAAGTAAACGTTAGCGAGAGTTTGCGCTTCCACACCTTGAGCCGCATCCACCACAAGAATTGCACCTTCGCAGGCGGCGAGAGACCGTGAAACTTCGTAACTAAAATCCACATGCCCGGGAGTGTCGATGAGATTCATCTGATAAATTTGCCCATCCAACGCTTTATAATTCAGTCGAACGGTTTGTGCTTTGATGGTAATTCCGCGCTCGCGCTCGATATCCATACTATCAAGAACTTGAGCTTTCATCTCACGGTCAGAAAGTGCACCAGTGGCTTGAATCAAACCATCGGCGAGGGTGGATTTTCCGTGGTCAATGTGGGCAATAATAGAAAAGTTACGTATCTTCGATGATTCCATGGGAACCACCGAAGATACACATATTTACCTAGCGTGAAAAGTAGTCTTTTAAGGCGTCGACCTTATTTAACTTTTCCCAAGTAAAACTTTCTTCGTTGCGACCGAAGTGACCGTAGGCCGCTGTTTTACTGTAGCGTGGCTTTAAAAGATCAAACTGCTCTGTGATCTGGGCTGGCTTTAATCCCCAAATGACTTTCACGGCAGCAGACAGTTTTTCGGAGCTGACTTTGCCTGTTCCATAGTCATTCACCATGACGCTGACCGGTTCGGCAACCCCGATGGCATAGGCCAATTGCACGAGACATTTTTCTGCAAGACCTGCTGAAACAATATTTTTAGCGATGTGACGAGCCGCATAGGCTGCCGAACGATCCACCTTGGAAGGATCCTTACCCGAAAAAGCACCACCACCGTGGGCTCCATGGCCGCCATAGGTGTCGACGATGATTTTACGCCCAGTGAGACCGCAATCGCCCTGCGGACCTCCGATAACAAAACGACCGGTGGGATTAATAAAATATTTTGTGTTTTTATCAAGCCATTGGCTTGGGATGGACTCGGGAATAACCTGGTCCATGATAAATTCCTTGAGCGTGGCATGGGAGACGTCTTCTGAGTGTTGGGTCGAAATAACCACCGCGTCGACGCGCTTTGCTTTTCCATCAACGTATTCCACCGTTACTTGGCTTTTGCTATCCGGGCGCAGAAAGTTGACTTTGTTCTGTTTGCGCATACTGGCTAAGTTTTGCATGAGTTTGTGTGAAAGCGAGATGGTCAAAGGCATAACCTCTGGCGTTTCGTTGATGGCATAGCCAAACATAATACCTTGATCGCCCGCACCCTGTTCTTTTTGTGCGCCATCGTCTACGCCCATGGCAATGTCAGGACTTTGTTTATCGAGAGTGGTGATCACGGCGCAAGTTTTGTAATCAAAACCTTTTTCGCTGTTGTCGTAACCGATATTTTTAATCACATTTCGCGCGATTTCGGGAACACTGAAGTTGGCTTTTGTGGTGATTTCGCCGGCCACAACACACATGCCGGTTGTCACCAGGGTTTCACAGGCAACGCGCCCCTTGGGGTCTTGGCGGAGAATTTCGTCGAGTACTGCATCGCTGATTTGATCGGCGATTTTGTCGGGGTGACCTTCGGAAACGGATTCACTTGTAAAAAGATAATTTTTCATCAAAACCTCACTCGGAAAACGTGAGATTCTTAGCTAACAGAAGCCCAGGGTTGCGTCAATATCGCCCCGGGCTGAGTCATGCGTCGGTTACTGGGGACCGAATTGCGTACCAGAGAGAGGATCAACAACGGTTTGACCTGTTGTGCCTCCGGTTTGTGCAGCTGCCTGGCCTTCACGACGAGACTGGCTATATTGCTGATAAGCACGAACTTGACGCTGACGAATTAAATCAGCACGTTGCGATTTTAGCGCTGTGAGGCGCGCACGCATTTCGTTATTCACTGTGGGGGCATTGTTGGAGATTTGCGCTTCGATATTTTGGATCTCGCGAGTTAACTGTTGGATTTTAGCAAGGTCGGCATCTACAGCTGGTGCTGTGCCCGCTTGTCTTTGCCCTTCAATGCGCGATTGAGCATATTCTTGATAAGCGCTCACTGTTTTTTTCTGTGCCAAACATTTGCTAATGCTCTGTTCGATACTTTGTGG
>JANOYW010000067.1:0-28721 GCA_031429075.1 Bdellovibrionales bacterium | reverse complement strand
ACGATTGACGAGAACACGATAAGGTCATATAACCACTACACATTTTAACACTCATTGTCGCGGGGTGGAGCAGTCTGGTAGCTCGTCGGGCTCATAACCCGAAGGTCGTAGGTTCAAATCCTGCCCCCGCAACCAATTTTTTTATTTAAAATTTAAGCATCTGAAAAAACCAGAATCGCGTCAGCTATTTGTAAAACCACAGAGGGCCTGGCGTCCGACCCCTTATCTTTCGTCATATTTCCTAAAATTTCGTGATGATACTTCAGATGTGCTTCAGAAAAGCTTCAGCATTTTCCGCACCCCTTCCACCCCCTAATAGCCCCCCAACTTTTAATTTTTACGGACGTTATGAAGTACTGTTGTTCCATCTCATCTTGTAAATGCGCCGTCGCCTTAGCAACGCACACTGTAATACAGTGAAATGCATGTATTACAGTTATTGCTTTTTGAGACAAAGGTTACGTAGAATCCAAATGTAAGAGCCGATAAAACTATCTATCCTACAGGCGCTTGGATTCAGATGTGATCCTTGGTGGAGTTGGCGAAGCTAAAAATCTGACATTATTAAAAGACCCAACTAAAAAGTTACAACCCTTTATGGTAAAAGAGAGAGTAATTCTTGCTGGACCGATTTTTTTCATACAATCAACTAGCCAAAGCCTGGCAGCAGATCCGAAACGGACAGAATCATCGGTACAAATACTACTTTAAACATATCTACCAGGCTTACGAGATAGCTCTTGAGGAAAATCTTAAAAATCTGTCATCTCGACTTATCTCTGGAGGATTTAGCTCACCGCAAGTATTGCGAATATTTACTCCGAAAAGTACTACTTCACAAAGACCAATTACGCTCCTTCCTGTAGAAGACCAAATCGCCTATCAAGCTATTGCGTCGTTGATAGCCGACAGTATCGTTAAGAAACGAAGAGCTACGGAGTTCAAGACTGTCTTTAGTAACATTCTTGCGGAGGATCGTTCGGCATTTTTATTTGAAGACTGGCGGTTTTGCTATTCAAGATATCAGGATGAAACTGAGAACCTTGTAAAAAGTGGTTATGACTGGGTTGTTACCTGCGACTTGGCTTCTTTTTACGATACCATTTCACACGATATTTTATTTAATCAGATTCCGTTCTTAAAGTCTAAGCCCGACGAGAAAGAATATATCTCAAATATTCTGAGCCAATGGACGTTTGAAAAGAAATATGAAGCTCGTAAACACGGACTTCCTCAGGGACCAATGGCGTCCGATCTGTTGGCTGAGGTTTTCCTCATGATTTTAGATGAAACGTTGGTCAAAGAAATTAAATCGATTCGTTACGTTGATGATATCCGTATCTTTTCAAAAAGTATGGAGCAAGCTCAATCTTCCGCACTAAAACTTGAGAGGCTGCTTCGCGGAATGGGTTTAGTTCCACAACCAGAAAAATTCTCCATTCGGCAACTAAGCGATGGAAAAGAACTCCATAAAATGGAGGCTAGTGAAACCTATGACTTTGTAGAAGACCCAGATGAAAACCTTCCCCTGCTAAATAAGGAACAAACTGAAGGAATACTTACAGAAGCAATGACCGAGGAGGATAAACAAATCCATAAGGGTTTAAATCCAACTTTGACAAAGTTTTCTCTTTTCCGAGGTATCCCAAATAGTAAAACACATTCAGAAGTGTTGCGAATAACAGAATTTTATCCTCAGTATGCTGAGGCTGGATTTGTTTTTTTAAGACGCGCCAAAGACAAGAAATCTGCTCTTAATTTGGCAGAGAAACTTCTTGAAAGATCTCCATTCGGGTACGTTCGATACAAGTGTTGGGATTTTATTACTCGTTGTTATTCCGAAATTGGCAATGCAAAAATAAATAAACTCGCAAAGCTTGCATGTGAGACATTGAAAAATCAAAAAAATGAGGAACCTACTTCAATACTTGGTGCAGCTAGATTCATTCTCAACCATGCAAATAAGAAGAATACGAGACAGGGTATATTTGTTTTTCGCATTAAGAATCGATTCATAATAGCCCTAGCACTAAAGCATCTCCATTCTCATCTTAACGGTCTTGGGCCTACTGAGTTCAGGAGGTTGCATTCGGACCTTCCCGATATAGGCCTTGCAATTTTGCATCAACACGAGATTTATTCGACTCATCTTTTACAAGCGTTAAACTCGAAAAAGAGTAAATTGACACCCTATACGGCAGGTTTATCAAAGCTAGAGTCAAACCAAACCCAGGGTACGCCGGACGCTGTTTCGGCGGGACTTTATGATCATTTTAAAATTAATGTCCCACACGATTTGAAACAGATACTCGGCAAAAGATGGCCCCAAGCCCTCAGATATATTGTTCGAGCCAATGTATACAGGAAGAGTTCCCCAGGAACATGGTTACGCTCAGTCAATGGCCTTTGTGAGTTGTTTGCGTGGTCCTTGGCACGAAAGCATAATGCTTGTTCAAAAAAGGCAGACAAAGTGGAACTTCGCCAACCAGATGGAAGAAGATTTTTAAAATATGGCCAACTAATAGATCCTGGGCGCAAACTCAATAGAACCTATCCAAACCTCTTAGATGAATTTCGATCTATCAATAAGCGAAGAAATGACGATATTGAATCTCACGCTTTGAATGAAAAGACTGGCCGCCGACCTAAACCGTCAATGAAATCGAGCGAGGTGAATGGTCTATCAAAAACCGCTGGTAAAGGGTTAGCCAATGTCATCGCGCAGATTGAGAAGTTATGAACCGTCGCCAAAGAAGATCAATTAAAAAACCTAAGCAGAAGGTCTTTACTATAGCAGCCCCTCCAATGAATAAGTTAGCCGCTCCAACGCAGATCACTCTTGATAGATGCTACGCAAATCAGTTTTTAAATTGCGATGGTGGATTATCAAGGGAACATTATATTTCGGAATCCCTGTTAGAGAGATTTGAAAAAATTCCGGCAAAAGGAATTCCATGGCTTGCCCATTTAGATGGAGACATTAGTCCGGCGTCACTAGTTACTCGATGTTTATGCGAATATCACAATTCATTTCTATCCCCATTGGATCAATTTGTGGGACCTGCCTTTGATGCATTCGTAAGATTTGGTGCTAATAGACCTGAAAAGGCATTTGTAGACGGCAGATATCTTGAACTATGGATGCTCAAACTGCTTATTGGATTACTTTGCACAAACAAAATCATGCACAAGGGCTATACTTTTTCTCGAGCAGACATACCAAGTGACTGGATTCGCTGGCTCTATGAAGATCAAAAAGTACCAAACGGTCTCGGCCTTTACGTTTTTCATTTTGTTAATGAAAGGCTTGATTTTAGTAAGAGCTTTACTATCGCTCCTGCTTTTTTTGAAAAACGTATTTTGGGCATTAGAGTTGAATTATCAGGATTCAGATTTTTACTGGCACTAGAACCCAAGGAAAATGCATTCAAAAAAGATCACCCTGACTACAGCTATATTTTATATCGTCCAAAGGGATTCAACAAAGACCCTTATCCGCAAGAGGTTACCTTTAAATGGTTTGATGCAGTATAACCTAGCATTGAGACTTTAAAGGCCTTGAAAGGCATCTCAAAGTTCTAAATTGGGCAAGGCTTGGTCACTCAAATGATAATTATTGTGTATAGGAGGCCACTGCAAATTGGCCATATCAAATGTATTTGAGCTGAGCATTTTGCCAACAGTAAGGTGATCTCACAGCAGGTCAGAAAGATTCCCTTTCCATACAAAATAAATTTTTTAATCAAAAAAACTATCAACAACACGCGCAAGACTATTGGCCAGCCCAAGCCATTGAATTTCCGACTATTTCACAATTTATATTAACATAGTTAAAAATAATTTGAATATTATTAATTACTATATTAATAATATTCAAATTAAGGAGAAATATGTCTAAGCTCATAACATCTTGTGCCTCGTGTGATAGCACCAACGTATTTGTTAGCAGCGTGCGGTGTGGTGACTGTGAAACACGTTTTGAAGGACAGTTCGAAATTCCAGGATTACTCAAACTAAACCCCGACGATCTTAATTTCATTACACTATTTGTTCAACACTCTGGCAGCCTAAAGGAAATGGCAAAAGAAATGGATATCTCTTACCCCACGGTAAGAAACCGTTTGAATGAAATCATAGATGCATTGATGAAGACACAAAATATAAAAATTAAAGAAAATGAAAAAATATTAAAGGATCTCGAGGCTGGGAAAATCTCAGCAAAAGATGCAGCTAAGAAACTTTCAAAGTTGTGAGGATATGTGATCAAAGAAACAAAAAAAATTGCACAGCTACTTAATGATAAAAAAATAACACAGGAAGAGTACGATCTTCTAATCAATGCTATAAACAAAAAAGAATCTCGCCTATTTAAAATATTTAATCCCTACCCTCATTTGAATGAGATCAGTGCTATTATAATAGGTAGCTTGTCGGTCATATCGATGACACTGTTGGCTCCAATAGCAAACGTCACCTTTACAGGTTTGTTGGACTTACAGACAACCAAGGATGTATTGTATTGGCAGGCGGCACAAAGATGTTTCCTTCGAAACATTATGATCATTGCAATATGGACCCTTGGAACATGGGTCGCCGCAACAATTTGCAAACAAAAAAACCTTCGCTTCATAGATTTTTTAATAGGTTCTGTCATTCCTAGAGTTCCATATATGATTGTTGTGTTGCTTTATCTACTTTTCTTTAAAGTTACCGAGATTGACCCGCAACTCAAAGAAGTTAGTGGAGCCACCACTCTATTTATAGTTATGCTGACTGTTCCCGGTTTGATTTTAAATCTAGTTTACTTGTTCTTTGGATTTGAACATGCATCAGGACTACAATCAAAAAAATTATGGATAAGTTTTATTAGTTTAATCTTTATAATTGAAACCCTAACAGTCATTTTATCCAGAACAATACTATCTTAAGGAGAAATTTATGTTACTAAATGTTTTGCTTTTTATCATGTCTTCCCAAGGCGCTCAGTTTACAGAACAGCAAATTAATTTTACGGCTGTAGATGGGCTCAATATTCGAGGGAAAATCACAATTCCAGCAGGAGATAGGCAATCAAAATACCCAACTATAATACTTCTTCATGGTAGTGGTGCTTTAGATATGAACTTATGGCTCCCTGGACAAGTTACAGCGGACGGAAAACCGCATAAAATGTTTGAAGTTCTTGCTCATAAAATTGGTTCAGAAAAATTTATAACATATAGGTACAATAAAAGAGGTACCACTGACCAACCACAAGGGACACCTGTTGTAGATAAAACTATTTTTGCAACCGGAGATGTTAAAACATTAATATCTGATGCGCGTTCTGCGATTGATATGTTGAGGGGAAATCCGCAAGTTGATCAGAATAAAATAATTCTACTTGGACTCAGTGAGGGTACTGTTCTTGCCCCACTCATCGCCGAAGAAGATAAAAATATTGCTGGAATTATATTAGTAAGCCTTGTTGGAAGAAATCTAAAGGACATACTTTACTATCAATTTGTACAAAGAAATATTGATACTGTGAGAAGCCAGGTAGATGAAAATAAAGATGACATTATTTCTTTGGACGAATCAACAAAACATCCTGAGCTAGCTCTGCCTTTTGATGTAATTGATATGAACAAAGATAATTTAATCTCAATTGCTGAATTAGAGGCCATCCTATTGGATCAGTACTATTCAGAACAAACAAAAAACCTATCAGGGCCTTATAAAAACTGGTTTGCTCAGCATTTTGCACTACAACCAAACTATAAAAATATAGAGACCTTTAAAGGTCCAATTTTACTGATGCAAGGGGATCAGGATGCTCAGACGCCGCTATCTGAAGCACTCCTTGTAGCAAATAATCTTAAGAACACTGGCCACACAAACTATCAATTACTAACATATCAAGGCCTTGGCCACGGATTAGGCACGCAGGGAATAATTCCTACGGTTGGACCAATAGAACAAAAACCAATAAATGATATAATTACTTGGCTTGATAGTACATTTTGAAATTAAATATTTTACCTGTGCGTTGCCAAAAACACTTCATTCCGTGTCGATGAGCCAGCGCAAAAACGCTGGCTTTCGTTTTTCTAATACAAGCAAGCTGCTGTATCGAAAATCACAAGAAAAAATTCAAACGATTCTTTGGAGTCGGTTTACTGTAAGCATAGGTTAAATAGAAAGCCCTACTTGCATCGGACCGCCATCCCCTCTCAAAATTAGCTAATTTAGCAAGAACAATTGTCATTCTTATAATCTACTATCTGGAAAGTTTTACCCGCGTATTACAATTTCATCTATCAAACATCTAGAATCATTCAATGTCGCAGTTTTTGGAAATTATGCCTCTCTTGTTCTAAACACAATCCATTGGTAGTCGTTATGTGCCTGGGGAGGCAAATGGGGATACGTCAATGAACTCAGATCAGTGGGAGAGTTATTTAAAAATTTTCGAGACTCCTCGCAAAGAGTCCCTTATCTCTTCTAAAGGATACCAGTTATCCCTTGAGGGCATGACCGAGCCCATATGGAGAGACTCCCCCGTTGATAAACTCACCACCGCTGAAAAGCTTGTTGTTCGACAAACTATTAAAAAACTTAGCGAACGTGAACAACAAGTTATCTACGCCATTTTTTGGCTGGACTTATCGCTTTCAAAAGTAGCGGCACATCTAGATATTACCAAGTCATCCGTGCAAACTTTAAAAAAACGTGCGTTCATAAAACTAAAAAGACATCTGTTGAAATCTCCTGAAATGGAGTCTGTGTACAATGAGATCGATTTTTCTTCTGCCGGATAAAACCTTGTCATACGATCCGCGTATTATGAAGCCATAGCGTTTCTTAAGATTTGCCCACACTTCTGAGATTCTAACTATAACGACTATTTGATTTATGAGTTGAGCCAAAAACCCCATTTACGGAGGCTCTATGCCCAAGCAAAACGTCCCACTCGAACTCATCAATTTTGTCGCAAAGACAGGTTTTATTACCAAAGAGCTCTGGAGAAAATATTTTTTTAAAAACAAGGATGGCCGCTGGATGTACCAGTCTTGGAAAAATCTTGAGCTGCGCGGTTATTTTATACCACATCCCTATCCCATCATCAGCGATGTCCTGGTCTTAAATACCAAGAACCCTAAACTTAAAGCCCTCATCTATGGCAAACCCGTCAAACATGTGTTCCCAACTTACATCATGCACGACAGTGAGCTTTATAGTGGTTTGCTCGATCTTGAGGAAAAAAAGTTGATCCAAAATTGGGAGACTGAGCCGCAAATGAAGTCGAGGCTTGGCATTGAGTTTGGTTATCGTGGCTCCGAAGACCAAAAAGTAAAATTCCCTGATGCCCTGGTCGATGTCCCTGGTATTGATTTGCCATGGGCTTTTGAGATGGAACTCACCATAAAAAGTAAAAAGCGCTATGAAAAAGCCATGAACGCTTATAGCGCCCGGAACGATTTGGCCGGAGTTTTTATAATTTACAAGCATCAGAGTATTTTTGAATCTATCTCCAGAGCCATGAAGTCCACCTACTACAGCGGCCCAAAAGTTAAATGCGTTAACCTTGAGAGTTGGCAGAAAAATCCAAAGGGATGCATAGACTTTCTCGCCGAATCATTGAGCAGTAGCACTGCAACGTCTGCATAGGCAAAAACCGACGCCGATGAAAATAAATCTGTGCTAGTTCTTGAGTTTACTACGTAATCCGTCGCCGCCAGCCCCTGCGGGGATTTTCAACCAACCACTGACCTCACACCCCCAACGTTGTTGAATGGGGCGTGAGGTCAGTGGTTGGTTGAAAATGGGGAGGTGGCGGCTAGTGAGTGAATTATTTGATAATAAGTATGTGTTTTAGGATATTTAAATATTTAGGTTAAAGCGGAAAGTTTGCGTTTTTTAGCTGAGATTCTATAAATTCTTTAGATCTTGAGATCCAAGATCCAGGAGAGTACTATGAACAGCGTAAAAAAAATAAACGAGCTTTCTAGCTTGTTGCTCTTTGAAAATCGAATCGAGCAGGAATGGTTAACAACCAAACAAGCATCTTATTTTTTAGGAATTACTCCGAATGCGTTAAGGATCATGGTTTGTCGCGGACAAATCCCCTTTTACAAATTCGGTAGACGTTTAAGATTTAGGGCTTCGGACTGCCAGTCCCTTTTTCAAAAGAAAGGGGCCTAACATGGCTATCAGAACCTACAACCTTAACGACAAAAAACTTTATGAGGTCTACGTTACCGGACGAAACTCCAAAGGAGTCCGAGTTCAGCGACGAAGGCCAGGAATCGAGAGCTTGCACAAAGCAAAGCAGATGGAGTTTGAGCTCAAACGCGAACTCGCACAACTCAAAGAAGAGGCCGTGCCCTATAGATGGGGCGAATGGTTTGAAGTGTGTATGCAGAGGATGAAAATCGAAATGAAACCCTCTACGATTTACAACTATCAAACTCAGATCCGTAAATGGATCCATCCCCATTGGAAGAAAACGGAAATCAACGTGATTTCTCGGGCGGATGTTCACGAGCTGATTTTTGAGACGTGCGCAGCGATAGTTTCACCCAACAACCGCAAAACAATTTTGAAAATGGTCAAACGTCTTTTTCAGATGGCAGTGGATGATGGATTGATTCTTAGAAATCCTTGCGTGGGAATTCAAGTGAAAGCCCCTGAAGTGGAACAGAAAGTTCTCACCAACAGCGAAGTCGGCATCTTTCTCCGTGAAGCAAAGATCAATGACCACCGATTTTATTCTATCTGGGCCGTGGCCCTGATGACCGGAATGAGATCAGGAGAATTGTTCGCACTTCGCTGGAGCGATATAGACCTCGATAGCGGAACAATCTGTGTGTCCCGTCAGTGGAGTTCTAAAAACGGCTATGGTCCCACCAAGAGCCAAAGATCGCGGATTGTACCGGTCTCTGGAGACCTCGCGAAGTTTCTCAAACAGATGAAACTAGCAAGAGGTTCGGAGGAATCAGTTCTCCCGCGATTTATGGAATGGGAAAATGGCGAGCAAGCCAAGATCACCCGTGAGTTTTGCCAGACCATCGGCATCACTCCCATAAAGTTCCATGATCTCAGGGCTACGTTTATAACCAATTTATTGGCGCGCGGAGAATCGCTAGCGCGGGTTATGTCCATCGTTGGGCATAGCCAGCTTAAAACCACTAACGGCTATTTAAGAAAGGCCGGAGTAGATGTTTTTGGTGGCACCGATAAACTGGGATATACGCTCCCCAATGAATCAAAAGCCCAAATTATAACCCTTCTGCGGAAGGGTTAAGCAGAATACTTCAGAAAGCTTCATTTGAGATGAAAAAAAGGTTACATATTAGGGAGTTATAAAATCAAAACCCCCGCAACCAATTTTTTATTGGTTAAAATCAACGAATCCCAAAAAATTAAGAATCATAACTAGTTGAAATCACAAAGACGACCTGCTTAATTTTCAATCGACCCTTCCTGAAATGTCCTGAATTTTCATTGTTTTGCTACTTCATGCTACTTTTTTGCTACTTTGGCGTAATTTTAAAATGGACAAATTTGCCCGTTTTTGATATATTAGCTTTAGATGGATAGACGCAGATTCGATGTCTGATGCGATCATCTTAGAACTTGTCTATCTGCTTGATGGTGGTGATTTTGAACCAGAAGCCGCCACAAAAGACTTCGAATACTACACCATGACCGATAACTTGGTATTAAGAGGCAAAAAGTACCGATTGATTTGGTTGATTGAAAAAGACCAACTTTACATCGGCGTTGTAAATGCCTACAGGAGGAAATGATGAAATTCCCAAGCGAAAAAGAATTAGTAAAAATGAGAAAGAAGCTCGAAAAAGCTGAAGGCTCTTTAGCGCTATCTCCCAATGCCACACCACTTGAGAAGTTACGTTACGACATTTGCAGACAATTCGTCATCTACAAGCGTGAACACAATTTACAAGTGAAAGAGCTAGCTAAAAAAGTGGGAATTGACGAGAGCTTAATGAGCAAGATTCTCCGCTATCGCCACCAGCGTTTTACGACAGACAAGCTGATTGATATTTTATCTAAGATTTACCCAAAACATTATCTTGTTTTAAAGGTGTCTTAATCTTAGTCCAATTGTCTTAGATTATTTCAAAACGATGAAGACACTTTTTGGGAAATGAGCCATAGTCAGCTCATTCAAGAGTCTAAAGTTCATTTCCAAACACATTCCCGACTGTTGCCAACAAAGCTAAGAAGGCTGGATTGGACTGTTGAAAAGATCGTAAGTCTTAAAAAATTTTCGGGCCGAAGCCAGGATTTGATTGTCGGTCGGATGATCACTATTTTCCACTCCGATAATTTTCTTCGCTAAGTCATGCGCATGATGAGTTTCTAGATAGGTTTTAAAGTGGCCCTTCGCTTCGCCTGGCCCCAAAATCAACAATTGCTCGACGTCCTTAAGTAGCACAGCCAAATCGCGATAGTAATGATCAATTTGGCCATCATTATAGTGGTCTTTCTTATTTTTATTGTGATGATCTATAGTCTTCTTTTGGAGTTGCGACTTAACTATTCCCAAGGTTTTTAAAGCAAATATCTGCGCTATTTGCGAATCCATCCAAACAACATAATCTGACATAAGTAAGCCTTTCAACACATTAAATGTGATTTCATTTATGGGATAATCAAAACTGATTTTTGACTTGATCGCACAATTTTTGATGTAACACTTCCGAAACCCTGAAAGAAACTTTTAGATTTACGAGGAGAAAGAGCGATGAAATTAAAATTCTTTGCACGGTTTTCAATTTCGTCGAATACGTTGCCTCCCTCCTCGACAACCTTAAAATCAGGGTGCTGCTTTTTGAATTTTTTAAGGCGTGCGGTGTTTAAGCGATTACTTTTTTTGACCATGATCTTCCAAGCCTCATAATCAAGCAAAGGCATTGGTTGCTCAATGACATGAAAAAGTTCAAGCTTCGTTTTTTCGGGACCATTTTTTTTGATAAACTGCGCAGTGTATGGCGCCCGATCGCTCAAATCGCATGGGATAAGAACTTTGTTGAACTGGACGCTCTTGCGATCGCGATGAATCCAAACAGGATTCACTGATTGTTGAGCCACACGTTCTGCAGTGCTACCAAAGAAAAATTTTGAAATCATCCCCCCTGATCCCCGATGACCGAGGACTATCAGCGGCTGTGGGAGACTCTGGCTGGCTTTAAGTATTTGCTCAACTGGTTTTCCACATTTAATAATAATTTTTTCATTCTTTTGGACTTTATAAAAACGCTGCAATCGTTTTGTATAGCTCTCGATTTCGAAAGCAATTATATCTGGGTATTGCAACTCATCTAAAAAAGGAAACGTAAAGCCATAGACGAGTGCCATAGGTACGTTCCATTGTTCTGCCAGAGCTCTTGCCTGCAATACTGCGGATTTCGAATATTTTGAAAAATCAACTCCGACCAATACCGATTGAACACTCAACGAGTTTTTCACTTTATTTCTCCGATCCCGACAAAGTCACTTTTTCATATAGCATTCATACAGCAATACTAAGGCCAATGTTTTTGATTGCCCTTGTCGATCTGCACCTTTTAGGCGAAGAAAGTGAGGACTATCGAAAAACAAATGAGACAAAATTACCCATGCACATCCTCAAACACCTCTCAGTTGAAGCTTTAGTGGCCCCACCATTGCCCTGTAATAATCTGCAATCATGGAGGTTTTAGTGAGAGAATTGAAAATGAAAGCTCTTGTATTCGTTGAACCGGGGCAAATTGAATTGATTGAGAAACCCATTCCCGTTCCTGGTCCGACCGACGCCTTGATGCGGATTACAACGACAACGATCTGTGGGACCGATGTGCATATTTTGAAGGGTGAGTACCCAGTTCGTCCCGGCCTTACTATTGGGCATGAGCCGGTGGGTGTTATCGAAGCTCTGGGGTCAGCTGTAACCGGGTATCAAATTGGCCAGCGTGTAATTGCTGGCGCTGTCACTCCATGCGGACAATGCCATTCTTGTTTAGAGGGAACCCATTCTCAATGTGGCGGAAAACCAATGGGTGGGTGGCGCTTTGGAAATACCATCGATGGTGCGCAGGCCGAATTTCTCATTGTGCCAAACGCGATGGCGAATTTAGCCGCTGTTCCAGATAATTTGAGTGATGAAGAAGTCCTGATGTGTCCCGATATTATGAGTACAGGCTTTAGCGGCGTCGAAAGTGGCAAAGTAAAAATCGGCGACATCGTTGCGATTTTCGCACAAGGCCCCATCGGACTTTGTGCAACAGTCGGTGCGCGATTGGCAGGGGCAAGTCTGATTATTACGGTTGATAGTCACGAGAACCGTCTTAAAATGTCGAAAGCTGTAGGCGCCGATGTTACGATTAATTTCAAAGAAAAAGATTGAGGCCCTAGGTACGGAAGCCACCTTCCAATCCTGCATGCGAGTTCTTAAGCCTGGAGGGACTCTCTCGAGCCTCGGAGTCTATGCAAAAGATATTAATATTCCGCTGGATGCTTTCTACGCAGGTCTTGGCGATCAAAAACTAATTACGACCCTCTGCCCTGGAGGCAAAGAAAGAATGCGAAGACTCATGGGAGTGATTGGTACGAAACAAGTTGAATTAAAATCGCTGGTCACTCATCGATTCAAGCTCGATCAGATTTTGCAAGCCTACGACCTCTTCTCTAACCAGCGAGACGGTGTACTTAAAGTCGCAATTACGCCGTAGGCAGCATCGGCTGACTCCAATCATTCGCACCATTGATTAAAAAATCAATACCAAATAGGGCTTTTCCAGAACCGCCGCCGCCAGGGGTCTCTCCTAAGGCTTAATCGATTGCTGCATCAATATTTTGCTTAAACGGCGGAAAGCATTAAAATCCTTCCTCTGAGGCTACATTTTCTACTTTGGGGGGGCAGGATTTGAACCTACGACCTACGAGTTCTTGTGGAAGCCCCGTCATAACCCGAAGTTGTGCCCCGCGCGAGATTTATCTCGCAAGGCAAGCGCCCGAGCCGCAGGCGAGCCTGCCGTGGCAAAACATTCGAAATCTGCAAGATAATGCCAAGCAGATTGTCTTTTCTTCAAGAAACAAACTTAATTAATTCTGCAGAGGAAGCGTTAAAAACGTTCCTTAGTTTTTAAAATAAAGGCGGTTCATAATGAAAACATTATCTCTACTAACTATTCTGTTATTGTCAGCTTGCAGCCATTTAACAAAAAACCAACCGCCCCGAATCGAGGAACCCTTCGAGCCATTTATCTCACAAAAAACGGCACCAACTGGTGATCGCTACTTTATTTACATCTTTGACAGTGTAAAAGCCGCCAATTTTATTGATCACACTCAGCTCGAGGCATTGACCGATTCTCTTAAAAAAATCCTTTCTGAAAAAGGATTTCAAGAAGCTCCAAATGCGACAAAAGCACATTTGTTCATTGGAATCGATTTTAAAGAATATGTACTATCCGGTAACCGAAAACATTTGACTGAGGTTCTTAAAGCCATCAATACCCATAACCCCGCTCTAGAGAAACCTGGATCGAGCGTGGGTGTTCGTTACCAGCTTGAGCAAGAGAACAAAATTATTTACGAACAAAATTATGAATGGCGAACCTCCGTTACTGATCACTTTGTAATAGGCGCGTATTCTCAAAACTATCGAAGCCGGCCAAAGACATATTTTTCAACGAGCTTTCTTATCGACAGAAAAACTTCAAAAAATGACCAGCATTGGGTTGATGCACTCAAACAACAAATTGCGAAACTAGATCTCAAACAGGAAGTACAAAGCAAAAAGAAAGATGGCGATCCCGGCTGCTACCCAATGTACGGCCTTGAAACCCGGCGAATTGTTAACGAATTCGGTGAAATTAAATATATCATAAGCAAACTTAGACCAAACTCACCAGCGACGAAGTCAGGTTTACGAATTGGTGATACTTTGATTGCAATTGATTCACAGCCTTTTTCTGACAGCGACCCAGCTGACCACGAGGCCTATGAAAAGTTCCTTGTAGCACCGATAAAATATGCACGAAACGGGGTTACATTGAGATCAACAATAAAACCATACCTGGCCTGCGACGAGCGATAGAGCTTCAAAGAGCACTATTTAAAAATTCAAGGCTATTTTTTTTCATCAACCCGACGAACAGGCAATACCATATTACAAATCTCCAAGCGCCCGGCAGAATAATTAAACCATTCCTCTTTACGATTTCTCCGTGTTGCAAGCAACTCCTTAAACGCAAGAGATTCCGTCTTCAGCGCCTCCAATTCCACACGATCTTTTTTAGCAACCTGCGAACCAAGCCGCATCGACTTTATCCCAACCCGCTGCTCAGCCTTCTCGTAAAATCCCATGGCCCCCGTGCCCCGCGGAAGCGACGACAACAACTCCATGCCAAGAACAACTCTTCCCACAAGCGTCACATTGCGATCCAGATGCCGAGGAGCATGACCGATCACCACGTAGAGCTCGGCCCCACCGCCGCTGTCAGCGGGATTATTGCGACCCACACCCACTGACCCATAACAATGGGTGAGCCACATTTTTTGCAGGTCCTTATCGCGGGCCACAGGAAAACCTTTGATAAAACCTACGTCCTTCGCATAGGTGTCCGCATCGGGAAGAGCGGTGAACGACAATTTCTCTGAATACGCGCGATCAAATTCGGGCTTCAGAGTTTCTTTGGCAGATTTGATTTTTTTCTTCAGCTCTGGTTTTTCAGCGTTGGGGTCGCCCCATTGGACCACATAGTTATCTTGAACACGCACGATGGATAAACCATCCCAGTATTTTTCGGCGATCAGCTTTTTAATATTTTTCACATGCTCCGGTGCAAAGTCGGGAGCGAGCTCGATGATCACAAGGCCTTTACCGAAATCAAAATAAAGGAGGTTTTCATCCTCCAGTCTGCGCCAATCTGAGTTTTGCGCAAACGAAAATACAGTAAGAAATTTAATAACAAACAAAACCATACAAGCACCTCATCGTGTTGCAGCCTGTATCGCATTTTTCAGTTTTAAAGTCGCCCTTAAAGTCGTCGAAAAAACATACAGTTCCTATAACTCTTTCACACCCTATCGAAAAAACCCTACTCAAGGACCAATTCTGCTAAGAGTATTTTCAAACGAGGTGTCCATGAAATCCCCAATGATCCTATTTTTTGTAACTCTTTTCAGCTTAACATCATTTGCCAACGCCGAACCCTGCCGTAAACTCGCACGAAACGCGCGTATCAATGCCGTGGGTGATATTTTAATTCACCAATCACTTTATAAAGTTGCCGTGGCCAGCGAACACCGTTTTATGGGACTTTGGGGCCAACTGAACCCAATTTTGGCCGATGCAGATTTAACCGTTGGAAATTTAGAAGGACCACTCGCACCAGGAACACTCCGCGGAGGCCGACAAACACAAGATCCAGGCTGGATCTATGATGGACGTGTGTACACCGGCACAGACATGATTTTTAATTTCCATCCGTATCTTGCAGAAGATTTAAAAAATAGCGGTTTTGATCTTGTGACCACAGCCAACAATCACGCGTTGGATCGCGGCGCTGTTGGTATGGATTTAACAATTCAGAATTTAAATAAATACAATTTGGACTATGTGGGAACACGAACAAGCAATGAACCCTGGCAAGGAAAAGTGGTCAGCGCTGGTGGTTTAAAAATCGGTGTTGTTGCCTGCACAGAGGGAACAAACGGTTGGGAAGATGGAATGAGTCAGGTTGTTCTTTGTTCTAGCGACACCGTGGTACAACTGATCCAGTCCCTCACACCAAAAACCGATGCCGTGATTGTATTTCCGCACTGGGGCGCTGAGTACAAACCAAACCCCAACAGCACACAAAGACAGTGGGCAAAAAATTGGATCACAGCAGGAGCCCTTGTCGTCATTGGTAACCATCCCCATGTTTTACAAACCACCGAGTGGATCCAAAAAAGTGATGGACGAAATGGGTTTGTGATTTATTCCCTTGGAAATTTTGTTGCTGGCCAAGGAGCTTTTGAAAAACGCGTCACCGCCATTGCTCACCTGGATTTAAAAAAGACTTCGGCAGGAGCCATCGTCAACCAGTTCTCTTACACACCGATTGTGCGTCCTTCGGATTCTGCTTCTTTGACCGAAGTGAGCGAAGATAGTGCAGAGGCCATGCATGTGCGCAATCAATTGGGCAACGAAGTGTGCCAATAAGTTTTACGGAAAAACGGAAAAACAGCTCAGCGGCATGGGAAATGTTGCTGAAATCGAAGAACTTTTATTCATATGTAAACGAATAAATCAAAGTTATTTATACTTTTTTTTAAATATTTAAAACCTGACTATAATTACCTTTATGAAACATGCTATTCTTTAAACGAGCTAAATATTATTTGATTTAGCGAGGATTTTTGTTTCTAGGGGGAACACAATGGTCAACAAACCAAATGCGACAGGCTCAAATTTAGAAAATATGGACCGACTCTTAAAAAAAGAAATCGCTGCACATTTAAAAACAAAAGAATTGTTATCACTCCGCGAAGGTTTTTTAGCCATTGTGAGCCATGATTTAAAAAATCCCTTGGGAGCGATATCCTCGTGTGCGGAAATGGTTTTAAAAGGCATCACCAACGAAAAGCTGGGCCCCGAAACCAAAGATTGGGTGAGGCTTATCAAACGCAATGCAGACACAAGCTTAAGAATGATCAATGATATTTTAGATATGGAGCGCATTACCAATGATAAGCTCGAGATACACACAGCTAAAAATCACTTAGCAAGTATTATCAAAGACGTTATAGACAGTTTCTTTCATATGGCTTCAACTAAAAAGATCGAAATTCAGTTCAATCCTGACGAAAAATGTGGCCACATTTTTTGCGACCGCGACAGGATTTTACAGGTCCTTTCAAATTTGATGTGTAATGCCGTTAAATTTACTCCAGATCGAGGAACGATTCTCATTAAAACAGTCGCCAAGGACAACGAAGTAATGGTTTCTGTGTGCGACACGGGCCCGGGGATACCGCCTGAAAAGATGAACACTATCTTTGAACGTTACGAACAGTTAAAATCGAAAAATCGGAGCGGACTTGGATTAGGTCTTTATATTTCAAAAACTCTAATAGAGGCACATGGTGGGAAAATCTGGGTGGAATCAAAAGTGGGAGAGGGAACTCAATTAAATTTTACGATCCCAATTTCGAATCGTTTTTGAGAGACTAATGAGATTCGATGCCATCTAAAAAACCAAACACCTTTTGCGTGGCGTCTGTCACAGCCGCGCCGTCAGCTTCTAAATTTCCGCCAACAAAAAACACCTCGTTGAAGTAGCGATTTCTTTTAGGAAGCGAAGGTCGCACATCGATCCAGTGTCCTGCATCTTGGTAAATTAAATTTACTAAATTGTATTTAAAATTCATCCTCTTCAAGCGACTTTCAATTTTTTCGGCCATCAGGTCCGAGGGCCAAACTTGATCGTCTGTACCTGAGATCAACAAAATAGGACCCGTTATTTTTTCTACCGGAATTTCGGCAAACGATAGATCTGGTATTTGCAAAATTGAGCGCTCGTAGCCTTTGCGCAATAGGATCTTGGCGGATGCAAAATCACTTTGTTCATACAGCATGGGCGCAAAACCGATGGATGCATCATTGAACTTCCAAGATGATTTAGGAGTAAAATCGGTCATCGACAGACCCTGCCACACAACATGGCTTGGAACCACGGCAATCACCCCGTTAACTTGTTTGGGCATTAAAGTGCCAAGAAGCAATGCCAATTCGGCCCCTTTGGATCCACCCCAAATTATAATTTTTTTGAGTTGCGGATGGTTCATTTTAAAATCACGAATATTTTTTATAAGAGAATCAACCGGAACATCGATAAGTTCCTTTGGCAAACCCACCTCGCCAAAGTAGGCCAAATTTAAAACCGTGTAGCCACGGGAGGCGATCTCCTTTGCACCATTAGTACTTAATCCACCTTCAGAGCCGCCAAGCAAAATCACACCTGTCTCTTTTTGCAAAACAGGGTTCGTTGGCCTTACAAGATCAAAAAAAGCATCCGGCTTGCGGGATTCCGTAACCGTGATTTCAGAACTCCAAGCCAAAGTCGAAAATTCCACCGCATCTACTTGCGTGCCATTGAGACTCAACTTTACAGTTGTTAAAAAAGAGTCCCCACCACTAAAATAGTCTTTGTCGTGGTGGCTGTTCTCGGGAAGCCGAGACCAAAACAGCCCCTGTGAATTGGCGATTTTGTAAGTCCCATTTTGTGGAATTGATGAAAAATCAATTGTTCCATTTTGATCAGATATAAACTCGGCAAACGAAGTCCAAACGAGCCCCTTCGAGTCCTCGGTCGAAGTTTCAACTTTATACAAGGTGTTGGGTTGTAAATCTTGTGCGCTTAGGTTGACAAATTCTGTGGTGAGATAAGTTTCCTTGTCTAAGCTCAGTAACAATTTATTTTTACCAGAGCCAACACTCAACATTGCCGTACTAACGACCAAAGCCGTAATAAAAAAAACTAAACGCATCCCGCACCCCCGATTTAATTGAGTTTCATGACTACCACTTATTTTATGGAAATTCAGGGAAACAACTGACTCGACGTGCGAACCTTACCCGCCGCCCCAGATCTGTAAACTCATATAACACGTGATCACCGACAAAATAATCGTGAGCGGCAAGCCAATTTTTAAAAAGTCACTAAACCGATAACCGCCAGGACTTAGGATCAACAAATTTCCATGGTGACCGATGGGAGTTAAAAATGAAGCCACAGAACCCATGGTCACACAGACCACGGCACCGGTCGGTGAGATCAACGCGGTCTTGGCAAAGGCCACAGCCACAGGAGCCAGAAGCACAGTGGTTGCCGCATCGGAGAGAATCTGTGTGACGAGCGAAGCAATCCAAAAAAACACAAGGAGCATAGCGAGGGGTTCCCACCCGCCAGTGTATTTTAACAAAATATCCGCGAGCAGTTGGTCCACTCCCGTTTTTTCCATGGCAATGCCTAGCGGAATCACGCCCGCAATCATCACAAAAATTTTGGTTTCGATGGAGCCATAGGCTTGCTCCAGATCCACACACTTGGTGAGAACCATCATTAAAGCTCCGAGAACAAAGGCGATATAGGCTGGCAACAATCCAAAAGCCGAGAGTGCGATGGAACCCAGCATGATACCTGTAGCCATTTTACTTTTCTGCCGACGCGTCGTGCGCCCATAAAATGGCAGAAACATTAAAAAACCCCGTTGCAAATTGAGGCCATCGAGATTTTCTTTAGGTCCCCACATCACCAGCATATCACCGGGCAGCACAATGGTCTCATTGATGCCTTTCGAAATCCAACCCGTCTGTCGCCACAAACCAACAACGGCAACACCAAAGCGTTTTGGAAAATTAATTTGCGCTAATGTCAAACCAGCAAATTCAGACTTGGGCGAGATCACCGCTTTTAAAAGACGTTTTTCTTCGCCATGCAGTGTGGTTTTATGCTCATTGCCTACGTGGAAGTTTTGCAATGCTTTTAAAACTAAACCCTGGCGATCGTCGTGGGAGACAAGTTCGTCGGCGTTCGTACGCACAACAAACGTGTCGCCCTCTTCAACCAGAGCTTCGAGCTCACGATTTTTTCGCTGATGAGTTTTATTGGTCCAAGTGACAATACTGAAATTCTTTTCGGTGGCTGCGACCAGCTCCAGCAGTTTTTTGCCAATCCAACTGCTTTTTTCGAGCACTAGCAACTCGGTGGCCACATCGCTGAGCTTGAAGCTGTTTTCTAAATCATCGTTACCCGATGTTTTTGGCAAAATCCAGCGAGTAAGAACACAAAATACAATTCCCGCAAGCACCAGGGGTCCTCCCACTTGACCCACCGAAAATAAACTCAAAGGCGCTTCGCCACTGCGTTTGATAATATTGTTAGCCAGCAAAAAAGCGGGAGCACCAATCAGCGTGAGCGTTGTTCCAAGGGACGCTGCCGTGGCCATTGGGATCAACAAACGCGACGCATGCAGATCTTTTTGGTCTTTACAGATTTTCATAATAATCGGTAGCATCATGGCCGTAACCATTAAATGGTGAGTGAAGGCTGATAGCAGCGCCACCGAAAACATAATCACAATCAGCGCTCGCGTTTCGCTAGTGCCCGAGAGTTTAGAAACCCATTCGCCAATAATATCGGTGACACCGGTAAACGAGAGCCCTGCCGACAATACAAATACCGCCGCCACAATGATGGCGGGTTCGCTGGAAAACCCCGAAAACGCGTCTTTCGCGTCAATCAGGCCCGAAATCGCAAGTGCTAAAATAATAAGCACAGCCACCACGTCCACCCGCAAGTACTCTGTAACAAACAAAAAAACCGCTACAAGCATTAAGGCGATGAAAAACAACTGTTCCTGAGGAAGACCTAAAATCATGAAGCACCTCGCTAAGTTCTTTTACAGATGGGCTGAAAACTCTGCAAGTGGTAGTGTTCAAAATTATGCCGCAATCAGAAAATTTAATTACAACCCTTGATCAGTTTAACACCGCCGTTTATTTAAAAAATCCACAGGGTCAATACCTGTCCATGAATCGCAAGGGCATTGAGGTAATGAGTCAAAGCCACGCGCACGTCTTAGGCAGAACTGCCTTTGATCTTTTTGACCTTACGACCGCATCACAAATGGTAGAAAGCGATCAATACGCACTGAGCTCTAGATCCATTTATACGCGAGCCTTTGATGCGAAAGACCGTCATACTGGCAAACCTTTGCACATTTTCACCGCAAAAGCTCCCATCATTTCGCCTTCCGGTGAAGCCATTGGAATCGTTGGAATGTCGATTGTAAATTGCAAAAACTCAGAGCTATTCTCAGAGTCGTGCAGTTTGTTGCCGAGATTTATCAAGTATAAATTTTCAAATTTAATCGAAGGACTCATCGAAACGCGCACAGTTGCGGATTTTTTTAAAATTCACTAGAATTACTAGATCAGTTTATTTAATTCACCAAATGCGGAAAGCTTTGATCGAATGGCGTTTTTTGCCAAAGTAAATGCCTGTGCTTTTTCGCTCTCGAGCGCCGAGGCGGGATCTGGAACGGGCCAGTGCAATCGCTTGGCTTTGGTGATGATTGCCGGGCAAACCTCCTCAGCACAAAGTGTGATCACGTAATCCAGGGATTCGATAAAGGCCTTAGGTAAATTTTCGATGGACTTTGATGTATTTTCAGAAATATCAATACCGTCTTCGGCAAGCACCTTAACCGCCCAGGGCTGCACAACACCCGAGGGTTCAGATCCTGCACTTTCGATCTCGGCGAGACGACCAAACATAGACTTAGCCAATCCTTCTGCAAGCTGACTACGCGCTGAATTTGCAACACATAAAAAAAGTATTTTCATTTTTATATTCATATTACGTCGCCTTTAAAAAATAAGTTTTTTTAATCCACAAAGATACCGACACTAGACCAATCAGCACCGGAACCTCGACAAGGGGGCCAATCACCGCCGCAAAGGCCGCTCCATGGTGGATTCCAAAGGTGGCAATGGCCACAGCGATGGCGAGCTCGAAATTATTCGATGCCGCAGTAAAAGATAATGTCGCCGATTTTTCATAATCTGCACCAGCTTTTTTGCTCATGTAAAAAGAAAGTACAAACATCAGTAGAAAATAAATCACTAAGGGTAGAGCAATTCGTAAAACATCCAGCGGCAGTTCCACGATTTGATCACCTTTCAGGGAAAACATCACAACGATAGTAAAAAGCAAAAATACCAAAGTGAGCGGCGAAATTCGCTGGACAAAGTGCCCCTCGTACCAAACTCGCCCTTTTGCTTTGAGTAAAATTTTGCGCGTGAGGTACCCAGCTAAAAACGGAAGTCCGAGGTAAATTAAAACCGCCACAGCCACATCCCAAATGGTGATGGTGAGTTGAACCTGCTGCAACCCAAGCCACCCGGGAACGGTGGTCAGAAAAAAATATGCCATAAAAGGAAAAGTAAAAATTTGAAACAGCGAATTTAAAGCTACAAGACCGGCACAGTATTCCCGGCTGCCCTCTGCAAGATCATTCCACACAATCACCATCGCAATACAACGAGCGAGGCCAATCAAAATCAAACCCGTCATATACTCTGGATAATCTCGTAAAAAAACCACAGCCAACACAAACATGAGCACCGGGCCCAGGAGCCAGTTTTGGATCAGCGACAAAATAAGAATTTTTGTGTTTGCAAAAACACGAGGTAACTCTTCGTACTTCACTTTAGCAAGCGGCGGGTACATCATCAAAATAAGTCCCACAGCAATCGGAATCGACGTAGAGCCAACGGAAAAACTTTCAATCCACGCCGGAAAAGATGGAATTAACTTTCCAAGGGTCACCCCAATAGCCATGGCAGTGAATATCCACAGTGTTAGATATCGATCTAAAAAAAAAAGCTGTTTCATGTTACCCCTTGCTTTATCGTACGACGACGATATACGATGCGTTTATGGCATTAGCAAGAACAGAAAATTTTCATAAAAAAGAAATCGATATCGCAGACTATGCAAAGGCCCTGGCACACCCCGCCAGAGTTGCCATTTTAATGACCCTTGCCAAAAAGAACGAGTGTATCTGCGGAGACCTGGTATTGGATTTGCCGCTTGCGCAATCCACCGTCAGTCAGCACTTAAAAGCTCTTAAAGACTTGGGACTGATTCAAGGGGAAGTGGACGGACCCCGCTCGCGCTATTGCATCAACTGGAAAGTTTTTGAAAAATTCCAAAAAGCTCATTCTGAGTGGAGTGAAAAACTGTTAGGCTTCCGTCAAGACAACTATTGCTAGTTAAATACTTCAAGGTGCTCATTTCCTTTAAATGCTAGTGGATACCTTCAGCACTAGTAGATACCTGGTTGAGTCGAATGTGACTAACTCAGATAGTTAAATTGTTAGCCTTGTCCTGGGACCCCTTGATGCATAAGGCACGTTTCCAGCGACTTCGCAGTCATTGAGCAAAATGTAGTCCAGTACTCCTAAAAAATCCCATCCCCAAGTGACTACTCTCGAATAAGGCAACAGTACCCAAAGTCCCTTTCCTAATTTTTGTGCAATACTTCCGGTGAGCGCTCGAATAAAGGCTCGATACAACTGTCGATTTGTAATCTTAATGCAAAAATGAAAGTGATCTTTCTGAACACTCTCCTTATAAACCTTAATTCCGAACTTTTTAGCATAAAGAAAAAGAAATTTTCTGAGCAAAATTCGATGGAAATAAAGATTCACAATCTTTTTAGATTTCAAAACAAAATGAAGGGGTTTACGACGATCTAATATTCGAGCCGTTTTACGTTTTCCTTTTACAGTGAGGCTTCCGCCAGATTCTTTTTCTATTGCCTTAAAAAAACTTATTTGCCGTGACATAGGTTTCTCCCCTTGAAAAAAGAATATACAGCACCTTTTAAAAACCTATTTTTGAGTAAATTCAAAAAATAATCTCAATTGTAACAAGGTTTTTTATTGTTGTTTTAACAGCGTCGGTTGATCAGGAGGATCAACCGAAACAGGTTTCAAAGGACAGAGTCTTTTGTGCCAGGATGACTTGTTCCTCTAACAGTTACGTCCAGTCATGTCTATTCATGACCGTTCCTGTCCTATTCCAAACAATTCCCTAACAGAACAGCAATTTGCCAGGATCGCGCTTTTTTCATAGCCTTGAGCTATGTTCACATGGACTCGCCAAAAACTTTTCAACTTTGTTCACTCCAACAACCTTGTCTACAATCAATGCTGGGAAGATCCACGGCTTGACCACGAAGCCTTGCAATTTCAACCCACCGACAATGTGCTGATGATCACGTCTGCCGGCTGCAACGCCCTCGATTATCTTTTAAAAACACCAAACAAAATTTTTGCGGTGGATATGAATCACCGCCAGAACGCTCTCTTAGCCCTCAAAATTTCGGCGATTCAAAATCTCGACCACGCAGATTTTTTTCAAATATTTTCGCAAGGTCACCACGATCACATCGATACAATTTACCAACAAAAATTGCGCGACTCGCTTCCTGGCTACGCGCAAACTTACTGGGACAAACATATCCATTTTTTTTCAAAGCATGGTTGGCGTCCCACATTTTACTACCGCGGAAGCTCGGGGCTCATCGCACGCCTGATGACTCATTATCTTTCGATTCAAGGAATGAAAGAGCTTATTCAACAGGCCTTCCGCACGGACTCTTTGCAAGAGCAGAAAGAGATTTACTTTAATCACCTCAAACCGGTGTTTTGGAACGAGGCCCTGCGGTGGATCTCTCGTCGCGGCGTGACCATGTCGGCATTGGGTGTGCCCCGATCGCAGTTTTTACAAATTGAAAAGTTCTATCGCGGCGGAATGGCCAAATTTATTGAGGACTGCCTCGAAGCTGTTTTTGCAAATTTGCACCTCAACGAAAATTATTTTTGGCATTTATATTTGTTAGGCAACTATACTGAAACTTGCTGTCCAAATTATTTGAAAGAATCTTCATTTTCTACTTTACAAAAAAACGTCCATCGCATCGAATTGCACACAACCTCTCTTCTAGACTTTTTAAAACAAAATCAAGCTCACATTCATAAGGTCTCGCTTTTGGACCACATGGATTGGCTCTATCAAAAACACTCAGACGTACTTCGCGAACAGTGGCAGGAGCTTTTACAAAAATCCACTCCCGAGACTAAAATTATTTGGCGAAGCGCCAGCCCGCTAGTGGATTTTGTGGATCCATTGCCAGTGAAGGTGAACAATAAATGGGGCTATGTAGGCGATTTTTTAAAATATGATCACCAACAAGCGAAGGAACTCCACAAGCTCGATCGCGTGCACACCTACGGTAGCTTTTATATAGCGCAGGTTGTTCAATGACCGAATGGGCACGAGACTTTAAAACTATTTTACAGTTGGTACGACCTCGTAAATCCACAGACCACGCTTCGCAAATGGAAGCCTTTTACAAAGATCAGGCAGACGACTACGATCACTTCCGTAATAAATTGCTTCCAGCTCGCGAAGACCTATTTAAAATGATCGAAAAGTGGAACCCGGGTCCTGTTTGGGTGGATATCGGTGCCGGCACGGGGTTTAACCTTGAGTGCATTGATTTAAAATTTTTTAACGAGATCTATCTGGTGGATTTGTCGTCGGCGCTGCTCGAAATTGCGCGGAAACGCAAAGAAAAATTAACAGACAAATTCACAGATAAAAAAATTCATTTGGTTCATCAAGATATTAACGACTTTGATTTACAACAAAAAGTAGATCTCATCACTTTCTCGTATTCACTGACGATGATTCCCGATTGGTTTTCGGCCATCGATAAGGCGATCAAATTATTAAAGCCTGGCGGAATTTTAGCTGTGGCTGATTTTCATATTCCCACTCAAGAGCCCGACAACACAACACAAGTGCAAAAATTTTTTGCAAACTGCTTTTGGCCTTCTTGGTTTTCGTGGGATGGTGTGCATTTTTCGCGGGACCACGTGAAGTATCTGAAAACTCATCTCGACGTGGTGTTTTACGAGCAGGATGTTCACGAACTTCCCTACCTGCCCTTTTCGCAGGTGCCCTATTATCTTTTGATAGGGCGAAAAAAATAATACTTAATAACTCACTTGGTGTGTTGATCCAACACCACCAGCTCCGCCACTACCACCACCATTACTTCCACCAGCAACAGTCAATGTTCCACCACCTGCTGTAAAAGAAGTTCCTTGATAATAAAGAGCCACTCGCCCGCCGCCGCCGCCGCCACTATCGTTAGTTGAATTGATTCCATTTCCACCAATCGCGCTAACAGTTCCTGATCCAGTGACCAACGGGCCTTGCAACCACACCGATCCGCCAGCCCCCCCTCCAGAGGAACCAGTTCCAGATGTTGTTCCGACTTGACCGTTCGCCGAAATCGTACCATTGATTGTTAAGCTGACGGATGTGATCAACTTAATGACTCCTCCGCCCGAGCCTCCATCAGCTCCGCCGCCAGCGCCGCCTCCTGAACCCAAAGTAACTGGATTTGTGCTCGAGCCGTGAGTCACTCCACCAACAGCTCCAGCTCCACTGTTGCCTCCTGCTCCTCCATGACCAGCACCAGCACCAGCAAGAGCATCGCCAGTACCGAATCCCGTTCCTGCTCCGCTAGCGCTTGATGCTTGCCCACCCAAACTTCCACGGTTATTGGCAGAGACTGTTCCTGCGACGGTAACAACACCGATGGTGGAATCACTGATATTCCCCGTAAAGGTTCCGGGGACATCAAAAGTTCCGGCAGTCAGACTTGCCACGTCGCCGGTCCATGTTCCCGTCACAGTCATGGTTCCAGATAAGCTAATACTCGCGCTTCCAGAACCTAAAGCTGTGACCGCAACTCCCGTATTAATTGATAAGTTTGTTCCAATTAAAATAACATCTCCTGGAATTGTTCGGTTGGTGCTGATTGTACAGGTTGTCGCAAAACCACCAGAGTCGCACAGAGAATCCATGGTCGAAAACACAAACGCCAAGGTCCCCTGCGTTCCAGCAACAGCAGCAGTTCCCGCCGAGCCACCAGAAAGTGAAAAACCAATAGTTCGACTATAACTATTCGCGGTCAGCTCCACCGCAATTCGACCACCGCCACCACCGCCGCCCATACTCCCTGACGGAACACCAGCGCCACCGTTGGCTTGCACAGATCCTGATCCTAAAAGTGATGCCGTCTGAAGCCAAACAGATCCACCGGCACCGCCGCCAGCACCACTCACTGCCCCGGCACCGCCATTTCCGTTCGCAGAAACAGTACCATTGAGTGTAATACTTGTTGTGCCGACAAGTTTGATAGCTCCTCCACCAGTTCCACCATCAAAACCATTACCCGAAGCGCCTCCCGAGCCAAGAGTTACAGGGCCGGTGTTTAAACCGTAAGAGGCACCACCAGCACCGCCACCAGCCGATCGACCGCCAGCGCCGCCATGCCCACCACCACCACCACTACTGCTAAAAACAATACCTGCACCTGTTCCAGTTCCACTGGACCGAAACCTCTGACCACCTATAAATCCGCGACCATTTGCAGAGACTGTTCCGGCAATAGTTATGACGCCAATGTTTGAATTGGTGATACTTCCTGTGAACACTCCAGGAACATCAAAAGTTCCCGCAGTGAGACTTGCAACATCTCCTGTCCAAGTACCACTCACAGTCATTGTTCCTGATAAATTAATTGTCGCACTGCCAGAACCCAAAGTTGTTAAAGTGACTCCAGGACTGATCGATAAATTGGCTCCGGTAATACTGGATGTGGCTGCAATGGACTGATTTGTGCTGATTGTGCATGTTGTCGCTAGAGTGCCAGAATCACAGATTGAGTCCATGGTAAGGAACGCAAAAGATAGAGTGCCTTGCGTTCCAGGGACAGCGTTATCAGCAACAGATCCGCCAACCACAGAGAAATTGATGGTTCGGCTGTAGCTATTTGCTGTTAAATCCACGGCAATGCGACCGCCACCACCACCGCCGCCATCATCCGTGGAGTCGATACCAGTTCCGCCCGTGACTTGAACAGAACCCGTTCCTAAAAGAGAGGCCGTTTGCAACCACACGGAACCACCAGCACCACCGCCGGAGGCACTTGCTGCCGGAGCGTTATCTCCGTTGGCTGAAACAGTTCCTGTAATGGTGATGCTTGTGGAAGCGACAAGTTTAATCGCACCACCACCACTCCCTCCGTCGGAACTACCGGCGGCTCCACCTCCCGAACCAAAGGTCACAGGGCTTGTACTTGATCCATAACTTGCGCCACCGGACCCGCCGGATTGTCCTGCTCCGCCGGCCCCACCGTGGCCGCCACCACCTGCGCCGTTAGATGCATTTCCGACGCCGGGCCCTGTGCCAGAGCCCGTAGCCCCGCTCCGTTGGCCTCCTAAACTCCCTCGGCCATTTGCTGATAAAGTTCCTGAAATGGTGATCACTCCGGTGCTGGAATTGGTAATGTTCCCAGTCAACGTTCCTGGAACATCTAGTGTCCCCGCAGTGAGGCTTGCCACATCGCCTATCCATGTTCCACTCACTGTCATCGTGCCTGATAAATTAATCGTCGCGCTGCCAGAGCCCAAAGTAGTCAATGTGATTCCCGGACTGATGGATAAATTGGCTCCAGTAATACTGGACGTGGCTGCTATGGACTGATTTGCGCTAATCGTACACGTTGTCGCTAGAGTGCCAGAATTACAAATGGAATCCATAGTGAAAAATACAAACGCCAAAGTCCCTTGGGTTCCTGGCACCGCTGCCGCTCCAGATGTTCCTCCCGCGACGGAATATTGCAGATTTCGACTGTAACTGTTTGTTGTGAGCTCTGCAGAAATTCGTCCACCGCCGCCACCACCGCCATCATTCGTAGCGTCGAACCCATTTCCACCATAAGCCTGAACTGATCCGCTTCCTAACAAAGACGCTGTTTGCAGCCACACAGAACCACCTGCTCCGCCTCCAGAACCGTAGGTCGGACCAACGCCATTTAATCCATTTGCGGAAACTGTTCCAGTGATTGTGATGCTTGTCGAAGCGACAAGTTTAATTGCACCACCACCACTACCGCCATCCCCGACGTTACCGGCACCACCGCCCGATCCGAAAGTCACGGGCATCGTGCTCGAACCGTGAGTGACTCCGCCAGCGGCCGCATCTTGCGAAGTGCCTCCCGCACCGCCGTGACCTCCTCCGCCTCCACTG
>JANOYW010000066.1:0-114090 GCA_031429075.1 Bdellovibrionales bacterium | reverse complement strand
GCCTTCTGAGATCACAGAAATTGATAACCTCTGTAACAAAATCAAAGCCTATTATCCATCGGCCGATATTGATTTGGTTCGAAAGGCCTACGAGTTTTCCAAGTCTGCCCACGAAGGACAATTTCGTCGCAGCGGCGAAGCGTATATTTTTCATCCTATTGGTGTGGCCGAAATTTTAGCAGATCTTCGGTTGGATCTAGCCACAATCATCACTGGCCTCTTGCATGACACCGTTGAAGACACCAAAGTGACCCTGGAGGTAATTGAAAAAGAATTCGGTGCTTCAATTCGTCAGTTGGTCGACGGCGTGACGAAAATTTCGCAGATGTCGTTTAAAAACACCCACGAAAAGCAGGGTGAAAATGTGCGCAAACTTATTGTTGCCATGGGCAAAGATGTTCGCGTGACTCTGGTGAAGTTGGCAGATCGCCTGCACAACATGCGCACTCTGAACCACATGCCCTACGATAAGCAAATGCGCATCGGTCAGGAGACCCTCGACATTTACGCTCCTTTGGCGAGTCGCCTTGGGATTAACTCGGTAAAAATTGAACTGGAAGATCTTGCCTTTCGTTATTCCAATCCAGAGATGTATTATTCGCTCGCGCAAAAAGTAACGAAAAAAAAGGTCGAGCGCGAAAAGTACATTGAAGATGTAAAGAAAAATTTAATTGATGAGCTGACCAAGCATATCAAATCCCCGTTTCGTGTGCAGGGACGCCCCAAACATCTGTATTCGATTTATAAAAAAATGGCGTTATCAGGAGTGGATTACGAACACGTCTATGATGTTCTTGCGTTTCGCGTGATCGTCGATACTGTTCCCCACTGCTACGAAGTATTGGGTCATGTCCATGGAATGTGGAAGCCAATCCCCGGTCGCTTTAAAGATTTTATTGCCATGCCTAAAGTGAATAGCTATCGCAGTCTGCACACTTCAGTTGTGGGACCGGGAGCTGAACGCATTGAGATTCAAATCCGCACCGAAGAAATGCATTTGATCGCCGAGCGCGGGATTGCAGCTCACTGGCAATACAAAGAGGGTGGAAATGTGTCCGAGGCAACCATGCAACACATGGCTTGGCTTCAGGAGCTCGTGAATCAAAATCAATCGTCCTCTCACTCTGGGGAATTTTTAGAAAACATTAAAACGGATCTTACCGAAGCGCAAATCTATGTGTTCACACCCAAAGGAGATGTTCGCGAGTTGCCAGATCGCGCCACACCCGTGGATTTTGCCTATGCGATACACACCGACGTTGGCTCGCACACAGTGGCCGCTCGGGTGAACGGTAAAATGGTGCCACTCAAAACGCCGTTAAAAAATGGCGACACTGTGGAAATTATGATCTCGAAAACCCGGTCTCCGTCTAAGGATTGGTTAAAGTTTTGTGTAACGTCAAAGGCGAAGTCGCGCATTCGAGCCTTCATCCAGAATGAAGAACGCAAAAAAGCCATGGAGCTTGGCCGCGAGCTTTTAGAAAAAGAGTTTCGTAAGCATGGCCACAATTTAGCAAAAACGTTAAAGCCCGAAATGGTAATGCAGATCGAAGAGTTGCGTAAAACCGGAGCCAACGATCTGGATGATCTTTATGTTCGTGTAGGTTACGGAAAAATGCTTCCTCGGCAGGTTTTTAAAGCTCTCGATCTCAACGACGATGAAAATGCCATCAAAGCTGAAAATAAACCGGATTCTTTTTTACAAAAGGTTTACAAATCCGCTGTTCAAAAAGAAAAAAAGAAAAGTCGCTCGCTTATTTCTGTCGACGGAATGGACGACATTCTTGTTCGTTTTGGAAAATGTTGCAGCCCGATTCCAGGTGATCCGATTCGCGGTTTTATATCTCGAGGGCGAGGAATCACCATTCACAAAGCCGATTGCCAAAAAGTTTTTACGTTTGATCAAGAACGCGAAGTGGAAGTGGGCTGGAACGTGACATCCACACCCGAGGGTGTGGAACGAACGGTGCGCATTCGCGTGATCAGTAACGACAGTCCAGGGTTGCTCAAGGCGATGAGTGAGACCTTTGCAAGTTTGGGAATGAATATTTTTAATGCGCAAGTGCGAGTGACAAAAGATATGAAGGCCATTTGTTTGTTCGACGTGTCCGTTCGCGACACTGCCCAGTTAAACGTCGCCATTCACAATTTACAAAAAATCAAAGGCATTTTGGGCGTCACTCGCGTGACGCAAATCTAGCCACACGCGAGTGACTCAAATTTATCCTTCATCGAATAAATAATAAACAGTGTAAAAAAATTTATCGTTCAACAATGAGAATTGTTCGTAAGAAGCAATCTATGCAGGCTACAAAAATCAAAATGTCTCAATAAAATTCAATAGTTTGGAGGCAATTTTGCATGATATTTTCGTATGTACATAAATTCAAAATCCCGTCGGCAGTTTTTAGTTGGTTCAGCGCGGACTTTGGTCGCGCTTCCTTTTTTACCTTCAATGTGGCCTCGCGAAGCGTGGGGGCAGGCGATTCCGATACAAAAAAGATTTATCGGCTCTTGGGTGCCACTCGGCGGGTACTCCAATGCGGATTTGTATCCGACCTACACGGCGGATCAAGCGAGCGTATTTCCACAATCAGGACACAACATCTACTCAACAAATTTGCGCATTTCTCCAGAATATGGATCGATTTCTAAAATTTATTCTTCTAAATTAAACCCTTTCCTTCCAAAATTAACTTTACTCCGAGGTCTCGATTGCCCACTTGGCCACGATCATGGGGAGGCCACTCAGTTGGGACAGATGCGCTACCCTCGCGAGGATGGGTACGGCGATCCAAATTTAAATCTGCCAGAAGATACGATGATTCAGTATCCGGCGGTTCCGTTTATTGATCAGTTTTTAGCCTATTCTCCAGAGTTTTACTCATCAATACCTTTAGTCAGATCTGTGGTTGGTTATGGGTCGATCAGTCTGGGGCAAGTTACGCCGGGAAATTTAAGTTCTGGAGTCAAAGGTGTTTTTGGACCAGATAATCCTGTTGCTTTGTTCAACCTTCTTTTTGGACCTTCAACGCCGTCAGTTTCGGCCACTGGGCCCACACCTGCACAAACTGAATCAAAAACTCTCATTGACCAGACACTCAGTGATCTCAAGTCTATCTTAAGTCATCGAAATATTTCATCGACTGACAAGCAAAGACTGGATGCCTTTACTACCGAGCTTTTTGAAACTCAGAAAAAATTAAATATTGTGAGTGCCGCAATCTGTTCAGCCCCGCCCGTTCCAACCAAGAGCGCGAGTATGGGAGAAATTGCTACAAACATCGATCGGGAAGTCTTTTTAGATCTTTACACCAGCGTTTTAGCGGCCGGCATCAAATGCGGTCGAACCAGCGTTGCCACTCTCGCCGGCATCATGGCCGTTGAAACGCAGGGGACCTATTCCTTTGCAAATTTGCATAGCTGGGGTCACGACTCAAAAACAGCCGAAGTGGGCGATGCTATGCGCTGGTTCGTGGACAAGGCCATAGTTCCTTTGATTACCAAGTTGGATGTTGATGAGGGCGGGGGATCAACCTTTTTAGATAACTCTCTGATCATGTTCGGAAATACAAATTCCGCCAGTGTCCATAGAAACTGGGACCGCAATATTCTTTTAGCGGGAGGTGCAGGTGGTTACTTTAAAACAGGACAATTTGTGGATTATCGACAACCCGGCGTTTTTGCTAATTACGGCCAACCCGGCATTTTGTACAATCAGTTGATCATTACAATTTTGAAGTCCATGGGAATAAAAGACTCCAACCCGTATCTGAACGAATACGCCAAAGCCGACTTAATTGTTCCATCAACAGCGGCGGAGAATTGGTGGAGTACTTTACGCAAAGATAACGGACAGCATCCGCACAAAGATGTGATTCGCGAAAGTCGCAACCTTTTACCGTTGATCGTTAAATAGGGGGTCTTTATTCTACACAGAACGCATAAAATATTAATGATGCTGATTACAAGTGTATCCCTGGTTTTGTTTCAAAACTGCGGACCAGCGCTTCACTCAACCTCCTCCGGCGGCAACAATTTTTTAAACTCTAACGGGATGCAAACAGTATTCAAATGTAATCCTCAAGCAGAAGTGTCGCCCATCTCCATACGCCGTTTAACAAAATATGAATACTCACAATCCATTTATTTACTCGCGTCTCTGGTACCGACAGCGGAGTTGGCTGCCATGAAAAGCCAGTTGGCTGCATTATTAATGTCAGTGCCTGACGACAATGGAGTAAAATTTGATTCCGACGACACAGGTATCAGCGAAGCCCACACGTCATCTTATTTGGTTGTGGCCAGAGGTTTTGCAGCCGAAGTTTTTAAAAACAATGCTCGCCTTAAAGCCTTTATCGGAAGCTGCGCATCCACAACGACGGCTCCAACGGCAGCCTGTTCCAGTGCCTTTTTAGCGTCTCCAAATGCCACGCAAATTTTGCGTCGCCCGCTAACATCTCAAGAAAGCACACAAATGATTGCCGACATGAATGGCGATTGGAAAATGCTTATCAGTCGTCTGTTAATGCACCCGCATTTTATTTTTCAAATAGAACTCGAAGGAAAAAATATCGAAAATACCCTCTTAAAAATTTCTCCCTACGAACTGGCCAGCCGAATTTCGTTCCATGTGGTTAAGCAAGGTCCCGATGCAGCTCTTTTAGCGAAGGCCAGGGACGGTACTGTCATGCAAAACGATGTCATCACGGCAGAAGTCGAACGACTGATTAGCGCTTACCCGCAGCAAGCGACCTATTCGCAAGATAAGTTTTTCGAGGGCTGGCTGTCATACAATCGTGTAGCGTATCCAGTGGCGCCAGTGTCGGCTGCTGAAAAAGCATTTACCGGTGGTAAAACTCTTCTGCGAACAAGTTTGCTCAATGAACTTCAAAATATGACTCGCTACTATACAGGTAAAGGGCAAGGGAGTTTCGAGGATCTCCTTTCAAGTCCATACTCCTTCGCGTCGGACGCAGATCTTGCTGGCATGTACGGCGTGGCCCCGTACAACCCAAACCTTGATATGATGATTGGATTTCCTGGAAAACAACGGGCGGGGTTGATGAGCCGAGCGGCGTTTTTGGTTTCGGGCAGTATCAACACCAGTCCCATCACTCGCGGACTGCGAGTGCGACGACAGTTTTTATGCGAAGAATTAGCTCCGCCGCCCGCGAATATTGCAAGTATGGTCCGCGATCCCGGTTTTAATCCCAACCTTACAACACGCGAACGCTACACGCAGAAAACAGCCAGCAGCGCTTGCATCGGTTGTCACGTCTCCATCAACCCACTCGGTTTTGTCCTGGAGGGCTTTGACGGCTTTGGCCGCGCGCGCACCGTCGAGACCGTTTACGATGAACAAACTGGCGTAGTTTTAAATCAGCTGCCGGTTGACCCCATCGTTCAGCCACAAATTGATCTCTCTGACTCTCGCAGCATTGCCAGCGTCGGGGACTTCCACAGACTGCTTGCAGATAGCGGTAAAGCCCGTGGATGTATGATAGAAAGTTTCTTTCAGTATGTTCACCATCGCACTGCAGATCGCGTTGCCGACAGTTGTACGCTGTTAGAAATGGATGATTTAGCTTCCAGTCCCAAAGGGATGTATAAGCTGTTTTACGAAACACCTCTAAAATCTTCTTTTCAATTGCGTAAGATCGATTAGGCCGTAAGGCCTACCACCCAGGTTGACCTCTGGGTATACATCGCTCAGACTCAAATGAGTGAGCACTTGGACCTTAGAGGGAATTCCCTGTTATTATTCCAATCGTGAATTGACCCAAAATTTATGGGCTGTCGAGTCGTTTAAACTGATTTACGATTTAACGATTCATGGGGCGAGTTTAGAAAGTCTTCTTCAGCAACCAGATTTGATGCGACTTTCTCGCGAGCGATTAAAAAAAATCCGTGAGCAAGTCGATGCTCAGCTCCGTCGCTATAAGTCTCTGCTTTCTCCCTTGGAGTGGAAAAAAATCGATCAGCAAAAATACATGAGTTCCTACGGCATGAAGGCGGGCTCAAGCTTTTTAGTTCACAATATAGATAATATTTTTCGCGACTGGTGCTGGGGCGAGGAAGAAAACAAAGCGAGCTTTGCGTGTTTGCAAAAAGTCATGTCTGACTTAAAGATCACGTCGAAGGATCACATGTTGGTGCTCGGCTCCGGAGCCTCACGACTGGCTTACGACTTTCACCAGGCATTCCCATTGCAAAAAACCTTTGCGGTGGATTACAACCCCCTGTTTCATCTGCTCGTCCGAAAAATCGTTTGCGGGGAGAGCTTTTCGTTTTGCGAATTTCCCATCGTGCCGGTGAAAGCCGAGGACTTTGCCGTTGAACGAATTCTACGCGCGCCCTCGCGGGTGCGCGCGGGCTTTGAATTGATCTTAGGTGATATCACGGACGAAGAGTTTGTGTGGCCGCAGTCCAATTTTGTTCTCACTCCTTGGCTTATTGATGTTGTCTCCATGGATTTTTCGCAGCTTCTCACACGCTTGAATAAGCATCTGGCTGTTGGCGGAACGTGGATCAATTATGGTCCGTTAGGTTTCAATAATCCACGGTTGCAAGACTATTATTCGTTCGAAGAAGTGAATCATTTGCTCAAGAAACATGGCTTTAAAGTGCTAAAGTCGTCTTATGAATTTGCTCCCTATCTTCAGTCGCCAAGCAGCAACAGTCACCGCATGGAAAGAGTTTACGCCTTTGTCGCTGAAAAAACATCCGAGGCTGAAGAGGTAGAAAGCGTTGTTGCCAACTCACTTCCTGAATGGTTATTGGATCACAAAAAAGCGATCACCATTCCCGTACAGGCGATGCGCTTGGAGGAAGGTTTTGCTTTTAACGTGAAAATCGCCCAACTGTTAAAGCAGAACCTCAACTTTCAAGAGCTCGTTGACCGCCTCCATTCAGAAATGCAGGTTGAAAAGACGCAGTTGTCTAAGGTGGTTCATCATATTCTTCTTAATTTTTATCAACAATCTTTGCTCAATCCCCACGATCACTGATTCATTTTGAAACACTTCGTGCAGGTAGTTGGGCCTTAGGCCACTAATATCTTAACTTTTCTTCTTTCCGTTCGATAAGTAATCAAATACGAAAGAAGAGTCCAATGGATCGAGCCGGATACAGAAAATATAAAATTGCGGGGATTCTTGCGGCTCTTGCTTGGGTGGGTTTTCTCTATCAAAACATGACCACTTTGGATTTTACCCAGGAAGTACAAGGCAGGCATAGACCTACTTCTTTGGAGCGGGCCATTTCACGCTCCGACAACGAACGCCACCACGGGCAAAAAAAAATGGGTTTGGACGATCGCCAGATTCAAAAAAAATATATTAAAAAACAACGAACTCCCAACGCTGTTGTGGGTGATCTTTCGGTGGATGATGTCGAAAAAGATAAGAAACATCGAAAAAATAAAAAACTAAAGAGCAAGAGTAAGTAGCAATAGGTTTTGCTTTTGCATGCGCGAGAGATGCGTTTGAACAACGGTCTGCTGATCGGGGCTCAACGCAGTCGCGACACTCTTAAGTATGCGCTCCTGGCGTTGAAGGTACGATTGGTACCTTTTTGTAAATTGATCGATCACTGCTTGGGACTCCTGAAAATCTCGTTGATCCACCGGTAGTAGGTCGCTGCTTTGAGAAATTAAATCTTGTAGTGTGCGTTCGATGAGAACTTCATCCAAAAATGTTTTTTGCATATAGTCCATTTGTGCATTTGAAAAGATCATGAACTTTTCTTGAAATTCCGCAAGCGTGGTCTGTGAAAGAGCTAGGTCGAGGGCTTCCTTAACATCTTTTTGTTTCGGATCCCGCAGCGATAATTCCAAAGATTTTACTCGAAATTGACCGATGAGAACGTGTGCATACTCGTGCCATAAGTGCCAAGGGCGACCGTCCGCACGGAGGAGAATTTCGGCGCTCACGATTCTTTCTATCGGAGTGGAGTAGAATAAAAAAGTCGTTAGGCCTAACAGGTCAAGAACAGGCTCGTTTGAGTTGGAGCGGATTTCTTCCTGGCTTCCATTCCAATTTTTTTGCGACGCAGGTGGCGCCGGTTTTAGAGTTACAAATGTGTCTTCCACCGTGGTTTGTGTGCTGGAGATTTTAAAAACGCGCACGCCGCCGTTTTTTCGCAAAAAACATTCACTTTGAGCTGACGAGGTCCACATCAACTCGATCAATTTTTGCTGCTCAAAAGCGAGACCCAAATTTTCGGGAACGGTGCTTTGTCGAAGTGTAAATTGTGGTTGGCTTTGGTACTGACAGGCAGGTGCATCTTTGTCGGATGAGCAGCTGACAAGGGCCGCGCTGAAAATCCATAAAAACAAGTGCTTAGAAACATTCAAAGACATGGTGGAGGTTAATATCGCAAAGCGTCACGAAAGACAATATTCGTCACTGCCGATGTAATAAATTCAAAATCGGGGTTACGAAGTCAGTGATCTCAAGGGCAGAGATCAATGCCCGCGTATTCATACGTGTTGCGCACGAGTTTTGAAAAATTCAGTGAACGACCACCATTGACAAGGATGGGGGCCGAATCTGTGGAGTTGGTAATAATTCGTTCAATATCAGCAGGTGAGTAGGGGACGCGTTTTTGCTTTAAAAACTGAATCACCAGTGCCACTGCTCCACTGACAATAGGAGCGGCCTGCGAGGTGCCCATGAGGCGCTGATAAGTGCGCCCTGGTGCAAGGGAGTAAAGGCCGGTCACGGTTCCGCTGGAGTAGGAGTTGATTGCGCCTGGGGCCGCAATTTCCACTTGGTTACCAAAATTCGAAAACGTGGAAAGCCGACCTGATTGCGAGTCTAAGGATCCCACGGTGATGGCGCCGTTGATGAGCGCTCCTACCATGGCCGGAGACACAAAGGCATCCGTTCCAAGGTTGAGGGCGTGGTTGCCTGCGGCCATAACGACGACAATTCCTGCCGCCACAGCATCGGCAACGGCTTGTTCCAGTGTGAGGATCCGCTGCTGAGCGTTTGTTCCGGTAAGACTTAAATTAATCACATCCACATTTTGTGTGATGGCATACTGAATACCATTGTAGGTGTAGACGGCGTCGGTGGCACTATCGCTGAGAACTTTGAGAGCCTGAATGCGGATCGTTCCCGAAACCCCTAGGGTGCCAGCGTTGTTGTTGCCGACAGCACCGATAAGTCCCGCCACGTGGCTCCCGTGGCCCGAACTCACATCTATCGGCTGCTGACTGGAATTTAAGAGATTGAATCCGCAGTTGGATACTAAGTTACCGGCGAGATCGGGGTGCGAGCATTCAACTCCAGTATCAATTACAGCGACAATAGAATTTGCAGAGGTTTGTTTTTTAACTAAATATTCATAGGCATGAGTGTAGTTTGTAAAACTGAGATGATCTAGTTTCTCAAGATGCGTGTCTGTCGTTGTTGGAAGTGCGAGTCGAGTGGTGGTGACTTTGTCGATCGGAGTGACGCCAACAACGCAGGGGTCGGACTGTGCCTCATCTTCTAGGTCGGAGACACTCCAGTCTTCGGTGATCGTATAGGAAAATGCCTGTTGAGAAGGAAGAAGTTCTCCATCGAGATGGGCTTTTAAAATACGATCACTTAAGCTGTCGGGTTGTGGTTGACACTGAGTGTGCAGCACAACAATCACCAATTGATTTTGTAGTGTTGACGTTGTTTTGTTGAGACCAGTTGTTGAGAGGTGAACTTTCTGCTGTTCGAATGGATTCGTATACGAAGATGTGTTTTGGGATTTTGAATTGAGCTGAATCGTCGGTTTGTAAAGTTCGGAGCAAACATTTGTGTCGGAGGAGTAAAGTCCTGAGAGGGAGCCATCGGAGCTTTCCATTTTTGAGCATGACTCTGCGACAATCATGATTAAAACAGGCGCAATTATAAAGCTAAAAAATTTAAAGATAGTTCCCCCGAAACAATATACAGGATAGGCCGGTTTCTCACAAAAAACAAAGCCATTGACTTGATCTGGGTTTATGAATTGATAATGAGCTGAATGTGTCTCAATTTGAGAAAATAGGATATGCATGAAGCCAGTTGTTTTAACCCACATTTCTGAGATGCTCACTCTACAGGGGGCACGGGCTTGCAAAGCTCGTGGGCCTATCAAAGAAGAGCATTTGGGGCTGGTAAAAAAACAAGCCATGGTTGTGCAAGGGTCGAAAGTATTGTGGACTGGCCCGCAAACAAAAATTCCCCGAGAGTATCACAAAATAAAAAAGCACTTCCCAGTTCATGCTAATATTTTTCCAGGTTTTATTGACTGTCACACCCACAGCCTTTTCGCTGGCGACAGAGCCAATGAATTTGAAATGCGTCTGCAGGGGATGACCTACTTAGAGATTGCTAAAAAAGGTGGAGGTATTTTTTCCACCATGCGGGCCACGCGCAAAGCTTCGTCGGCCGTTCTTAAAAAACTGCTCAACGAACGCCTGCTTAATTTTTTAAAACAAGGCGTCACTACCGTCGAAGTAAAGTCAGGTTATGGTTTGTCAGTCAAAGAAGAGATTCGCCTGCTAAAAATTTTGCGACGACAAGAAACTTCAGTGCAAGTTATTGCCACTTTTTTAGGAGCTCACGCGCTGCCACCTGAGTGTACGTCTACCTCTGAGTATTTACAGCAATTGCAAGAGGCCTTGCCAATCATTGCCAAACAAAAACTGGCGCAGCGGGTGGATATCTTTATCGAAAAGAACTATTTTTCTCTGGACGAGTCGCGGCGTTTTTTACAGCGCGCAAAAGAGGTAGGCTTGATGGTGACAATCCATGCCGATCAAATAACGCGCACGGGAGCTACCGCATTAGCGGTTGATCTGAAGGCCCAATCTGCAGATCATGTGATTTGTATCGATCAAAAAGATATTGAGAAAGCGGCGCTGTCGGATGTGACGTGTGTATTGTTACCTACTGCCGATTTTTATTTAAGATGTCCCTATCCGCCTGCGAGACAACTTATTGATCGCGGCGCTCGCGTGGCTGTTGCCACGGATTTTAATCCTGGCACTTCACCGACACAAAACCTGCAGTGGGCGGGGCTGTTGGCGCGGCAAGAAATGCGTATGACCCTTCCCGAAGTGTTTTGTGCAACGACTCTGGGCGCTGCCTATGCATTGGGACTGGAGAAGTCCCATGGTTTTTTAATGCCAGATGCAAATGCTGATTTTTTTATCGCAGATAAAAATTGGGACCAGTTTTTTTATGACCTATCGCCAATTGCAATGAAATCTGTTTGGGTGAGCGGTCAATCCAACAAGGTCTAGTTTATTAAAAATTCTCATTGAAAATTATTTTTGGCTGTGTTTGCCTAGCTTTAGGGGGCCGTATGCAGCAAGAATTTTTGTTAACCCGCTCAAACTATTATAGCCATTTTTTTAACACAGCTATTTTTTTTGATCCGTATCGTATCTATTTCAACAGCGCATTTGAAAGTGCAGCATTGAATCTGTATTACCTAGTGCAGAAAAATTTTACTGCCGCACTTTCCACGGATTCAAACTTTTATATTTTAATGTATTCGGACCTCGCCCTTTTCGAGCGAAACTTTGGCGCAACTGCGGATGACGTTGTTGTCGTTAAGGAAGGAAACGATTTTATCGTTGGAGTGAAGTGTGTAACTCCGATGGAAGATTTCGATGAAGTTATCGAAGCTCTTTCAACCATTCTAGAATAAGTTTTTCTACTAAAAACGACTCTCTCCATTTTGACTTTTTGTTGGAGGGAGTGACCACTTCCCAGTGTGCTATCTTGCCGTTAGCGTACCATTCGCAAAGCCATTTTTCCTCGTGAGTTGATATCCGCAAAACGCTAGCTTCACTGGGGGTTGCCGATGAAATCGCACCCAAGCTATATTGAAATCCGTGCTCCCACAAGGGCGAGCCTAGCGCCTGAGTGAGTCGAGTGAGCAGAAGGCCCGAACTGCTTGCATCTTGAATGAGCACGGACCCCTGTTTTTTTAATCGCTGTTCTATATTTTTATTAATCAAAAGAATGCTGGAATCCACATAAAACGAACCCAGTTGCTTTGTGAATTCGGGTATTGCCGACTGCGCTTGGTTACTTTTTGGATCGTGCCAAAGTTTAATTTCAACGTAGGGAACTTGGAGTCGATAGCCTAATTTTTTTTCGAAAGTAAAAGCATTGAAAAAAATTTCTGCTGTGTGCGCGAGTTCTGATTCGGGAGCGCCCAAGCAGAGCCAAGTGGCGAGTTGCAGATGTTTTGTTTGAGAAAATTGCGAACGCAGCTGTTGCTCGACGCCATTTTCCCAAATGCTCTCGATCTCGTGAGGAGGTCCGGGAAGCACCCAGTAGTGTTTGGATTTTTGTTGGACATAAAAGCCTGGCGCTACACCAGCGGTGTTCGAAAGAATTTTTGCAGTTTTTGGAAAAAAGCACTGTTGTTGGTGAGCCTCACGGACGATAACATAGCGCGATTGAAGTTTTTCTTGAACTTCAATCCAGGCAGACTCTGAGAGCTCGAGAGGGAGTTTTAAATAATCGCTAATAACATTGCGAGTGAGGTCATCGCTCGTGGGACCAAGGCCTCCACAAACAAAAACAAGATCGGTGTGCGCCGTCGCAAGCTCGAGCGTTTTCTGAATTAGCAGTGGTGTATCCGGAGCGCTGAGGTGAAGGGACACATCGATATTGAGATCTTGCAACTTTTGCGAAAGCCATTGTGCATTTGAGTTTGTGATTTGCCCATCGGTTATTTCGGTGCCAACGGCGAGGATGCTTGCGGAAGTCATAGCCCTATCTTGCGATAGGGTGATTGTACTTTTCAAGGGTTTTCAAATTGGCTTGCTTCTTTTCTTTCAGATTTTCAAGAGTCTTTTGAATCTGCGAGTACTCACTGGAATTTAGCGTTGCCTTTTTAAGGTTGGTTTCTTCGTTCGCGATCTTGTTAATCAACAGCGATGTTTCTTTTTCGATCATAAAAACGTTTAGCCCTTCCTGGTAACCTATGAGGAAGTCCTCTTCGTATTTTTCGGGGCACGTTTTACGATAGGGCTGACCTGCTTTGGCCGAAGCAAAACCGTGCTCCTGCGTGCAGTACATGGCTAAACCATGATTCCAGCCATCCATAAAACTTTGAATTTCATCCTTCGTCATCAGTTCGCACTCTTCTGATTTCATCATCCAGTTATTGGAGGGCTGTCCCTGCATTCCATCTTGACGACCGCGTTCAAACCAATTGATTTCGGAACAGTTCGGTTTCAACTGCACAAGGGAGGTCGAACATGCGGACAAGAGCAATAAGTTGGTGAAAAGAAAGAGGTTTCGCATTTTTGAAAGTTCCATGATTCGCTCGGGTTATACACAATCCAATGGGGGTTGTATCGAAAATTGACACACCATGCAATTATTTCTTTAGCTAGTTTTTTTTCTGGAAACGAAAGGATTTGAGGAGGCTGTTATTTTGGTGCCAATCGAAGTCCCACTGCATAGAAAAGTTGCTTGTAAATTCAATGCCTTGAAGCCGAAACTTGCTTGTTATTTGCGATTCCCACTCGGCGGCATCCCACTGTTCAAAGTTCGTCGAAAAAAGCAACGTACCCTTAGATGCAAGCACAGCAAGGCACATTTCGATGAGCTGAGGAAAGTCTTTTTCTACGCGGAAAGTTGTTTTCTCATGCCGACTAAAAGACGGCGGATCGCAAACGATAACATCGAAAGTAAGTGCCTTTTTTGCGGCAAATTTAAGATAGGCAAAACTGTCCATGTCGTAAAACCTAAAGTCTTTGTTAGCAAATTTATTGAGAGTAAAATTTTTCTGACTCCATTCGATGTATCTTTTGCTGAGGTCCACAGTAATCACTTCTGTGGCTCCTCCCTTCGCGGCGTTCAGGCTAAAGCCCCCCGTATAGGCAAACAGATTGAGAACTTTTTTGCCCTCGCTATTTTCTTGCAGCCACTGGCGATGTTCGCGCTGGTCTAAAAACAGACCGGGAGCAGCGCCCACAGATTTCGTCATTTCGTAGGAGATCGAGTTTTCCAGGGCGGACCATGTTGTGGGGGCTTTGTCGATAAAGAATTTATTTTCTAAAGACCTCGATTTACCATAATTTTGTAAACTCCACTGGTTGATTTTTAAGATCTCGAAAAACCGCTGCACAGATTGTAGAGCTTGCTCTGAGGGAGGTGCGTCGCTCCACCAGCCCGCGTGGGCGACTTCGCCCATTAAATCCACGCGCAACGGCGTTCCCTCGTCGTGCACGAGACGCAAAGTCTGTTGAGTTTCCAGCAGATGCGGATACAGTCGCAAGCGTCGGTCATAGGACATGAGCCACTGGCAAAGCATTGGGTCCGTCAAAAGCGAAAGATCCGAGTAGACAAGCGGGGGTGCTGAGGAAAAGTCGAAGTGCTTCGAGCGAATATTTTGGCAGTGGAGAAACATGAGCGGGTAGGCCGAGCCCCCGTAGGTTGTGTCTCCGAGCAGAGGCACACCAGTCTCCTTGGCGTGAATGCGAATTTGATGAGTGCGGCCGTGGATCGGAGTGGCTTCGAGAAGACAAAAAGAATCCTGCTGATGGAGCCAGCGAAAGTGAGTAGTGGCGGCTTTGTCTTCAATAGGAGTGGCATGCGTCCATTCTTTTTGAGTGGGAATACGGTCAGTGATAAGCAAATACTTTTTTTGTACTAAACCGCCACTCCAAAGTTCGCTGACGGCGGCACAGTCTTCACGACTAGGAGTAGTGACAAAACAGCCCGTGGTGGATTTGTCTAAACGATGGCAAATGTAATGCAGTTGTTTCTTTTCTTTACTGAGCCATTCGATAAAGCCCGGTTTATGAGCGTCTGTTTGGTGCGAGGAAATTCCGTAGGGTTTGTTGGCACAAAAAACAGAACGCACCACAGATCCTTAGGGTTGTTTGGTTTTTTTCTGGCAATCGGGACAGATGCCGTAAAGTTCCATCACGTGATCCGTGAGAATAAAATCGTAGTTCTTTGCGATAATTTCTTGCAGACTTTCAATCTTGTGATTTTCGAATTCGACAATTTTTCCACACTGAGTGCAGGTTAAATGATCGTGGTGATTTTTGGTCGACCATTCGTAGCGAGCGGGGAGACCGCCGATTCGAAATTCGAGAACGTACTTATGTTCGGAGAGCTTTTTTAAAAAACGATAAACAGTGGCGAAACCAATTTCGGGGTAGTCTTCCGAAACTTCTTCAAAGATTTCCTGGGCCGTAAAATGTGCCGGTCCCTTACGCACTTTCTCGAGAATGGCGAGGCGCTGCATCGTTACTTTGAGACCTAATTCGCGAATGATTTTTTTTCCAGGAATCTCTTTGATGTCATCCTGGCGTGGGAAAATTTGCTGATTTTTATTCACCGGCAGAGTTTGCATACGCTTTTGGTTTTAATTGATATTGAAATGCATTGTCAATACTAATGACATCGGTTTTCATTTAGGCGTGGTGCGCCTTGCTCTTTTTTACCTTTTTATACAAATTAGGTAGTAATAACAAGGAGTGGTTATATGCAAAAAACTAGCAGCAAGCCACAGGAAAAATCCCCCGAAAAACACAAAGCCGACCAACAAAAACAGCTTTTGTTCCAAAAAGTGGGCATTTTTATTGATGCTGAAAACATAGAATTATCCGGCCTCAAACACCACGAAGGCCGAACTGATTACCGTAAAATTTTAGAAAAAGTGGGCGATCGAGAGATCACTCGCATTCTTTATTATAAACCTGAGTACAAAGACATTTCCCCTGAGTTCCAACATTTTTGGTCAAGTCTTGGTGGCGAAATAAAGCGACCACAAAAAAATGCAGATTCGTTTATGGTCATCGATGCTGTGACCATGGCAGACAAACTCGATGTGGTTATTATTCTGGGCGGAGACAAGGATTTTCTTCCGCTCGTATGGTATCTACGCTCGCGAGGCTGCAGAGTGGAAATTTGGTCATGGCCGGAGTCCACCTCTCCAGAAATTAAAACAGCGGCTGATTTCTATTTTCCGTTGACAGAAGATTTTGTCGTCGACGATAAAAAGAAACGCAGATAGAGTCTAAGCTTGATTTTTACGCACCCATAGCTCAATTGGATAGAGTATCTGACTTCGGATCAGAGGGTTTGAGGTTCAAGTCCTCATGGGTGCACCATTTTAAATTTAGCGCAGCTAAATTTACTGATATCAGATATCCGATGTCACGATATCTGATATCTGGCGGTTATCAGAATCGGTTGTCGGAACCTATCTGGAGGATCTCGTTCTTTATGTCGACATTAAACCCTCTTAAGCCCTGCCCCAATAAGCCCAATTGCATTTCTACATTCAGCCAAGACCGCCGCCATTCGATGCTGCCCTTGAACTTCAAAGGGGATCAAAAAGAATCTCTACAGCTCCTTAAAAAAGTTGTGCTGTCTTTCCCTGGAACCGAACTGCTTGCAGAAAAAGAAAACTATCTTCATTTTACATTTAAAAGCGCCTTTTTTGGTTTTATCGACGACGTGGAATTTTATCTTGAGCAAACTCAAAAAGTGATTCATTTTCGCTCGGCTTCGCGCATCGGCCATAGTGATCTCGGGGCCAACCGAAGGCGTATGGATGCCATCGTTGAACGATTTTCACGCTTCTGATTTGCTTCTTGAAGCAAACGACAATCCTTTGATAACGATTCCCTTTTGCAGATAACAGATCGGGAGTCTATGAAGAAGCCGTCTTTAAAATTGGTCTTTATTATTTTTTTGCTGAACTTTCAAAATCTTTATGGTGCAGAGGTATGGTCAAATTTGCCTCCACAATCGAAAGTTTTTTTTGCCATTGGTGGAGATCAGCAATTTGTTTACGAAAAAGGTAAGGTGACTAAGCCAGCTTCGCTTGCGAAGCTATTGACTGCGCAGATGGGCTTATCGCTTTTAGGTGCTGATTACATTCCCGCTATCAATGTGTCGTGGAATCAAGGTTCAAGCGAATCCACCATACAGGATTTAACACTGTCGAGTCATGGGGCTCCGGAGTTTGATCCTGTAGCATTGATTCAATTGCTGAAAGCACGCGGAGTGAGAACAATTTTAGGCGAAATACAGATTGAAACGTCTAGAATTCAAAAACCAGCCGACATGCGTGCCAGCAAGGATTCTGGATATTGCTATAATGCAAAACCTGCAGTTTTAAATTTTCAACAAAACTGCGTTTCCTTGCATATCACAAGTCGTGGGGCACAGATCGCGGATCCAGATTTGGATGTCAACGTGAGATTGGATTTGCAAATGGGTGCGAGTTACAATGGCACGCGCCCGCATTTTGTTTGGCTTGATAGTTCAAAAACAGAATTCGAGTACGTGATTACAACCCACTTAAAAAACAGTAGTTCAGCGGTGGACGTCGATGTCGTAGTGCCAGATACGACGAAATGGATGAAAAATAAAATCATTCGCATGGCCAGCCAAGAAGGGATTGAATGGAATCCCAATCGCACAGCTTCTGGTAAACAAATTGAAGTGGCCATAGCTGGAGGTGATATCGGCAATGTTTTATGCTCAGCTTTGAGAGATAGCAGCAATCTGTATGCGGATTCAGTCTTTGGCATGGTACCTCAAGCCAATCGTCGATCATTTCTAAATCAATATGAGGCATCGCTTGTTGATGGGAGCGGACTTTCTGCGTCCAACAAAATTTCGGGAGCAGGCCTTCTCTTGATGTTGACTCAAATTCAAGAAAATCGCTTCTTTAATTTTTACCAACAATGTTTGCCTTCGCCTGGCACGGGGACCCTTGAAAGCCGATTGAGTCGTATGAGAGGGCGGTTGATAGCGAAGACAGGTTCGCTGAGCGGATTAACTAACCTAGCGGGTTATTTTAAAAATCGCAGTGGTCAGTGGTTGCCGTTTGTTTTTTTGCTAGAACATGAATCAATGAAAGTCTCGGATCTACGAAAACTTCAAGATCAAATTTTGGAACAGATTTTAGCAACCTACTGATTGTGTAGTTATCTCCACAAATTTTCCACTTTAGAATCAATTTAATACCTCCCGGGAGGTGTAATTTTACGGTCTTGAGCAATTAGCATCATAAGGAGTAACTATGAAACTATCAGGGAAATTAACAGGTAAATTAGTCGGTAAATTATCAGACAAGAAAATCGCAATTTTGGCAACCGACGGTTTCGAGCACTCTGAATTATTCGAGCCTCTGAAAGCTTTAAAAATTGAGGGTGCAGCCGTTGAAATCGTCTCACTGAAGATGGGCGAAATAAAATCATGGAAAGATGACAACTGGGGAGAGACCATCCAGGTCCAAAAAACTGTGGATTCTGTTTCAGCGTCGGATTATCACGGATTGGTGCTTCCAGGGGGAGTTATAAACCCCGATCGATTGCGGGCCAACGAAGACGCTGTTGAGTTTGTGGCCTCTTTTTTCTCAGATGGAATGCAAAAGCCTGTGGCGGCAATTTGCCACGGACCATGGTTGCTCGTTGAAGCCGATGTGGTTTCTGGTCGCAAACTAACCTCCTATAGCTCCATTCGAACCGACCTGGAAAATGCTGGCGCAGTCTGGCAAGATACAGCGGTTGTTGTGGATGCTGGGTTAGTGACGAGTCGCTCTCCTAAGGATCTTCCGGCCTTCATGAAATGCATGATTGAGGAGTTTGCCGAGGGAATTCATAAATTGGAGTCTCAACTCGGAAACGGGGCCATTCCTGACGAGTCTGTTTTGGGTTCCGCCTAAGCCCACCTATTATGTCTTATTGAACATTGCCTTTGGACGGGATTCAGTTTAAACGTCTGTTAAAATATGAAGCTTTTAAACGCCCTTCGAGTTGTAATTTCAATTGTATTGTTTTGTGCGATCGCCAAAACGACATATAGCATCTGCACCCAATCCGCCGTTTTACAACATCATAAGTATGATGAGGCAAACCTCAACCATATGAAGTATGGCATTTTCAATGTGAACGCATGGAAAGAGAAGATGGCAGCCATCGTTGTTTCTGAGATTGAAGAGTTTCAAATCGATCCTCGAAACAAATCTGATCTCTCTAGTCATGTTCAAGGGCAGCTCTCCGCCTTAATCGAGAAACTCGATCAGCAGATCAAAGAGAACAATAAAAATTCTACCAAAGGGTGGATAAAACAAAAATTGATCAACACTTTTGTTGATATCGACGATATAAAAAAGAATGTACCTGAATATGCAGAAACTATCGTGCAAGAAATGACAGACAAAGATAGTCAAAAAAAACTCAAACAAGTGATCAAGGAACGTGTTCGAAAGTATTTGGACGAGACTTTTGAGCCACAGGACATGAGCGAAGTGAACAGTATTATTAAACATTCTGGGCAAACTACGAAAGAGGGGGCCAGTGAATTTTTAGCAAAGACGGTTCAACCTACGGTGAACGAATTGTTTCGACTGACATGGATTTTACTCGGCCTCTCAGCCTTACTGTTTATATGCTCAGGTGTTTTCAAAAGAATCCCAACGGCTCACTTTTTACTTTGTAGTGCAACTCTCATGTTGCTGCTTTATGCAGGAGTCACTTGTCCCATGATCGACATGGTGGCTAAAATCGCGAATTTTAACTTTATGCTGTTTGGTCATAAGGTCGAATTCACCAATCAAATTGTTTATTTCCAAAGTAAAAGCATTCTTGATGTGTTTTGGGTTCTGATGGATGATCCTGCTGTCCCTATGAAGCTGGTGGGCGTTTTGATGATACTGTTTAGTGTTGTATTTCCGGTCATTAAAATCATCACTTCTTTTCTTTACTACTTCAATGTGGCGCGCTCACAGGAGCGTTCCATAGTTCGGTTTTTTGTTCTAAAATCTGGCAAATGGTCCATGACAGATGTGCAGGTTGTTGCCATCTTGATGGCGTATATTGGATTTAATGGAATGGTTTCAACACAGTTTGATATCATTCGCGCCACAATTCCCCAGTTTGAGTTGATCTCCAACAATGATACGACTTTGCAAATTGGCTTTTATATCTTTTTAGCTTACGTGCTTCTTGCAATGCTGCTTTCAATGGTCATTGAGCGCAAAGATACTTCCGTAAAAGGTACATAGGTCGGCACGAAGAGTGCATTCCTCCTTCTAAAGGCCTAGAAATAGGTGTTTTAGTGCTCAAAAATTTCAAAAAAAGGAACGTCTATGACAAAAATTGCTCTTTCGCTCATGTTCACACTCTTTGGGCTCAATGCTTTCGCGGCTCCAGATTATATTGGATCGTGGTGCCATCGCTATGATGATTTCACAGAAGTTCTCGTGATCGATGCCAACAGCCAGGCTCGCTCTTTTTCGATTGGTAATCAAGCGGGCGAAGTTGTGCAGCCACAGTCGGGATACGTGTCTATGGGTGCAAGCAATTTTCAGATTGTGATGAACGGCGCTAATATAGGAGTTATTGATTTTAACGTCAGTCGAGCGCTGTTTTCAAGAAAGAGAATTCTCAATCTCAAAATGGAAGATGGCGAAAAGCAGAGATTTACTGAGTGTTCCGTTAAATTCCGCTAACGTACTGACGAATCCAAGATAAGTATTTGCTTGCGATAACGGCCTTAGAGGTGACTTGCGAAGTGTTTTTGCAACCATTCGAAAGGCTGTTGACGCCAATCACATAGCGGCGCGAGTTTACAATCTTCATAACTGGTCCACCCGAGTCGCCCTCACAGAGAGCCTGATTTACTTCAGGTGTCATAGAAATTCCATTTTCACCGTAAAAAAGTGCGATGGATTCAACGATGGCATTCATGAAGCCCCAGCGCAATGTTCCCACTCCAGCACCTGTGGAATTTAATTTTCCGTAGCCGTAAATGCGCGCTTGGTTTTCTTCCTGCGTATATTCGTTTGTGTTTCCAATTACGATTGGTGTGATTGAAAACGGAAATACTCCCGAAATTTCAATCAAGGCGATATCATTTTTTACAAAGGTCCCGGACGATGGGGTTTTCTGCATACTAAATTGCGGATGTGTAATAAGTCTCTTTACAGGAGCTGCGTAGGTGGTGCCGTTTGTGTCGCGCACAAGGATTCTTGCGCCACTAGCATTTGCCCGATAAGTGCAGTGGGCTGCGGTTAACAAAAAGTACTTGCTGATGAATGTGGCCGTACAAGTTCCAAGGCCCGTGGAGAATTGAGCGATGGAGCGTGAAAGTCCATTTTCTGCGGGAATTTGCCAGCCGTTTTGGATGCGCTCATTAGCAAAACTGTTGGCGAAAAAAAACAACGATGTGATTAATAAAATGTGTCTCATCCTCTACTGATCGAGAAAGAGCACTAAAAACTAGAGTCCAGGGTTTGCGTATTCGTGGGCTGGCTGTGGGTCTAGGGTATCAATAGCCAAAAGTAAGAACAGCGGAATAGAACCTTTCGAAGGTCCGTCGGACATGATCTTTCGTATTTTTTGCAGAGTTCGTTTTTGTAGAGAAACGATATCCTTGTAAGCCTCGGGTGTTACCGATTCTGAATAGTTGGCGAGTAGTGAGTGCAAACTGGTTTTTGCAATTGGATTCTGTGTTTTGATGTAGTCAGCAACAATCTTGAAGTTGTTTACGAAACTTTCTTGATTGATGGTAAAATCTTTTACTTTCGTAAAAAGCACATTATTGTCGTTTTGCAAGTAACCCTTTTGGATAAGAATTTCAGCCTGACTCAGGCCATGGCGACCAAAAAGTTCGTTGAGTTTGTTAATGCGTAAACCACTGGAGTTTGCAGACAACTTGTAGATAATATATTTTACGGGGTCTTTAAGTTCGGTGTTGAGTTCAGAATCATATTCAGTACCAAACTCCTGCGCCTGAGGGATAATCGATTCTAAATATTCTGCAATCGCACCTGGAAAATTTTTTGCGATCAGAGCCGTATTTTTTTCTCCACTTAATGTAGTTAAAATGTCGAGGATTGTTGTGGCTGTCGGAAGTGTTTTAATTTGCCCTTTGAGAATTCGACGAAGGGTGGGCTCGCTCACGGTGCACTTTTTGCTAAGACCATTTAAACTGCGCGAAGGTTTTTCGCTAAGATACTGTTGTAAAATACCTTGGAGTGCACTTAGAAGATCATTTGGTGCAATATCCCTTACAACTTCTAGATTCAAAATAACCCCCTGTTAATTGAATACTGGCGCTCTATGTATTTAAAAAAATATGCTCAGCTGGTCACTTGATAAGTGACTTTGAACCACATTAGAAAAATTTTCATTGCAACGTTGGCTTACTAGAGCTTCTATTACAGTAAATCCAGTGGGAACTAGGTCATCAAAGTCAAAAAGACTGTCTGCGGTAATTAAAGCTGAGTGTGAAGAGTACTTTTTGACCGATGAAGCAAAGAGCCCTGTGCTCTTGCAAGCGAGCAAGCCAATAAGGTCAGCTCCACGAGCGCCATTGAGGGCGCCAAGCATGGCTTTGAGCCCCGGTTTGTTTTTCTTGTAATAGCCGTAGTCTACATGTCCATTTTTTAATAAACGAGGTGGAAAAAAATCAGGTCCACCACCACTGCGCGCGTGGCCTAGATAAAGTACGGCATCATAATTTTGCAAAGCAGAGAGAAATTGATTTTGCGCATTCTGTGATTTTTGATTTTGCTGAGAGGTGTACTTTGCTTTGTTTTGAGCGTCGTTTGAGGAATACGCAGAGTTTACCAGCTTAATAGAAACTCGAGTTTTTTTACCGGAGAATTGATTCGTAATATTTTTTGAAAAACTGTTTCCAGATTTTCTAAAGCCGCAAGCAAAGGCTTGGTTTTTAGAACTGAACCCAGCCGTTGTGCAAGAGCGCGTGAGCGCTGTTGAAAATGCCTCTAAGGCATCGGGATCTAGAACACTTCCGAGATTGTAAAGAGAAGACCCCGAATCTACGACGTCCTGGCCAGCAGAAAAATCCATATAACCAAAGGCCACCAAAATTGTAAGCTCGTTGTCTTTGGTCATGTCCGTGAGTTGAGTTTGGCAACTGGAAGATTTAGTTGCTGGATAATTTTGGATGGCATTGATCTGAGAAAAAACGAGAGCTTTACTATAGTGTCCGCTGAGTCCTGGAATCGCTGCGATAGATTGAGCCGTCGCAAAAAGTGATAGAAGAAACAAAAAACGCCACATAAAAACCTCCACCAAAAAAAGAACACGCCACTTTTAAGTGGCGTGTCTATTAGAACTAATACTTAAGAAATACTAGAACGCTTCGCCGCCACCAACTGCACAAGCAGGGATTGTGTATTTGCCTTTAACGGAACCGTTACGGCCGTCAGACATATCTTTCTTAGAAGAGTAAACCCATACTGGTACTGCAGCTTGGTTTAGAGTGTATGTTTCCCATACTAGGCAATCACCACCGCTAGAATCGCTTTCGAAAGTTTTGCAACGTTGTGCAGTGCTTACTACAGGCTGAACAAGGGCTTTAGAAACTGTTTTGCAGTTTGATTTGTAGCCAGATCCGCTTTCATCGCAGTATTGAACTTCGATAGTCGCTTTATTTTTGTGTTTAAGAACGTCTCCATCGCGACATACTTTGGCAGCAGGTACCCAAGTAGCAGCAGCTTGGAAAGTAACAGTGGCTTTGCTGTATTCACCAGCAGAAGCTGTGAACGCGAAAAGTGCAGATGCGATTAATAGTAATGCTTTCATTTAAACCCTCCTCAGAGTTATTTTTTTTTGTTTGTTGCAGGAAGAGTAATAATTTTTTTTTGGTAAAAACGTCAAAAGCATTATTTTTTTTACAAAACAAATTGTGTCGCAGGATTTTTTTAAAATGGAGCATGACAGACGAAGTGGTTCAAAAAGGAGGTTAGAGTTCGTCGCAACTCAATTTTTTTTACGGGATGGTTTTGCGCGGCGTTAGTTGAGCGGAGCGAATCCCCACGAAGCAAGGATCTCCGCTTCGTTTTCTGCAGACGTCGTTTTTTTAAACTTAGCACCGGAGACGCCTTTTACACGGCGTTCGCACTCGGCCCAGCTGGAATGGCGTTGGGCCTGACCATTCACCACACTTAAGTAGGAGTGGGCGGCCGCTTTAGCAGTGCTCGACTTCATGGCTGGAACGGACGTGTCCTCTGGTATATCGTGGGGATTCCACTCGTACTGTAAGAGAGGGCCATTAAAAAGTTCTACCCATGCGTTTTTCGAAAAAGCCACGGCAATTTGATCACAGCGCTCGTTGCCGGGGGTTCCCTGATGACCACGAACATAGTGCCATTCAATTTTTTGCCGTCCACGGGATTCAACAATTTTTAAAAGTTGTTTCCATTGTTCGGTATTGGCCACGGGTTCGTTTTGTGAATTCTTCCAACCGCGACGGAGCCAACCCCAAATCCATTCTGTGATTCCGCGAATCACATAGGTGGAATCGGTAAAGACGAGAACATCTTGTGAATGGCCGCGCACAAAATGCAGAGCCGAGATGACCGCTTCCAATTCCATTTTGTTGTTTGTGGTCTGACCTTGATGCTCGCCGAGTTCGCGAACCTGTCCATCGGGGAAGCAAACAATGGCTCCCCAGCCGCCAGGACCTGGGTTCCCTGAGCAAGCTCCATCAGTATGGATTACAATTTTGTCTTTAAAGTTCATCTATTTAAAGTTATCATCTTTTTATGGAAAAACATCCAATTATCTTTTTTGATGGCTACTGCGGACTCTGTAATGGATTCATTGATTTTGTGATGGAGAGAGACAAAAAAAAGGTTTTTCGTTATGCGACTCTTCAAGGAAAAACCGCAGCTCGACTTTTGCAAAAAGAAGATATTGAAAATTTAGATTCCGTGATTCTGTTTATAGACGAAAAAACCTATAAAAAGTCTAAGGCAGTATTCAGAGTTTTTACAGAGCTTGGTGGCGGATGGAAAACGTTGTCGGTTTTTGATTTTTTACCATTGGGTTTAAAAAACTTCGGTTACGACCTCGTGGCGAAATATCGCTACTCCTTGTTTGGAAAGCGCGAAGTGTGTCGATTGCCAACTCGCGAAGAACGCACGTATTTTCTCGATTAGCTCAATCTCTAGACCACAATTTCCAATGGCAGCGCATGGTGGTTGTATAAACTGCTCATGCTCATTCCGTAGGCACCAGCATCTAAGATGGCCATCCAATCCTCCTCTTGTGGAGTAAAAAGCCAGCGATCTTGCCCAAGGACATCTGAAGATTCACAGATAGGGCCCACAACGTCGTAGATTTTTTGTTGCGCATCGGTGCGAGCGAACAGGGGGTTGATGCGGTGGTGGGCTTTGTAAAGTGCCGGGCGCAAAAGATGATGCATCCCTGTATTGAGAATCAAAAAGTTTTTGTGGCCATTAAACTTTGTGTATTCCACCTGGGCGCAAAGGGCTCCTGCTCGGGCCACAAGCCAGCGGCCCGGTTCCATCAAAAGTTTTAAGGGTGAAGCTTTTAAAATTTTTACCACCTGTTGCCCGAGGATATCGATCATTTGCAATTCCTTGGTTTCATCGTCGGTAAAGTAATCAATGCCAAGGCCTCCGCCTATATCAATAGTACTCAGTTTCATTCCCTGTTCGATGAGTCGTTGACTGCATTGGAGCAAACTCTCCACGGCTTTCACCATAGGGTTGATGTCGCGAATTTGTGACCCAATATGCGAGCTAAGTCCGCGAAGCTCCACCCATTGGGGTTGGGCTTTTATCAAAACGATCGCCTCGTCCAACTGATGCTCTGAGATACCAAACTTGTTTTCGCGAAACCCAGTTGTGATGTAGGGGTGTGTGTCCACCGGAATATTGGGATTGATGCGTATGCCGAGAAAAGCCTTTTTTTGTAAAGTAGTCGCAATGGAGATAACTCGGCGCAATTCTTCTAGGCTTTCTATATTGATTTGAAAAAAGTTTTTTTGCAGGGCCAGCTGCAACTCATCTTTGGATTTGGCCACGCCCGAAAAAATAATTTTACTTGGCGAAAAGCCATTCTCGATAGCAATCTTAGCTTCGCCGCCGGAAACCACATCGACGCCAAAATCATTGTCCTTAAAGATTTTTAAAATTCCAGCGTTGGCGTTGGCTTTGAGAGCGTAATGAATTTGTGGTGAACAGGCGGCAAACGCCGATTTCATATGGGTCATGCGTTTTTGAATGGAGTGAGAATTGTATATATATGTGGGGCGATTGACTTTAAGAAAGTCTTGGAGCGGGGCCCAGCCGCTGGCCGTCGACAAACCAAAATGCGGTCCGCTGTAGGAGTAGCTAGAAATCATGGGAGGTCGAGTTTGAATTCGGCATGCAGTCCGCGCACAGCTTCTTCGAGTCTTTGCCGAGGAATAACGCCGCTCATTTTAATGTCCGAGGTTGTAACCATATGAAGTTCGATGCCTTTTTGGGAGAGCACATCAAAAAATCGTGCAGCCACACCGGGATGAGATCGCATACCCACGCCGACAATGGAAACCTTTGCCACATCTTTGAGAACGAGAATTTCGCTTGTGGGCGGAACAATTTGTTTAAGGATCAGCTGTCCCTCGGCTAAATCTTCGTCGGAGATCGAAAAGGCAATTCTTTGTCCGCGGGCCCCCTGAGCTTGCGCGATGATGTCGACCACGACCTCTCGGTTGGAGAGTTCTTTAAAAAGACGGGTTAAAAAATCCACTCCGTTCGGGGCCGGTTCGGCGCCAAGAACGACAATCTTTGCATCATGTGTAATGGCAGAGACAACAGGGGCTTCCATGGCGGTGACCTCACTTTGAATCCATGTTCCTTCGACTTCTGAGAACGTCGAGCGAACATGAATGAGTACATTGTATTTTGCGGCGATTTCAACACAACGAAAATGCAGCACTTTCGATCCAAGGGCGGCCATTTCCATCATTTCTTCGTAATTTAAAGTTAGAATTTTTTTTGCGTCCGGCACCACTCTTGGGTCGGCCGTATAGACCCCGTCCACGTCGGTATAAATCTCGCAGGCTCGACTGCCCAAGGCCGCGGCCAAAGCAACCGCCGTTGTGTCTGATCCGCCTCGCCCCAGTGTGGTAATGTTGGCATCGACGTCGATCCCTTGAAATCCTGCGATTACAGGAATTTCATCATTTTCAAGGGCGCTAAGCATCTTCTGGGTATCGATATGGGTGATTTTGGCTTTTGAATAAATGGAGTCTGTCTGGATGCCCAATTGAAAAGCAAGGTAAGGCCGAGCCTTTATGCCACGCTTTTGCAGAGCCATGGACAACAGAGCGATGGAAACTTGCTCGCCCGAGGCCAGCAACATATCATATGCGGCGCTTCTTGAGTCCTGATAGATGTCATTGGCCATTTTGACCAAACGATTTGTCTCGCCAGCCATGGCAGAGGCCACAACAACAAATCTTTGACCCGCTTTGAAGTCGCGAACCAATCGATCGGCGACATGCTCGATTCGTTCGATGGAACCAACAGAGGTGCCGCCAAATTTCTTTACCAAAATGTCAGACGCTTTTAAAGAACCCATAGTGACAATAAATAGCAGATTTATCCAGGATTGCAAAGACTGGTGTTCATTTGTATAAAGGTTTTATGAAAAGCACTGTTCTCATTCGGTTCGTTATTTTCCATCTTATCCTGTTTGCTATTTTGCGTGTGGTTTTTTATGTCGCCTTTAAGCCCGTAGATTCACTGTCTGTGGATGTTTTGCAAAAAGCCTTCGCTTTAGGTCTACGTTTTGATCTTCGTTTGGCCTGTGTTCTTGTTATGCCAATGGTTTTTTTGGGCTGGCGAAGTTGGAATTTAAACACCATCCATAGTCTTCGTCACTGGCGGCGTTTTTATGTCGTGGCGAGTGCCGTTTGGATGACTTTTTATGTCTTTGATTTTGGCTTTTATAGCTACCTCAACAGCCGCATGAACTCGTCAGCCTTGTTATTTTTGGAACATTTGGCCATTTCTCTAGGTATGGTTTGGGAGTCGTACCCGGTGTTGTGGATCGTCGGCGGTTTTTTCGCAATACTCTTCGTCTATGGTTTTTTTCTCGGTCGCTTCGTTTTTCGCTTTCACAAACATTCTTTTTTAGGTTTGCCAGGCTTTTTAAATGGGATTCTTTTTATTGCTTTCTTTTGCGTTGGTCTTTACGGAAATATTTCGCAATATCCCCTGCGCTGGAGTGAGGCATTTTTTAGTCCTCACCATTTCGCTTCGCATTTTGCTCTGAATCCCGTGCTGTATTTTTTCGAAAGTTATGAGTTTACGAAGCAAAAAGACTTTGACGTGAACAAAACTCGCGAGAGTTACAAATATTTTGCCGATTATTTGGGTGTGGTTGATAAAAATGACGATAATATTACAGAGACTTTAAATTTTTCGCGGCCGGTTCAGGGAACTCCTCGCGGGCGCGCACCCAATGTGGTGGTGATTGTTATGGAGTCCCTGTCGTTGAGTAAAACCAGCCTCGGCGAAAACCCCCTGCGTCCTACGCCGGAACTCGAAAAGATAGCAGCTCAAAGTCATTGGTTTTCGAACTACTACAGTTCCAGTGAAGGCACGGCTCGCAACTTATTTGCCATCATGACGTCAATTCCCGATGTGACCAAGGTGCAGACCTCCACGCGTAATCCCCTGGTTGTGGATCAAAAAATTATTGCCAATTCCTACGCCAACTATCGAAAAATGTATTTTATTGGCGGGAGTGCAAGTTGGGCCAACATCCGCGGGATTTTTTCCCACAACATTGATGGTATTGAAATCTTTGAAGAAGATGCCTTTAATAAAAACAAAACGGATGTGTGGGGTGTTTCGGATTTGGATCTTTTTATCGAAGCCCATGAAAAATTTGATAAATTGCCCTCTGAAAAGCCTTTTTTTGCAGTGATTCAAGCTGCGAGTTTTCATCGACCGTACACCATTCCAAAAGACGCCAAAAACTTTAAAAACGCCGATATTGCAATGACAAAGCTGAAAGAGGCGGGGTTTTATTCCCTGGAGCAATTCAATTCTCTGCGATTTACGGATTACAGTTTGGGATACTTTTTTTCGCTAGCACAAAAGAGCAAGTACTATAAAAACACGCTTTTTGTGATCACCGGGGATCACGGTTTGCCAGACGACGGTGGAGTGAATGTGCCAGAGGGCGTTCATCTTTGGAATTTGGAAAAATACCATGTGCCCTTGGTGCTGCACCATCCGCAGATTTTTACGGAAGCTGTGGTAGATGTCAAAATGGCTGGGCATACTGACTTGATGACAACTGCCGCCGCCATCGCCGGAGTGGATCATGTGAATACAACCTTGGGGCGTAATTTGTTCGATCCGCAATTTGATAAAGAGCGCTATTCTTTTATTTACAACTACACGTCGGAGCTCAATGAATTTGGACTGATAAGCCAGGACTTTTACTTGCACGCCAACGACAAAGATGGGGCCAAGCTTTACATGTACCGCGGCAAGACTCCGCAAGACGACGTGCAGGCACTGTATCCAGACATCTACGTGCGAATGAAAAATATCGGAGAAGGGTATTATCAAACGGCAAAGTACATGATGTTTAACAATCAAAAAGATTCAGCAAAAAAAAAGGCCGGTAATAACCGACCTCAGTAATTCGCTCTGTCCACTTAGTTTTATTTTGTAAAACACTGCGTGAAGTAGCCGTTAATAAAACCAATTCCGCCCGAAGTAAATAGGGGACTCAGGATGTTTTTCTTGTGACCTGCAGAGTTGAGCAACGTTTGCAAAGCCTGCTCTGGAGACAATGAAGATCCTTTAATGATATTTTCTGCCCATGCGCCGTTAATACCAAACATATTTAAACGATCCTTGGCCGTCATTCCGTTGGAGCCTAAGTGCGAAAGAATCGTATTTGTGAGCATATCCTTTGAGTGTGATTGAGCAGCAGCGGTACAGTTGCCGTTTGGAACGAGGGCTTGTAGACCGTTTTGTTGGCGAACCAAGTTCATCATCTGAAACATCTGGCAAGCCACAGGGTTCATTGTCCCGCAGGCGCCAACGCTTCCCTGAAACGTGCTCTGAAAGTTTTGAACAAGCGCGAGAATTTTTACCAGTTCAGGGTTTTGTGATTGTTGGGTGAGTGTTGTCACCACATTAATAAGACCATTTAAATCTTGTGGATTTTTAATCGCGTTTAAAAGAGCTGTTGGATCTTTACCTTTACCCACAACATTTAATACTTGAGAGAGAAGAGCAAACAATTGATCGGACTGACTTGATCCCCCCGGAATCAAATTAACCAGTGAAGAATTGGCACCGCACTTCAACAACGTGCCTGCAAGGTTAGATACTAACGATCCAACAAGTGGATTTCCCCCTGTTAAATAAGAAGCCCCCAGAGATAAGATTGAACTCAACAGTCCGCAGCCGTTTCCACCCAATAAACCACTCAGAAAACCTTCTGGTTTTGGAGGTTCGTTGATGAGCTTTAAAAGCTCGTTGGGAACATCGGAAGCATCCACTGGTAAGTTGTTCGATGTCACTTCTATTGGATCAGCGCCTTCCACAGGAATCACTGGCGAGTCGCTCAGCTTCCCGGCAGCGGCATCATCTATTTGTGACTGCATATTTTGTGCAGAACACCCTACTAACGCCACAAGTGCGAGACCCATCATTATTTTTTTTACAAACTGATACATAAAACACCCCTTCAGTTGAAATTCTTTGGTGGCGGAGTTTACATGCAGGTGTCGCCCAACACTTCTTCGGACGATGGATGAAAGTCCTGAGTTTTTTCGCAAACTGGTCGAAAGAATTACCTCTAGATGGCAAATACCCACGGGCGAAGGTCCTGGTGTCCAGCGAATTGACAAAATGAGTTAAAACCTTAAAAAGGGTTACAGTATGAAAACACACTATAAATTATTAATAGCTCTCGCACTTGGAGCTGCTCTAGGAGTGAGCTTACACGCTTATGCTCATAACGAGGCAATTCGTTGGGTTTCTGAAAATATCTTTTACACTTTAGGGCAAGTTTTTCTGCGTCTTATATTCATGATCGTTGTGCCCATGGTATTTTCGGGTCTCGTGCTCGGTGTGTATGAGCTGGGGCAGCACCATGGATTAGGTAAAGTTATTTCGAAGACCCTTCTCTTTACAGTGCTCGCTAGCGGAGCATCGGTTTTAATCGGTGTCGCTTTGATTAATCTCGCCCAACCGGGAAAAACCGTTTCGATTCCTAAAGAGCTCACCGACGTGGCAGAACTGCAAAGCCATGCGAGCAAGGCAAAGTCGGGGCTTCAGGCGCTAATTGAGATTGTACCAAAAAATCCATTGCAGTCCGCTGTGAATGCCTTGGATGGCGAAATGCTGGCCTTGATGTTTTTTGCCTTGGTGTTTGGCTTCGCACTCAGTCGCACGTCTCCGCAAAAAGATAAAAGCGTTTTTATTAATTTATTAGAAGAGATTTACGCCGGCAGTTTAAAAATCGTTGATTATGTGATGTCGTGGGCACCCTACGCGGTTTTCTGCTTGGTATTCACCACCACATTTAAATTTGGCTACGAGCTCTTACTTTCACTGCTCTATTATGTGGCGGTGGTTGTTGCGGCCTTGCTGATTCAGCAGTTTGTAGTCTACGCGGTTTTGCTCAAAACCTTTAGCAAACGTTCACCTTGGGCTTTTTTTAAAGAGTGTCGCGAAGTCTATATTTATGCCTTTGCCACCTCTTCGTCGAACGCCACCTTACCGAAATCTCTGGAGCTAGCCGAAAATAAGTTAAAAATCACTCCAGCCATCTCGCGCTTTGTACTCACAGTTGGATCCACGGCAAACCAAAATGGCACTGCACTTTTTGAAGGCATAACGGTTTTATTTTTGGCGCAGGTTTACGGCGTTGATTTAGACTTCACGAGCCAGGCAAAAGTGGTCTTAATGTCTGTAATTGCAGGGATTGGCACGGCCGGCGTGCCAGGCGGGTCTTTGCCTTTAATCATGATTGTGATGCAACAAGTAGGGATTCCAGCGGAGGGGTTGGGATTGATTTTGGGTGTGGATCGCTTTTTAGATATGTGTCGCACCACTATTAATGTGAGCGGAGACTTGGTCATCGCTGCGCTTGTTGATTCTTAGGGACTCGACGCAGATCGCTAGCAGTCCTGCTGCCAACCTTTAAATTACAAAGCGTACTGAATATTTTCTATGACTTGGTGCAAATTTTTTGGATTTGTGTTAGTTAATTTGTCTATCACAGCGTTGAGGAGGTTGTTTTGGAAATGCTTGAAAAGCAAGAAGTTGAGAAAGATGTGGTTTTTCAGCACCTTGATGAAGTTGATGAAATTGACCAGTGCGACAATATTTTAGAGTTGAACGAGGAACAGTATCCAAAGTTTACCTTAGCTAAAAATAAAGCGCGTTTTTTACGTATGGTGAGTTGGTATCGGCAAAAAGAGGACTGGATTGAGGTTGCCCCGTTAAGTCAGGTTGGCAAAACCTTTAAGCAGCAAACTAAAGAACTTGAGGGAATTCGCTCAAGTAAGATGGATTATGAGATGGAGCTAGAAACCGGAACTTTGACACCAAGTCAGCGATCATATCGAAAAGATGAGCTGAAAATGTGCAAAGTTCACGAAAAAATGGCTGTTCATCTGATTTCCAAGTTACAGAAAAAAATTAAGTCAGGACGCCGGTAAAGGGCGTCTTGGCAACTTGTGTAAAAATTGCCAAGGAAATTTTGCATTTTTAAATAGAGGGTGTTTTAATCATTTCGATGAAAAAGCATAAGCACTTTATAAACATTTTTTCTGCCAGCGTAATCGCAAGCTTCCTACTCCATGGGTTGCTGTTCTCTTCTATTTTTTACAAATGGGGCCAAGAGAAACAACAATACTACGATAGCGATGTCTTACTTATGGGGGACGGTCGCGGAACGAAAATCAATCCGCCCAAGCCCAAAGAAAAAAAGGACAAATCTGACAAGGTTGTGGAGAACGATCCTGATGCGGTAAAAACCTTTGATAAAAATGCAGGCGCTGCTGAAGACTCTTCCGAAGAAGCCTTCGGTCAGGGTGGAAAAAAGGCGCTGCCCTACGACACAGAACTAACACTTTGGCTTCAAGCCAATAAAAAATATCCAAAAATGGCGCGTCGTTTAGGACAAGAGTGCGAAAACATCACTCTGGAATTCAACATCAATCCGGATGGCCGTTTAACGGATATCTTGCTCAAAGAAAAATGCGACCACGATGTTTTAAACCAAGCAGCTGTGGATCTTGTGAAAGCTTCAAGCCCATTTAAGCCTTATCCTGCGAATTTTCCGCAGAAACCACTCAAACGAGTTCAATCATTTTCCTATAAATTCGAATAATCTGTAAGGAGACCTGAGTGAAGATTTTCAGTGTCTTAATTGTGATGATAATGATTTCTTGTTCATCAACTCCCGAAACCACACAAACCACGGCCGACGGCAATCGTTACACCATTATTTGCCGAAACGAAATGCAAGACTGTTTTCAAAAATGCGAAAAGCTTTGTCCTAAAGGTTACATCGTATTGAACCGGGTGCGTGGAGTTCGTGTTGGGGAACAAACCGATTACACAATCATCATCCGTTGCAAGGTTCGTTAGTCGAAGTGTGGTTTTACTTCGCGGCCAGGGCCTGCTTTAAATTTTTATTTGCTTTCTTTACCTTCAATTTCATTTCTGTTTGATAATTTGAAAGTCTTTGAGCAATTTTTTTATCGCTCAGCGAGAGAATGCGTAAAGCAAACAAGGCCGCGTTGGTGGCGTTGTCGATGGCCATGGTGGCTACGGGCACGCCCTTCGGCATTTGCGCAACGGACAGTAAAGAATCCAAACCGTCGAGATGTTTGAGTTGAACGGGAACACCAATCACCGGCAGTGTGGTGGCCGAGGCGATCATGCCCGGGAGATGCGCGGCGCCACCGGCGCCGGCAATAATCACTTCGACACCAAGATCTCTGGCGCTTTTCGCAAAATCCAACATTTCCTGAGGTGTTCGATGGGCGGAAACAACTTTTGTGGAGCATGCGACTTTAAATGTGTGAAGCATTTCAACGGCGTCTTTCATCACGCGCATATCCGAATCGCTCCCCATGACCACAGCCACTTTTACTTTTTTCATAAATGAATCCTTTTTAAATTCTTGAGTGCAAGTTGAAGTGCCGCCTCGGGCGACGATGCAAGAGTATTGATGTGTCCCATTTTTCGACCCTCACGATTTTCGGATTTTCCATACCAGTGAAGCTGAACATCTGAATCCAAAGTCCACTGAATTTTTTTTGCCGAACGGCCTAGCAAATTCACCATGGCAAACCCTTTTGAATTGGCTTTGGGGATAGCGACCGATTGGTCGAGCAGCGCTTTAATATGCAAAGCAAATTGCGACACCGTAAAGGCGTCCATGGTGCAATGGGCGGAGTTGTGTACCCGGGGAGCAAGCTCGTTCACCAAAAGTCCATCTTTGGAGTCAAAAAATTCTACGGCCATCACGCCAACGTAGTTCATTTTTTTCAAAAACAGACTGAATTTTTTTGCAAACGCGGAAAAGTTTTTGTGTTTTACCGGGCCTTTGACCCAAAAACAGCGAGAATTTTTTTGTAAACTTTCAACCAGCGGGTAGTGGCTGATGTGGCCCGAAATGTTCCGCGCAAAAACACAGGCCAATTCGCGTTTGAAGGGAATCCATTTTTCGACAATAAATCCCGTTGAATGTAAATTTTTTGGGGAAAATTGTTTTGCACAAAATTCGTCGACTTGTTTTTTTGTTTTAACTACGAAAGTCCCGTAGCCGTCATAGCCGAAGCGTCGTTTTTTGAAAACCAAGGGAAGCCCCAGGGAAGTCAGCGCTGATTGCGCTTCGGCTGCGCTGTTCGCCGGGAGCCATTGAGCGGTGGGGATTTTTAATAAATCCAGATTTTGCTTTTGCGTAAGGCGGTCTTGCAAAAGCTCCATGGTGGAAATGTTGGGATAAATGGGTGTTTTTGTGGCTTGGTACGCCTGGCTTAACAAAGTGCCGTCGAGAAATTCACTTTCAAAAGTGGCCACGTCGACCTGTTTTAAAAAGTTCTCAACCACGGCGACGTCGGTGAGGGAGCCCACATGGTTAAAGCGGGTGACTTGTTGGGCGGGATCCAGAGAGTTTTCTGAAAGAACGTGGGGATGGAGTCCCATTTGGTGAGCGCTCAGCGCGAGCATGCGCGCGAGCTGTCCCCCACCTAAAATTCCCAATTTAATTCCAGGATTTATTTGTTTCGACACAGCCTTCCTTATATACCCGTAGTGTGCAAAACACAAGATTCCCTCTTCCAGTGCAGTTTCCAGTTTGTTTGGCTCCCATGGTGGGGCTAAGCCATGTGGCTCTTCGCAAAGTGGTAGCGGGCTACATGCCCGAAGGGGCGCAAACCATTTGGCCCAGCGAGATGCTCAGCAGTCGCCGGTTGCCCACAGAAAATCCAGCACTTGTGCCCGAGGCCATGCGCGATGAGGGAGAAGATTTTTGGGTGCCGCAAATTTTAGGCAACGAAGAAAAATACATCGCCGCCTCTGTGCAAAAACTGGTGGATTACGGGGCCAGTGGAATTGATATAAATATGGGCTGCCCGGTGCAAAAAGCACTCAAGCATAACTACGGTGTGGCTTTGATGGGCGATGTGGACTACGCCGCCCGCGTGGTCGAGATGACCGTGCGGCATTCTCGGGTGCCTGTATCGGTGAAGCTGCGAGCGGGTTTTGAAAATACAGTGGAGAGAATGATTCCTTTTATGAAAAGCTTGGAAAGTGCGGGTGCAAGTTGGCTTACACTGCATCCGCGCACAGCAGAACAAAAACGTCGTGGAACGGCTGACTGGGCGCAAATTCGCAAGATTAAAGAAGCGCTTTCGATACCGGTGATTGGTAATGGGGATGTGCAGATTGCCGATGATGTGTTTCGCATGCAGCAGGAGACCGGTTGTGACATGGTGATGATTGGTCGAGCTCTGACCGCGCGTCCTTGGTTGATGTGGCAGGTGGGAGAGAGAATGGGGCTTCCTGCTCCCGTTGGAAGGAAGGGTCTTGCGCCGTCAACTCCCGAAGAAGAGGGGCAAGAGTTTTTTGTTTGTGCAAAACAGATCGCGCAGGAAATGTTTGCGCGCTTCCGTCCCGTTGTCGCTCTCAAAAAGTTTCAGTTTTATATTAAAACCAGCGCCGTGTGGCTGGAGTACGGTCATTTTCTCTATGCCAAAATGACCAATTGCCACACCTTAGAGCAATTGAACGAAGCCCTGGACGATTTTTTCAAAACCGAGCAGCGAATGATTCAGAGGACAGAATGGAGAATTTAGTGAGCCATTCCTCTTAATAGAGGAGAATTTAGTGAGCTCCAACTTTATTTTTCCTTAAGCACACTCATTCATTTGCAACCTTGTGGTAAAGTCATCCTGACGCAAAGGACTCTGTCCTTTGAAACCTGTTTCGGTTGATCCTCCTGATCAACCGAGCGTGTATTCAAATCATTAATTCTCGAAATTCTAATTTCAACAGTGGATATTTATTTTTTGACATTCTTCATTAGAACATGACGAAGATTTTGAGTTTTTAAACTATCCTTATCAAGGACTTCTAAGTGCCCACTGCATGCGATTTGGATAGCTGTGACTTCGCATCGGGGCAAAGCTCTCTAGGGCTTTAAATGAACGATTACGAGATCTATCCTAGGGAGATTAAAATTTAATTTTCTGGAAAATTGAATTTTAAAAGCTGGTGTATATTCTTTTTCTAGGAGAAAAAATGGCCAGAGAATTGAGTTTTTTTAAACCTATCGAAAAAGAATCTGGTGGGACTTTATCCGTTAAAGGAAAACGTAAAACGGCTCGAATATTAGATCGGAGTAAACCCCTTCACTTTGTTTTAAAATCCAAAAAAAATGTAAATCTTTATTCTCATCGAATTTTACTCAGAAAAGTTCTCTTTCTTTATGCTAAAAAGTGCGGAGTTAAAGTTTACAAGGAGAGTGTTCAAAAAGATCACTTCCATTTTTGTATTAAGATCACCAATCGAAAATTGTACCGTGCTTTTATACGCGCGCTCACTGGTGCGGTCTCGCAGAAATTGGGGAAGGGGCTTTGGATCTTGGCGCCCTATTCGAGGGTGGTCACTTGGGGGCGGGATTTTTTAGGAGTATTGGATTACATTCTACTTAATGACTGCGAAGTCGGCGGTAGAGTTCCGTATGTGATGAGAGGTTTAAGGCAAAAGTCCTTTGCTTCAGTTTATCTGGGCTGTTGAGCCAAAGCTGGGTCTACTCAAATCAGAGTTGATTCAAATCAGCTAAGATGGATTTTACCCAAAGAGCAGAAGGGGATTTCACATTGGAAAGCCGCTGTCCCTGAGGGGCAGTCATGCACGAGTGCGAAATATTTTGACAGATGTGTCTTATTTTCAATGGGGCTGGTTAAACCCTTGAGATCTATGTTTAATGCGAGTTATCGGATAAATGTAATAAAATTATTGCTCACGTTGGGAACTGTTTTGCGGTTAAGCTTAAGCATTCTGCTTTTTTTTCATTTTTCCACGGCTAATGCCGATCCCTTGTGCCGAGACTTATTTTCGATTCGAACTCCGACATCTGCACGGTTCATTCCTGCTTCGGCATCGTTCAATCCCTCGATTCTCAAAAAAGGGGTGGATGCTCAAGATGTTCGACGTTTTAAGGGCCCAGAGGGCAGTCTCGACCTTTTACTTAAGCATTCGAAGAAAAATGAAGACATGGCCCATGCGACGATTGCGGATGAGATCCTTTTTCTGACGTTGGGAATTTCGTTCAACGACATCGCAGGAGTAAAGGGTTCCATTGATTTTTTTCGCAATCATGACAAAAGGCTTTTGTTAAAAGCCTATCGCGGCGACTGGCAGGCCGCCCAGAGTATGTACCAGCTGCTAACGATGCTCAGTCGCTGGGTCAATGAAGCCAACCCAAAAGCTCCAGCCGTGGACCTCACTTCGCGACAAGATTTACTGCGTTTTCTGAATGTTCGCGAGACTGAGAATATCTCAAGTGCCTGGACGCGAGTCCAAGAAGACTATTACAATTATCAGGGGTTAGTGAAAGATCCTGCAACGAGTGGGGGGCGAACCACGTCCGAGGATCCCCAAGACAAGTTGATTCTCACGGCGCGCGGGCTTTACTCGCGTTCGGAAACAAAGCTTGTCATGGGACCCCGGGGCTTGGGATCTTACCTGAGACAAAAATCAACAACCGAAGTCTACGAGCTTTTGGTTGCCGGAGTTAAGCAATTGCACTTTCCCGAAGCCATCGAAAATCAACATATTGCAGAATTACAATTTATCGCAAAAAATCCATTGGTAAACAATTCCAACGCAGAGAAAGCGAAAATTGAGCTGCGACTTTCGCTAGTGAGATACTTTAATAAACACATTTTGGAAAAACGCCTGCCACACAATCTGACAAACAAAGAGATCATGACTTCGACCTATCCTGAGTTTGCAAGAATTCAAATATTGCTCCGGCAATTTGATGCTTATTACAAACGCCAAGAAATTCTTCTCGAGCAAGCACTCGTGGGCATTGAAACCCTCAATTTGCAAATTGCGGCTGTCGAGCAGCGACTTGGGTGGGCAAGAGCTGAGACTGCCAGCCTTTTACCCGAGCCGGCGGCCGCTTGGATGGAGCGCTTTAACAAGTCCAGCGCAAATCTAGCCAGGTTGTACATGCAGGAGCTTTCCCATCAGGAGTGGCTGGCTCATAAACAAGCTTTCGACCGCGAGCACTTTGCCATCGACAAACTATTGCAAGAATGGTCTCGGCAAAAACAACGAATTGATATCGAGTTTTTTAATCAACTCGATTTTCAGTGGGAACTTTTGCTTCCGCAAAAAGCTTATAAGATCAAAGGTCTTGACTATGAATCGGTGGTATTTTCGGCCGAGGTCATTGAATTTTTTAAAAGGAATCCCGAGCGCGGGTCCTACTTTTTAGCAGCGCTTTCCAAAGGCTACGTCGCCCATCAAAACTCGTCGGGTTTACGCAAAATCAACTCCATCCATCCTGAGTTTCGCGATATCAAATTGCTTAAACACGGCGGTAAGGTTCGCATCGTGGGACGGCTAGTAGGGGGCACGATTCATTTCTTTTTCGTGTACGACCAAGACCGTCCCTACCTTACGCCGGAAATGCATCGATTGATTCAAAGATTCCTAGTGACGTCACCTTAGACAAACGCATTCATGACGAAACTTGAAAAATTTCCTTAATTTTTTAAAAACTTATTTTTTTATTCCAAAATAGAAGCGACACGATTATAAGAATCTTGTCTGGGGTTCTATATATACAAATCATTCGGAGGTTTTATGAAGAGTTTTTTAATTTTAAGCTTAATGATATTAAGTCAGTCGGCGTTTGCGCAATTTGAAGGAGCGTTTTTTCTTCCTGAGGAAGTGCCAAGTGACATCGGCTCTGTGCATATGGAAATTTTCGATATGGCACGCACGGATATTGGATGTTCGTACGAAGTTTGTTATCGCATGGACATTTACCTCAACGGCAATTTAGTTGCTCGCTGGGGCACCTCACCTGGGGATCCTAATAACGATGTGGACTTTAATGGTGTGAATACTCCAAAGATGACCAATCGCAGTTTAAATCATGGCCGAATCATGGGTTCGGGTTATGTTTCTGGTCGCGGAGACTCTATGCCCTATGCGATGTTTATCCTTGGATCAAAAGGACAAAACACCGGCTTTGCGGTTCATGCAGGTAATGTGACTGGGAATAAAGAGTCCCACGGCTGCATTCGTCTGGAGTACAACAATGCTAAGACGTTAAATGCATGGGTACGCGAGGCAAAAGCCAACGGTGGTCCATTAACGATTACGACGTACCACACGGCCGATTAAGAAAAGATTTCAAACATCTCGAGTCCTTAAAAATAGATCTGTATTTTGTGATATAGATCTAGCTCGAGGTGTGTATGAAAGTTTTAAGTTTGCTGGTTCTCTTTTGGAGCACTTTTTGTTTTGCTCAGGCCTTTGATGATCTTCTAGAAACCAAGCCAAGAGATTCCAAGTTCTATAAGTTGATCGCGGAAATTGATTTCAACTCCCCACAGGTTACTTTGGAATACAAAGTCGGAACCACGTCTGTTGGTCTTAAAATTCTTCAAAACGACAAGTATGTGGCTTATTGGTATCCTAAGGGCAACATCAGCGCCCAGCCAGAAGGTCAAGTGGTTACCTATTATCTCGGTCGCTTTTTAAAGATGAACGAAATCGTTGCGCCCTCGGAATACTTTTCTGTTTCCGGGAAACCCATCGAAACCCTCATTGGATTTTTGGAAAACGACAAAGATGATCAAGATGATGAGTGGAAACAAAAAAGCATCAATGATGTGCTCACGCTGGCTCGCATGAGTTTGGTGCGCGGTTTGCCAGTACCAGGTTCCATTATTTACAGACTTAAAAATTTTGAACCCTACGAGTTGGTTGATTGGCAAAATAATCGCTTTAATACGGATCATGCCATCGCAAAAATGATTCGTGCAGATCAACCACAGCCTTCGCCCACGGCTATTTTAGACCTGCCAGATTTTGAACGCGAAAATGGCGAGGTCAACACGGCCACAGAGCAAGATTTGGCGGAAGAGCTATCGCAGATGATGATTCTTGATATGATCACCGGGCAGGTGGACCGTTTCACCGGCGGCAATCTCGAAGCGCGCTTTGATAAATCAGAGGACAATCCACAAATTGGAAAATTACATTTTTTAATGCGCGATAACGGTTCGGCACTGTTAACAGAAGTTGCCGTGAGTGACCAGGCGTTTCAACAATATCTCTCTATCGTAACAAGATTTGATAGAAAGCAGATTGAACGAGTGCAGCTGCTGTATAAGCTTTTAGAGCAGTCGCCAGAAGATGTTAGCAAGCTATTGCGAATGGAGTCTGACATTGCGCAAATGAAAGAGCGCACCCGGGCTGTGCTTCAGCATGTGGATGCGCAGATTCAAAAATATGGCGAAGACGCGGTCTTTTTTAATAATTAGGGCCTTGCTACGCTCTAAGAAAGTTTAGCATCCAGCAGACCCTTTTGATCAAGGGCTGCGAGGTCGGTGTAACCACCAATCAATTCATCATTGATAAAAATCTGTGGCACTGTCATTAAGCCTGTTTTTTGTTTGAGTTCGGTGTAGATCTTTTCATCGCCTTCCACTGAAATTTCTTCGTAGCTTGCACCTTTTCTTTTCAGAAGAGCTTTCGCGCGATCGCAGTAAGGGCAATAAGATTTTGTGTAAATTAAAACTTTAGACATAAGCGGTCCTTTCGGTTTGATTTGAAGATCCGGAATAGAGAGCGTCTCCAAAATTGTTACATAATATTTCAAGTATTGGCTCGGCGGTTTCGAGAGTTTTAATTTTTTGTAAAAGCTCTCCAGCTTCGCAGTAGGTTTGACTCATCATTCGCGCCATTTGTTTGGTGCGCTGAACCGCATAGCGTTCATGGCGGTACTCCTTGGAGAGGCGAAAGAATTCCAAAAAGTAATTTTGCCATTGCGGCCACGTCAGTTTTTTCGCGTTTGATTTGATTTCTGATCCCAAGCCAGGATTGGCCACCCAGCCGCGACCCAGCATAACGTGTTGGCTGCCAGAAACAGAACGACAGCGCTGGTAATCCTCCACCGACCACACTTCACCATTAGCGATCACGGGAATTTTGAGATGGGCGTTCAAAGGGGCAATGTAATCCCAGTAAGCAGGAGGTTTGTAGCCATCTATTTTGGTGCGTGCATGCACCACGAGCCAACTGGCCCCAGCGGCTTCGATGGCCTGTGCAATTTCCAGTGAGTGGTAGGGATGATCGAAGCCTAAGCGGATCTTCACCGATACAGGGTGTGACGCTGGCACCGCTTTGCGCACGGCTTCCACAACTCGAACAAGACGATCTGGAGTTTTTAACAAAGCGGCGCCACCGTCACTGTTGTTCACGGTTTTTGCGGGACAACCAAAGTTGAGATCGATACCCAAAGAGCCGAGTTCAACAGCCCGCTGGGCATTTTCGGCCATAGGCTGTGGCTGACTGCCAAGAAGTTGAACGACCACAGGTGTGCCGGAGGGTGTTCGCGAGTTGCTAAGGAGTTCGGGGCAGTATTGCAAAAAGACCTTTGCAGGCAACAGGTGATCCACCACGCGAACGAACTCGGTGACGCAAAGATCGGTGGCGCCCAGAGAGGAGATCAGCCGACGATTGACGGCGTCCACCACACCTTCCATGGGTGCCAAAAATAATTTTGGTTTTGAAAAATCAATGGGCCAATTTGTAAATGACATCAAACTCCGCTTTGCTCACAGGTTGAATGGAGAGCCGCTGCCCTTTTTTGATCACTAGCATGCTTTGCAAGGATTTGTGATTGCGGAGCTCGTCCAGGGAAATAATTTTATTAAACTTTTGCATAAACTCCACCGTCACGCCAAACCAGCGAGGGGTTTTAATTGTGGCTTTCGGGTCGTAGTACTCGCTTTTTTTATCAAATTGCAACGGATCGGGCTGGGCTGAGCGAGAGATTTTGGCCAGTCCTGCAATTCCTGGCGGTTCGGCGTTGGAGTGGTAAAAAAGGACCATGTCTCCAAGTTGCATGGTCGTTGTCATAAAATTGCGGGCTTGGTAGTTGCGGACACCATCCCAGAGTGTGGTTTTTTTCTGCTTTAAATCATCGATCGAAAACACGTCGGGCTCAGATTTCATCAACCAGTATTGCATGTGTGGCTTTTATCACTCTTTTTTGGGGGTACCAAGTCATTTATGAGAGCTGTTGACTCTGGCTAGCGGCCTCAAGAGAATAAAAACTAAGTACGAAGATAACTATACTTAAAAGGAGGCACTATGCGTATTTTATTAGGGATTTTGGTGTTGTGTGTGACATCAATGGCGTCGGCGAACATTGTATTTTCACCGAGCTTTTCTTACATGACAGAAGAGCAAGAAAACGCTGGAACAACAACTGCTGAGTACACAAAAAGTTTTTATGATTTTCGTTTGGGTTACCTAGCGGCATCAGGTCTCTACTTGGGTGGTATGTACTCCATGTCGAGCTACGACGATGGTTCGTACAATCAAAAAGGATTCGCCGTAGGACCGACAGTGGGCTATAGCCACTACGCGGGCTTCTATGCACTATTTACTTACTTTTTAATGGCTGAACTTAAAGTCGATTCAACAAATACACTCACTGACGGTATGGGACCGCAAGTCGACATCGGCTGGGCCTTCCCACTGACATCTTCATTTCACATAGGACCGCAGATCACATACCGTTCGATCACATTTGATAAGCTCGATCCCGGTGCAGTTTCCGTTGAAATTACGCAAACGGATCTTGTGCCAGCAATCAATCTTTGGTTTAATTTCTAAGCACATTCCTAAAAGATTGCGCGGCGCCCGCTCTGGGCGCTCGCAAAATGCTTCATTCTTTGAAGTGCTCGTTTACATTCTCCACGACTCAACTTATAAATAAAGCTTCCACTTGAGGAGGCACATGTCTTTTCGTATCGAAAAAGATTCTTTAGGCGACATCAAAGTTCCAGCCGACAAATACTGGGGAGCGCAAACTCAGCGTTCGCTGGAAAATTTTAAGATCGGTGGTGATCGGTTTCCTCGCGAAATGATTCGCGCCCTGGGAATTCTTAAAAAATCGGCGGCTTTCACAAATTGGAAGTTGGGGCTTTTGCCCGAAACCAAGGGCAAATTTATTATCGCTGCGGCCAACGAAGTTATGGAAGGCAAGCTCGACGAGCACTTCCCTTTAGTGGTTTGGCAAACGGGCAGTGGCACTCAAACCAACATGAATGCCAACGAAGTCATCGCCAATCGGGCCAGCGAACTGCTCACCGGCTCGGTGAAAGAACATTCGGTTCACCCCAATGATGACGTGAATAAAGGGCAGTCGTCCAACGACACTTTTCCGACGGCTATGCACATTGCTGTTGGCGAGCGCCTGAACAATCACTTAATTCCATCGCTTAAACGCCTGCGGGATTCGCTTTTCAAAAAACAAAATCAATTTCAAAAGATCATAAAAATCGGACGGACCCACTTGATGGATGCCACTCCGCTCACTCTGGGCCAAGAATTTTCAGGTTATGTAACTCAACTGGATAAGAGCATCGAGCGAGTGGAAAAATCTCTAAAAGGTGTTTACGAATTAGCTCTCGGTGGCACGGCGGTGGGTACGGGACTCAATACGCACCCTGAGTTTGCACAAAAAGCGGCGGCTGCCATTGCCAAGGAAACCGGATTGCCATTTATTAGCGCCGTAAACAAGTTCGAGGCCCTCGCGGCCCATGACGCCTTGGTGGAAGCCAGCGGATCCTTAAAAACAATTGCCTGCAGTTTGATGAAAATTGCCAATGACATTCGACTTTTAGGGAGCGGCCCGCGCAGCGGTATTGGCGAATTGATTTTGCCAGCGAATGAACCGGGCAGTTCCATTATGCCGGGTAAGGTGAACCCCACGCAGAGTGAAGCCATGACCATGGTGTGCGCCCAGGTGATCGGCAACGATATGGCTGTGACGGTGGGCGGAATGAGCGGTCACTTTGAGCTCAATGTTTTTAAACCGGTCATTGTTTTTAATGTGCTCAATTCCGTGCGTTTGCTCGGCGATGCCTGTTTAAGTTTTGCCGAAAAATGTGTGGATGGCATCGAAGCCAATCATCAGCAGATTGCAAACCACGTCAATAACTCACTGATGCTTGTGACGGCGCTCAATCCCCATGTGGGCTATGATAAGGCCGCAAAAATTGCAAAAAACGCCTACGATAAAAATATCACGCTCAAGGAATCCGCCATTGTGCTGGGTTACATGAGCGGCGAGGACTTTGATCGCCTGGTGCGCCCCGAAGAGATGATTGGTCCGTTAAAAGTATGAGAGTTTGTGTCTTTTGCAGTTCAAAATTAGATTTTAGCCCGTCGACGTTAGAGAGCTGTCGAGACATCGCAAAGCTTATCGTAAAAAAAGGTCACTCCTTGGTTTATGGCGGTGCGAAGGTGGGTCTGATGGGACTCATGGCCGACGAGGTTTTAGCAAAGGGGGGTCAAGTTGTTGGGTACTTACCTGGGGGATTATTTCCCTTAGAGATTCCCCATCGCGGGCTCTCGGAGTTGGTCGAGACTAAGGATCTTTTCGAGCGAAAGCAACTGATGATGGAAAATTCGGAGGCTTTTTTAATTCTCCCCGGCGGAGTGGGAACCCTTGATGAGTTTTTTGAAGTGCTCACGTGGAAGTCGTTGAACTGCTTTGATAAGCCCATCATTGTTTTCAATACCGATGGTTTTTGGGATTCGCTGTTGGCCATGCTCGACGATTTGCAAACGAAAAAAGTTTTAACATCCAACCTGATGGGCTGCTTTAAAACCTGTAACACCCTGGAAGAGTTGGCGAGGTTTTTATGAAGTCGGATCCGCGCTTAGCTTGGCTATCGAACCCTGATATCAGGCCCTATGTGTTTGTTCGCACAGACAACAAAATCGCCAATCCCGGAGACAACTCGGGGATTGATTGGTTTTCTCATATGACCCCCCATTACATCAATCCACTGATTATGAAAGAGGTTGAGTTTGGGAACCAAATTTTAGAACTGGAATCGCGCGCCTTTGGACCTTCGAATATGGCCATGCCACGTTGGGTATTTTACGACTGTGCCATCACTCCGGGGTTTGTTGCGGGCTTTGCCATCAAGGCCGACAAAATGCCTGAGTCGCTAAAAAAACATCTGCCGTTTGTGGGTAAACATGAGTGGGTGCCCCTGAGTTTGTTTATTATCATTCCTACGATGTCCAAAGATGCCGAGTGGGTGGCCCATAATCTGTGCACGGTGAATTCCTTGGTGCCCAAAGAGGAAAACTTATACGGGCTGGGGTTTTTATCCAAAGCCTTTGGGCTGTGGTATGCCAACGTAAAAACCTGTTGCGGTTTTACACAATGGGGCAATCCGGCCATTCGCCTCCATTCTTACTATGGTCCTTTTGAAATTTTGACAGCCTACACGCCCATTCATTCGTTCTCCCGCACCCTCACATACCGGGTAAAGTTGGAATCTCAGCAATGGGAAAATTTTTTCACAAAATCGCCGGTGACTGATTTCGAGAAGCGTTTTAAGGACACGGGACTGGTGGTAAACCCCAAGGAGGATGGCAGTCTTCGAGCTGTTCAGTTGCGACTTGAGCAAGACGAAGGGCCTTTTTACCTCAATTCCCATGAAGTTCGGACTAAAAATTTGGACGAACCTTTAAAAATCTATAGACCTATTTAACAAGACATTCTAAGATGCAGGATATGTCTACAAATACCCTTCCACGCGTCGCTACGAATATTAACGTCTTTTGCAAAAAATGTGATGCTGATCGCTATTTCAAAGTAATCACGCACACCAGCGATACTTCTGCCAAGCTGAAGTGCGAGGTTTGTGGAGCGTCGCAAAAATTCAGTTTAGAAAAAGAAGCAAAGCCCGCGAAGGCGGCTTCAACGGCGCGCAAAGCGCCCGCAAAGCCCCGCATGTCTTCAAAAAGCGGAGCCAAGTCCATGTGGTTAAATCTGCAAGAGCAGCACAAGGGGCAGGCCATTCCTTACACAATCGCGACCGAGTTTCGCGACTCCCAGTCCATAGCTCATCCTTCGTTTGGTGTGGGTTATGTGACAAAAACCCATGCCCACAAAATCGAAGTTCTTTTTGCTGAAGGCACAAAAGAGTTAATGCACGCTAGAAAATGACCTTTGTTCTGGTCAGTTTATTCCTAGGAATCATCGTTGGGGTGGTGGTGTCTTCGCTGTTTGGTATTGGCGGCGGTATTTTTATTGTGCCGATTTTGCCAAGTTTTATCGACATGACTCATCACCAAGCCATCGCAACCAGTCTGGCCGCAGTATTCCTTGTGACGCTGTTAAATACCGTGGGTTTTACGAGAGATAAATTAGTGAATTGGCGTACAGGTTTACTGCTGGGGGTGCCGTCGGGGATTATGGCTTTTGTGTCGGGACCCTGGGCGGCTGCGGTGGGCGACATTGCTTTGCGCGTGTTTTTTCTTTTTATTCTTTTTGTTTTGCTGATAATTACCTTTTTCCGCAGAAATTTGCCCCCTCTCGGCGAGGAAGCTCTCACGATCACCAAAGCTAAAGGTATTTTCGCACTTCTGTTTGCCGTCATTGCGGGATTTGTTTCTGCCTTTACGGGTATTGGTGCCGGAGTGATTTTATCGCCTATTATGTTTAATCTAAAAATGGTTCGCGCTAAGGAACTTGTGCCAACCACCAATCTCAGCACCATGTAGACCACGTTCTCTGGGTCTTTGAGTTATTATTTGATCGACTTAGAAAGCGATAGGAATTTGGACGTGAATCTCGACGTGAATCTAATCAACAGGCCCTTGGTGCTGAGTTTATTTTTAGTGGCCACCATCACAGCTCTTTGGATGCGTCCCCTGCAAAAACGCCTCTCCCAAGCCACCAAGGTTGTGGTGCTGTGTGGAGTTTTATTCTTTATCGTTCTGAAAGAAGGTTACGAACTCTATGCTTTGCACGTTATCGAAAAAGTGCTAAAAGAGTGGCTATGAAACTGCAAGAATCCATCGAGCTTAAACTGCAAGCTGATTTAAAACCGATACAGTTAGAAGTGGTTAACGAAAGCCATCTGCATTCCTCGGGTCCTGGGGCGGAATCGCATTTTAAGGTGCTTGTGGTTTCTGAAACTTTTCAAGGGCTGAGCCGAGTCCATCGACAGCAAAAAGTCTATGGGTTGCTAGAACAAGAACTCAAGGGTGGAGTGCATGCTCTCTCTCTGCGCCTGCTCACTCAACAGGAGTGGGAACAGGGTGGCGGAGACGATTTTCAATCTCCAAACTGCCACTCACGAAAGAGCGACGGTTGAATGATTCGTCTGAATTATCCGTCTGATTATTTATCTGATAACTCATTCAATTGATCGCGCAATTTTGCGAGAAGCTCCTGATTTGGTTTTTCAGGTGTAAGAGTGGAAAGCTCTTGCTCTGCGAGGGGCTTGTTGGTAATTTTGTCCCATTCCTCAAGAGCGTCATTGATATTCTTCAGAGCATCGTAAAGATGAAGATTGGAATTTTTGTCTTTTTTTGAAGAATCATCCATCGGAAGAAAAATCCTATGGTGGCTTGCGTGGAAAGGCAATCTAATTTTGCCAAAACAATTCTGGAGGTTTTATGGCTGAAGAAATCATTTATACAATGAAGGGTGTCGGCAAAGTGTACCCGCCGAACAAATATGTGTTGAAGGATATTTATCTTTCTTACTTCTATGGTGCCAAAATTGGTGTGTTGGGATTGAACGGCAGTGGTAAATCGAGCTTGCTAAAAATTATGGCAGGACTTGATGAGGAATTTTTAGGCGAAGCCTTTCCTGCAAAAAACTATCGTGTTGGATTTTTAGAACAGGAGCCGCAGCTCGATCCCGAAAGAACAGTGAAAGAGATTGTTCTTGAGGGCATGGGCGATGTTGCCAAGTACCTTAAAGAGTACAACGAAATCAGCGCCATGTTTTCCGACGAAAACCTCGATCCTGATAAAATGGAAAAGCTCATCGAAAAACAGGGTGTGCTGCAAGAAAAAATTGAAGCTCTCGATGGCTGGAGTGTGGATACAAAACTCGAGCAGGCCATGGAAGCTCTCCGTTGCCCTCCCGAAGATGCCTTGGTCAAAACTCTTTCTGGAGGAGAAAAACGCCGCGTAGCCATGTGCCGTTTGCTTTTGTCGAACCCAGATATTCTTTTGCTGGATGAGCCAACAAACCATATGGATGCAGAAACCGTGGCGTGGCTTGAGCACTTCTTGCATCAATTTCCAGGCACCGTTATCGCCGTGACCCATGATCGCTACTTTTTAGACAATGTGGCGGGTTGGATTTTGGAACTCGACAGAGGTGAAGGAATTCCGTGGAAGGGAAATTACTCTTCGTGGTTGGAACAAAAAGACAAACGTCAGGCGCAAGAACAGAGTGAGCAAAACAAAAAAACGAAGACCATGGAGCGCGAGCTTGAGTGGATTCGTCTATCTCCCAAGGCACGACAAGCAAAATCAAAGGCCCGTGTGTCGGCCTACGAAAACTTGGTAAAAGAGCCGAGCCCAGAAAAAGTGCAGGAAATGCAGATTTACATCCCGCCGGGACCACGCTTGGGCGATCAGGTTATCGAGGGAAAAAATATCACAAAGGGCTTTGGCGAACGTGTTTTGATTGATGACTTTACTTTTTCGATCCCTCGCGGCGGGATTGTTGGAATCATTGGTCCCAACGGGGCAGGTAAGTCGACGTTGTTTAAAATGATGGCTGGTCTCGACAAACCAGACAGTGGCGAGATGCTTATCGGCTCGACAGTAAAGCTTGGATATGTGGATCAAGACAGACAAACCTTGAATGCGAACAAGTCTATTTGGGAAGAGATTTCGGGTGGGCAGGATCTATTAAAGGTCGGCAATCGCGAGATGAACTCCCGTGCTTATGTCTCGCGTTTTAACTTCAGTGGTTCAGATCAGCAGAAAAAAGTGGGCGTGCTTTCTGGTGGAGAGCGCAACCGCGTGAACATGGCGAAGCTGCTTTTAGCAGGGCACAATGTGCTTTTGCTGGATGAGCCGACCAATGATTTAGACGTCAATACCATGCGCGCTCTCGAAGAAGCGCTGTTGGATTTTGGCGGCTGTGTCATAACTATTTCCCATGATCGCTGGTTTCTCGATCGAATTTGCACTCACATTATGGCCTTTGAGGGCGATAGCAAAGTGAGTTTCCACACCGGAAATTACACCGATTGGGAGACAGATTACAAACAGCGAATGGGAATTGAGACCCTCACTCCGACACGCTTGAAGTATCGTAAGTTTCAGAAGTAGAACCCTTTCAGTAGGGTTCGCCGCTTTTTTCAGAGGCAAAATCCCCCTTCTCCGAGGGGGATTTGCAGAAAAAATGCATTTTTCTGCATTTTCCGACTGAAAACCCGCATTTTTTTTGTTGACTCGATCTGCCCACTTAGAACAACGTAGTGAGTGTAGAGGGGAAACCTCTTAATTATCGCAACCATCGAGGGTGCGAATAAATACGAAGTTCACTTAAGGAGGAACAATGGCTAAGAAGAAAAAAGTAGCAAAGAAGGCAACGGCAGCTAAGAAAACTGCAACAAAGAAAACTGCCACAAAAAAAGTGGCAACAAAAACTAAAACAAAAAGAAAGCCCAACGCGGCATTCATGAAGCCACTTACACCAAGTGAAGATCTTGCTGTAGTTGTTGGTTCAAAACCAATTCCAAGAACAGAAGTTGTTAAAAAGATTTGGGCTTACATCAAGAAGAACGATCTTCAAGACAAGAAAAACCGCAGAAACATCAACGCCGATGCAAACCTCAAAAAGGTTTTCGCTGGAAAAGCCACTGTTTCTATGTTCGAAATGACAAAATACGTAAGCAAGCACCTTAAATAAGTCACGATTAAGGTACTGTTAAGTATTGAGTATAAAGAAGGGAAGTCTTTTGGCTTCCCTTTTTTTTTAAACCCCTTTATACCTTAACGCATGACTGTAAAAACAGCTAACGACATTCGACATATGGAAAAAGTCTGCCAACTGGCTGCTCAGACTCTGGTCTACGCCTCAAAGTTTGTTCGTCCCGGAATTACAACAAACGAGCTCGATCAAATTGTTCACGATTACACTCTTACCCACGAAGCTCGCCCGGCTCCTCTCAATTACCACGGCTACCCCAAGTCCATTTGCACTTCAGTGAACTATTGCATCTGTCATGGAGTTCCGGATGGAACGGTTTTAAAAGAAGGGGACACGATTAATATCGATGTGACCACTTTTAAATACGGTTTTCACGGTGACACCTCGGCCACTTATTTTGTTGGAAACGTGGCTGCCAAGGCCAAGGACATTGTGCAAGTAGCGGATGAGGCTCGCATGAAGGGCATCGAAGCCATTAAACCCTTTGGCACCACCGGCGATATTGGCTATGAGATTAATAAATTTGTAACCCGCAAAGGCTACCACACCGTCAAAGAAATCGGTGGTCATGGGATTGGCAGAGAGTTCCACGAAGAGCCCTTTATTCCATCTTTTGGTAAAAAAGGTCGCGGCGAGAAACTTGTCCCATGGGGCACCATCACGGTGGAGCCTATGATCAACGAAACCGGGGCGCCAATCAAAGAAGTCTCCATTCCCAACTCTACCATCAAGTACTACGAAACTAGCGATAAAACGCTTTCTGCGCAGTTTGAGCACACAGTGCTGATCACCGACACCGGTTACCAAATACTGACACTTCCTTAAGTTTCTTTTTTTGCGGAACCCCTTTTTGGGGTTTTGGTGGGTGTTGCCTTTTAGGGGTAACATGGTAAAACCTTAGCACGCACATTTACATTACCTCAAGGAGACCAGATGAGTTTAACGGGAGCGACCATGAAATCGACTAAAAATTCGAACAAAAATCCAGCAAAAAATTCTGCAAAAGCCAATGCCAAAAGCACTGGAAAAACTGCCCAGAAAACTGCGACTAAAACCGCCGAAAAAATATCTACTAAGGCCGTGAAAACTACAAAAACAGCGGCTGTTGACTACCGCGTTTGCAAAGAGGCCATGGAAAATCCAAAGGTTTTTGCTGACCTTGCAAAATGGGGTCGCGAGGAAATTAAAATTGCCGAGCAGGAAATGCCAGGTTTGATGGCTCTTCGCAAAGAGTACGGCAAATCACAACCTCTCAAAGGCGCCCGTATTACAGGTTGCCTGCACATGACTATTCAAACAGCGGTGCTTATCGAAACTCTTACTCATCTTGGTGCTGAAGTTCGCTGGTCGTCTTGCAATATCTTCTCCACGCAAGATCACGCCGCTGTGGCTATCGCCGCTTCGGGTGTTCCTGTGTTTGCTTGGAAAGGCGAAACCGAGGAAGAGTACGAGTGGTGTGTTGAGCAATCCATCATCGGTTGGAAAGACGGTTTCGACCTCATTCTTGATGACGGTGGCGATCTCACCATCATGATGCACAAACCTGAATACGCAAAAATGCTTAAAAAAGTAAAAGGGGTTTCCGAGGAAACCACGACAGGCGTTCATAATCTTGAAAAAATGTTGAAAGACGGAAAACTCAAAATTCCAGCCATCAACGTGAACGACTCTGTAACAAAATCGAAGTTCGACAATCTTTACGGCTGCCGCGAGTCGCTGGCTGAGAGCGTAAAACGCGCCACAGATGTGATGCTGGCGGGTAAAGTGGTTGTTGTTGCTGGTTACGGCGACGTGGGCAAAGGGTCTGCAGCTTCGATGAAGATGTACGGCGCCCGCGTTTTGATCACCGAAATCGATCCCATCTGCGCTCTTCAGGCAGCCATGGAAGGTTACGAAGTGACAACAATGGACGACGCTGTTACGCAAGCTGATATTTTTGTAACCGCCACTGGCTGTTGCGATATCGTGACGCCGAAGCACTTTGCATCCATGAAGAGCGGATCCATCGTTTGTAACATCGGACACTTTGATATCGAAATTGACATGGCTTGGTTGAACGCGAATTCAAAAATGCGCGAAGTAAAACCACAAGTTGATATTCACACGATGAAAGATGGTCGTGAGATCATCGTTCTTGCTAAAGGCCGACTGGTGAACTTAGGTTGCGGAACAGGTCACCCATCCTTCGTGATGAGCAACTCGTTTACCAATCAAGTGCTTGCACAGATGGATATTTGGATGAAACCGGAACTCTACAAAGACGTGGGCGTTTACCGTTTGCCAAAAGAGCTGGACGAAAAAGTGGCTGCTCTTCACTTGGAAAAAATTGGCGTGAAGTTAACAAAACTTTCCGACAAACAGTCCAAGTATTTGGGCATGGGCAACAAAGGTCCATTCAAGCCTGAGCACTATCGCTACTAATTTTTTTAACAGTATGAATTTGAAAAAGAGGACCTTCGAGGTCCTCTTTTAGTTTTTACTATTATATTGCGGAATCTCTGACCGCGGCGGCAGTTTCAAAAAGAAAGTTGATAAGATTTGTAGGATTATAATCTATGAGGAAAGCGATTTGTGCTTCAGAACTCATACTTAGAAACAGTTCAAATCCTTCGGCGGTATCTACATCAATCGGAGATGGACCCATGTCTCCAGCTGCTGAGGGCAATATCGCATACATTATTCCTCCGCCAATGACCGCACCTATGCCTGCGCCGATAGCAGCACCTTTCGTCGTACTTTCGAAAAGCTGCCCAAGGCCCGCCCAACTCATCCCAAGCGTACCCTTATCAAGCATTCCACCGACAATCCAACCTCCAGCGACTCCTAGACCAGCACCTATTCCTACTCCATTGTAAATCGCATTCGTTCTGTCTTCGTTAAACTGGATACGATCTTTCTCTATCTGATTCAAAGCATTCACACAGCTCAGAGCTTGTTCTAGGTCGCCATCCGTGTAGGTTTTGCAAACTTCAGGTGCAATAAAAACAGCCTCGTTCGGTTCCGCGAAAGCGGATGGAAAATGCAGCACTGACAGTGCAATAAGTATAACTAACTTCATAAAATAATCCTTTCGATTTGTTGAATTTAAAAACCTGCTTAGAGTTATAGCAGTAAGTACTAAATTTTTTATGGAACTGAAATCGAAAAGCTATTTTTTACAATGTTTTGGTTCAACTCAGCTTTTAGTGATTTAGGTGGTTAAAAGTGCTGCGTCGGCTGCTCGATGACGCACTTTTAATCCAGAGAAGTGTGGTAATTAAAAAAGATTCACACATCGAAGCGACGTCTTAGGTGTGGCCAGAGGAAAGTGACTGTACTTTACCCAGTCTAAATTGGCAGCTTCCACGTACTCACGAAACTCCCGCAAGACATCTTCATCTGACAGTGAACTTAAAAACATATTTTGTCCGTCGACTTTGGTCGTCCAGGTTTTAACTAAGGGAATATCAAATTTTAAAGGCGAGCGAAACTGTTGTTGGCTAAGGGTTCGAATGCGGGCTTCGAAAAGTTGACAGAGCTTCAGATAATCCAAAAAACTTTATTGAGGACGCAGACCACGAATTTCGATGGTGTGTGCGTTCTCTAAATTAATCGCTAAGTTTCGACTGTCGCCACTGGGGCTAAGGATCATATTATGATAGCGAATTACGATTTCGGGAAACGCCGTGCTGATTTGGCAGGTGTTGCATTTGCTCATGATCTGTTTTGAAAATCGCAGCAGCATTTGCCAAGCGGTGGTGTTAATACTGTACGAGTCCATAATTCCAGGACCAGTGAAGGTCCATTCAGGGCCAAACAACCCCCATGGGAGCGCTGATGTAATGGACCTGCACAGGTGAATATTGACTCTTTTTTTGACACCTTGGAAAAAATCACAGTAGACTAATTCCGACACACCATGGAGGCGTTTTGCCATCACCACATCTAAGTATTTCTGCCTTGCCCGAAGTTATAAAAAAAGTGGCCCACGCGATGCCAGTGCGGCGTTCACAAATGGCCAATTGGGCCATTGATATCTTGCGATTACATAAGCCGTTTGTGGGACGTTTTATGGGGATGCCCATGGAAGTTCATCCGCTGGAAGCCGCCTCGCGCTCCGCTTATTTTTTGGGGTTCTACGAGCGCGAAGTCACAATTTGGGCTTTGGAATTTTTTAAAAAGCAACAGCCACAAATGATTTTTGATGTGGGTACAAACTTTGGCTACTTGGTTTACCTGGCCCTTTCGCAAATTAAAAATCCAACGATTTATGGTTTTGAACCCGATCCCTACAATGAAATTTGGCTAAAAAATAATCTCCGGCTCATGGGCGCAGGGGATAACGTCAAAATCGAAACCGTGGCGGTGAGTGATCGGGTAGGCTCGGTGCGGTTTACGCCGTCCAATCCCAATAGCCACGAAAATCTTTGGGCCGGCATGAATTTTAAAAAAGAAGCTTCGGTGGGTGAAATTGAGGTGCCTTCCATTTCGTTGGATCAGTTTTGTGCAGATAAAAAAATCACGCAAGTGGATTTGGTGAAAATGGATATCGAAGGTGCCGAGGGCTACGCGGTGGATGGCATGGTCGACGGATTAAAAAAGAAGTTGTTCAAAAATATTCTGCTGGAGCTGCATCCGCAGTTTTTATCGGGTGAGCACAGTTCCGAAAAAATCATTGCACGCATTTTAGATCAGGGTTACTACGGCTACCATTTTGTCTCGCCATTCGCAAAACAACAAAGCCACGACAAAACCCACGGTTTTTACAATATGATTTGGGATCCCGCTTTTTTAAAACCCATGGATAAGCACAAGCCCGACATTCAGTTTTGGGAACATGTGCTATTTAGTGCGGAGTCGATTTAAGAAAATTGCACGGGCTCTTTGGTGACGTGTTTTAAAAATGCCTTCAGTTCTTCGATGCTTTCCATGATGTCGTCCAAGGCCCGATGACTGTCCTTTTTTTGATACTCAACATGATAGCAAGCATTCATAATTATTTTCCACGCCGTTACATCCATCATTCTGTAGTGGAGACGCTTAGAAAACTTTTTAAAGTACAAATCAATAAACTTTCGATCTTGAAAAATAGAGTTTCCGCAAAGGACGGGGCGCTCATCGTCGCCATAATGTTTTTTAATTAAATCCAAAAGTTCCTGCTCCACCACTTGCGGAGTTTTTCCTGTGGGAACTTTCGCCAAAAGGCCGCTGGCCGTGTGGTGCTTCGTATTCCACTCGTCCATGTTTTCCAAATACGCCTCAGGCTGTTGAACCACAGCGTGGTAGGTGTCGAGGAGTTTAAATTCGAGATCGGTCACAATCACGGCCACTTCGATCACGCGTTCGATTTCGGGCTCCAGGCCCGTCATTTCCATATCTAACCAAAATAGTTTCTTCATCGGTTCATTTCGCTTTCCTTCGTAAAGACTTCCTTAATACAGTTTTCCATTGAAGACTGTCACGGGAATCCTTAGGATTAAGTGGGGGTTCAAGAATGTCGAAAAAATTACCCACTTTAGATCTGCACGGTTTTAAAAAAGACCAAGTTTTCGATGCTGTGGATCGCTTTATTATGAAGCATCAAGGGCAGGAAAAGGTCAAAATCATGCCTGGCAAAGGCGAAGGCATTGTGCGATCCGAGCTTCTCCGCTACCTCAAACTGGGCGGGTACCCTTGGTCCTACGAAGAAATGCCCAACGGGCAAAAAAACACCGGCTCTGTCATTGTATTTTTGTAGGTTTTTTGAGCTCGAGACGCAGAGAGTCCAGAAGATCAATAAGACTTTTTCTATCAATTGGTTTTGTTAAAAAATGCGAAAACCCCGACCGGTAGGCGCGTTCACGCTCTTCCTTCATGGCGTGTGCTGTGAGGGCTACGACGGCTCTGGAATAGCCCTTATTGCGCAACGTACGAACTGCTTCATGCCCGTCCATGATTGGCATTTGAATATCCATGAGAATCACATCGTAGTTGTGAGCCAGCGCACTTTTTACGCCTTCGGCTCCGTCGTTAGCGATAACGACTCGAGCTCCGGTTTTACTCAACATTGCTTGGATGAGGTATTGATTGTCTGGAGAGTCTTCCACGATAAGTATTTCGAGGCCTTTAAGATCGAGCTGATAGCGATCGAGGTTTAAGTCTGAAGTTGTTTTGGCTGCAATTTTATCGATCTGCACAAGCTTCGCATTCGTTGGAACGGTGAGAGGAATCGTAGCTTCAAACACACTGCCATTTCCGAGCTCGCTTTGAATGAGGTTAAAATCACCCCCAAATGCTTGAGCTAGTTTTTTTGTAAGAACAAGTCCAAGTCCTGTTCCACCAAATTTGCGAGTGGTTGAGGAGTCTGCTTGCGAGAAGGCCTGAAACAGGGCTTGTCGTTGCTCTATTGAAATTCCTCGTCCCGTATCAACAACCTTAAAATGGAGTTGTTGATTTGTATATTGAACGCAAAATGCAACACTGCCTTTTTCGGTAAACTTGATGGCGTTACCGACAATGTTGGAAAGGATCTGGCGAATGCGTGTGGGGTCGGAAATGACAATTTCTGGAACAAGGGTTTCGGGTTTAAACTCAAAAACAATGCCTTTTTCACGAGCCTTCGTGCCAGCGATTGATGAGAACTCCGCGAGAAACTCAAGTAGTGAAAACTCGATCTTTTCGATGACGACTTTTCCGGCTTCCACTTTTGCTAAATCCAAAATGTCGTCGATGAGTCTTAAAAGATGGTTAGAATTGCGTTCAATAATTGCGTGGTAGTTTGAGATTTCTTCATCGGACAGCCCTTTGTCTTTGAGTAAGCCAACAAAACCCATGATGGCGCCAAGGGGCGTGCGAATTTCGTGGGACATGTTGGCCAAGAATTCAGATTTTGCATTGCTCAATCTTTCAGCTTTTATTTTCGCTTCTTCAAAGGCCTTAGCTTGCACAGCCTGGCGATTGGTTTCAAGTTCGGCAAATGTGGCAGCTGCTTTGCCTATGCCGCGATCAATAAATTCGTGAATAATTTTACGGCACCCGGAGTCTGTTGTGCCCAGGGCTTCGAGATGCTGAATGATGACGGCGCGGAGGATGTGATATTCGAAGATCACTTCTTCGAGGGAATACTCGAGCTGTTTGGCCCGGTCTTCACCGTGTTCACGGGCCACTTCTGCATTCATGGCAGCCTGTTCCTTCGGGTTTTCGGATTTTAAAGTTAAAACCAGCTGATCCAAAAACTCTGGTAAAGAATCGCGAAGAGCCAGACGGGTTTGCATTTTTGCAGCCGCAACTTTTTCGCGAGATTGAGCTTCCCAATCACGTAGGATCGCGCTTTTGAGGCTCTGAATCAATTCAGAGGTATCTTTACGATCTAAACTTTTTATTTCAGGTTTAATGAAGCGTCCTTCCGGTAAGTCGGTGTGCCAAGAACGTCGGGAGGCAAAAATTGGCGGAGTGGACGAGACTCGAACTCGCGGCCTCCTGCGTGACAGGCAGGCGTTATAACCAACTTAACTACCACTCCGCTATGAGCTGGAATTTATATTCTCTCTCAGCTATGGATTCAAGAAAATTCGGTCAGTTTATTATGAGAATCGGATAAGACTCCGTGCGTCTCAATTGTTTTAGTCATGGCTACCTGTGACTTTATTAGTGATGGCTTCTCTTTTTTCTATGGCTGGTTGTAGCACTTTGAATGCAAAAGATTGCGCGACGATGGATTGGCGGAAGCGTGGTCTCCAGGATGGCAGAGATGGCCTAGATAAAGGGCAAATTGGTAACTACAAAAAGCAGTGCAGGGAGTTCAATGTTTTTGTGGACGCGACTCGCTACAAGGCGGGCTATCAATCTGGACTGAAAGAGTTTTGCACTTATGACAATGGTATGAAGCAAGGGGAAAAAGGAAAAAAATCTGCAGAAGTGTGCCCTGCCGATTTAGCTGCCGAGTTTAATAAAGGGCACCAGGCGGGTTACAAAATTTTTGAGCTCCGTGAAGAACTGGAAGAGCAAAAAAACAAGCAAGAGGACGAGCTCAAGCGACAAAAGAAACAAGCAGAAGAAACTCAGCAGAGTAATGACGAGGCGGCATTGAAGCAGATGAATCAATGCACATTTGACTCCGATTGTGAGCCTCTAAAATGTGTAAGTAGTTATGAAAGTGTGGGGAGCGCATCGGGACACGTTAACAAATGTCAGTGAGAGGCTTCGCTTGTACTTGGGTGCGCAGTTGCGGCGCAGGCTTTTTCTTGTTACAAATAAGCTTATGAAAATAGCAATCACTGGTACATCTCGTGGAATTGGTCTTGAGTTAACTCGTCAAGCTTTGCAGCGCGGAGATACCGTGATTGCCATTGCACGAAAGCCCGAAAGCTCGAAAGGTTTAGTCGAACTCAAAAGTGAGTTTAGTGAAAAATTACAGCTGTTGGCTGTGGACGTTGCTGCCGAAGACGCTCCTCAAAAAATTGCCGAGGTTGTAGGAAAAGATCTGGATTTACTTATTAACAACGCCGGAATCTTTTTAGACGGCGAAAGTGCAAGCGACTTTATGCAAAGCTTTCAAGTCAACTCGGTGGCGCCGTTTCTGCTGACAAAAGCTCTTCTGCCAGCGTTACAAAACTCCAGCCAGCCAAAGGTGATTCAGATCACCAGTAAAATGGGTTCCATCGACGACAACGACTCTGGTGGATACTATGCCTATCGTGCCAGTAAAACAGCACTCAATATGATTAATAAAAGCCTCTCTGCAGATAATCCCTGGTTGACGACCATTGTGATTCATCCGGGTTGGGTGAAAACAGACATGGGCGGCCAATCCGCACCCACTCTACCTGAACGTTCTGCCAAAGGAATTTGGGACGTGGCTTTAAATTTAAAGTCCGCACAGACCGGAATGTTCTTCGAGTTTACCGGCAAAGAGATTGCTTGGTAAAATTTTTTTTGCTCACTTTGTTTTTTCTGCATTCAACTCACGATACAGCTGCAGACCGATCCAGGCGTCGGTGGCGGCGTAGAGGAGTTGTTCGTCGGTGAGGTGCTGGCGCTCCCAGTTTGTCATTTTGGGGCCTTTAAACAGGTTGGCATTGAAAACTTCTTGGGTCATTTTTTTTAAACCTAGATTTTTAAGACCCTTTTCTTTTCCAATCTTTTGCACGTCCACAAAGCCTGCGGGCTGAAATGGAAAAATATGTTGCAGCTGTTTTAAGTCGTGGGCGATGGCGGCGCCCACTTTAAGCACGTCGGGGTTTTCGAAAACTTCTTTGATCGGTTCAAAGTGCCTTATGTAGTGCAGGCGAATCAGATAGGCCACGGAGTCGGTGGCGAGCTGTAAAAGGGCGGTCTTAAATACTTCGCCTTTTCGGTACGCGGGTTTTGTTTCGGTATCAAAACCAAAGGCGGTGATTTGCTCAAATTTTACATCGGCCATATCGCGATCATGGGCAATCAATCGGATTTCCCCAGGGAATTGGAGAATATTTTGACTGTGCGTCGATGGGTTTGTTTTAGTCTGATTGGTATTCGTCTCGCTCATGTGTGACGGTAGGGTAGCACAGCCATTGAGGTTTTCACAAACTTTTGCTGCTGTATCGCTTCGCGCTTTGGTGTAAAGTTTCTGTGTATGACAAGCCGACCCACTCAAAGACAACGTAAAACTAAGGATCCTTGTGCCGTTTGTTTTTTGCACAAAGACCGCTGTATCTGTCATGCAATTCCATTGTTAGACCTGCAAACGCGCGTTTGTTTGGTGATTCACGCCAAAGAATTAAAGCGAACCACGAATACCGGGCGATTGGCTTTACAGGCTCTGAAAAACAGCGAAATGCACGTGCGGGGAGAGGGAAAAGAGAAGCTCGATTTGAGCGAAATTCTCGATCCCGTGTATCAACCCCTTTTGCTTTACCCCAGCGACGATGCTGTGGAGTTGGATGCTGATTTTGTGGCGAGTTTAAAAAAGCCTGTTTTACTTATCGTGCCCGATGGCAATTGGCGACAGGCGAGCAAAGTTCACCATCGCCATCAGGAGCTCGCTCAAGTGCAAAGAGTTTTTTTGAAAAAGAAAATCCGCGATGAAAAAACAATAGCGTCTCAAAAAAGTTTGCGCTTGGAGTCCACCGCTGACGGTATGGCGACTCTTGAAGCCATTGCTCACGCCTTGCGGTGGCTCGAAGGCGAAGAGGCGGGAGTTTCTCTTCAGCAACTTTACGAGCAAAAACTCACACAAACCTTGTTGGGGCGAGGGACTCTCTAGGTGTTGACTACGAGAGTGATCGGGAAAATGATGAATTTGGGGGAATATAAAATGCAAATCATAATAGTCGCCATTTTTTTATTTGGTTGTAGTCATTTGCCCCCAAGAAATCCTTCGGGAGTTTCTTTTCCGGTGTATTGCGATGGCGACAATCAAACGGTTCAATCAGGAGAAGCCTATGAATTATCCAGGGATATCCATATTGGAGAAACTCCCTCCGGACAAAGTCTGTGCATTGAAACAAAAAGCAATGGCTCAGTTAAGGTTTGTTTTTTTCCTGCCGACAAATATCAGAGACAGGTACATTTGGTGGCTCCTATTTTTTTTGAAGTCAAAAACGTGAGTCCTAACAATACAGAGCTCAAAGGCAGTATTGGTTCCAGTGCCATTCACGCCACGGTGGTGTGTCGCAACAGTGACACCTATCAGATGATGTGTCCCATTGGAAGTCTCTCTCCGTTTTTTAAACAAACAAAGCGTGGAGATTGCACTCCTCGTCAAAATTCGCCCGAAGAGGCCACTAAGACATCTCCATAGGCCGTAAAAGCCAACTTTTTGTTTCGTCTAGAAATTAGAATTCTTGGCTTTAGATGCGGAGATCGAAGCGACCTGAGTGATCTTAATGCGTTTTTCCACAGAGCGAACGCCTTTAGTGATTTTTTTATTTGCGAGCTTTACAAAATCGCGCTCGGATTCTTTTTGTATGCCGCCTTTATTGATGTATCCAGTAAAAGCCTCACCGTTTTTAAGAACAACATCTACAAGTGTGTCAAATATAAGTGCTTTTGATTTTTCCATTGTTCACCTCTTTGGAGCCACTTTGATGGAAAATGAAGGGGAGTGTCAATCCTCGGTGAATTATTTAATACTTTCTAATAATGCCGCTTAAAATTCCCAAAATTTCAAAACTTTTGGTTTCGTCCACTTTGATTGGCTTGTACTTTTTGTTGGCGGGGTGCAATTCAATAACGCCTTTGGATTTATGGAAGCGTTTCAGCGTGGCTTCGTCGTCGATCAGTGCCACCACAATGTCGTTTTGATTGGGAGTTTTTTGTTTGCGAATCACCACGATGTCGCCATCCACGATATGATCTTCGATCATCGAATCGCCCTTCACGCGTAGGGCAAAATAACTTTGCCCCTGCTGGATCATGGTGCGCGCCACATCCACGTAATCTTGCGTCTCAATAGCTTCAATAGGAGCTCCCGCAGCCACGGAGCCTGAGAGGGGAATGCGCACGGCCATCACCTCCGTGGGTTCCGCGAGAGCAAGACCACGCCATTTGCCGGTGTTTACCACATGTCCTTTAGCAATGAGCTGCTGCACCGTTTTTTGCACAGAGCCAACGGCCCTAAGACCAAGCAGCTCCTGCAGCTCACGATAGGTTGGGGAAAACCCGTGGTCGTCGATATATTTGGCCAGGGCTTGCAAGACTTTTTGTTCGTTGGTTCGTAGGGGTCCTGTTGTCATTTTTAAAGTATACAAAAAGTTATACATAAAGTATACCTATTTGTATGTCATCGCCTCAGTGGGATCAACTGCAAAGCAAACTCGCCATTCTCGCCGACGCCGCCAAATACGATGCCTCCTGTTCGAGCAGTGGCTCCAAACGGAAGCGCGACAAAGACGGCATGGGAAACGTGGAGGGCATGGGGATCTGTCATAGCTACGCCCCCGATGGTCGCTGCATCAGTCTTCTTAAAATACTTATGACCAATTACTGCATTTACGATTGCAAGTTCTGTGTGAATCGCGTTTCCAGCGACGTGCCCCGCGCCCGCTTTAAGCCCGAAGAAATTGTTTCTATCACTCTCGAGTTCTACCGTCGCAACTACATTGAAGGTTTATTTTTAAGTTCGGGAATTATAAACTCGCCCGACGAAACCATGGTGCAGTTGATTCGCGTGGCCAGACTCTTGCGTGAAACCCATCGCTTTAACGGTTACATCCATCTTAAGGTTGTGGCGGGAGCGACTCAAGAATTGATTCTCGAAGCTGGAAAGTGGGCCGATCGCATCAGCGCCAATATCGAAATGCCGGTGCAAAAAGATTTGGATATTTTGGCTCCGGCAAAAACTATCGCAGCCGCAAAAAAATCCATGATTCAAATTGCCGATAAGGTGATCGAAACCAAGGCCGACCAAAAAAAGAAATTTTTAAAAACTCCAAGGTTTGCACCAGCGGGGCAAACCACGCAAATGGTTGTTGGTGCGACGCCGAGTTCCGATGGCTTGATTCTTCAATCGTCCCAGGATCTGTACAAAACCTATGGTTTGCGGCGTGTTTATTATTCGGCCTACAGCCCCATACCGAAGGCCGATGCTCTACTTCCTAAAGACCAGCCTCAGTTAGTTCGCGAAAATCGTTTGTACCAAGCCGACTGGCTGATGCGCTTTTATCATTTTAAGGCCGAGGAAATTTTAGCAAAACCCGAAGACAACTTAGCTCTCGACATGGACCCGAAAACGGCATGGGCCATCAACAATCGACATTATTTTCCGGTGGACATTAATACCGGTACGCGGGAACAATTGCTGCGAGTTCCAGGGCTTGGCGTACGCAATGTGGAGCGCATTTTGAAAATGCGCCCCTACCACAACATCACGATGAATGACTTGCGAAAGCTGCGCGTGCCACTGAATCGCGCCAAGTATTTTTTATTAACCTCGGACCACAACCCCAACGCGTTTTTGCTAGATTCCGAGCGCCTCGAGCAGCGCTTGCGGCCCGCTTCTGTACAGTTGTCGCTTTTTGAAACCGCGACAACATCCTTAACGGGTGAGATCTAATGCAAGCAGTGACCTACGACGAGTGGCGAGTTCGCGCCCGCGAAATGTTGCAAAAAGGTGTGCGCCCCAAAAGTGGGAGTTGGGACACAACCCAGGTGATGCTGTTCGAAACCGAAGTGCGACTCAAACCTTTGACCTCGCCGAAAGTTCCGGCGGAATTTTTAAAAATGGCGCCCTACGTTGCCGCAGCTCGCGACGAGCAGCGCTGGGAGTTGCTGTATCGATTGCTCTATCGACTGAATCACGAAAACGCCCATTTGTTAAAAGTGACGGTGGATCCCGATGTTCATCGGATGAATATTTTATGCAAATCTGTACGCCGTGATATTCATAAAATGCACGCTTTTGTGCGCTTTAAGCGGGCGGAAATTGAAGGTGTGGAAACTTACGTGGCCTGGCACAAACCCGAGCATTTAATTATGGAGCTTGGCACGCCATTTTTTGTGCGCAGGTTTGGTGATAAACCGTGGTCCATTTTTTCGGCGGATGGGTCGGCCCATTGGAACATGAAAACTCTCACCTTCGGTCCCGGTATGACTCAGCAAGAGTTTGGTCACGAGGATCCCTTCGACGAAGTTTGGAAAACCTATTACAAGTCCATTTTTAATCCGGCGCGAATTAAAATCAAAATGATGAAAACCGAAATGGCGCCAAAATATTGGTCGGCCTTGCCCGAGGCAGAGATTATTCAGGAACTCATCCGCAATACGCCAAAACAGTTGCAAAATATGCGCGACGCCATTCAAGAAGTGGCGCAACCTCCAGAAAACGCCGATTGGAGCCAACTGAAAGTGGCGGCCCTCGCCTGCGCTTCGTGTCCGCTGTCGCAAAAAGCAACGCAGACAGTTTTTGGTGAAGGAAGCTTGCAAGCTTCTATCATGATCGTCGGCGAGCAGCCGGGCGACAACGAAGATATAGCAGGTCAAAATTTTATTGGGTCGGCAGGTGAGCTGCTCAATCAAGCTCTCAAGGACGCAAGCATTCACCGCCAAGATCTCTACGTTACAAATGCTGTGAAACATTTTAAATTTGAACGGGAGGGCAAACTTCGTCTCCATAAAAAAGCCAGTGGCAGCGAAATGCACGCTTGCAAACCATGGCTTGAGGCAGAGATTGCCATGGTGCAACCCACGGTTATTTTGTGTTTAGGAGCGACGGCTAGCACGGCAGTCTACGGTCGCCTTGTAAAAATCCAGGTGGAGCGAGGCGCACCGTACACCGAAAGCGGAATGGCGAAAAATCTTTTGGTAAGTTGGCATCCAGCTGCGATTTTACGTTCTTCATCGGAGAGCGAAAAACACCAACGTTATCAAGAGCTGGTCAGCGATCTGCGCTTGGCGCTAGCGCTTTCAAAACTTGGTTCCGGAGATTGATCAAGTCACTTTTTTCATGTGTTTTTCAAGCCAGGCGGCTATGTTTTCAAGAACCACATTTTCTTTAATCACTTTTTTAATTAAAAAAGACTCCCCATTATCCGCATCGACTTTGAGGCGGTAGCCATTCATTCGTAAAAAAATCGCGGTAACTGCAAATGCCACACGCTTGTTGCCATCAACAAACGCGTGATTTTTACAGAGACTTTGCAATAAAGAAGCGGCTTCGAGGGATAAGGTGTCGTAATAGCCAGTTTGCGGGCGCATGAGAGCACTCTCAAGTAAACCCATATCACGAATTCCGTGTGTACCGCCAAAACGATCGATGAGAATTTGATGCAGATGAATGACCTCTGTTAGAGTGGGGTAAAGGGTCAACTTCATTTTGCAAGGCGCTTAAGAAGTTCCGCATGGTCTTCGATCACTTCATCCATTGCAGACCGAAAAGCGGGACGAAGCTGAGCTTTCCCAAGGTATTCTTTAACGGCATCATTGACGACTCCAGAAATGCTTCTATCTGTGGCCTTCACAAAGTTCTTCAGATCTTTAAGGACGGCTTCGTCGATTTGCGTGGCAAACTTTTTTACTTTCATGTTTCCATGTTATCATGACATTTCATGATTTGTCAAGAAAATCTAAATTGAACCTATCAAGGCATCAACTTTATCAAATGAGCTGTTCCATCCACCGGTCATTAGTGACTTCATCTCGTGGAACGTTTTGCGTTCCTCGGCCGTTGCATCGCCGTGCACTTCCCACTTCACAGTGACGCGCGTGTGGTTGTTGGGCTCTTCGGCAAACTGGATGGTGGTTAAAAGAACATCCGGGTACGTGGCTGAGAAGGGGGGCTTACAGAGCTTTCCGTTTTTGTCGCAAAAATTCTGGGTATATACGAGAGCTGTAGGTGGAGTGATTTTAATATAATTGATCTTTCCGCATTTCGTTTGCCCGTCGGTGGTCATGGACCACAGGGCGGAGCCACCCTCTTTGATGTCTTCGGTGATAAATTGCATGGTCGAGCCCACGGGCCCTAACCAACTCGAAAATCGTTGGGGGTTGATCCACAAATCAAACATGGATTTAGTATCGGTCGCAAAAGAGCGATTGATTATAAACGAATCTTTGCCATTTATTTTCTCATCCAAAAACTCACCCAAGCGATCCCAGGTGGAATTCCCATTGGCTTGTTTGATAAATTGTTTCATGGCTTTTGCTTCTTCGGCCGTGGGCAAAGTAAAAACCATGCGCATGATGGTCTTTCCCTTATCTTCTTTAAAAGTCACAGAAACGGCGAAAAGTTTGTCTTGCTCTTCGTTACCACCGTGATCATAAACGAGCTTTTCGTATTTGAGCACCACATGATAGGTGGCAATGTTTGGATAGTCTGTGCCGTCGGGTCCATGCATGGTATAGATCCATTTTCCACCCGGGTGCAGATCTTTACTTTTTGTAGATATTGTAAACCCTCGAGGGCCCCACCATTTTTCCAACTGCTTTAAATCAGTCCATGCGTCCCAAACTATTTTTACGGGAGCCTCATACACGCGGATCAGCTCTATTTCTTTGGGCCTCACGGTGGATTTTTCGGGTGGTTTTGTCGCCATGGGAGTTCCCTTCCTTTGTCTTATTTTATCGGGCGAAACTTTAACTGCAAGCCCTTTAAAAAGCAGCGCAGGATTTGATCCTGGCAGGCGCGGTAGTTTTTATGATCGGGTTTTCTAAAAAGAGCTGATAGTTCATGATCGCTAACGAGCATATCCGCAAATCCCAAAATCTCTTTCACATCGTCGCTTTTAAGGTCCAGCGCAATTTTGATTTTTTTAAGAATAATATTGTTAGTGATTCGTTTTTCGGGCTCGGGAGAGGGACCTTCTTTTTTTCCGCGATTTTTACTAATCAGTCCGTTTAAAAAAATCGCGAGCTCTACGTCTTTGAGCAATTTAAAATCAGCGTCTTCATCTTTTTTAAGCCACTGGCTCACTTGTTCGCGGGTAACCGTGCTATCAGCCAGGGCAAACATGGCGATCATTTCTGAGTCGGTGAGATTAAAGGAGTAGCGCAAGCTGCGCAAGGTATCGTTGGTGGTCATCGAAGGCCTCTGAATTGTTCGTGGTTGAGGATAGTGTCTTTAAGTTGGTTTTCGTCTTGGCAATGAATGGGGAACGGTGTGGGCGACCGCTCCCACCGTTGTAACCAGCGCTCGTCGAGGGGGTGAGCGAGATCTTCGATTTGTGTCGCCGCCTGGGTGGTGTCACGCTTAAGGCCCGTGGGTTGCCCATAACCAACAAAAAATCCAGCTTCTAAAAGAGCAGCTCGGATCGTGGTGGCCTGGCTGTAGTTGTAAAATGTAGCTCGGGGTTGGCACTTGTTACGCAATTTTTTAAAACAAGCCGTGGTCCACATGGCCTCATTTTGTTTGGGGGAATAGGGGTCAAAATAGATCAAGTGACATTTGTGCTCAACATTTTCGATGCACTCTAAGAAATCACCGTGATGAAGTTCCCACTTTAAATTTTCCTGCTCCCAGATTTTATTATTTAATAACGACTGAATGATTTCCTCATAACCAACAAGGTAGGCGAGCTGCGCGCTATTTTCTAAGGCGAAATGCAATAGTTCTAAATCGATTTCAAAACTGATCAGGCGAACAGCGCGTTTCGAATTTTTTATAGCATTCAGCGTGGCCACAGCATTGGCCGCCGCTCCCAAACCCACATCATAGATCACCAGCTCCTTATCTAAATCTTTTGTTAACAAAGACCTAAGATTGGACTGCTCTATGTAGAGAGCGTTGGATTCTTTCCAAGGACCTACAGGGTTGTGCATAATTTCGTTGTTTTGATTATTTTTTATGGAAATGGCGCCAGTTGTGGTCGTTACGACTTCAAACAGAAGATTTTTCAAAAAAACTCCCAAAGCTTTTGGTCCGTGAAGACCAATGCTTTGGCCTGGCGCGATTTACAGATTCAACCTTAGTTGATCAAGCGAACATTGCTAGCTTGTGGGCCTTTTTTTCCGGCTACCACTTCGAACTCAACTTTGTCGCCGTCTTTAAGCTGGGCGCCACCAGTGTCGTTTGCGTGCACAAACACATCTTTATCGCCGTTGTCGGGCGTGATGAATCCAAAACCTTTACCTGCATTAAAAAACTTTACTTTACCAGTCTGCATTTCTCTACCTATCGTTTACAGAACAGCACCGTGCTGCTCTTTTTCTACACTATGAACTAAATTTTCAATAAGTCTAGAAATGACTATGATTCAAAGCAAAAAAACCGGCGTTGGGCTGGGCATTTTCAAGTGAATAATTTCAAATAGTTAGGTAGAAAACGGGGCTATTTGCCCGTCGACTTACCGACTGAGGCACTCCACTTTTCCAAGGTTTCGGCTTTGATGCTGAGCTCCCTTTGCGGAAAAGGGATCTCGATAAGCTCATCTTTGAATAGTTTTCCTATGGTGCAGCGAATATCGCTGCTGACTTGCTCGATATGCCAAATGTCCTCGCTCCAAAAACGCAGGTCGAAGTTGATGGCCGAATCGCCAAATTCCACCAGGAGGGCCCGTGGTGGCGGTTCTTTAAGCACACGCTCGTCGCTCACTGCCGCATTGCAGAGAGCTGCCTTCACTTTGTCGATGTCGGAACCGTAGGCCACCCCAACACCGATGTGATAGCGAATTTTTTCGCCCAGATAGCTCTCATTGGTCACTTCTTCTGAAACAAATTTAGAGTTGGGAACGATGATCGTGGCGTTGTCCCGCGTTTGAATAACAGTGGAGCGAACGCGAATGTCTAAGATCCTGCCCGACGTGTTGCCAACGTTAACAATGTCACCAACCTTGATGGGTCGTTCGATCAATAAGATCAACCCAGAGATAAAATTCTGCGCAATGTTTTGCAATCCAAAACCGATGCCCACCATCAACACAGCACCAACGGCAGCAAGAGAGTTGATGGAGATTCCCAAATTATCCATGGAAAATAAAATACCAATAACAATCAGAGTGTAGCGAAAGAACTTTTCTAAAGAATCACGTACGCCGGAGTCCACATTGCGTTCCGTAAGAGCGCGGTTCAGAAGTCGGCCGGAGTATTTTGCGATTTTCACAGATATAAAAACAATGACAATCGAAGCAATCAGACTCGACAGCGATATTTTTGAGTTACTTATAGTAAAAATCGGAGTTGTCATGAGTTTGATGAACTCATCCAGGTGATCGGTAATAGGCTTTAAGGTTTCTTCCAAGCGGCACTCCTTGAGTTGAGACACACATCATTGCGCGCCTCAGACTCGGAGTCAAACCTCATACTCGGAGTCAAAATTTATCAGCCAAATCCACGGCCTAATCCACAGAATTAATAACAACACAGGCAATTCGATCACCCGATTCGCCAGAGGGCTGTGATTTAAGATCGTCGGCGTTTTGATGAACGATCAAACTTCGACGGAGAATTCCATTGGCACCATCTCTTGTGGCATTTTTTATTTTAATGTTGCCCGAAAAATTGCCGCTGCCATCAGTGGTGATATTTCCAAGATCACCAAGGTGAGCATTGCTGTCGCCAGGTGCGCCATGATTTTTTGATTGTGGATTAAAGTGATCTCCAGCAGTTTTAAAGTCGAGTCCATTACATTCACCCACAGCGTGGATATGCAGGCCATGCTCTGAATTGGCTTGCAAGCCCGTGATGGCTAAATTGACTTCAATGCCGTCGTTGATTTGCTTAAAGGTGGCTGTCAATTTTGCATCTTTTGCTGCAACAGCATTCATATCGGAATTGGTTCCTGCGGGCGGTAGAACACCGGTTTCTGTCGGGCTGGGTGTGTTTTTTGTGCAGCTCGCGTTGCAAAAAAATATAAAAAGTGGAGTTATGACAAGACTGGTAACTTTACTGGTTTTGAATCTCATGTGTGGACCTCATTGATTAAGAGTTGTTTTTATTCTTCTGAGCGAGATTCATGCCAACACCCAGTCTTGTTCAGAACTACTTGAGTGAGCTAGATGGGTCGAATTAACTCAAGCACGAGGAAAAAATACTCACTTTTTAATAAGTTTCCAGCGGGTTTGGTTCTCCGATGAGGTTGATAGGGCATATCCTTTGCAGTTAATAAAGCTATGAATACAAAATTAAAAGTTAAAACTCGAGGCAAAATCGAAAATCCCGCGATCGTATTTATACATGCCTTTCCGTTGAGCTCCGAGATGTGGATGGAACAGGTTCAGTATTTTTCTGAAAAGTTTTATTGTGTTGCACCGGATCTTCCAGGTTTTGGCGAAAGTGAATTGCCCAATCATGCTTTCACCTTCGAATTCTATGTAGATGCGATACTGAATTATTTAGAGCAAGCAAAAATCGAAAAAGCTATTTGGTGCGGCCTTTCCATGGGCGGTTATGTGGCACTTCGTATGTACGAGCGCGATCCCAGAAAGTGTGCAGCGCTGATTCTGTGCGATACTAAGGCGGCGGCAGACAATAACGAGGCCAAAATTAAACGCGGCGATGCGCTTCAGTCCCTACAAAAAAATCGCAATCAGTTTGTGCAAAATCAGTGGAAGGCCCTTATTGGCGAAACTTCGCAAAAAGAGAGTTCCATTGAAACACGATTTTACGAACTTATCGAAAAAACAAGTGATGCAGGTATTTCTTCAGGTTTAGTGGCGCTTGCCACTCGCACCGACAGCACGCAAATGCTTGCGAAGATCGCTGTGCCTACCTTAGTTGTTGTTGGCGAAGAGGACAAAGTGACTCCGGTCGCAGACGCAGAATTTATGGCTAAGTGCATTTTGGGCAGCCAATTTAAAAAAATTAAAAATACTGGTCACCTGAGCAACATCGAAAACCCCAAGAGCTTTAACGAAACTCTCTTCAATTTTATGAATTCTCTTTAACAGCTAGTTTGGATTTACATAACTCAAGAGTGGAACAGATGGGTAATTGGTAAAAAGCGAGAGGTGAAAGTCCCAGGTGTTTACTTGCTGATTTTTGTAGTGGAAGTATTGGCTTCCCGGGATTGCATAAACAATAAGTTCGTTGGTAGGTCCTTCAAGATCCAAGTTGTACTCATGGGCGAGCTGTTCAACCTCTTTGGCTGTCAAAAAAAACTCCCTCACATAGTCACGTAGAGGAAGAGTCGTGGGAGACTCTGTATAGTCAAAGTCATAAATTTTTCCGCGAAATTCAATAACTACGTGGAAGTTCCAGAAAACAAATTCGCTGGATTCACCATGTTGAGCAGACCCACGCGCGCGTTTGATGTGAAAACCAACTTCTGGGGAGCTATCAAATGGCATCTTTTGATGGGTAATATATAAAACCTTAATTTCAGAAAAATCATATTTTGGATAGTTTGTTCTTAAACGATTAAAAAAGCGTTTTACATTTAAGTGACACTCTAAACAGCGATACACACTTTTTGAACGAAACACTTCAGCGAAGGTCCGACTGATTGCGTTCTCGAGGGGAGAGGTGGATTTTACAGTAAAAAGCTCTTCGCAGCGAAAGCCCTCGGCTTCTGACGACTGTACGGTGCCTAAAAATAAAATGAATAAGAACTTCCGCATCATCAGTATCCCAGATTGATCAGTTAAAGAGCGCAGAGCAGCGAATATTCGTATGGAGCCTGACGATGTTGTCTGTTTGGACGGGTTGTCTTTTAATAGTTTTACTTTTTTTAATTAACGAATTCAACCAACCAACTCGTTTCAAATTTTGCCGTCGACTATCCATCTGCATAAGGCCTTTTAAGTAAGAGGTAATAGCCGAATTGTAACGCGAGAATGTTCGATAAACTCTTTCAAGAGGGCGCTCGATAGGTATGGCTGGAGGTGTTTGAGTGAACCAGGATAAGTAGCCCTTGAGACTTGCAATCACCATGATCCGTGCGTAGCTCCCTTCGGGCTTTCCAATGTCTTCGACCGGAAGATAAATTCGTAGACCTTCGAGAATACGTAGCTGTGGCAATTGTAGAGCATTGGAGTAGTATTTGATCTGTTTATCTAATAGCTGCCCGGCTTCAACATCTTTTGCCAATGAAAGAATTCGCTGTTCGCTGATTTCGTCAAACACCACAAAAGGTTCTTGTTGAAGTTCTATGAGGCGCTCGATTTCATTCTCGGGGATATTCACAACAAAACTCTTAAATACCATCTCCGACTGAGGATCGAGATTGTCGGGAGAGTGAAGCGAAACGTGCACGGGCATAGAAAGCTCAAAGCGAACTCGATTTTCATCGATTATTTTAATCCGTGCAGAGTGTGCGGCAAGAAAAAGGTGATCCTGTGGACCATCTTTTGTTGGAGGCATGTCCGGCTGTGCAAGCTCGAGTTGATGTTTGGAGTGCAACACGAGATGGATCTTCCACGGATAAGTTTCTTGCAGGAGGTTTGCTTCTGCAAATGCGAATCGTGAAAATGTATTCGATAACAAAAAAATAATGCCAAGAATATATAACATCCGTCTCTGTATCCCGTCTGAGTCAAAACTTCGAATTTGTTGAGGTGTATTTATATGCGAAGAGCGGTGTGTTCACCACTGCGACTGTAAATTTTTCTCGATTGTTTAGTTCTGAGTGTTGCTGGTGGTCTGAATGAGAAGGTTCAGAGCATCTTGAGCGTTTTGAGTGGCCAAGGGGAGGGTGTCAGCAGAACTCGCGTAGAGGGCTCGGATGATTTCTTCACCTTCTCGCATGGCAACACTAAAATCTTTGGCAATGGCGCCAGTGAGAATTCCAATAATTAAGGAGTTCAAAAATGCTTCTCTCGCGCCAACCGTATATTGGCGTGCGGCCTGCAGATGCTGAATGGCGGCTTCGCGATCGCCGCGATCTAAAGCTTCTTGGGCTTGGCGAAATTCGCTGAGGGCATAAATCGTATTCACCGAAACAGCTCCCACGCTATAAAGTTGAGCTACGCCCACTCCAAAAGTGGTGGCAAGCAGAACGGCTCGAGCTCCCGTGGCAGTGAGTGTTAAGGCGCCGCCACCAAGCCCAATGGACCCTCCAATGACGGAGGCTTTCAGGTAAGGAGCCACTCCTCTTTGCCGGAAGCCTTGGATTTGTTTATTGAGTTCGCAAATGTAGAGCGTATCGTTGTTGCGACTGTTTTGGCCAGCATCGAGGAGCATTGAAGAGATGTCGGTGACCATGAGACCGGCAGGTGCGCCTACGGCTCCAAGCCCTGCGCCTGCTAAAATTTGTCCCATGCGGCCCAAGCGGGCAGCAACCACCGCATCAGTTGCAAACGAGGCAGCGTACTGACTGGCTTTTGTAATAATCATTGCTGAGCGAATCGTTGTTCCGATCAACAAACCACCGGGAGCTAAGGTAAGCCCAATCATGAAAATTTGCGCTATGGTGTTGTTCATTTTCATGCGCGAGATCTCTGCGTTAATTTGATCCCAGCGGTCGATGTACATGTAAACTTCTTCGAGCTCTTTTACGGTACGTGCTTTGATCACATTGGCTTCATCTTCGGTGAGTCCGCGTTTGCGCATCTGCGATGCCGACAGAGACGTGATTCGGTCCACTAAAGTTTCAGTTAACTCTCTTAATTTAGGTCGATTGAACGAACGCAAAGGATAATTAAAATGCGTCACAGTTTGCATCATCGGTTTAAAATCGCGCCACCACATCGGATCATTTTTTCCAATGGTCATTTCGATATCATGCCAAAGATACTGTTGATCCACGAGATGAATGATTCGCTCGTAAAAAGCGGGTGAGATTTCGATCACAGTTTTGTCGGGGAAATAGGTGCCAATTGTAGTAGCTAGACGGCGCTGAAAGTCGGCCTTCCCATAGGCAGGCATCATTCGTTCGAGGCGAGTCAAAAAAAGTCGAAGCGCTAAGCGCTCATCGTCGTTAAAGTCCACATTCACAGGACAACTGTCGATGGAAAGTGGCGGTCGCGCCGAAGGCGGGTCGGCTTTGGCGGGTAGCGCCAAGCTAAGCATACATAAAATGAAAAGACTTTTAAGACCCAACATACGTTCAACTCCTGATCTCCAACGACAAGTGCTGCAGATCAAATGCCGGAAGGCTTTGGGGCTGGAGTGATTATGAAAGACGTTCTGAGCCGTTAATTGTTACTCTTTGTATCAAAACGACAATTATTGGCACTTCGATTGCTGATGGTAACAGTGTGCTAACTGTAACTGATCTATTTAGATTTAATGAGGAACTCATGAAAATAATACTCGCTCTGTTCATATTTTCGACACATTCAATCGTTCATGCACAAGCAAGCTTCAGTGCTGAAGAGATGGTTTGTGAAAACGGCAATGTGGTCAGTACGACTGTTTCGTCTGAATTTAAAAAAGAAAATATAGAGTACAGTTTAGAAGTTCAGTCGCAAGAAAAAGATGGTTTTGTCTTGGTAAAAAAACAGACCAGTGCTGAAGCGGTCGTCATTATTCAACGATACAATCTGATTCAACAAGGAATAGACGGTGATAAGTGGAGTTTTTTCGCATTGTCTGCGGATTCTGCCGAGTACTTTTTTGTGCTCTTATCGTTTGATGGATTAAAAATCATATCTATTTACACGGCCGATAGAGACTTTAAAGCCTGCGGCGGTGGAATGATCGTTACTCAGTTCAACTAATAGTTAAGCTGGCAGTTCAACTAAGCGTAAGCGTACTGCTCATAGAATTTCTGGAGCATCTGCTCTTTCACGCGTAAGGTGAGCAGCTCGACGGATCTAAATGGACTCCAGTTTTGGTGAGTCAAATAAAATGAAAAATCAGCACATTCGAATCGCAAGCTCACCTGATATTCCCCTGTTATTTTTCTCACCTTAAATTCAACGATGCAAGGTCCAGGAGAATACTTGGCAATCGCCTCCGCTTGAGTATCGAGATAGATGTTGAGTAAATTCGGTGAAATTTTTGTGTTGGTCATTTTTGGGAACTTTAGTTTCGTCATTTTAAACCTCCTTGTTTAATTTTTTAATACGAGCTGCTTGAGCATATCAACGCAGTCTGCGAGCCGAAGTGGCTTTTGCAAATAAACGGGATAGCTAAATTCGATAGCTTGTATCAACTTATTAAATTTTTCTTCGCTGAGACTGCTGACAAAAAGAAATTCATCTGCAACTTCGCTAAAACGAGTCCACAGATCAATTCCTGTCTTTCGTCCTGCAAGAAAAATATCGGCAATGATGATGTCGTACTTTTTTCCGTCGAGTGTCATTTTTTTTACGCGTCTCTCTGCCGCCTCTTCGCTAGCAACCCAATCGATATGAGCATTTGGCAAAACTTGAGCAACAGCTTTGTACCAAAACGGTTTAAACGTGACATCGTCCTCCATAATTAACACATGATACTGGGCAGCCCTCACCAGTAGCTCTGGCTGTGTTGACGTTGAATCCATTCTTAATCCCTCAATATTACTAACCGCATTATTGTTCATGTTCCCTCCTTGAGAAGTACTTAAAGTAATTGTCGGTCATTACTATTAAGGGAGTTTTAAATTGAATTGAAGATTTCTTAAAGGCGCACTATAATCAAATTTGTGAATAAAATAATTTGCATAGAAGATAGCCAAGAATACCAACACTTCATTCGCACAGCCCTGAGCGAGATGACTATCGACTTTGCAAACAACATTTCTGAAGCTAGAGTTTTATTGCAAAACCCTCAGTATCACTATGATATTCTGCTTTTAGATATTTTTTTACCAGACGGAAATGGCATTCATTTCTTATCTGAGCTGAAGTTAATGAATAAAAACAGTCACAGTATTCCAGTTTTTATTGTGTCCTCGGATTCCCAGGAAATGAGTAAAATTGCGGCCTTTGGTCTGGGTGTGGACGATTATATTTGCAAGCCGTTCAGTTCAAAAGAGTTCCGCGCCCGAGTTGAAGCAAAACTAAAAAAGAGCAGAAGTAAGGGTGCCGGAGACTTTTTGGTGGGGAATATACAAGTGAATACCAATCGGATGAATTTAACAATCCGTGATACAAACCAGGAGATTAGCGATATCACTCCCATTGAATTTAAGATCTTTTGCACTCTCGCAGCGAAACCAGGATTCATACTCTCACGGGTTCAAATCATCGATGCCGTTTGGCCCATCAATACGAACATTACCGAACGCACTGTCGATACCCACTTAAGCCACCTTCGAAAGAAAATATCGGCCTCAAATGTAAAAATCGAAACAGTGATTGGCGTCGGCTACAAAATCGTAATTCATCAATAAGAAAAAACTTTGGTACTAAGGGTTTTGCGCAACGATAATGGCTTCTTTGATCGTAGCCACTTGGTCCATTATAAGTTTTAAAGAACTCGACCAATTGTTGTCTTTCTGCCCCTTAAAATCAGAGCAAACCTGTTCGCAGGATTGAGCGAGGCGCGAGAAGCCAACGAGCATGGAAGACCCCTTGAGTTTATGGCAGATCCGGTAAGACCTCTCTGCATCCGCAGATTCTAAGGTCGCCCTCAGTGCAGTTAAGCTCTCATCTAGAGTCTTACTGTATGAGATAACGATGTCCGCCAAGACATTGGCTCCAACCTCTGAGTAGAGGTCGAGGAAGATGCGCTCATCGAGGGTTTCGTTCTTTACAGATTCGGATTGGAAAAATTCGAGAAAAGTTTCAGTTTTGTCATTTGTGCCCATATAAAAGTTATAACGCACAAATACGCTTTTCGTAATGGGCACGATGTTAAGATTTCTTCACATGGGCTACTGGCATTTCAAAATTAGTGTTATAAATCGATTGGTGGGATAGTTTCTATTGGTGGGATGAGTTCTATGAAGCGGGTGCTGGGTTTTTATAAGAATAGATATTTTTACTCCAGTCTTATTTTGGGGCTAGGTTCTTTGTTTATATTGCTCCTCTTTCGCTACACGAAGAGTGTGGAAAATCGACAGGTTGAGTCTCAAACGCAAATTGAAGCCAAAAGTATTGCCATGAATTTGGATCTTATCATGGCTAATTATGTTTTAAAAACCCAGAATCTAGAAGATTTTTTAGAAATCAAAAAAATCAAACAGAGTTCGAATCAACAGATTATTCATACGATATTTGAGAACACAATTTTTGGGTCTTTCTCTGTTCTGAAAAATGAAGCACCGCAAGTAACTAACCCTACAATGGAAAACCTCAACGTAAAGCGAATTTTCAGATTGGTATCGCTGAACAAAAAAATCATACCCACAGTTCCGACCCAAAGACTAAGTACCGAAGTCTCCAGAAAAGCGATAAGTGAAATGATTCGAGAGGGTGATCGACAAAAGCAGTTTTTTGTCACCTTTAAAGATAAAATTATGTACGTTATTATAAATCGCTCCAGGGAGGATAAAAACTATTTTTATGTTTTATCAGGAATCGCGCAGGATCTTTTTAAAGAAGCTTTGCCAAAGCAAAGCGCTTTCACCATAACAATTCAACAACAGTTGGATAAAACGTTCTGGCTCGTCGAAAAGAACGAAAAAAATATTTCCATTCAACAAGTAAAGTCCTTTGAACAGTCGCAGAGAATTCATGGCTTTGGAACAAATTATATTAAGCTCGATTATGAAACGCAATTCTCACCTCGAGACAACTTTGAGATTTCGGTTTACTCACCTAAAATCAAGAATGTGATTGATCTAGACCGAGCGTTTTTGTTGTTTTTTATCAGTGCAATGATTCTGTTTATTTCGTTTTTAGTATTTTATTTGATGGACAGAAATTTTCGTATTCAGGAACTCGTCGACTCTCGAACAAAAGAATTAAAAATTGAAACAGAACGATCCATGCAAGCCACCGTTGCTAAAAGCCGATTTTTGGCAAGCATAAGTCACGAAATCCGCACGCCACTTAATATCGTCCTAGGGATGACTGATCTTTTGGAGGAAACAAGTCTAACGCAAACTCAGGCGCACTACTTACAGTCGATTCGCACGTCCGGACGCCACCTTCTCAGCTTACTCAATGACATACTTGATATGACGCGAATAGATTTGAAAGAAGTTATTTTTAAACCAACACAAGTTGATTCGCTAGAAATCATTTCAGAGGCGTGTATTGCCATCAATGAGGTGGCGGCCAATAAAAATTTAAAACTATATTGTAAGATTTCTCCACGATTGCCAAAAAAGTTATTTATTGACCATGCACGTCTCAAACAGGTGTTAATCAATCTGTTAATGAACGCGGTAAAGTATACAGAAAAAGGTTACGTCGAGCTCGACGTAGATGTTAAAGAAAACGGTGAGAATACTAGGTACCTAAGCATTTCAGTGTCGGATACGGGCATTGGAATTTCTGAAGACAACCTTGATCGAATTTTCAAATCATTTTTTCAGGTGGATCAAAAAGGCTCGAACTTAAGCAAGGGTGTCGGTTTGGGATTGTCTATCGTGGCTTCGATCGTAAAAAGACTCAATGGAGATGTTCAGGTCCACTCAGTACTCGGCGAGGGATCCCAGTTTCATGTCACCATTCCTATCAAAGATATCCAGAGTGAAAATTGGTCGGAAGACTATAAAAAGAAAGCGGCTCCTTTAAGATCTAAAATTTTATTTTTAAGTGCTGACGAAAAAGCCAGTGCAATAATGAAAGCTTACGATCGCGAGTTAAATTTAGATATCGAATTTAGAAAAAGTACCTCGGAAATTCCCACTCAAAGCGCCTATGAGTTTGTTTTATTGGACGGTGAATTGGTGGGCAAAGAGATCTTGCTAAAGTTGAGTCAATTAGTGCACAAGAAAATAGTTATCTTCGACTTTGATTCGGTAAGATCTTCTGAAGAGAGTGTTTTAAAAGAAAGGATCGAGACAATTCCACACCGCCTTTTTTTGCCACATGCAATGCTTGAATTGTTTGAGGGGCAACAATTGAATATTGAGCTGACGAAATTGGATAGTGGCGTCGCCACTGAACCAGTTGTTGATCTGCCACTGTCGATTTTGATTGTGGAAGATGATGCGTCCAACAGGATCCTTTTTCAGGCCTACCTGGCAAATAAAAAAACATGGACGGTGGATTATGCCCACAATGGATTTTCTGCTCTGCAGGATTTTTTAGAAACTAAAATCTATGATGTGATGGTTACAGATTTACAAATGCCAGAAATGGATGGATTTACGCTGTTGTCGAAGCTCGAGGCATCACATAAACCCAAGCGAATCGTTATTTTGAGTGCCGACTCCACCGAGGAAACGGCTCTTCGCGCGAAGCAGTTTAAAGTGGATCAGTTCATCACTAAACCGGTGCGAAAAAAAGAATTTATTAGCGCAATCCAGGGATAGTTTGTTTACTTGGAAAACAACGAAATACTAAACTCTCGACTCACAGCACTTACAGTTTCGGCGTAAGAATTTTGGTTTGTTTTTATCTGTAAGGCGCCAGAGCCCTCAAAAACAATACCTAGTCCTAAATAAATATTGTTTTGTATTTTACGAGTCGTAATGACAGCACTGGCACTATTGCCGATAGAGTTTGTCGACCCCGCTGTGCCCTGAAAATTAATAGACTCCTGCAGGTGTCCCGTTGGACCCAAAACCATAATGAGGGTGTTGTCTCGGGTATGTCCGGTGTCGTAGATGTCTTTGACGAGAACGCTCGACTGGTTAAATAAGGAGGCTTTTCCGCGATATCCACCAGAGACATAGGCTCGGCCGTCCTCTGAGACTTCCAATTCTCCGCCAACCTGAGATTTCATGAGGCTTGAGCTAGCTAATCGGCGATACCAAACTAAAGAGCCGCTGTTTGCATACTTAATAACATATTGATCTGTTGTCTGTGTAGTGGTGAGATTTGCAAGTTCGGTATTTGTCGTCGAGCTATCGCCATTGGAAAAGAAGCGGGCAGCATTTGAGTGTACACCCGAAGCGTAAATGTTTCCTTCGTTATCGATTCCAGCGGCACGAAAGTTATCGAAGCCCGCGGTTTTAACAGATTTGTACCAAAGAGTGGTTCCTGCAACATCAAAATAAAAGAGTGCACCATCCATGCAGGTTTTTCCGCAATTTGTTGGAACGGGTGCTGGGTGCAGAGAGACAACAGAAGTGCTACCAAAATTCACCGTGCCATTGAATTCCAAACCGACCACCATGCGCCCATTGGGATGTGCAGCCATGGCACGCACTTGTTGTTCGCCCGGTCCACCGAATTTGTAAATTTTTTGAACGGCTCCGTCGTTGGCATTGACTCGAAGAACAAATCCATCGCGAAGATCGCCGGCTGTAGCTCCAACGCCGTTGTAATAAATAGAGCTGTCAGACATGGCGCTCACAACCAGAGTGTTCTCGTCGGCAAGAGTGATTTCGTTTCCTCCATCATAACCCGTGCCGCCAAACTGCTTGGCCCAAACAACATTGAGATTGGCATCCAGTTTTGCCAGGAAGTGTTCAGCGGGACCATTTTTTGTTAAGGTAAAATTACCAAGCTGCAGTGTTTCGTTAAACGCGCCATTAATATAGGTATTGCCTTGTGAATCGACGACGAGATCAAAAATATTTTCTTCGCCAGCTGTGCTGGAAGACGAAACAATCAGACTTTTCAAAAGCTGTCCTTTGGAATCAAACTTCACCACATAGGCGTCCTGCGGCCCTACACTTGTCAGTGTAAGTCCGGCAAAGGATCTTGTACCGCTAAACGGGCCAGCCATAAAAACATTGCCGGCACCGTCCATACCGATTCCGTCGTTTTCATTCTTTTGATTGGTATCTCCATTGCGTGGAGTGGAGGCTTTCAAAAAGTTCATCGTTGTGGAGGCAAAGCTATCAAACATCGACAAAGTTACGGTGGAAACATTAATGAACTCGTGACAGTTTGGGTCACCGCCAGCGTAGCTTGCAGTAACATCATTAAGAATGGTTGGAACCGAGGGTGATTTACTGTTTAAAGAGGTGGAATTTCTCTGAACGTCCGCCTCATCAATTAAAGCATCGCAGGTCGAAAAGTTAAAGATGGTTGGGATGTTGTACGATGTGCTGGCAAGGATAGGGCCTATTCCCGAGGCATTCGACAGATTCACGGCTTTGATTTGAGCTTTTCTTTCAGAATAAGCGGCAAAGCGTGAAGTGAAACCGCCACCGTTTGAGTGCCCCGCTAAAAACAGGGGTTGCTGAGGTGGTATTTGTAAAGTTGTCAGCAGCGCATCCACATTGATAACGTCCACATTGTCGACAGCATTGGTGTTTGCCCACTGACCATCCACTCGATTTAAACTTGTAGGACAGACAAACGAGTAATTGTGTTTGCGCATGTCTTCGAGGAAGGCCAACTTTTCAGTTTTTGTCCAACCATCAGCACTGCCGCCCGCGCCGTGAAAGCAAACAATAACACCTTTTGTGCCACCAAGGTAATAATAGACTCTTCCGTAGGGTTCAATGGTTGCAATAATGGGTAAACTTTGCGGAGGAATAGAGTTTGGATCATTGATTTCTGAAAGCGGAGTTAAACTTGATGGTGGAGCTCCACAGTTTTGGAAAAGCAAACCAGAGACGATGATTACTGGTATAAAAACGATCCAACGCATACACTCCCCCAATATCTATATAGTATATTCTAAATTATTTTTTGCCGGTATGGCAACAAACCGATTGTCTCATTTTAAAACATGTTGAGCTCTGACTTCTAGCGACGCCATCTTCTGGTAAACAAAACCCTGACGAACATGGTGCCGTTTGTAGACTGCCGCCTCTGCAGATTGCGTTCGTCACATATTTTTTCAACGATCTTTCTAAGCGGAATGAAAGAGATTTTTTTGACCTCTCAGCTTTTGAAAAGTACTTCATCCTCTCAACAGCTCGGATGTTCCGAGTCGAAAACAAGGGAGAATCAAATGAAAGTAGTCGTTGCACTTATATTAGGTCTTTGTATGAACAATGCGTTCGCGAAAGATGATTATCAAATTCAAGCAGAAACAAAATTCAATGCGATGTCAGCTCAAGAGGCTTACGAGTCTAGCTTTAAGCAAAGATCTATGAGCGTTCAAATGCCTGGCACTAGCACTTGGGTGAGCGGCAGAGAGGTTTGTATTGCTGGGAATTCAGTACGCACAATCAATCCTGTTTCTTACTGTGTTCAGTGGACTGGTAAAGACAAAGATGGAGATGTTCGAACTTTTGATAATTACTTAGATGCAAAAAATATTCTTAAAGGGAATGTTGCAGACAAATGTTCTGGAAAAGTTCACAAAATTCTGTCCACTCCAATCAATTATTCTGCCACAAAATGTACTCTTTGGTCTGCAAAAGGCGGGGACGATGATAACTGGGAAACAAAGTATTTCTCTAGCAAATCAAAAGCTGAAGACTACGGCGGAGAAGCAGTATGTGCGAAAACTGAAACATACACTGCAACATACCCAACAACTTTCAAAGTTGAATTCTTCAGAAACGAAGTAGAAAATAATCGTTACCTAGGTTCACACACTTACGCTGTAGCTCGCTGCGGTGGTGGTACAATTCCTGATGTAGAAGCTTTTTAGTCTTTAATTCAGTAAAATTCGATTGATAAAAGGGTTGTAGTTATCTACAGCCCTTTTATCTTTGGAGGCGATATGAAATTTTTTATTATTAGTTTTATATTTTTCACATTTCAAGAGAGCTGGGCCGCAACATCCATTCCTGGATTATCTACGGCTTATTACAGTCGCATCATGGAAATTCGTGAAGTGATGGCACAAAAAAACTTTTGGAATGAGACCGTCCCCACGACCTGTTATGCGCAGATTCCGCAAATGTCCAATGACGAGGAAATTAAAATCACTCTCGCCTTTGGCTACATGGATGTTTCGACGGGCCAAGAAGCGTCCTACACGGAGGACAGTTATTATCAAATTGGCCATGTGCTGGATCGAGATGCCAAAGAAGGTATGGAGTATGCGCTATCTGCAAGATGCGTAGACAAGAATAATTTTGCCTGCGGTTTTAAAAAGTCTGGTCGTTATTACACAAAACATATTTTAGATCGCTGGTCTGGACGACGCAAGACTGTAAAAGTCGAATTGATTGCTCCGTCGGTTTCAGTTGTAAACGCTGACAATGTTGGTCCTTTACTGCGCAACCAAACAGCGTCTTCACTGGATGCCGAAAACCGCTACTTGTCTGCCTTTGTGACTTCGGACGTGGTGCTTTACCTGGGCCATGCCCGCAGCGGCGGTGGTCCTGATTTTTCACCGCCAATTCTCAACAACAACGGGTCGGTGAATTATTCTCATTACAAAAAAAATCGCCTTGGATTTCGCAAGCTGCTTGGGGCGGTGGCTCAGGGTCAAACGCCGGTTGTGGGATTGTTGGCGTGTAAGAGCACGGGTTTATTTTCGAGGGAAGTGAAGCGCCAGTCTCCAGGCTCGCTCATCATCTCGGCGGATGATTTGTTTGATTACAACGATATTTTACCCACAGCCTATGGGATTGTTGAAGCTGTGGTTGGCCAACGGTGCGGGACAACGTTTGAAGACATTGTGCGTGTAGTGCCAAGCAGTGCCAATGATTTAAGCCTCTTGTTTTAAGCGAAGAGGTCTTAATTGATTGCAGGACTTTCAGTTTCAAAAACTTTTTCGGGCTGGAAGTCGAAGCGGCGTAAAAGTTTTTCCTGAATGCCAAGAATTTCGGGCGGCAACTGAGTTTGCAGTTTTTCAAATAACGATGTGTGGGAGAGGATCTCCTCTTTCCACTTGTCTCGTTGCAAACTCATCGCTTCAGAAAACTTATAACTGTCGATGCTGGTTAAACCCTCGAGTGGTAGATCCTGATACGACGGCATCCAGCCGATGGGTGTTTCCACGGCATGGGCCGTGTTTTCGGCTCTTCCGATCATCCACGCGAGCACGCGAATGTTTTCGCCAAATCCTGGCCACATAAATTTTCCGTCGGCATCTTTTCGAAACCAATTTACGCTGTACATCTTTGGTGGGTTTTTCAATTTTTTACCCATGTTGAGCCAGTGTTGGAAATAGGCACCCATGTGGTACCCGCAAAATGGCAACATCGCAAAAGGATCTCGTCGAACCATTCCTACGTTGCCAACAGCCGCCGCAGTGGTTTCTGATCCAAGAGTGGCTGCCATATAAACGCCGTGTTCCCAATCAAAAGCCTCATACACAAGAGGAATTGTTGTCGGACGTCGGCCACCAAAAATAAATGCAGAAATAGGAACACCTTCGGGATTTTCCCAGTTGGAATCCAAACAGGGAACTTGATTTGCAGGCGCTGTGAAGCGCGCATTGGGGTGGGCTGCAGTGTGCCCAGTTCCGGGTGTCCAAGGTTTTCCTTTCCAGTCGATGAGACCTTCGGGAGCAACGTCGGTCATCCCTTCCCACCATACATCGCCGTCGACGGTGAGGGCAACGTTGGTAAAGATGGTATTTTTTTGAATGGAAAGCATGGCATTGGGATTTGTAGCTGCGGACGTACCAGGTGCCACGCCAAACAAACCGGCCTCCGGGTTGATAGCATAGAGGCGACCATCGCTGGCGAGCTTTAACCACGCAATATCGTCACCGATGGTTGTGATCTTCCATCCATCCATTGCGGCCGGTGGACGCATCATCGCAAAGTTGGTTTTTCCGCAGGCGCTGGGAAACGCGGCGCTGACGTAATGTTTTTTTCCATTGGGCTGCTCAACGCCAATAATGAGCATGTGCTCTGCAAGCCAACCTTCTTTTTTTCCCATGCTCGAGGCCAGTCTGAGAGCAAAACATTTTTTACCTAAAAGAGCGTTGCCGCCGTAACCACTGCCAAACGACCACACAGTGTTCTCTTCGGGGAAGTGAGAAATATATTTTTCGGGATTGCAGGGCCAAGCCACATCGGGCTGACCTGGTTCGAGGGGCTTACCAACACTGTGCAAGCAGCGCACGAAATCGTTTTCGCCAAGAACATTCCAAACTTTTTCTCCCATGCGAGTCATGATTTTCATATTGGTGACAACATAGGGGGAGTCAGAAATTTCTACTCCAATTTGGGCGATGGGCGAACCCAACGGGCCCATGGAAAAAGGAATGACGTACATCGTGCGTCCACGCATGCAGCCTTTAAAAAGTTTTTTGAGATTGGATTTCATTTCTTGCGGAGCCAGCCAATTGTTATTGGGGCCAGCGTCTTCTTTGCGTTCGGTACAAACGAAGGTTCGCTCTTCAACACGGGCCACATCGCCGGGATCGGAAAGAGCTAAGTAACTATTGGGACGGAGAGTTTCGTTGAGTTTGCGGAGAGTTCCAGTTTCGCACATCTGTGCACAGAGTCGGTTGTATTCGGCGTCGCTGCCGTCACACCAGTAAACCGATTGGGGTTCACACATTTCGACCATGTCTTGCACCCAGTTTTTTACGTGAGCACTGCGAACCGCTGATGGAACTTGGACAGTCATCCGTCCTCCTCAAACTTAATTAGAATTTAAAGGCGTAGTTTTATCCGATTCTCGGATCAATTGCTAGGTGGATTGGTGGTCTCTGTTAAATTTTCTACGACTAAATAATAGTCAATAATTTCAGTATTTTAGTTGAAACTCTGAAAGTTTAAATTTAAAGCACCGTGGCTGTTTTAGAGGTGGAGTTTCCAACTTGATCAGAGACGGTGATTCTGACTTTGCCGGAATAGCCCGTGGGCAGGGGAACGATGTAGTAAAAATGATTGCTGCGAGTTGCGGGCTGTAAATATCCTTTGTCGGTGCACAAGTAGTACAAATGCATCTTAGAAATATTGGGTCGCTGACCGCTTGGCAATTCCAGAGCTTGCGTAAAGTTCCACCCGTAGGAATTCTGTCCTTCAAAATCAGCTTGCAGCATTGCTGGCGCCAAACTCTCTTTGCCGCCAAAAATTTGGTCGAAGGCTTCGACAACCAGGTAGCCTTTGTTTGCAAGTTTCGAGAGATCATTTTCGGGGTCTAAGCGTGGGAATCCCGACCCACAGCGCTCAGGAAGGATCGGCGAATACAGGCCCACAATTTGTGGTGGAATGGAGTCGCTGACTGGAAGCGAGAGCGCGAAGGGGTTTAGATAAATCCCTTCGGGACTTACGATGTTGTAGTGAAGGTGATGAAAACGCACGCCGAGCAAATATCGATTCCACACCACCAACTGGCCAAGCACTTCTCCGGCCGTCACAAAATCGTTTTCAAGAATGCGCTTTTTTATGCTTTCTGCGAGTAAATCAGGATCGATGTGGTGGAATTCAAAGCGAAAGCCGTTGCGATCGGTGATAGCAATTTCAAAATAAGATTTTCCCCAAGGGGGCTCGGCTTTTCCGTCGAGCACTTCACGCAAGGGTAAAAAGTACTTTGTCGATCGCCCATCCACTTCGTCTACGTAAGAGTAATATCCACCTTCCAGTTTTCCCGATATAGGAGCGATGACATCCTGGTGTTCTTCGCCGCGGATGTCGATTCCCGCATGAAAATAGGCTGGCGATGTCCAATCCTGAAATTGATTGATCACCGCTCCAAATTGCTCAGAGGAGAATTTGAGCTCTAGGGGCAATGGGAGATTTTGAGGAATAAAGGTAGGTCCCAAAGAGAGGGACGAAAAGGGTTGTAAGGGTTCGAATTTTTTAAAACCCCATTTCGCCAAATCCTGTGGGGAGTAGTGGTCGGGGCGATCCGCGAAAACCTTTGGAACATTCATAAAATAGACGAAGAGGGTGAACATGAGCATTTGCACTTAGGCTTTTTAGCTTAAAATTTACGCAGGCGCAAATAATCTAAAAGAATTCCCAAAACAATCACCAAACCAATGCTAAACCAACGCCAAATCAATGACTGACTTGAAAAATGTTATAAATCTGACTACCTTGCGGTTTACGGAGTTCCCCATGTGGCCTAAAAACGTTTTAATGGTATCGCCCAATTATTTTGCTGTCGAATATGCCATCAATCCCCATATGCTCGATCCCTCAGGCCAACTGCAGAAAGTGGATCAAGTAAAAGCCAATAAACAGTGGCAGTTGCTGCGCGAGGCTTTTGAAGTCCAGGGCCTACAAGTTCGGGTGGTGGACGGTGTTGCGGGCCTTCCCGATATGGTTTTTGCCGCCAATCAAAGCTTTCCATTTTATAAAAATGGGCGTTTGCAAATGGCCCTCAGCCGGATGAAGTCATCCTTTCGGCAGCAAGAAGTTTTGCACTTTAAGCAGCAGTATTTGCACGATAACATCGAGACCTACGAGGTACCCGAAGGTTTAACCTTCGAAAGTATGGGCGACGCCATTTGGAATTACGAAACCAACGAGATTTTTGGCGGGTATGGTTTTAGAACCGACGAAGCCGTGTACGATTGGCTTTCCGAAATTTCACAGACGCCGGTTATAAAACTGAAATTGATCAATGAAAAATTTTATCATCTCGACACGGCCCTCAGTATTTTGAATCGCGATACGGCCCTTGTGGTGGCGGAAGCTTTTTCCCATGAGTCCATGGATAAATTAAAAATGAAGTTTAAAAATTTGCTTCAGGTTCCCTTTGCCGAAGCCTGTAACTTTTTGGCGGCCAACGCCTGTTCGCTCAACGGACAAACGGTGTTTGTGGAGTCCAGAGCTCTCGAAACGCAAAAGTTGCTGAAGGAAAATGGGTTTAAAATTGTGACCTTTGATACCTCTGAGTATTTAAAATCAGGCGGGTCTATTTTTTGTTTGAAAATGCTTTATTAAAGCATGGCTGAAGGGCTGATTGTGGATACTGAGACACCAAAATTCGATTTAAATGATGTGCAAAAGTGCGTTGAAATTTTAGAGCACTTTTCGCGCAATAGTACTCAGCTGCACGATATCGGGCCTGAGGCCCACATCAATCTGATGCGTGCTGCTGGGTTGTTGTCCCGACCGGCAAAGATCGAAATGAAAAAACGCAATCAAGAGTTGGATCGCGAACTGCGGCGACGCGAATCAAAAAAGAATCGCATGGCGCGAGCTCAGACAGGAATTCGTCAAGCGCGGCTCAACAAGATCTTCGTTGCTCCCGAAGAGATAAAATATTTGCCCAGCCCGGCAGATAAATTTTCCGAAACAACAACGCGTCCACAAAATTGTTATGTTTGTAAGGAAGAGTACACCTCGCTCCATCACTTTTATGATTCCATGTGTCCCGCGTGCGGAGAGTTTAATTACAAAAAAAGATTTCAAACGGCGTCGTTGGACGGACAGGTAGCTTTGATCACTGGCTCAAGGCTCAAGATCGGTTACCACGTCACTCTGATGATGTTGCGAGCGGGAGCACAGGTGATTGCCACGACTCGCTTTCCGCGCGATTCTGCCTTCCGATTTTCGCAGGAAAAAGATTTTTCCGATTGGAAAGATCGTTTGCAAATTCATGGTTTGGACTTGCGACATACGCCGAGCGTGGAGATTTTTTCTCGCTACATGGAGCAGCGTCTTCCGCGTTTGGATATACTTATTAACAATGCCGCTCAAACTGTGCGCCGCCCTCCGGGATTTTACGCCCATATGATGGATCGCGAGTTGTTAAGCTTTTCGGAATTACCCAAAGAGGTCAAATCCCTTCTGGTCGATCACGAAAGTTGCAAGGACCAACTCAATCAACTCAGTGGTGATGAATCGGATTCGAAGCTTCCGGTGCAGTGGCATGGCCATGGACCAGGGATTGGGTTGCGTGCTTCGGCAAAGCTTTCGCAAATTCCGTACTCCTACGACAACTCGCTGAAAGTGGAAGAAGTTTTTCCCAAAGGGGAATTGGACGCGGATCTTCAGCAAGTTGATTTGCGCGAAACCAATAGCTGGCGCTATCGACTGGCCGAAGTGCCCACACCCGAAATGTTGGAAGTGCAGCTGGTGAATGCTGTGGCGCCGTTTGTTTTGTGCAGTCGACTGTTGCCGTTAATGAGACGCGACAACACTGGAAAAAAACATGTGGTGAACGTAACTGCCATGGAAGGAAAATTTTATCGCTTCCACAAAGAAGACCGGCACCCCCATACAAACATGGCAAAAGCCGCGCTGAATATGCTCACGCACACGTCGGCCAGCGAACTGGCCAAAGATGGAATTTATATGAATGCGGTGGACACAGGTTGGGTGACCGACGAGGATCCTGCACAGCTCGCGGCTCGCAAAACCCAGGTGCATGACTTTCAACCGCCGCTCGACATCGTGGATGGCGCCGCTCGCGTTTGCGATCCATTCTTTGACGGCATCCTCACCGGCACCCACTGGAGCGGCAAGTTTCTGAAAGATTATTTTCCTATTGATTGGTAACGCCCGTGGGGGCGTTACTGTGATTGGTAGTCTCTTTAGGAGACTACCTTCGACTGACTGGTAGTTGCCTTGGGCAACTACCTTTGACTGATTGGTAGCTTCTCAAGGAAGCTACCTTTTACTGACTGGTAGCGCCCGTGGGGGCGTTCTTCCCCTTAGAATTTCTTCACGAAAGTCCATTCATGGTGCCTCCTTTGTGAGCATATGCTAAACACTTACACTTACGAGTATTAGTTTAAAGAAGGACCCACTTATGAGACCCTTATTGTCACTCATCTTAACAATTTCCGTCCCCACCACCACTTGGGCCCAAACCCCCAACGAGAAGTGGGAGGCCTACCGCCTTATTGAAGACATTCGCGAGTTCAACTTGCCGTTTCAGGAATTTGCCGAAAAAGCAGTTTTAGACCTCGAAACCATCGGAGTTACCAAAACTCCTGGCGAAAAATTCGAGATCATCGACGTTGAGACCGTTCCTAGAGAGACACAAAACAAAGTCCTGAGCAGCATCAAAAATTACATACCTTTTCAGATCGAAACTTGCCGCAAGCAGGGGCTTCGCTTCTGCCCGGTTTTAAAATACTCAAACTCCAGCACCATGTTTTTTAACAAAGGAAAATTCTACACCTGTCGCCATTCTTTTCATAACTGGCTGGCTATCGCTTCTAAAGCCAACGGCGACCGACCGGTGGATACGATCTCTCCCCCTATCATCCTACGACTTGTGAAAGAGGGTAAATTAAAAATCCTGTACAACTCCGGCTACGAGGGAAAAGCCCAGCTCAATTTCAGTTTTATCAATGCCGACTCACGATTGAACGTGCAAACCCACGGCACAACTTATCCGAATATCGAAATAAAAAAGATCATTCAAGATGCCGATTTTGTGCAAATGGAAATCAGCGAGCCGATCAATGTAGAAGATTTCAATTTGACAGAACGCAAAGGTCCAAAAAATTCCTACAAAATTGGCGAAGAGACTTATCTGCTCGGCTACCCTGGAAAAACCAATTATTTTAAAGATGGCGTTGGCGATGCCCCTGGCTTTCAACTGATGGCTTCGAGCGGGTTGACGTTACCTCCGCTTTTTCCAGAGGAATACAACACATCCAATTTTGGATCCACAGGCATGAGTGGCGGAGTGGTTGTCACCGCAAATAGTGAGATTTTAGGTTTGCACTGCACGGGCTACAACGAAGAAAACGCCACCCAGCACCCGGAGCGCGTCACATCCCATGCTTTTCCGCTCGACGTTGAGTTTATCGCAGACTTTTGGCGCACTCTAAAATACCCAACCGTTTCAAACTAAGAAACTACCTTTGACTGACTCGCTTAGGGAGTGCAACCGACGTATTCGAGGTAGCCCGCGGGATTTTGTTGTTTGGGGTTGAGTTGTGGTTGCAGCAAAGCCTCTTCAGAAGACAACCCGCCATCTTCATTCACATAAAACGGACTCGTGTACGCATGGGCGATCATGGCTGATGGACCATCGGTAATTTTAAATTGATTCCAGTCTGTGCATAAAATAGCGTCGGCGGTGCGCAGTGATTTTTTATACGAGCTGCGATCATTGGCCAAATTGTAAAGCTGAGCCCAGTTGCTATTTAAATCCGAGCGGTCTCCGACGTTATTTAAAACCCAGTTGTCGTCATAGTTTTCGGGAGTTGTTCGCAAAACACTCCAGTCGCGATCAAGATTTAACAGACGTTTTGCAACTCCTTGAGCAAACAGACTTTCGCCTCCACGACGGGTGATATGCACGATGTTTTTACAGCCATAGGCTTTTAAAATAAGTGTCGGAGTGAGATCTGGCCAACCGCCCGCGGAGAGAAATGTTTTTCGACCCGAAGAGAATTCGCGAAGGGCCGACAAACCAGGTTCTGCTGGGGAAAGTCGGAGGGCCTCAAACCAAGTGGCTTCATTGAGGGCGAGGAAACGATGACTTTTTGCATCTTTATAATCTAAATTTTGTGCGATGTTTTTGAGAGCCGATGGCGAGCCCCAATAGCCAAAGCGCACGTCATCAAAGTTCGTCAGAGAAAAGGTTTTTCCAAACTCTGGATCGAGGTTTTGGTGATAAGCCTCCATGGCCACTTTGGCCTCTCGATAGGCGGAGTCTACAAGAACTGAGGTGATCGGAAAGCTGACGATGGTTTGGCCTATATTTTTTTGCGAAAAGTCGTCTCCAGAGGTGCGAAAAAACTTATCAATGGTGGTTTCTAAAAGGTTTTGGCAACGCGGTTCTGTTTTGACGAGCTCGGACCAGGTGTTATTTTTTAAAGTCGTCGAACAGGTCGTATAAAGTTCATTCCAATTTTTGTTCTGTGAAGAGGCATTGGCGTAAAATCCTGCAATCTTTCCAGCTTGGCGGGCCAGCCCATCAAAGTTAACGATGCCTGCGCGGAAGAAAAGATTGTCGTCAGACTCCGCATTAAACTTGCCAAACACTTCGTAGGTTTTATACAGCTCGCCTGAATAAAACTTGGCGGTTTTAAGAGCGCCTTGCGACTGAGTCAGGTTTTGCGAGGTTTGCACGCGGCGAACGGCTTGGGAGAGGCGGGCAAAGCTTTCGACATTGATGAGATTTAATTCCCGGCCAACTTGTAGGTTGCGCTCGATTCGGCTTAGATTATCGTAAAAAACTTGCAGGCTGGAGGAGATTTGAGCTTGGTCTACTTCAGCGAAGATTTGGTTCAATTCCTTGGCCCAATCTGCCGAGCCAAGGCTCTGTGCATCTACCGCGAGCGATGCGAAGTCCTGCCATTCTTTTTGATTTTTAATCCAGAAGGTGACCCCTTCGAGGGACTTGATTAAAAATACTGCGGTTTCTGGTTGCTGTTTAACCATCTCGCTCGAGGCAATACTATCGAGGAGAAAGATTGAAATGGAGGCCGAGCTGCCACCGGCTTGGGCTTTTGGTAGGCCCAGTTTTTCAACCACCGAAGCCATGGCTCCCCAATGAGAGGCGATCAACTCTCCATTGCCGCGGACCGAAAGGCAGTAGTCAGCCGCAAATGAAACGTTGGAAAAAAACAAAACGGTTAAAAAAATTTTCGACATATATTCCCCTGTGTTGCAGACACCGAATCAGTGTGCCAGGGAAGGTAACAAACTGGTGACCCGCTCACAAGAGCCGAGGTAATTTCTACATACTCATGATCGGGAGTTGCCCAAAGCAACGACCAACTTAAGACGAGCGGTTGGCAATCTGCTGATCGTGCTGAATGAGGGGGCCGAGGAAGAGGCGGGTGTAGACACGCAAAATACACAGGCCGTCAAAAATGTACGACAGACTCACAAACAGGGCCACCATCCATTCCTCGCGATGCACGTGGTGAAACACAACGTCTTCGCCAATAAACGTAGGAGAAATGGGAAAGCCCGAAATTCCTAAACAGCACAACAAAAACACAAAGGCCGTTTGCGGATATTTTGCCGCCAGACCCGAAAAAGTATTGAGGGAAAGTGTCAGCTCCTTTTTTTGTAAAGAAGTTAGGCAGAGCAGTCCTCCAATCCAGCTCAAACTGACACCGCTTAAGTAAATCAAAACTTCAAAAGTATTCAGCGCATCGTAGGTGCCCACGGCGAGTAAAATCCAAATGTGATTGGCAAAAATCAATGACCACGCGATGAAAGGATTTTTTCGTTCGGTCAATGAGCGAACCACAAACAGAAACGCCACACCAGCCACGATGGAAGCCGCCGTGCTTTTGATAAATGCATCTTGAGTTTCTAAAACTTCCAGAGCAATCACGCCAAGTAGGCTCCCCCCCACCAGCACCCAACTGAAAATATTCCAAGGTCGGCGACGCAAAAAAAGTCCTAAAATTTTAAAAGGGCGCCAAAGAAGTTTTTCGAGCCAGGTGTCCAAATACCATTCTTTAATAGATAAAACATAAAGCGTGTAAGCTAACTTGCGAGGCAACATCGACTGAACAGCGTCGGTCACCAGCGCTGGTTTGTAAAATTGCTCCCGAATCAAATAGCTCACCACCGACGGGGAGACTAAAAGTTGATAGGTACGTAAAAAAGCGTTACCCGCAAAATGGAAGAGGGCGAGATCATGGAATCCAAGAGCAATTTCTAAAAATATCAAACCAATTTGTGTGAGCGACGCATAGGCCACTTGGCTTTTGATCGAAGACTGCACGCGGGCGGTGCTATTGCAAATCACGGAAGTGATAATTCCCACAAGGCCGATGGCAATGCGCCCGAACGTTTGGTCATGCCATAAAGGAGACGTGCGCAGGAGAATAAACGCTCCAATATGCACTGAAAGAGAGCCGTAAAAGATGGCGCTTGAGGGAGTGGGGCCTTCCATGGCTCTTGGCATCCAAGAGCAAAAGGGAAATTGCGCCGACTTTGCAGCAGCAGATAAAAGAATTGATAACGTTAAAAACAAATACAGCCAGTCCGCTTGCGGTCCGTGGGCAGAATTATGCAGAAACGAAAAATCAGAAAATTGAATATTTTTATGCCAAATAAGATGGCAGAGCCACGTGGTGAGAATGAGCCCCACATCGCCAAATCGATAAATTGAAAAAACCTTGTAGGCATTTTTAACCGGTAAATAGCGATCCCGATAAAAACTAATCAGCAAGAACGAGGAAATACCGAGAACTTCCCAGCCAACAAAAAGAACTTCGAAGTTGCCAGAGAAAATAATCAGATTAAAGCCAGTATAAAAAAGCAGAATCGTGGAAAAAAACCGTTTGTATCCAGGCTCACGATGCAAATAGATACGACTGTAAACCACAATCAATGTGGTAAGGAGGGAGGCCACCAAAGAGAAAACGGCCGTCACTTTGTCGAACATAAACGACAGCAAAAACTCGATGCCTCCGGAGGAATAAAGTGAAGGTCCCACAAAAGAAATTTGCGATTCAGAACCAAAGAGCCAAAATAGAGAGAAACCTTGGGAAAGGAGTGCATGCAAAGCCACAGTAAATAGAGCAAAACGGGAGATCAAACCCTCTTTTGGTGGCAATAAAAGACTTAGCAAAAAACCAAAGAGTGGGAAAAGAGCAAAATACAGAAGTAACAGGCTAGTATTCATTTGGCCTCCGACACTTTCATAATACCAATGGGAAGATTATCTCGAGAGCTGTGGACATAAGACATGATGTCGTCAATCTGGGGAGCTTCGCCTTGCGGGGTAAAGGGTTGCATGGTGCCATCGGTATAAAAATGGATTTCGCGAGTTTGAGGATGGATGGATGCGAAGCGAACCCATTCATTTTTAACCCACTCGAAAGTGGCGGGATTTCTTTGCACAGCCAAGAGAGCGATGTCGTGGCTATGCTCGACAACAATCAGTAATCGCACAGGATCGTGGACCTCAATCATTTGGCTGGGGAGACCGGGACGCAAATCCCCATCGATACCGTTAGCCACTCCCACAAGTCCCATCACGTTGTGTGGTAATTTGCTTCCTGCGCCGAGCTTTTGATTATCGACGCGCGAGAAATAATACTCAAGGTTGATGCCTCCACAAACCGGCACGGCTGCATTGAGAATGCGAGTGAGAATTTGGCCATCTGGATCGAGGCTGGCGTCGTAGGAATTGAGAAAAGCTCGTCGATCAAGAAAGACCTGTTGGGTTAAAGACCGTCGGCCCACGATGCAGAGGGAGTTTGTGGCGTGATTGAGTTCGGGACGAGGTTCAAACAGCGACACGGAACGAATTTTTGCACGGTCATTATAATTTTTCGGGTTTAGACTTAGGGGAGTGTTCATAAAGCGTCGGCTTCGTTCGCGCGCGTTGAGTTCGAGAGCCTGGCGAAAAATCGTCTGATTTTTTTGATGCTTATTTAAAAAATCCTGTGGCCACTCTTGCTCTTCAAAAAATTCAATCTCGTCGCGAGTCGTGTCGTGCAGGGCTCCGACAAACAAGGTGGTCCGCGGAATGATAAGGCCGCGCTCCTTGAGCAGTTCACGGACTTTTTCGTGGTTTGCCATGTGTGCAAAAACCCGCGCATTCACCGAGCCAGGTCTTCCGGAGCAGGCGCCGCAATCGTAGGCTGCATAGTGGGGATTGTTGATGCTGCTCGATCCATGCCCCACAAGATAAACAAGGTCAGCAAAATTTTGTGTCAGACCGATGCTAAAAAGCATGTTGTACACTCGCTCCACCATTTCGGGAATGGTAAAGCCCACTTGTAAGCCGTGTTCGTGGTGATGCAAATGATCATTTTCCACCGTGAGCTTGGAGACCTTGTCCATGTGTCTAAGAGAAGTGGCTGTAGCAGGCGACAATGAAGGTTTAAAAATTTGCAAAAATAATTTGAATGCCGACCAAAAACCCAAAGTTTGTGAAATGAGCCATCCACCGACAAATGAATGACTTGATGATTCTAAATGCAAATCTTTTTTTCGATGCAACTGCGAGTGACTTTGTTTGATTAAGTATTTTGGATTCACCGGAGCGGGGCAAAGTTTAGTGACGTGAAAACTATTTTCGGGTTGATAAAAAAACTCAACACCAAAAAATCCAGGAACACCCAGAGTTTCGGCTTTTGGCGAAAGAGCTTCTATGTAACGACGTAGTGATCCTTCACGATCATCAATGCAAAAGACGGCTTGGAAATCCCGTTCCGATGTCGCTGCGGGTGCAGGGGCTTGGTTTAACGCACGCAAGACTTGGTTGTAATAAGTATTCTCATAGGCTTCCTGCCAGCAGCGCAGGGCTGCGTATTCGCTGCGTGTGGGGAGAGGTTTTAAAATCTCTTCGAGTTTAGGCCCTTGATAAATGTTGCCCATGAGTTCTCGGTCTGTTCCCAACAATGCGTCGAGTTCATCAAGCTCCAAGAGAAGCTCAAACAAAATAAATTCTTCCAGAGAAATTTTACGACGTGCGATTAGTGGTTCGGGTTCACTTTCGAGCAGCGAAACCAAACCTGACCATCCAGGATGGGCGAACTGCTGATCAAATATGTACAGACCATATAGGGATTCATCGCCAACAATCAGTGTTAAAACATCTTCGATGGTTGTCTTTGGGGCGTGAAAAAGTTTTCGTGCTCTTGGACTGCCATTTCCTAAAACAGAAACAAACGATTCCTTATCCATTTTTCGAAGCGCATCCAAAAAACCTGTGGTCCCCGCCGGGAAACGCCAAATCGCAATACCCTGGTCGAGGTAACTGCCAATCCAGCGAAATAAGGTCGAATGCACACGTCCATCGAGATCGAGATGGAAATGTTTTTTCCAAAGTCGGCGCATGTGTAAAATTCTTCGCTCTTGTGGATTGATGGGTTCCTGGTTTTGCGTGAGTCCCATTTTTCTAAACTCATGTTCCAGGTAAAAATCGTTAATTTCGCCGTTGTTCTTTTTTTCGAAAAACTCGTTCTTCGAAAGATAGACTTTGACACCCGTGAGACGAGCCGCGTGCTCAACGCCTTGGTGAAAAGGCAAATGCTGATAGGCGTGAAGTGTGTTGTGATGAATAAAATCCTTGAGTGGCCCTTGAGTTGGCAATAGATGTTTCAACTCATGAAGTGCCAACTGAACAGAAGGGTTACGATTTGACTTTTGCATAACTTATCCTTTACAGATCGACTTTTAAGCCGATTTCAAAAACCTGTGCATTGCGAAAGGAAGACCAGCGACCGTTGTCCGACGGGTCGTAAAGATATTCTGTGTAGAGGTGGGCCGTTTCAAAAAAGGCAGTCATATTTTTTTTGTAAAAATACTCATAGCCCAATCGTGCCGTGGCATTTTGCACGATGCCATAGCCGGTATACGTGCCACCAGTGAGATTGAAAACGGGACGTCCCGCGACGTAGCTGTAAGACGGTGTCATATTTTCTGGATTTATGATTTTCGCATAACCCGCGCCATAAAACAGTCCGTGTTTTTCGTTCAGTCGTCGACGAGCGGTCACAAACGCGCCGGCTTCTTTTAGGGTGAGAAGCGTGGCAGAGTAGCCCAGCCCCTGCAAACTGAGATTCTCTGTATTGTGTCCGTAGTAAGACTCAAAGTTGATGTCGTCGTTGGTGTCTTTGTACTGCGCAAAAACGTTCACTGCAAAAGGGGTTTGCGAGCGCACCCGTGACGGAAGTTCCAGGTGCCCGACGATTCCCGACGCTCCGTAAGTCCATGGACCGTCATGATAGGTCTCTCGAAGGCTGAGAGTTGGCCATTTAGAAAGTTCAGGAGTGGACTCTTGGGCTTGATTGTTAAAACTTGGAAATCCAATAGCCATTCCATGTTCGAAGTTGCCATTTTTCTTTAAGGCTTGCGCCTGCAAGCGCATAAAGCCTAGGTCACCAGACGTGAAGTAATGTCCGATGTAGTTGTAAGTTGTGGGGGCGAGTGGCGAAAATAGGTCCCACATCTGTCCCACATGATACGTCCAATCGCCGTCATGCCACGTCACTTTCGCCTGCCGCAGTCGGGGGAGGGCGGCAACAGTTGGGCTAGATTTACTAAAGTCGACAAAATCGAACTCGAAAAGAGTTTCAATGTCGTCCTCGAGTTGGAGTTTTAAACCCAGGCGCGACTGCTGAACTTGAAAGGATTGACTGGTGCGACTTGGGTATGGCGCCAGGGCAGGGTTGGCTGCGGCATTATAGGCCACCATGTTGTTTCTCCCCAGGGAATCCACTCCACCAGAGGCAATTGTGCTGTTGGCGAGTAAGAAACCGTAGAGGTCAAACTTGATATCCTCGGCGTAAGCGCTGCTATAAAAGACTACAAAAAATAATGTGAGAATTGCTTTCATAAATCACCTCAATGACCACTGTTTTGCGACGAGATGTCTACATTCTTAAACAAGAGAATTCTTTTTTCATTCAAAAACTTTTGTTGAAGTGTTTGCAGAAGATCTTTGCTAGTTGTGTCGACGAACTGGTTGGGGAGAAACTGCACGATTATGACTTTTGCTGTTTGGGCTTCGATCGTACCCTTCAGCGAAAGCATGTTGGTAAACACACAACTGCCGTCGACATGAAGTATGACTTGATCCGTTGCCTGGGCGATTTTCGTATTGATCTTAAAGAGCTGGGGAAAATCTTTAACCTTGATAAAGTTAATTGCCAATTCCAAAGCCGCACCCGTAAAAATACCAATGAGCAGATCTGTGGAGAGCGTCGTTGCAATAGTGACCAAAAAAATCAAAACCTGACTTTTACCTGACTTATAAACATTCAAAATTTGTAAGGGATTAGCAAGGCGGAAGCCGACGAAGATAAGTATCGCTGCAAACGCGGATAATGGGATATGGCTCAAAAATTGTGGAAATAGTAAAATAAAGACCAAAATAAACACGCCATGGGCGAAATTCGAAACACGATTTGTGGCTCCACTGGAAATATTAGCCGTGCTTCGAACAATTTCCGAAATAATCGGAAGTCCACCGATGAATCCCAAGAGAATATTGCTCGCTCCTTTTGATATCAGATCCTTATTGAGATTGGAGGTTCTTTTAAGAGGATCTAGCTTATCCACAGCGTAGGTGCTTAGTAGCGATTCGATGGAAGCCACCAGAGCAATTGTAATCACGGCTTTAAAAAAATGCGTGGAAGTGAGGTCTTGAAAAAGGGGTTGATGAAAATAGCCTGAGATTTCTTGAGGAATGGACAAGAGAAATTCCGGGCCAACATGGTATTCGTGATTGAAAATATTGATAAAATGGGAGTGTTCAATATCAATAAACAGACTGAGAGCATAGCCAATCATTACGGCGAACAGAGCTGGCGGTGCCACTTTTTTTACGCGCGGCAAGTAGTTCACTCCGATGACGATCAGTAAACACAAAACGCCAATGGCCAAAATGACCATGTTGTCGTCGAGAAGCCGTGAGGGAAGTTCGATGATCTGTCCGATGAGATTTTTTGCTGCGGGCTTTATTCCGCCAAGCACATACATTTGTTTGGTAATAATCGTAATTCCTATGGAGGCCATCATTCCATGGAGTGCGTTGATTGGAACTGCCAAGCCCAAAGTTCCCCAGCGCATTAAGCCCATGAATATCTGGAGAACACCGGCAATTACAATGGCAGCCAGAGTGAGACGAAAACCTCGCATGGCATCTCCTTGCCCGAGGGAGTTGATGCATTCCAAAACAACAACAATCAGCCCCGCAGCGGGACCACTGATCGTGACGTGGCTGCCGCTAATCAACGAAGCCACAATTCCGCCGATGATGGCCGACAGCAAGCCCGCCGTGGGCGGAGCCCCCGAAGCCACACTGATACCGATGGACAGTGGCAGTGCGATAAGGAAAACAGTAAATCCAGAGATTAAATTAGTTTTTAAATTCCAGCTCTTCAGCGAATTCATAAAAAGACCCCAGTCTTAAAAAGTTAAAACAGAAAGCGAGAAGTGTTTTTCTTTTTAAGAAAGCGGCGGACTGATAGTGAACAGAGAGCAGAACTGTAAAACGGCGTTCCACAATGATGTGGGTGCCAGGAAGAACACATTGACGTAGGAAGTTGAATCTAAGTTGCTATATGAAAGCAGTGTGTAGGGAAGCGCAGAACTGTCGCCGTTGCTCTCCTCGATTTTCTCTTCAATCTCAAAAGCAAAATCCGTGTTCGAAGCAGAAGTCTGGGTCCAAGATTTTGCAGAGGATTTTTCAATGGCAAAGATAGAGGAGGTTGGCTCTGCGTTCAGAGTCAAAGGCGCCAGGAGGAAGAGCAGAAAATGAATTGATAACCAGGCCTTCATTACTTTCATTGTTAGGCCTCTTTTCGGAAGAAGACAACATAAAATTAAATTGGTTGGACCACTGGCCCAAATTGAGTCGTGAACTCGACTCAATTTGCAGACGAAATAAATTAAACCTTAAAACGGGACTTTGTTACCAACCGCACTTTTGGCCCATGTTTTTTTCGCGCAGCCATTTTTCAAGTGGTGCAAAGTACTCACGCATGGCTGTAGCATCCATTTGCTTTTGTCCTGTGACGGCTTCTAAAGCCACGGGCCATGGTTCACTGAGGCCCATTTCCATCATTTTCCAAAGCTTCGATCCAGCTTCTTTGCTGCCATAAATAGAACACTCATGCAGTGGCGCCTTGTTGCCTGCTGTTTGGCAAAGCGAACGATGAAATTGGAATTGCAGGATATGTGCTAGGAAGTAGCGAGAGTAGGGAACAAAACTCGGAACGTGGTATTTGGATCCGGGATCAAACGCATCGGCCGGGCGGTTGTTTGGCGGAACAACACCCTGGTACTCGCGCACAAGATCCCACCAAGCTTGGTTGTACTGCTCGGGCTTTACAGAACCTTCGAAAACTTTCCAACGCCATTTATCAATAAGTAAACCAAAGGGAAGAAACGCCACTTTTTCGAGAGCCATAGACAAAAGATAATCGATGTTGTCGTTTTTGGGTGGCATCTTTTTTAGCAATCCGATGTCGTACAAATACTTGCTGGTGATGGAAAGTTGAATGGTGTCGCCGAGAGCTTCGTGGAAGCCGTCGTTAGCGCTCCCGTTGTAAAGGATAGGTTGCTGTTTGTAAGCGAGGTAATAGTAGATGTGCCCCAGCTCGTGATGGATGGTACGGAAGCTGTCGTCATCAATCAAAATACACATTTTGATGCGCACATCATCTTTCAGGTCGATATCCCAAGCACTGGCGTGGCATACAACTTCGCGATCGCGAGGTTTATCAAACAGCGAGCGCTCATAAAAACTTTTGGGAAGTACCGGCATTCCTAAGGATACAAAAAAGTTTTCAGCGGTGTTCACCATTTTTTTAGAATCGTACTTGGCCTCTTTGAGTAATTTTGTGATGTCCATGGCTTTTGAAGAATCCACGCCGACCACGTCGCGGATGTTTCCCCACGACTGAGCCCACATGTTTCCTAAAAGATGCGCTGGGATAGGGCCGTCTTTAGAAACCACAGCATTGCCGTATTTCTTATTCAACTGACCGCGCACATAACAGTGAAGCTGTTCGTAAAAAGGTTTTACTTCGCCCCATAAACGATCCAAATCCTTTTCGAAGGCGGCGTCGCTCATGTCGTATTTGGTTTTCCAAAACTCAGAAAGATTTTTAAAACCAAGCTCTCGGGACCCTTGATTGGAAAGCTCCACAATTTTTTCGTATTTGGACTTCATGGGAACAGAAACTGTTTTCCAGCCTTCCCACGCCTCAACAAGCTCACTGGGCTTACGTGATTTGGCCAAAATATCTTCGAGATCCAAAAGATTTTTGCAAACACCTTTTTTATTGCAGTACTTGCCGCTGCCGTAGGTGCTCTCGAGCTCTGATTTTAACTTGGTCATCTCCTGCGCTTTTTTTGCGTCTTTTGGCGCTGGCAAATTTAAAAAGGCGAGGAGGAGATTGAGTTGGCGTTTTTCGTCTTTGCTGCTGCCTTTGTACTTTTTAGACTGCAGCGCAAACTCCGTGGCCACTTGCGTGTAGCGGGCGTTGGCTTCCGAAGCGAGAACCGTGGAGTCGTCGGTGATAAAGTTGTTTTGCACCCATTCGGCCCGCTGGGTGGAGATTTGCTCGGTGAGGAGGGTTTGGTTGGCTTGCTTTAAAAAGTCTTTGGTCGCAGTCTTGGCTTCGACGGACGGCGAAAGAAACAGAACGGCGGTGGTCATTGCGATAGCTATAATAAAAGACACGGATCCTCCCTCAAAAATTGACAAGAAAAAAATCTAGCCCGATTCCAGAGGATTGTCCACGACAAAAGGCCAGGATAAAGCGAAACAGACACACCTTAGCATTTAAAAAAAGCCTGTAAAAAACCGATAGTTTACCTATGAAAAACAAAGTCTTTAGTTTCCTGATTGGTGCTCTAACAACAATGGCTGTTGTGATGTTGAGCTGGTATTACCTCACCCATCAAAAACGTCACTCCAGTTTGTCTACGCCGAATGCGTTTTTACAGCTGTTGGAAACAGTGGATCATCGTTTTACCGATCTGCAATTCAAATTTATGAAGCCCAAGACCGTAAAAACCCCGGTGGTGCTCATCGCCGTTGACGAAGAATCCTTGCGCGAAATCGGCCGCTGGCCCTGGGGGCGCGACGTAATGGCCGATATCACTGAAAAACTTTTTGGTTATGGCGTAAAAACCATCGGTATGGATATCATCCATGCGGAGCCCGATTTAAAATATCCAGAGCATGATATGAAAATGGCTGCTGTCGTCGAAGCACACAAAGATCAAATAGTTTTGGGCGCTTACAGCGAAGACCGGCTTAATCTTGAGCCGTACAAAGACTACTGCGTGAATGAGGCCTTCCTTTTAAATGGTGGCGAGCATATCGCAAAAATTAACCCCACCTTGATTGTTGATGATGTGACCGAGAATTTTGACGATCTTAATTGGAACACTCTTTTTTCTGGTATCTTTAAAGCTGTACAGAAGAAGTCTGAAATCGATTACCTCAAACAACTCAATAAGCAATCGACCAGCGAGCTGACACTTTTTCAGGCAAACTATCTAAAGTCTAAAAAAATTCGCGATGTGTTTGAATACTGCAACGTTTGGCTCACGCCGGAAGACTCTGCCTATTTTGAAAATATGGATGTTTTGCAAACTCAATACAAAGAACTTTTTGCGGTCAAAAAAGAATTTACTAAAATGCCGATTGAAGACCAAATCAAACGTTTTAAAAAAATGGTACAGGAATTTCCGACTCCACAATACGGGGAGTGGCAGGGAAATATTTTGCCCATCCAAGAAGCGTCGTCGTATACAGCGAGTTTTGTGGCACACTTGGATTTAGACGGCTATGTGCGACGATACCCCCTGTTCTATCGCTCGGGCAATAAACTGGGGACAAGTTTTATTCCGTCTTTGGCTTTACAAACCTATCTCACTGGAACGGGCTACCGTGCCGACGTCAAAGTAGAAAATGTGAATGGCAAAAAGCAAATCACGTCGTTTCAAATTATCAACGCGCAGACTGAGCCAGAAACTGTCGTTCATCAACTGCCCGTGGATGAGTATGGCAGGCTTACAATTCGTTATTATGGACCGTCTTTTACCTTTCCTGTCGTATCGGCCAAAGATTTATTTTCGGAGGACGAAGAGATTTCGGTGATGACCCACGATGGGAGTCACGGTCAGGATCAAATCAGGTTGAAAGTAGAAAAACACAACAAAAAAGCTTTCTTCAAAAACAAAATGGCCATTTGGGGTGTAACCGCCGTGGGATTGTATGATTTGCGAAATACTCCGGTGGCCGCAAATTACCCGGGACCCGAAATTCATCTCACCGTGATCGGAAATCTGTTTGAAGGTACTTTTTTAAAGAACCTTCCTAAGGAGCAGTTTGCTTTGCCGTTGATTCTTGCTGGTTTGGGCTTGCTGATGAGTTTACTGCTGTCGTGGATGGGTGCACTGGGATCAGTGGTCAGTTTTGTAGTGGCGATGAGTTTGCATATTTACTTGGATCGACTGCTGTTTACTAAATACAATTTATTTTATTCGAGCGTATTTGTTTTGCTGTTGATCGGCGGCGTGCATGGTACCGTGTTTATGTACAAATATTTCTCCGAAGAACGTAAGCGAAGTGCACTCAAGAAAACGTTCTCCAAGTATGTGTCACCGGCTGTGGTCGACGAGCTATTAAAAAACGAAGACAATTTAAAGTTGGGTGGTCGAAAGCAAGAGATGAGCGTGTTCTTCTCGGATGTGCGCGGCTTTACAGAGTTTTCCGAAAGAATGGATCCCGAAGAGCTTTCGCGCTTCCTGAATGAGTACTTAACGCCGATGACCGAGATGGTGTTTAATAACAAGGGAACCTTGGATAAGTATATGGGCGACGGGTTAATGGCCTTCTTTGGTGCCCCCGTGTTTTTTGAAGATCATGCGTACTATGCGTGTCGCTGCGCCTTGCAAAGTATTGATGAGCTTAAAAAATTACAGATTGAATTTAAAAAACGCGACTGGCCTCACATCGATATTGGAATCGGGATCAACACCGGTAGCATGAGTGTGGGCAACATGGGTTCGAAGATTGTGCAGAGTTACACGGTGATTGGCGATGCGGTGAATTTAGGTGCGCGTCTCGAGGGAACCACCAAAGAGTACGGCGCCAAAATTTTGGTGAGCGAATACACCTATGAGCAAGTCAAAGGACGTTTTTTGTTTCGAGAGGTAGATCGCGTGCGTGTGAAGGGTAAAAAAGAACCGGTGCGCGCCTATGAGCTGATCTCCGAGAAAGCGGCGGTCGAGTCGGTGATCTGGTTGGATCGTTACCGCGAAGCGTACCAAGTGTATCATAGTCGCGATTTTGTGCGAGCCTACGACATGTTCATTAAGCTCGAGGAGTCCTACCCAGACGACAAATTGGTACAAGTGTACAAGGGTCGCTGCGAGTATTTCCTAAAAACGCCGCCCGAAGCCAGTTGGGACGGCGTTTACGAGCGCCGCACGAAGTAGTGGGCGGTGACGGCTCGTGATTGAGGAACGATGTATTACGCTTTAGCAGCAATTTTTTTTCTAACAATTCTCACTGGTGTGCTTGTGATAGTTGGTTTTTACTTCCTCAGGACAGGTTCCCTGAAAGTTGCAATTATCTACTTTTGTTGGCTTCTACTGTATTCTCTCTTTATCATTTTCGGAACCGGACCCATAGGTGAAAGAACGTCCCCATCTCATCTCTCGCCTTACAAACTTCCCTGGAAATCGGGGATTTCCCGTTTTGTATCACAAGGAAATCGCAGTTTTACAAGTCACCGAGGTGCTCATACCTATGCGTGGGATTTCTGGATGTCCATTGGATCAGAGGTTTTAGCTTCGAGATCCGGTATCGTAATTAAGGTAGAAGAAACCTTCGATGGGATCGGCATTCATTCGAACTTTATCATGATTGAACATAACGATGGCACACGAGCACTTTACGCCCACATCCGAAAAATGGGAGCTGTTGTTGAAGTAAATGATCGGGTTGAGCAAGGTCAAATGATTGCCTATAGCGGGATGGTGGGTCAAACAATCAATCCGCATCTTCATTTTGTTGTTTTAAATAATGAGGAAACCGAATCGTTACCGATCACATTTTCGGATTGCAACGACGATGGCGTTCCACTGGCGGGTCGCTCGTACACGTCAAGAAACACTCCCCCGTAGGGGAGGTAAACTAAAAATATCTTTTGGTATCGTACTTAGAGGCTAGGCCAACTGCGCTTAGATTCTTTGATGTACTTCAGTCGGTTGTGCGCGCCACATAGGACCTGCAAATTCTCCGGTTCGTGCGTTCCTCCGCGACTCCAACTGCGGATATGATCGATTTGCAAAAATCGCTGGCTACCACAGCTTCGCCCGCGTGAATCTTTATGTGCACAACGTGCATGCTCATTTAGCAAGGTTTTGCGAATGCCCGAAGGAATAGGCGGGCGCGTGCTTTTGTGCGGAATAGGATTTTACTGTCGTAGCTGCGGTAGCTGCTAAAGTTGCGCTTACTGCCGTAGCGGCAGTGGGCAATAATATAGTTTGCTCTTCCGTAGATGAAGTAGGTGCGGTAGCTTCTTTCGTAGGTGCTGAAGTATCCTTCGATATCTCAATTGCATCGACACAATTTTTACGGGCCCTCGATTTATAAACGACGGTTCGTCGTGCCACTTCTTTTTTTGCCAGATAGGTGAAAGTTTCGGCCCAGTCTCTATTTGCCAAACTGTGGGAGACCATATTCTGTACTTGTTCAAGAATTTTGATTTGTTCTTGCGTAAAAGTGACGGTCAACGTCACTGACTGGTCTCGATGGTAGGTTTGTTTCTGTGCCGGAGTTGCGGGCAGATCTAAGGTTGTCGCGAGGAGCTGTTCGGTTTGTTTTTGCGTTTTATTTTCCAATTGTAAAACTAAATCGCGCTTACTTTTTGTGCTCAAAGATTCGCGTTTGGTCTTTTTTAACTCGCGCGAAGCTCTCTGGATTTGATTGGCCTGAGAAAGGGTGAGCGTGCCCTTCTCGAACTTTTCTGCTGTTTCCGGAAGTTCACGAAGTAACCGTGCCGCGTCGATTCGGCGCATAGCGGCTCCAGGACTATAACCGTAGTCTCTGACCAAATAGTCAAAGAGGCTTGTGGTCCCTTTTTCTACATAGAGTCTTCGCCGATCTATCTAGGCGATGTATTCCAATACTTGTGCTGTGATCTTGCGCTCGCTACGAACGGAGATTTCAAAATAAGATACAAGAGTATCGTTGGATATAGTGGTTATTTGCATTAGTTCTCCTTCAGATTGATTTACAAAGATTAAACAACAGGGAAAATATAGCATGCGTTTTTAAATTCAGGTTTCAAGAATTTTGTAATCCGGACCATCGAAATATTTTTCCTTATAACATAGTCTTAAAAGCATGAGGTTTCGCTCGATCAATAGTATTTTTATCGCACGTGGAGTAGTGCGGATGGATATTTGTGGGCGCGGCAGAGTCGATGCTCGATTCCTAATTCCGTAGTCAAATAAATATTAAAATAAATTTCCGGATTGACGCTTGACCCAAGAACATTGCGATTTAATTCTTAATTCTTAATTCTTAATTCTTAATTCTTGCTCCGGCTACTGCCGTAGCGGCAGTTGGGCAGCTCTTCATATTTGAAGTATCTTTTCTATAAATCGTCAAAGCAAAAGTCTGCAAGTGACGACCGATATTCCATTTGCTACATTCGCTGAATGGACGACAAAAAGTTTGACGAAAAGACTGCGCAGGAATGGATACGGATTATCGAAGATCGTAGTGCCAATGTCAGAGAAAAGGATTTGTACCCGCTCTTGCAATCCTGGTTGACCACGGCATCGTCCAAAAATGTACTAGATATTGGATGCGGCCAGGGTGTGTGCTCGATCCAAACAGGACAAAACCAAATCTCCTATTTTGGTGTGGACCCGTCCCCCGACTTAATCGCTCGAGCCACCGAGCTCTACGCAAACTCGTCCCGCACCTTCGTGATCGGCAATGCCTATGCTCTACCGTTCGAAGACACTTATTTCGATGCGGTTTTCTCAATCGCGGTTTGGCATTTATTGAGCGATCTAAAGAAAGCTTCTTACGAACTGAGTCGCGTGCTTAAACATAAAGGTCACTTTTTAATTTTTACCGCGGATCCGTACCAGTATCAAATATGGATGGATCGATATGTTGATGAGAAATTAAACGGGCGGCATTTCACCGGTTCCTATCAAATCACCGATGGGTCAACGGTGACCGATCAGTTTTATCTGCATTCTTTGCAAGATATAACCAGTGCGCTCGGTGCCCACGGCCTTGAAGTTTCGACCGTTGAAACCATGCGTTCATTTGTGGCTATTTTAGGACATAAACAATAATTGAATGAGCCCGAAGATCCCCAACTTCCGCAACGGCAGTAAAAGCTGCAGCTCGCGAGAAAAACCCAACCGACCTAAAAGAACCCACTATTAAAACTCCAAATAGCGGTCACAGCGAACTTGTCGTAGGAGAAGAACGATACCGATGAGCTGTTGTCCATGTACATCATTGAGAGGGATAGCGTGGATCTTTCGGACCACGAGTAATAGCCACCCAAAGAGGCGGAGATGTTAGTATCCAGGCGGCCCGAGCTTGAATCCGAAAAATCCTGCCGAAAATACTCGAGTTTAGAATACAAAATCCAGAGATCGTTCAGCGGGTGACTGCAGCCGATGTTCAACAGCGACTTGTTGTAGGTGTTGTTGTCGCCATCGGCGCTATTCATCACGTAATACAAATCGCTAAACAGGGTCTTTGAGCCTTTGTCATTCATCAGATAGGTATTTGTGAGACCTAATGTGATCTTGTTGGCCGACTGGTTGTCGGCTGGGCTAGAAACTGTAATATGAGATGTGTCGTTTGAGAAATCCAATTTATAATCAGTGTATAGTTTTTCGAAATGCGAAATGGAAATCATGGAACGCAAAAAAGCCGAACTAAAGGTGAGCCCGCGCGTGCTCTCACCAAGGCTCATGTAAAGCTGTTGGTAACCTGGCGTTAGAGACAGTGTGAATTTAGAAAGATAAAACCTTACTGGAGCTGAGAGGTCCCACTGTAAGGGATCTGTTCCTTGAATGGTCGCGTCGGACTGGAATTTTTTGTCAAAGCTATAGATGTCGGATGCCGACAACACAGGAATCCATGACATTTTTTGTGAGTACAAAGCTTTGTACGACAGCGAGCCACCATAGAGAAAGCGGTAGGCCTCAACACCGGTGGAGACGTTGTTGGCGGCCACGTTGAGTACGTTTTCGTCATAGGAGGTGCCTGCAAAAAGTGAGTAGGCCCACTTCTTTTTGGACTCTTTAAGATAACTTTCATAGCGTTCGATGCTTTCGATGTAGGATTCGGCTTTGTTGTCGAGATCGGGATCTTTTGAAGTGTCGAGAATCAGTTGGAAGGCTTCCTTGGCTTCCTTGTATTTTTCAAGCTGTGCATAGGTAATGCCGGCGTACATCGCGGCAAGGGGAGAGAGCGTTGGATCCTCTGCATCCTGAGTGGTTTTGAATTTTTTTAGAGCATAGTCTGTTTGATTTAATTTAAATAAATTAAGCCCCGAATAGTAGTCCACTTCGACTTGGTTCACGTCGGCGCCATCGAGATTGGCCAGCAGGGCTAGCGAGCGGCGATAGTTATTATTTTTAAAAAGAGTGATCGCAAATTCATGGTAGTACTGATCTACCGAAGCATCCAAGAAAATAGCTTTTTCAAAATATTTTTGGGCCTCCGTATATTTCCCTGTCTTAAAAATTTCGCGGCCTTTTTGGTAGTAGAGACGCGCTTTGCCAGCGAGTTCTTTTTGTGAACGAGCATCGAGTTTACTTTGTTTTTGCAAAAGAATATTTCTTTTAGATTGTTCGTTGATTTGATCTTGCAAGGACGTATCAGGCAGATCCCTCACTTGTGGATCGCCGCTGAGGCTCACAAGCACAGTTGTTGACGCTAGTTCCTCTGCGTAAGCAGAGGTGCTCATGATGAGAAAGAACGTTGTGGTACCTAAGATGAAAATTTTCATTTTTGAATTCTAAGTCCTTTAGGGGCTCGTATTATTCCTGACATCAATCTTAACTTTTGTTTTCTCTTGTTGCTGGCGAATCGCATCTGCCGGAAGGTTGTTGATGGGCGGTGGAGGACGCTGAAAAGCCGGAGGAGGTGTAACCGCTGTAGGCGTTGGATTTTTAACTTCAGGTAATTTATCAAACGTTTTTGGCGATTGATCTTGTGGATCTTCTACGCGAGCCTCAGGAGTTTTTTTAGTATCACTTCCGCGACCATTGGAGTCGGCAGCACTCGGCGTTTTTTTGTCGGTTGTTTTAACGGTTGTATCTTGATCAATATTTTTCATTTGGTCTGCAGGAACAGCTTGTGGTGGAGCAGGTGGAGCCTCTGCTGTCGCAGTTGAGCTTTCGCCTTTGTTGATCACAACTGTGGTTGCTGCAGCTCCTGCTTGCGATGGAAGGTTGGTAAGTTCTACGCGTCCTTGTAACGTTACGATTTTAGTTTCATTGCGACCTTTATCAAACGACGTTATAAATTGAGTGCCGCGCACTCCAGCGACAGCTGTGGGAGTTTTGATAATAAATTTGTTTTTGTCTCCATCATACGTCTGTTCCACATTGTTGCGAACTTTACCTTCTTTTAAATTCAGCTCCACATTTTTTTGCTGTCCGTTGTTGACGTAAGTTTCAATTTTGAGTTCTGTACTTGGTGAGATGTGAATTACGTTTTTATCGTTCATTACAATTTTTGCCCGGGCATCCTTCGAAGAAATGATCGTATCGCCTTGATAAACACCGAGAGGAACTTTGGCTTTGAGTGTTTCGCTGCCTCTAACAACTTTAATTTCACCTTTGACGACCATAAACAGACCAATCTGTTTTGCCGACGCAGTGGAAACTAAAAAAAATATAAACACTGATAAAACAACTCGGTCTAGGCCTCGCATGCTATCTCCCTCATAAACGTTCAGTATTAACAGGGTAAAGTGGCCCTGTTAATGAGTCAAAAAGTTATTTAGACTTCTTTTATGTGCCTCGTTCATCTCGATAAAACGAATACCAATGCCTTTAGGATAGTTCCCTAGAGGTTCGACAACTCGAACAACAATAGCCTCGCATTTGATTTTGCGAATCGTATCGATATGCAGGCTGATTTTGATCCGCTCGCCCACTTTGGGAATTTCGTCCCAGGATTTGTTCTCAAATGGAATAAAAGCACCGCTCTCAGACAAATCAAAAGTTTGCGCCAACAGAGTTTGCCCGACAAACGGATTGAGTATGACGTCGATATTCTTATGAAGCCGATTTGCACGCCGCCACCACCTTCGATGTGGATCGCTGAGAATCAGGCGAATGTCCTTGCGAAACAAGGGAACAAACAGGCCAGCAAAAAGTCCAGTTCCAAGCATGGCTTGCGCCATGGTGAAGTCTTGTCCGTAACTACCCACTACATAATTGTTCCAAGCAAGGCAGGCGATAGTGAGCGGGCACAGCACTTTAAGATACGGTGAAACCGTAAAAAGCATGTAGGCCGTTGTCGCCATCAGGCAAATGGAAACAAAATTGAGGAGTGAAATCTTTTGTAAGATAGATCCAAGTTCAGAAAACGAATGTTGATAAAGGAGAGCCGCTTGCAACGGAAAGGATCCTGCCACAAGAAGCATAGCGATTCCCATCCAGTTGACAATTTTTGGTTTAACCATCATCGGACACGGACCTTTCTGAAAAGTGATAGCAATAGCTAAAGACTTTTTGAATATACTTAGAAGCTTCTTTGAGCTCCGACTTTTTAAGCCACTCATTATTGTCAGATATGATCGCATTTTTTACTCGCGAAGGCCCAGAATTATAACTGGCAAGGATCACCTGGCTAAGAACGACATTCGGTTCGCCAGAAAGTTTTTTGAGCCAAACTTGGTTTTCTTCTAAGCTCCAATATTTATAAAGATACTTTATATACTCTGCGCCACCTTGCAGGGATGTTTTAGGGTCCAGACGCCATTCGTTTTGGTGGTTCAACTCGCCGGTTGAGATTTTTTGTTTTAAATCTATATAACTTAAAGAGCTAATTTCACGAGATTGGGGCCACGATTTTTCTTCAACTCGAAGCTGTTCTTGAGCCAGGTGGGTGATCTGTGTTAGACCGATGGCTTTTGCCCAGCTGACGGCGTTGGGGTTAAACCCAGACTCCTGGGCGACAATTCCAGTAAGGAGATTGGGATTAAACTTTTGCGTTTTCGCAATTTCGGTCAGCCACAGGATGTACTCCGATGGCGGACGGAACCCTTGAATGTTATTAATGGGTTTTGTTTCAAAAAAGTCGCACGTCGGTGCCTGAAACTGCGAAGCATAAAGCGAATTATTTTTGGAATAACCGATTCGAATATTGTTCTCATCAAGGAGTTTGAGTCGAATATTTTTAAATTCGATCTCAAGAATTTTTTCTTTAACGCGATTTTTAACTTCGATGTTCGACATAAATGTGGAAGTGACATCAAACGAATTAAAATACACGCGCACGTTCGCTAGAGACGGGATATCCTGTGTATCTTGAATTTCCACAACGAGATCACTTTTGCTGTGCAGAATTTGGCGTTTTGGTAAAAATCGTATTTGGATGGGGGATTCAGCAGTGATTGTGATTGGCTCTGTAGATGTCTTGGTAAGAAAATTTAAAGAATGAAGTGCGCCAAAAGGTGTAATCGGCCCTACGCAACCTGTGGTTAACAAGAGAAAGCACAGTGTAATATAAGAAGAACATCTTGTTCGTTTCAGCCCTGACTCCTCCAGAGATCCTCCGATGATTGTATCCAATTTTGAAGAACTCTATGCAAAAATGAAAGAATGATTTCAGAGAGGTACATAATTTGTATTATTTTGATTCGTTCGCAAAATAATCTCCTCAGTTACAGTTTGTTTCGTAGGTCAGCTCTTCTGGTGTGTGACAAGTGATGTCCAGTCGACTCTTAAGCGTTTTAATTTTTACTTTTCCATTTTTTTCTGAAATATTATTTTTAGGATCTGCTAACCAGGGGTTCATTTGCTGAGCGATCAGGCGATCAATCTGGTCGCGGTGGGCTTTTTCGTTCAGACGGTTGATTTGAGCGAGTTCTTGACGAATTCTTACGATGGCCGGAGTTTTACGGTCGAAGTCTACGTTTTCGTACCCACAAAATTTATCGAATCGTTTCCATCCGGAGATTTTTTTGCCGCGACACTGATGTGCCATTTTTAAAACAACCGAGCCATCGTCGGTTTCCTCGGATGTAAAAAAGAGTTTTCCGTTCTTCATTTTAATGACTTGCGGTTTTGTATAGGTGATTGCAAACTGTGACGCTTGAATGCAGTACTCATTGACGCGATCCTTGATTTCTTTTGGAGGATTGCAAACAAACTCACCGTTGTCTTGCGCCGTTGATAAAAGAATTAAAAATAAAATCATCATAAAAACACCTTAGTAAGAGTTGTATCCAGTTTTTTTAGGGCAATAGGGCAGAGAGACGTGCACATGGTCTCGATGATCCCGTCGGCTGCAGTCGATCAGGCCATCGTAGCTATGGCAGCTTCGATTGTTGGGATACTGTCTGCGCAGGGCAGCCACAGTTTCTCGTTCCCAGCAGTCATTAAATTTTTTGTAAAAGGGCAGGTTTTTAGAAGCCACGGTCATCGGTGTGTTGAGTGTCGTATTGTCTTCGAAAATCACATCGATTTGCCAAATATCCAGGGCCCGTCCTGCGAAGTGCAAACTCATATTTCCATCGTTATCTGTACCTGTGCGCACCGACTTGGCGTTGTAAACTTTTGTTTGCTTGATGGGTTTAGAGTATCCACTGGCGCGAACGCCTTCGGCAACACACAGGGGAAGTTGACGCATCAGCGTGGACACAAAAGACTGCGCCGTGGTCAGAGTGTCGCAATCGTTGCGGTTGCGACTGGTTTTGGTGCCTTCGATAAACACAAGGGAATTGCAACTTCGCACATCGGAAAGAGCCTCTTGCAAATGAGCTCGGCGGCCAGCAGAACGGACGGAGTAGTCGCGCGTAGGTACTGCGGGGGCGGCTGGAGCGGCAGCGGCCGAGGCCGTGGTTAAATTGGCCGGGCGACTTGGAGGGCTCACGGCAGACGCAGGAGCCATAGAAGCTTCGACCACAGGAGTGGTCACTTCCGAGGTTGCTGGTGCCGACGACGAGAATTCAACGTCATAAAACCCATTGTTCACCGAAGCATTGGATAATGAATTTCCCACAAAAAATAGAATGCTAAAAAAGAAAATAGATTTCATTGAAACTTTATCGGTTTTAGAGCCATTCTTTGTGAGCATTGCGCCTTGAATTTAATCATTTACAGAGGCAAAATTTGTAGATCTAGACTTTGAGCTAAGGGGAGAAAAACCATATATGTTTCGTATTAATACACTTCAGGACTACGAATCCTCTCACAAAAGTTATCATGCAGACGCGGAGCAATTTTGGTTAAAACTTGCCAACGAGTTTTTGTGGTCGCAAAAGCCAACAAAAACTCTGGAGGGCTCGTTCGAGGCTGGCAATGTGCAATGGTTTTCTGATGGAAAACTGAATATCACCGTGAATGCGCTCGACCGACATGCGCAAAAAACTCCCAATAAAGTTGCCTTTTATTTCGAAGCCAATGATCCGCAGGAGCCGGTTCGCACCTACACTTACAAACAAACTCTCGAGCGGGTGAGCCAATTTGCGAATTTGCTGAAAGAGCGGGGAGTTAAAAAAGGCGATGTGGTTTGCTTTTATATGTCGATGGTGCCAGAGCTCGTGTTTGGTGCCCTGGCCTGCGCGCGCCTTGGTGCCGTGCATAGCATTGTGTTTGGTGGATTTTCGGCCTCGGCCCTGGCCAGTCGCATCCAAGACAGTTCCGCTAAAATTTTAATCACCAATGACGAAGGCTTGCGCGGAGACAAAAAAGTTCCACTCAAAAAAATGGCCGACGAAGCTTTGGTAATGTGCCCCACTGTAGCTACAGTATTGGTTTTGCAAAGAACTCGCGGTGAAACTGAGATGCAAGCTCAACGCGATGAATTCTTGCTCGAAAATCTTGATCGACAATCTGTTGTTTGTGAACCAGAGCTCATGAGCTCCGAAGATCCACTTTTTATTTTATACACTTCGGGATCCACAGGAAAACCCAAAGGACTGGTTCACACCACCGCGGGTTACATGCTTTGGACGGCCTACACATTTCAAAATGTTTTTCAGTACAAAGAAGATGATGTTTTTTGGTGTACAGCGGATTTGGGATGGATCACGGGCCATTCGTATATGGCTTACGGGCCTCTGTTGTGCGGCGCTACGCAGGTGATTTTTGAAGGCGTTCCTCAGTGGCCTGATGCGGGTCGTTTTTGGCAAGT
>JANOYW010000065.1:0-11961 GCA_031429075.1 Bdellovibrionales bacterium | reverse complement strand
CTGGCAAAAACAGCGAGTAGAGACTACCAAACCGGCCCGGAGTTGTTGACAACCCACACCCTCATAACTATGCTGTTTTTTTAATGAGTTCCCCCGTCTTTTCGTTCCTTGAAACAGACGATCTCTCACAAAAAGAGATCGAAGGCTTGTTCGCGCAAGCAAAGACCATTAAAAATGATTTTTTAAAACACCGATCTTTTTCAAAAGCGTCATTTTCCAGCCAACCTCTCTTGTTGAGCCTCCTATTTTTCGAACCCAGCACACGAACTCGCTCCAGTTTCGAGATGGCAGCACTCCGAATGGGTTGGCAAACCACATTTTTTGATGGTGCCTCCAAAGAAGGCTCAAGCCTGATCAAGGGCGAAACGTTTGAGGATACTTTTTGGACTCTCCACGCCATGGGCCCAAATGTTTTAGTTGTTCGCTGTGGGGACGAGCTCAAGTTACTCGAGCTCAGCAAAAAAACGCAGATTCCTCTGATTAATGCGGGTTATGGCACCCACTCCCATCCCACCCAGGCGCTGCTCGATGTTTTTACGATGCTCGAAACTTTTGCAGATTTAAAAAACAAAAATATCCTCTTTGTGGGCGACGTGCGCCACAGTCGCGTTGCTCAATCGCATTTCCGATTTCTATCATCACTTGGTGCCAACATCGGCGTGGTTGGACCTGAGTCCTTCTTGGGTGGAATTCCAGCATCGCAGAAGAGCTTTACAAAACTCTCCGAAGCCCTGCCGTGGGCTGATGTGGTGGTAGGATTGCGCGTGCAATTCGAGCGTCATGATGAGAACAATACGTTTTCAAGAGATGAGTACATAAAAAGCTATCAGTTAGATTCTACAAAAGCGAAGCACCTGAAGTCCACGGCCTTGGTGTTTCACCCGGGCCCGGTGAACTGGGGCTTGGAATTTGATCCGTCGGTGCGAGAGTTGCCGCACTTTAGAATGTGGCAACAAAAACAAAATGGTGTTTATGTGCGAGCAGCGCTCCTCGATCTTGTTGCGCGAAAGAATGGGTACTAAAATGAAAAAAGGCTTTTTGGTTTTAGAAGACGGAAAAATCTACGACGGCGAATGGCTCGGCGGAAAACCTCGCGCCGGCGAAGTGATTTTTAACACCTCTCACAATGGCTACGAAGAAATCGCGACAGATCCCTCCTACTACGGACAGATCATGGTGATGTGCGCTCCCATGCAAGGCAACTACGGTGTCGACAAATCTTTTTGGGAATCGCAACAAATTTGGATCGAAGGGTTTATTGCTCTTGATATTTACAAACACGACGATTCTTGGATTCGCAGATTGAGTGATGCCGGTGTGCCCGTGCTTAACGGCATCGACACTCGGGATCTGGTGCTTTATTTGCGCGACAAAGGAACCATGCTTGGTGCCGTTGTGCAAGCTGAAAACCTCGACGAAGCAAAAAAAGAGGCAAAGGTTCTCATCGAAAAACATCGCGGCTTGGATAAAGATTGGGTGCACCATGTTTCCACTCGCGAAATGAAAACCTTGAGCGGAGCCTCCTCATCGGGACCACGCGTGGCCGTATTCGATTATGGTTGCAAACAAAATATTATCCGTGAACTCCTAAAGCGCTGCCGTGAAGTGGCGGTGTTCCCTTCGCGAACATCTTACGAAGAAATTAAAAAATGGAATCCTGATGGCATTTTACTTTCAAACGGTCCAGGGGATCCAGCAGATGTGCAAAAAACAGTTGAGGTTGTGCAAAAGTTCTTGGGCCAAAAAGTTATTTTTGGAATTTGCATGGGGCAACAGATATTGGCTCGAGCTCTTGGTGCAAAAACCTACCGATTAAAATTTGGCCACCATGGAGCCAATCATCCAGTCAAAGACCTACGCACTGATGAAATCTATGTCACCAGTCAAAATCACGGTTACGCAATCGATGCAAAAACCTTGCCCTCCGATGTTACGGTGAGCCATGTAAACTTAAACGATCAAACCATTTCAGGAATTTACTACAAAAACAAAAAATGTTTCAGCGTTCAGTTTCACCCAGAGTGCTATCCGGGACCGCGTGATGCTGGAGTTTTATTTGATGAGTACATCGATTGGATCCAACATGAGTTATGAGCTTTGTCTTGAAACATTAACTGAGTATTTTTCTTCCGCTAAATATCAAAAAGAAGTGGTCAAAGCTAAGGAGCAGTTCTTTGGTGACATTGGGGTTAGCGAAACCGACACTTCTGATTTTGAGCGCCACCTCACTTTGTTTTTTGATTGGTATCTGCTAACTCGCCCAGTAACGGGCACTCTGCTGACGCCGGCGAAAATGGCGCTTAATCTCGATGGTTTCGAAATGAGTGCAGAGCTGCGCCCTTATTACGAAGCCTTGGCCGGCGCTCGATGTGCTCTTTTTGAATTTATTAAAACCAAAGGGCAAGATCACTACGCTAAGAATTTATTGACCGGCGAAAAAGTCATCGTCAAAAAATCTTCGGTAAACTTTCTATCGCCCAAGGGAAGTATCTTTAGCACGCACTTTTCCAGCGATAAACTTAATAATTTCTTCACCACGGGTGTTATCTTCCATCCGCTGGAGACCCGAAAATTTATCTTAGAGCAATGTAAAAAAGCGCAAAAGCAAAGTTATGAAGAGCAGGTAACCCTCATTTATAACTTGGCGCGAATGTATTTTAAACTTGAACGATATGCACATGTAACCCACCAACAGATTTACAGCTTAAACAGTGCAGTGAGGTTTTAATGGGACTCGACCCAAAATATAAAAAAGTTTTAATTCTCGGAAGCGGTCCGATCGTTATCGGACAGGCTTGCGAGTTTGATTACTCAGGAACGCAAGCGTGCAAAGCTCTCCGAAGCCTTGGGATTGAAGTGGTTTTAATCAACTCAAACCCAGCAACCATCATGACAGATCCAGACGTTGCTAATAAAGTATACATCGAGCCACTCAAAATCCCCTTCGTCGAAAAAATTCTCGAAAAAGAAAAGCCCGACGCCATCATTCCGACCTTGGGTGGACAGACCGCCCTCAATCTTGGTCTTGAACTGTCGTCTTCGGGAATTCTAAAGCGTCTGGGCATCGAAATGATCGGTGCCACGGAACAAGTGATAAGAGCGGCAGAAGACCGCGAACAGTTTCGCCAAATTTTAAAAAACCTAGGCGCAAAATACGCTAAAAGCGAAATGGTTCGAAATCTTAAAGAGGGTTTAGATGCTGCAAAAATAATTGGTTTTCCAATCATTTTACGTCCCAATTACACTTTGGGTGGCGGGGGCGGCGGTATTGCTTATTCGCTCGAAGAGTACGAGCAGATGATCGCCAAAGCCTTAAGCGAGAGTCCCACCTCTGAAGTTTTGGTCGAGGAAAGCATTGCTGGTTGGAAAGAGTTTGAGCTTGAAGTCATGCGCGACAAAAAGGGTGTGTTTGTCACTATCTGTAGCATTGAAAACTTAGATCCGTGTGGAGTGCACACCGGAGATAGCATCACCGTAGCTCCACAACAGACTCTTTCTGAGAGAGCCTATCAGGACATGCGCGATGAGGCTCGTACAATTTTGGATGCGGTTGGGCTGGAGTGTGGTGGCGCAAATATCCAGTTTGCGGTGCATCCCGAAAGTGGCAAGCGTGTTGTTATTGAAATGAATCCGCGTGTAAGCCGTTCATCGGCGTTGGCAAGTAAGGCGACAGGTTTTCCCATCGCGAAAATTGCAGCGATGCTGGCTGTAGGATTCACCCTCGAAGAAGTGACCAACGATGTTACCAAATCCACACCGTCCTGCTACGAACCGGCGTTGGACTACGTTGTTACAAAAATTCCGCGTTTCGCTTTCGAAAAATTCACTGGCTCTAAAGATATTCTCTCAACACAAATGAAGAGCGTTGGCGAAGTGATGAGTATCGGTAGAACATTTAAAGAATCGCTGCAAAAGGCCATAGTTTCCATGGAAACCCATAGTGGTCTCGAGGAAGTCAATTTTTTGCCAGAAAAACTTTCCTATCCTAACTCCCAGCGGCTGTTTCATCTGGCGCAGGCGTTTCGCCAAGGATTTACCATTGATCAGGTTTACGAACTCACGCAGATCAATCGCTGGTTTCTTCACCAGATAAAAGAGATTGTGGATCACGAAATTCAGTTGCAGGAAAAACAAAGTCTTACTCATGACAGTTTATTGGCACTCAAGAAAAATGGTTTTTCCGACAAAAGAATTTCTCAGCTTCTCAATTTGCAGGAAAGTGAAATTAGAGAAAAACGAAAAGCTTGGGAGATTCACCCTGGATTTTACCAAGTAGACACTTGCGCTGGGGAATTTGAATCTCAAACCCCGTATTATTATTCAACTTACTGGACAAAAAATCGACCAAAGATCGAAAGCAAAGTAAAACCAGTGATGGTGCTGGGCAGTGGACCCAATCGAATTGGTCAAGGAATCGAATTTGACTACTGCTGCGTTCGCGGCGTTAAAGCCTTCCAAAAAAATGGCTATCCTGTGGCCATGGTCAATTCCAATCCCGAAACTGTTTCTACTGATTACGATACGAGCGATTACTTATTTTTCGAACCCTTGGTCGCTGAATATATCTTAGAGATTGCTTCGCTGATTCAGCCGACAGGTGTTGTCGTGCAGTTGGGCGGACAGACGCCGATCAATGTTGCCAAAGACCTTGAGCAAGCAGGTTTAAAACTCATGGGTTCGTCACTCAACACCATCGATCTTGCTGAAGATCGAGCACGCTTTAAAAAAGTTTGTGATGAGTTGGGATTGCTTGTTCCGCAAGCGGGTCTTGCCACCCAGTTTTCAGAAGCACAAACTGTAGCAGCCGACATTGGTTATCCCATTATCTGCCGTCCCAGCTATGTATTGGGCGGAAGACGCATGGAAGTTATCGAGAATGAAGCAGAACTCGCGGAGTACTTCCAAAAACATGCGCTGGTTATTTCAGCGTCGGCTCCCTGCTTTATGGATCAGTTTCTCGAGGGAGCCCTTGAAGTGGACGTTGACGTTGTCCGTGGTGTTGATTGGTGCTTTATCGGCGGCATTATCGAGCACATCGAGGCGGCAGGGGTCCACTCCGGTGACAGCATGGGTGTAATTCCGCCCCAACGCTTAAAGCCTTCAACACTGGATAGCATTGAAGACATTTGTAAAAAGCTCGCTAATAAGCTTGAAGTGCTGGGCCATATGAATGTGCAACTGGCTCTAAAAAATAATATTGCATATATTTTAGAAGCCAACCCACGCTGCTCACGAACAGTTCCATTTGTAGCCAAAGCAGCAAGAACACCGCTTGTGGATCTCGGCGTTCAAGCCGTTCTTGGAGTGAAAAAGCAAGATATGAAATTGGACTCCTATAATTACCGTAATCTGAAACAAGTTTGTGTGAAGGGTGTGGTCTTTCCATTTAACAAATTTGTCGACTCCGATTCCATTCTCGGACCAGAGATGAAGTCCACGGGAGAAAGTATGGGGCGCGGTGCTGATTACAGTGAGGCTTTATGGAAGGCCTTCATTTCAAGTCATCATCGTCTGGCAAAAAGTGGAGAGATTTTTCTGTCCCTTCGCGAAAAAGACAAAACCACACTCATTCCCGTTATCACTGGCTTGCAAAGCTTAGGCTATACCTTTTCGGCCACTCAAGGCACGGCGAAGTTTTTATACGACAATGGTATCGATTGCATCCCCGTAAAGAAAGTTCACGAGGGCCGGCCTCACTGCGTGGATCGTATCCGTTCTGGTAAGGTCATGATGGTCATCAATACAACTTCGGGTCGGCAGTCCATCGATGCGAGCTTTCAGATTCGGCGAAGTTGTACGGACTATTCCATTCCGTGTATTACAGAAGACCACGCGGCAGAGGCACTTTTACTAGCGCTCCGAAAACTACATTCTGGACAATTTGACGTCGTTCCAATTTAAGTTCATAGTTTAGGAATGACATTAGAAGTTCGAAATTTATGTAAGACGTTCCGAGATAAATTGACTCTGCAAAAACGGCAAGTGCTCTTTGATGTGAGCTTTTCCGTACCGGAAAAATCCATCACAGGGTTTTTAGGTAGCAATGGCGCTGGAAAAACCACGACCATGAAGACAATGTTGGGTTTGCTCCAATACGAAAAAGGAGAGTTATCTTTTTTTAACAATCAATATAAGGATTTTCGCGAATACATCGGTTATATGCCGGAGCGCCCTTACTTTTACGAGTATCTCACGGGCATGGAGTTTTTAGTTTTTTATGGGCAGCTTTCTTTAAAACTTCCTAAAAAAGAGATCAAAAAAAAGGCAGATGCTTTGTTAGAAAAAGTCGGGCTGGGCCATGCGAAAGACAAACTGTTGCGCAATTACTCCAAAGGAATGCTACAAAGAGTGGGTTTAGCTCAGGCGATTATACATCAACCCAAATTTTTAATTTTGGATGAGCCAATGTCGGGTCTCGATCCCGATGGACGTTATCAAATTACCGAGCTGATCAAAGAATTGGGTCAGGCAGGAACCACACTTTTTTTTAGTAGTCATTTGCTGGATGACGTGGAAAAACTCTGCGATCGTTTAGTGATCATCGATAAAGGTCGCATTCTTTTCGAAGGCCTCAAAACTAATTTCATCCAATCTGGAAACGTCGGCTACGAAATTACGTACACAGTAAATAACCAAACTATTAAAAAAATAGCAGAGGATTTGCCGGCGGTACAAAATATTCTTACGGATGTAAAAAACCAGTCGGGAACCTTGATTTCAGTGAGGGAGCCGCGAATTTCATTAGAGGAAGCGTTTGCCAAACTAAAGCGCGAAAAGAGCGTCACATGAAGAATATTTTCGTTATTTCCCAAAATACATTTTTAGAGCTTGTTCGCAATCGGGTTCTTTACATGTTTCTTTTCTTCGCCGTTTTCCTTTTGTTTTTGATGCTGGCTCTAGGGCAGTTGAGTTTTGCCGAGCAGTTTCGTCTTTCCATCAGTTTAGGCCTTGCCAGTATTCATATGTGTTTAGTGGCTTTAACAATCTTTATTGGTGGCTCCATCGTCTATAAAGAGATTGATCGGTTAACTATTTTGACGGTTCTGGTGCGGCCTCTATCGCGGCCACAATTTTTAGTTGGCAAATATCTGGGTTTTTTACAGTTGATGTTTAGCTTTAATCTCGGCTTTTGCTTTCTCTACACACTGAGCCTTCTTTTTATGGGTTTTTCGTTTGATGCATTTGATCTTTTTTTAGTTTTTCTGGGATTCGCGCTCGAGGTTATGATCTTACTGGCTGTGACTTTGTTTTTTTCGACCTTCAGCGCATCGTTTCTAACGATCGTTTTTACCATTTGCTTTTTTATTATTGGTCACTGGTCGGAAACGCTTTCTCAGATGGTTATAAATAACGTAAACGAAGATTATGTCATGATCGCCAAAGTCGTAAACAAAGTATTACCCAATCTAGAACTTTTTAATTGGCGTTTGCAACCGGTGGATGCTTTTTTGCAAACTTCTTATGTTTTAAAATCCAGCGCCATTTCTCTTGTTTGGACTTTTTTCTTTTTATTTGCGGCCGCTTTGGTTTTTAGAAAACGAGACTTTGCTTGATTTATAATTTTGACTCTCTTTACGCAGTTCTTTTTTTCATTTTGGGTGCCATTTGGGGCAGCTTTGCAAACGTGCTCATTCTGCGAATTCCCGATGGCAAGAGTATTGTTCCCGGCAGTCAATGTGCAAGCTGTGGGAAAAGCATTCGTTGGTTTCACAACATTCCAATTTTTTCCTGGCTTTTTTTAAAAGGAAAGTGTTCCTACTGCAAAGCTCTGATATCGGGCCAGTATTTCGTGGTCGAACTGTTGATGGCGTTGTTGTTTACGGCGGCTTTTCTCAAGTTTGGACTGTGCTGGTTTCTTTTGGAAATCTGCATTTTCATATTTGCTTCTGTCACGGCCTCTTTTATCGACCTTAAACATTTCATTCTGCCAGATGTCTTCACTCTTGGTGGCTTAGTGCTTGGTTTGATTGGTGCCGCTCTTAATCCCGAGAGATCTTTTATCGATGGATTTTTAGGATTTCTTGTCGGCGGTGGATTTTTATATTTGACCGCGTATGTGCACTTTCTGATTCGGAAAGTAGAGGGCATGGGTGGTGGTGACATAAAGCTTGTTGCATGGATTGGAGCCGTTTTAGGGTGGCAGTGCTTGCCATTCGTCTTCATGATTGCGTCCGTCACTGGATTGATTGCAGGGCTTATACGATCGTCGCTTAAAAAAGGAAGTTTGCAGGAACCGATTCCCTTCGGTCCCTTCCTGACGCTGGCGGCTTTGTGTTACGTTTTTCTTATTGGGCCTACATTGGTCCAGTCACTCTTCTTCACTCTTTAGAGTTTTAGCAGGCTCTTAGGATAGGTTCCTCCGTCTAGTTTGACTTTAGGACAGCCCGATTATTTAATTTGATGAGGACCACATTGGACCAAGGTGTATCAACATAAGGTGTTGCAACGATGTTTTTTAAAAAACCCCTTCTAGGACTCGATTTGGGGTCCAGCTCAGTTAAGATAGCAGACCTGAAAGTTTCTGGTAAGCGCGCTATTCTTAACGATTTGAATATGGTCCCCGTCCCCAAGGGAGCCATCGAGGCCGGAGACATCCTAACTCCAGAGGTTGTTGCTAGCTGCTTGCGCACTATTTCCGATCGTAAAGGATACAAAAAATATCCTGTGGCCGTTGGAATGTTTGGCGGAGCCGTTTTGGTTAAAAAAATTACTATGCCTAAAATGGATCCAAAAATTGTCCATGAACAGTTGCGCTGGGAAGCAGAACAGTACATTCCATTCAATATCGATGAGTCCGTTTTTGATTTTCACATCATCACCAGTTCCAGCGCCGAAACCATGGATGTTCTTTTGGTCGCAGCCAGACAAGAGCATATCTTCCGTTATTTTGAATCTGTAGAAACCGCGGATTTAAAGTGCTCCATTGTCGACGTAAATGGCCTTGCTCTTGCCAACTGTTTCGAATTTAATTACGGTGTAGTTCCCGGAACAGTAGCGCTTGTAAATATCGGTGCGAGTGTCACCAATCTAGTCATCATTGACTCTGGCAGTGTTGTGTTCTCGCGCGACATACCTTACGGCGGGCAACTCTACGACACCGAAATATCTCGTGATCTAGGCGTGGGTTTGCAAGAGGCAGAAAGTCTTAAAATTGGAATGTCTTTTCAGCAGGAAACTCCTCAGGAAGTTATGACGGCGGTTGGCAACATTAACGACACCTTAGCTATGGAAATTAACAACAGTTTTGATTTCTATAAATCAAGCGGAGCGACACAATCGGTTTCGCAAATCTTTACTTCAGGTGGAGTTATACGAACGCCTGGACTTATGCAAAAGATTCAGGAGACAACCGGAACATCATGTACGCTTTTAGATCCTTTTTTGCGTGTTGAAGTGAATCCAAAGAAAATTTCAGCAGAGCTTAAAGAGCAAATCCGCTTATTTTGTCCCGTAGCCATTGGCTTAGGTTTACGGAGTTCAAAGTGATTCGCATAAACCTCGCCAATGCACTCATGAAAAATATGGACGCAGCGGCAAAGCCTGCGGCGGCAGCCGCAAGTGCGGATACTGCAAAAAACAAAGAAACTATCATAAAAATCGTTCTCCTGTTACTTCCTCTGATTGGCTTAATTATTTTCGAAAGGCATCAGCTAGGAATCAGAGATCAGGAGCTTTCGCTGGTCGTTCAAGAGAAATCGACTTTGGATGAAAAGTTGGCGCAAGTGGGCAGCGTAGATGATGTCCTTCGCCAGATTGATCAACAAAAGCAAGAGGTGGACAAAAAAGTGGGAGTGGTGCGGAAAATATTTTCAATGCGTAAACAAAAAATTAATAGCTTGGTTGCTCTACAAACCCACATACCTCGCTCCGCCTGGTTAAAAAAATTAGAATTCGATAAAGATGAGATCAAAGTAGAGGGGATGGCGAACTCAGCAGATGATGCGCAGACCTTTGCTTCGCTTTTGTCGCAAGAAAAAGAGCTTTTCACAGATTTTACAAATAAGGGAATTAGCAAAATGAGTGATCGCCAAGAGGGGCAGTCAGAAATTTTTCAATTTGAATATTTGGGCAAGGTAAAGGAGTGAGATGGGCTTAAAAGAAGATTTTCAAGACTTAGCACCATCAAAATGTCTCATGGGGGGAATCCTTATTGCAGGGGTTTACTTCGCCATCATGTTTGACAATGGTAAAGATAAAGTGGCTCAGGCCGAAGCCACGCGCGCAGAAATTTTACAAACAAAGGCTCGGTTAGACGCGGTCGAAAATGCTCTTGAAGATAAAACGAGCACAGAAGCTCGGGCAACGGCTATCTCCAAAGAACTTGAAGAACTTCTTAAATTTTTTCCATCAAACACAAATAACAACGATTTCCAAAAAGAAATTTCTGGTCTGCTTAAAAAGACAAACAATCGTCTATTAAAAATGCAGGATGAGACGGTAGAGTCACGATTTCAAGGGTATATTGAACAGGGGATTAAGCTTGAGTCAGAGGGAGGATTTCATGAATTTATGGATTTTCTATCTCTGCTCACCAAAATGCCACGCATGATTGATATCAAGGTTTTGAAGTTTGACTCCACAGGTTCCACAGACGAAATGTCGCTGGTAAAAATCGAAATGTTGCTCACTGTTTTCTCTTATGATGCCAATGCAGCTAAAACAGCCGCTCCAGAGCAAGGAACTGGCGGATGATGAAATTTATTTTGTTATTTCATTTTCTAGTTCTGGTTCAGGCGCAGTCTACGCCCGAAATCAAACCACCGACGGCTGACGAGATAGCGGTTGAAGACGCGACATCACCAGTACCAGTTAAGACGACGGCACCAGTGTCAGCCTTTGACGAAGAAGAGGGCATGATTGTTAAAAAGCTTACAGCGCCGTTTGAGTACGATCGACAAGCCCGCAGAGACCCATTTCGTTTGCCAGAAATTAGCGGAGTGGAAATTCCTCTCGGTGCTTATTTTGGGCCGTTTCTTGAATTACAAGAAATTCCCCTAACTGACATCAAAATCAAGGCCCTCATCCTAGACCCCATTCACCCAAAGGCGATCATCTCGTTCCTTAACCATGAAAATAAAAATACCAACCGTAAAGTGGTTGTCGGCGACTATCTTGGCGAAAACTATGGGATTATTCAGGCCATTCGAGAAGGACAGATAATAATCGTACAGACTTTTGTTGAGGGTGATAAAAAATTGACTACGACTAAAACACTAAATATTAGAAAATAGATCATCGGGAGATGAGATGACATGGATGTTCAGATACAGCATAGGATTGCTATTTTTGGTTTTTTTAACTTCGTGCTCAATGATGGAGTCAGACACAACAGCCGGACCTAATGAAATCGAAGGTGAGCTTGCGGGTCTCGATGACGAGAGTTCAACAGAGGATTCAGCAGAAGAATCTGCAGAAGATCTTGAAGACTTAGATTTAGAAACAGCAGACACGGAACCGTCAACAGAGCCAGCGAAAGATGGGCTTGCAGAAAAACCTGTTGAGAAATCTAAGGATTCTTTTTCTGATATCGAAGATTTCAATGAAGACCTTATCGAAGAAGAGCTTTCAGATGAAGAATTGCCGACGTCCGATCTTGCAGATATCGAAGAGATTCCCGATGAAGACCTGGATGTAGAAGCCGCCGAGCCCGTGGCTATTGCCGCGCAGGAAACAACTCCTCCGCCAGTGGAGACGATTCCAGAAGCACAAGAGGAGCTCGTGTCGATTCCGGCTTCGAACCAAATTACGAACCTCGAATACAAGTCGCAAGATTCTGGCGGGTCGGTGGTGATTTCGGCAGAACGTCCTTTTGAATATCAAGTTCGCGACGAGCCACAATTTAACCAAACAATTATCGAAGCCATGGATGTACAAATAGCTCCGCGCTTTAAGCAACCCTACATAGCGAAGGATTTTGGACAGCCAGTTGCAACTATCAACGCGTATCAAGAAAAAAGCTCC
>JANOYW010000064.1:0-35435 GCA_031429075.1 Bdellovibrionales bacterium | reverse complement strand
TGCCATAGTCATTCTTCGGTAGCTTCTCACGAGGCAACTCCTTTTGTGTGGTAACTTACGGAGTAGCCGAAGAATGGCTGCTTTTCAATTACCGGAGTTGCACTGGAATGTTGAATTCAGCGACACACTTTTTGGGACTCATTGCATAAAAAATTTCTTCACAATTTTTATGCAATGAGTCCCAAAAAGTGTGTCCGTACCTTTAGAAAGTCAGGAGGATGATAAAGCCTATGATGAAGCTGAACATCGCGAAGATGAGGTAGCGGCTGGGTGGTTTGCGAGCGATTAAACACTCCAGGCTTGTAGAATAAAGCGGGCCAAAAACCCCAATGGCGGAGATAGAAGCCAAATGTGCCACCCGCACGGCCGACAAGTAGAGAATCAGCGAAACGATGGTGCCAAAAATAGAGGCAGTAAAGATGGATATCCGTTCCTTTTTGTCGAGCGACATAAAGTTTTTAACGAGGCCTGATTTTAAAATGGGATTCATAGTTATAAAAAACACGATGGCACCACCCGCCCGAATAAAATTGGCTTGAATCACGCCCATCTCGGGCGCGCTGTTAAAAGACCACCGAGTGAGCAGAATGCCGGAGTTATCGAGCACCACGCCGAGGAGTGCGGCTAACAAACCGGTAATCTCCCAATGTCCGCTCTCTTTAAATTTTTCCAAACTAAACATATAAAGACAAAGCAAAAAAAACAGCACCGCGACGAGTTTGTAGGAATTGAGTGGCTGAGCGAACAAATACCACGAAGAAACACCAAGAATCAGCGGTTGAAAACCAAAAAGAATGAGAGTTCGTCCCGCTCCCATGCGCGCATAGGCCGCAAGCAAAAAAAGATCACCGATAGCAAGGCCGAGAATTCCGCTGAGCACGAGAGCCCCGGCAACATCCCAGGGGACCGGCTGCCAATCCACGGCAAAAATTACAGCGAGCGTAAGGCAGAAGAAGCAAACTGTGGTTTTAAAATAGTTCATCCAAATGGACGAAAATCGGCGCGCATAAACTGCGAACAACAAACTCGCCGTGGAAAAACTTAACGAAGCTCCAAGGGCATAAAAATAAGCTACTTTTTGTGAATTCAATTGTCTGCTCGATTGTCGTCCTGATTACCGACCCGATCTGGGTCCCAATCCGCAGGCTTATCAAAGCAGTAGTGGCGCCACAAAAGGTCTTTCTTTACAGGCTCGGGAGGTGTCCCGGGAGGAGGAACCATTTTTAGCATGTAAGAAATTTTGATGGTGTTGATTTTTTCGTCGTGCTTGCTTTTGCTTTGGTTCCATTTGCGACACAAATACCGGCCAAAATAAATACGGTACTTATGATTTGTTTTCAACCAAGTGTTAGATAGGTATTTACGCCACATCGTATTGATATACGTCGCAGCCACATTCTCTGGCTTCATTTCTGTGTAAACCAAATCGTCAGCCATCGGATTGATGGATTGACCGTTAAAAAGTTTAGCTTCCACAATGTACCACCCGTCATCGCGGCGTGGGTAAGGGGCAAACATATTCCATTTTTGATACATTTTAGTGAGATTCATCACAATACGAAAGCTTTCCGATTTCTGAAGGCGCAAACTTTCGTGGTGGGTTACATTCCAAACAAAAACGAGAATGATAAAAACTGCGGCTATTGCCTCCGCCACTTTAGGAAAGTTCACGATAACAATTTCGCCTTGTAGTTTCGCAGCTGTAAAAAAATCACCCATTGCTGCGAAACTATTCTCTAAAAAGCGCTCCCACTTCAGCCGACTCGCAAATTCCCAAAACTGCGGTGGAAGCAGCATCAGCCAAGCTGCTATACAGGTCCACGGGAATGGCCCCAGGTGCAAGGTGACAAATAGGCCAAAGTGAAATCCGATGAAGCTGAGCACTATCGGAATTCGCACATACCGCTGTATCCCGGGGACCAAAATCAAAAGCGGTCCAGCCCACTCGAGAACCAAAGTGCTGAAAGTTAAATATTTTAAAAAAGCAGGAAAATTTAAAAGCCATTGTCCAGGAAGGTCGGTGAACTGCTCTAAGCTAAGAGCATAATATATTGCAGAACCTTCCACATTCCATGTTGGATGAAATTTGAGAGCTGCCGTAAATAAATACATATACAAAAGTTGCAGAATCAAGCCGGCCCCACCGAAGCTCAGCAAAGCGTGAGTCATGGGCTTCGTTTTTGTGTCCTGGGAGTTATCAACAGAAAAAGCAGCTCCCAGCGGTACAAACTGACACCAAAACAAAAGTACGCGAATCAGATCGTCACCTCCATGCAGAACAATTTGCGTTCGAGTTTGCAGTGAAGTTACTAAAATCCAAGTTACGAAGGTGGCAAGCCGAGTGCGATAACCAACTGTCATCATAGCAATGGCACCGAGAGTGACTGTCATTAGAAGAAAAACAATCTCGGGTTGTCCTGCTATTAAGAAAACACTGTATTCCCAAGGACCGAGAAAATGTTCAAGCAGTGCGGCTCTCGGCAGCACGCCGAAATCGCTGTAAAAATCATTAATGTAAAAGAGTCGATAAAAAACGTCAACGAACAGACATATGCCAAACGCGATTCGAAAAAGCGCCAGGGATCTAAGATCGAGAGTGAGTCCTTGAAATAACGTTTTCTTCATTTGACCTTCAGTTACTTGTAAAGAGCAAGTCCGTCGAAATCTTTCCAGCCGCTACCATCTTTCCGCTTAGGCAGTGTGCGCCCTTTGATGGAGACCAGTTTTTTGTTGGCTTTCGTGTATGTAAAATAAATGGGCTTCACCATCGAACGATATAAAAAATTAGTCGGATTCATTTTGATGATGACTTGGCCATTTTCTTCGCGGTCGTAACTAAAACGAAAGCCCACGGTTTCTTTGCGGTACCAAACCGCATATTTAAAATCCACATCCTTTTTAGCTAAAAGATCTACGAAATGGGATTCAAGATACGGACACAGTGTTGCTGAAATCAAAGTGTCTTCTTTGAGAGGCTCTTTGGCTTCTGACTTTTTTCCATTGTCATTGTACGAAAAGATGATTTTGCCCTCTTTCACCTCAATGACTCCCGAGTCTTTCGTTCCCGGGCGATTCACTTCGTAGCGAACGATCACGCCTTGGCGAGTTTCAGCTTTTTCGGCCGCCGCGATTTCGCCTGTGCTTGCATCCTTAAATTCTGCTACATAATTTTCAATATCCCCCGCATGCGTTCGCGAATTGTAGTAGTTATACAACTTGGTTTTCCCTTCGAAGTCATAAACGTCGGCAGTCGCTTTTTCCTGCGAAAAAGACAGAGAAATTTGTAAAAGTAATAAAAGCATGTTGTCTCCTCATGGTTGTCGGCTGCATTTATCATGACAATCAGGAGGCTTTCTGGCAAGACTATTGATATGCCTAATGACACTTCAAACGATCTGGTTCGTTTATCAAAAATCATGGCCGATCAAGGCATTTGTTCGCGTCGTGAGGCAGATCTTTGTATCGAAAAAGGATGGGTTAAAGTTGACGGCCTTATAGTTGATCAACTTGGCACCAAAGTTTCTCCCAAAGCACAAATTACTCTTTTGGAGGATGCCTATGAATGGATCAAAAGCAAACTAACGGTGATGATCAACAAGCCCGTGGGTTATGTCTCTGGGCAGGCTGAAGACAACTACAAGCCTGCCAGCGTATTATTAACGGAGCCCAATCAGGTGCGCAGCCCGGGCGATAGCGCTCCGCCCTCGCGACTACAAATGATGTCGCTCGCGCCTGCCGGCCGCCTCGATATTGATTCTTGGGGTTTACTTATTCTCACGCAAGATGGCCGTGTGGCTCGCTCTATTATTTCGCCTAATTCGCGCATGAAAAAAGAATACTCTGTATGGGTGGACGGTAAAATCACACCGGCCAAAATTGAAAAACTGTGTCATGGTTTGAGTCTTGACGAGAAAGAACTCCTTCCAGCGGACGTTGAGCATATTAAAGAAAACCAACTGCGCTTTATTTTGCAAGAAGGAAAAAAGCGCCAAATCCGCAGGATGTGTGAGCTGGTCGATTTGCAAGTCACGGGGCTTTTGCGCACCCGTGTCGGCCCCATCTTGCTGGGAAATCTGAAGCCCAATCAGTGGCGCTACCTTTCGCGCAAAGAAATCTTCGCTCTGCTCAAAAACGAAGACGAAAAATCCAATGCCTTCAATAAAAAGCGCCCGCAAGGTGTACGCAAAGCCTATCGCCGGTAATTGGCCACTCATTTGAGCCAAGGCTCCTGAAAAAATTCTAATTTTTGTTAGAAAATGACCTAACTGCACAATTTTCTTGCTCCGCTCGAGCAAGTCATTAGACTGCGGCCAACTTTAACCAAGGGGATATCATGTTTAAGATTATTTTAGCCGCCACTGTGAGCCTATTTTCTGTTTCTAGCTTTGCTCTGGACACTTTAACTTGTGGTTTTACTGAACCATTCATCACTGTTCAGTACGACGCAAATACAAAAGTCGTGACGAAAACAGGCGTTGAGAATTACAACGAAGCCTCTGGCGAATTCCTCAAACTGGTGATCAGCGAGAACGCCGAAATCAGACTTGTAGACCCTAATATGGCTGGAGCCTTTAACTTGGTGGACGTTGCAACAGGAACCGTTCTTATTTCAATGAAGCTTAACGGCAACGGAACAGATGGCATGTCTGACCAACTTTACCCGTTCAGCGCCGTTTACCAAAACATCTATGGTGGATGCTCTACCGAGACAGCCCCTGTGGTTGATACGATCAACGTTATGGAACAGCTGGGAAGCTCGTACTACTAAAACGCGCTTTCGTACCGAGCACCATGTCAAACTGCGGGCATAGGTAGACACACTGAAGACTTTTTCATATTTTTGTTAACTATGGGAAAAAGTTGGAAGAATCCTCACAAAGTCGAAGCTGCCAATAAAAAAGGCGCGGTTATTTCGAAAATGGCAAAAGAAATAGCCGTGGCCGTTAAACTCGGCGGTCCCGATCCCAATGCCAACGCCCGGCTCCGCATGGCCATTGAGGCCGCAAAAGAAGCTTCGTGCCCCAAAGACACCATCGAACGCGCCATAAAAAAAGGCTCAGGGCAGTCCGACGATAAATCTCAAATTGAAGAAGTGATGTACGAGGGATTTGGGCCGCACCAAGTGGGCGTCCTTGTAGAATGCCAAACAGACAACCGCACACGCACAGCTCCAGACATTCGCTTTTTATTTAAAAGCCACGGCGGCCTAATGGGCGAACAAGGCAGCGTCGGCTGGATGTTTGATCGTGTGGCTCTGGTTGAGGGGCTCCCTCCAAAACCCGACGTGGACCCTGAAGAAGAGGCCATTGAAGTGGGAGCCAATGACGTGAGTAAAAACAAAGATGGCGTTTATTCTTTTTATGGTTCGCCCGACGACATTGAAACTCTGCGAAAAAATTTGGCTGCACGCGGTTGGAATATCAAAACCTGCGAATTTTCCTACGTAGCAAAAAATAAAACGTCGCTAAATCCTGACCAGCTCAAAGAGGTTTACGAATTCCTCGATGCGCTCGATGACAACGAAGACTGCGCACGCCTTCACACAACTTTGGAGTAAATAACATGAGCTCGTTACAACCCGTCCGCGGCACTCGTGATTTAACGGGCGAGGAACTCCGTACTTTTTTGCACATCGTGCAAACCTCGCGACATGTGGCTAGTCTTTATGGTTTTTCGGAAATCGAAACACCCATTTTTGAATCCACTGATGTTTTCAGCCGCACCTTGGGTGACACGAGCGATATTGTCACCAAAGAAATGTATACCTTTATCGACAAGAGCGGCGATTCGTTAACCTTACGACCTGAGGGAACGGCGGGCGTGGCGCGCTCGGTGATTTCGCAAAGCTTGTTTCGTGATCTCCCCGTTAAATATTTTTATCAAGGCCCCATGTTTCGCCACGAACGTCCGCAAAAGGGGCGCTATCGGCAGTTTTATCAGATGGGTGTGGAATTGATCGGCGTTCCTTCCGCTGTGGCTGACCTCGAAGTTATTTCCATGGCGTGGACTATCTTTGCGCAGTTAAACTTGCAGGATAAAGTTCAGCTAGAGCTCAACACCATTGGCGACGTGGATTCGCGTAAAAACTATCGCACTCTCTTGCAGGATTATTTTCGCGCCTGTTTTCAGGATCTCTCAGAAGAGAGCAAGCTTCGCATCGATAAAAATCCCATGCGCATTCTGGACTCCAAAAGTGAACAAGATCAGCCATGGATTCAAAAAGCTCCAAAAATGGAAGATTCTTTAAATTCTGAATCTAAAGAGTTTTTTCAAAAACTTTGCGAACTGTTAAAAATAGTAAATATTCCTTACAAACTGAACAATCGTTTGGTGCGCGGCTTGGATTATTACTGCCACACCGTTTTTGAATTTACCACGACGGCTCTTGGAGCGCAAAATGCCGTGCTTTCTGGTGGGCGCTACGATGGACTTATTGAAACCATGGGTGGCCCCTCCACTCCTGGAGTTGGTTGGGGCGGCGGTATTGACCGCCTCGCCTTGCTATCAACATTGCCAAAACAAGAAATTTCCGTGGTTGGAATTGTTCCCCTTCAACCAGAAAACGAAACGGAGTGCGTGCGTTTGCTCGAAGAATTACGCCGCAACAACATTGCCGCGCAAATGCCTTATTCAGGAAATCTATCCAAGCGTTTAAAAAAACTCGATCGCATACCATGCCTGGGAGCTCTTATTGTCGGTGGCGACGAAGAAGCTCGAGGCGATGTGCAGTTTAAAAATTTTAAATCTGGAACATCGGCATCGGTTCCGAAGAGCAAACTTTTGCAAGTGTTGAAAGGCGAGTTGGGCTTGTGAAGATCGTTCTCGCCAGCACCTCACCCTATCGAAAAAAACTTCTACAACAGCTGAATTTGACGTTTACCGTCGAAGCACCCGCGGTGGATGAATCTTCTTTAAAAAAAACAGCGCAGGTTTCGCTTTCTGACCTACCCGTTTTTTTGGCTCAGAAAAAAGCCGAAAGTGTTGCAGCCTTATTTCCTCATGATATTGTTATTGGCTCTGATCAGATGGGCTTGTTTGAACATAAATCGCTGGATAAACCGGGTACTAAAGACAAAGCCATCCTTCAACTACAAAAGCTTCAGGGAACCACTCACCAGCTCCTGACGGCTCTTTGCGTGATTCACCGTGGAAAATTATTTCAGCATCTGGATATCACTGAACTCACAATGCGACAGCTTAACGATTCGCAAATTAAAAATTATGTGGACCTCGAAAATCCAGTGGACTGCGCAGGTTCTTACAAATTTGAAGGTCTAGGAATTGCTCTGTTTGAAAAAGTCCAGACCAAGGACCCCAGCGCCATTGTCGGTTTGCCGCTGATGGCCCTCACCCAAATTCTAGAAAGTCTTCAGGTCCAGGTCGTATAAGCCGCTCCGTGGTGAGAACTTTATATTAAATCCTTACTTTTTTTGTGGGGAACTCCGATGAATATTTATATGAACGCACCAAAACTGAAGCCAAATATGCTAGAGAAATTATCCCCGTTCCCCTATCGAAGATTGGGTCGCGCCGAGTACATGGTATCGCCCATTTGCTTCGGGAGTCTTCGATTAACTCCAGAAAACGAAATGTACAAGGAGTCACTGCGAACGGCTTTCGCAACAGGTATAAATTTTATCGACTCCAGCGGAAGTTATGGCGATGGTGCCTCTGAGTTATTAATTGGTGAGGTGATTCACGAAAAAATCTCGTCTGGTGAAATCCAGCGAGATCAAGTGGTGATTTCTACCAAAATCGGAACTCTCCAAGGGAGAGTCTTTCTAGATGCAATGAAGCGCGAACAATTAGGCCATCCATTTCCAGGTATCATTAAACTCAGCGACCAAATGGCACACTGTATTTCACCCGACTATTTAGAATTTCAGATTACCACTTCTCTCCGTCGCCTCAATTTAGATTATGTTGATTTTGTATTTTTACAAGCTCCCGAAATGATACTGACCCATGGAAAATCGAAGCAAGACATGCTTGCGGCTCTCAAAAAAGCCTTCGAACATCTAGAAGTGGAAGTCATGAAGGGGCGAATTCGTTATTACGGGATTGCCTCAAGTGCTCTTCTCAAAAAAGATATTGCCTCTGATTTTATAAACCTCTCCGACGTTTACGAAGTAGCAAAGGCTATCCGCCCTAATCATCATTTTGCAGCAGCGCAGATCCCTTTTAATCTTTTTGAAACCTATGCGCTCACCGAAAAGAATCACAAAGGCCGTAGCGTTTTTGAAGTGGCCAAAGAATTAGATTTGGCAGTTGTTACCTGTCGTCCACTCACTAGTCATCATCGCGATAAGCTTCATCATTTTATCACCTTTCCAGAGCGCGACGAAGCTGCAACAAAAGGCAAACTCCATCAAAATCTTCTTGAATTAATTGAACTCGAAAAAGAAATGATGTCCAAGCTCACTGCCTATCCGACATTAAATTGGGGGCACTTTTTAAGGGATCATTTAGAGAGTATTTGTGACCTTTGGAAATGGACAAATTATATTCAGCGACACATGCGTCCTAAAACCATGGAGCAGCTCAGTTTTCTTCCACAAGATATGTACTGGGATATTTGGAAAAACAAATATATCCAAAAACTCAATCTAGTGACTCGCCTAGTAACCGAAACTTTGGAAAGTATTTCAAACCTCCGTACCAACCAAATTTCGCTCTACCTGGAAGAAAAAAATATGTGTTTTGCAGAGAGCAAAAAGCTTTCGAACAAAGTCACACAAATGTATTTGAGCTTCACAGAAATCGACTCAATTATCATGGGCCTTGGATCACCCGAGTTCGTCAAAGATCTACAAGACATTAAATCCATCCCCCAACAAAACGAAATGATGCCCGTCCTCACCGACGTAAAAATGCGCTTCTAAAAGGTACGCCGTTCCGCTTGCGGTACGCCGTACCTTTTGGTTTAGAGTTGCGTCATTTTACTACTGACTTGGCTTTATTTTTGAATCAACAGATTCAATGCCTCGAAAAAACACCATCCTACAATCCGAATTCCCCTACTTCATCAGTGGTCGATGTATCAATAAACAGTGGTTTGAATTAGATCTCGAAGTTGTGTGGTCGATTTTCGGAGATTATCTTACCATTCTCAAATACGAGTTTAATTTTGAAATTATATCCTTTGTGCTAATGAGTAACCATTTTCATATGCTGATAAAAACACCAGAAGCCAACCTTTCCGAAGGAATGAATTACTTTATGCGTGAGGTGAGTAAAGAAATTTCAGCAAAAACCGGACGGATCAATCAAACATTTGGCGGCCCTTACCACTGGTGCCTTTTAGATTCGTACAAATATTTCTTGAACTCTTATAAGTATATTTATCGCAATCCGGTCGAGGCTGGGTTGGCAACAACCTGTGAAGGTTATTCGTACAGTAGCCTATCTCGCGTCCTCGGATTCCGAAGATTGAACTTCCCGATTGAAACCGACACAATTCTCTTCAGTCCGGATTTACAAATTGAAGCGCTTAGCTGGCTGAATACTGGCAAACATGACATTCATCAGCATGTCTCCATTGCTCTTCAAAAACGTACCTTTAGATATCGAAAGAATAAGAGTTCCAAAGCATTTCTAATCAACCCGGAAACTTCCTATTGACGCAGATCTGAACCATAAGGTACGGCGTACCGCAAGCGGAACGGCGTACCTTATGCGGCTTTTTTGATGGTTTTTGAGTTGAGGAAAGCGTTGACGATTTGGGATTCGAATTGAGTGCCGCTGCAGTTGATGAGTTCATCGATGATGACATTCATCGGGAGGCCTTTGCGATAAGCGCGGTCTGCACCCATTGCATCCACTGTGTCGGCCACCAGAATTATTTTTGAGGGCAATGGAATTTGCCCAGCGGCGATTCCATAATAGCCTTTTCCATCAACTCTCTCGTGATGGTAAAGCACTGCTTCCCGCACGTTTTTAAAAAACGGAACGTGAATGAGTGGATCCACAAGCTCTGCTCCCAACAAGGCATGATTTTTCATGATAGCAAATTCTGTGTTATCAAGTTTCGAAGGTTTGTTAATGATTTCGGGCGGAATTTTGATTTTACCAACATCGTGCAAATAACCTGAATAAAAAGCTGTCGCTTGCTCGTTCAGGTTGAGTTCTAACTCCTGCGCCAACTCAAAACACATGCTTCCCACGCGCTCGCAATGCTCAAAGGTGCCAACGTCGTGAATTTTAAGACTGACCATCAGGTTTTGAATATAGAACCGTGCTTCGGAAGGCAGCTCTAGTCCAGTTAATTTGTTCACATCAGCAATCCGCTTCATCAATGACCTATCGACAAAGTGCAGAGAAATATTGAGGGATTATGAACTAAACAGCGACTGTTCGACCCGTCGCTTCGCGATTCAGACGAAGGTAAACATCGAGATGCTTTTTTAAGCTTTCAGATATTAAAAAGTTTTTTTGAAAATGGGAATACGCCTTCTCACCTAGACGAAAGCGCAGCCCATCGTTGAGTCTCAATTCATTCATCGCGGCGGCCAAGGCTGTGGCATCACCCCGGGGGACTTCAATTCCTGTCTCGCCGTCGATATTTACAAATCTAACTCCCGAGTTGAGATCCGTGGTAATTGCCGGCTTTCTGCACGACATTCCCTCTAACAACACCAGGCCAAACGCTTCCGCTTCGTTGATTGATGGTAAGACCACGGCATCACAACCATGCAAATAAGCACCAAATTCTTCGTCTGAGGAAACAGGGCCTAAAAAATGAACTCGATCGGAAAGATTGAGCTGTCGACTCATCGCCTTCCAGCGCTCAAGGTAGGGACCCTTACCAATCAGAATAAGATTTTGTGGAACGGTTTGCATGGCTTCGAGGAGTATATTCACTCCCTTGTAAGTGACCATTCTTCCAATAAATAAAAAATATCGCCCGTACTGGCTTTTGATACCATGCAAGTGTTCATTGAGTTCGAGAGATTTTTTTTCAAACTTCGGATCAATCCCAAACGGAATGATTTCGCACTTGTGGGCGTAGTCCTTTAACCAAAAAGAATGTTCGATATGAAGAGGCGTTGCCACTAAAATACGATCCGCTTTTTGCAGTATGGCTTTTGACACAGGTTCATAAAAGCGATTGAGCCACCGTGCTTTCATCACTTCGCAATGAAAGGTTACAACCAACGGTGCTTTGAAATCAAAACTCAAACAGGCAAATTCAAAAAGTGGATTGGGCGCGTGCAAATGCACCACATCTGCATCTTGAAACTCTTTTTGCACACCCCAAAAAATACTCGGCGTTAATGGTTGTGAAAACATGGTGCCCCATTGGGGCAACCGGATCACTCGCACGCCATTGATAGATTCCACTTTTCTTTGTGAATTCTCGCTGGAACAGATCACTGTGACCTCATGTCCCTGCTCGAAAGCAGACTCCGCCAGCTCTTTAATCACTTTTTCGATGCCACCGCGATAAGGATGATAATATTTACTGAGATGAAGAATTCTCATCTATCAAGAATACTGCCCTTTTCTGTAAATAAAAAGCACTGCTTTGAATCGCACCAAAATCTGTCAGAATGACCTGCCCTGCCTCTAGGTCGAGGAGTCACTAGACTCTCGTTGGGAATCTTCGGCAGCACTCAATTTATTGTCTCATCTCACCGAAAGGAACTGTATGAAACCACTCTCATTTATCCTTTTTTTGCTCTTTTCAAATTCTGTTCTGGCCGCCATGGAAATACTTGAGAGCTCTATCAATGGCCCAAGCTACCTTGATACTTACAATAATATTCTTACTGTTAATTTACAAAGCACGGTTGGAAATCCTGATGTCACACTCGGAAATGGACAATGCGGCACACTCATTATGGAAGATCGTGTGGTTGATGGTCGCACCGTACAAGTTCCACGCGTTGATGAAGGTCGAACTTGCGAAGTCTCAACATTTAGCGGTTGTAACAAAGCCAACGACAAAGCCATATACATCACCTATGCTTCAGATGGTCAGGAAATTATCGAGCGACGCGATAAACCCAATTGTTTAGAGGCGAGACAAACTGAAGTTCTAAGCAATCCGCGCTACTGCAAAGATAACGAATCTCCGACTCTCGTGCTCACATTGCAACAGCAAGCCACGTGCAGCAATAACCAAAACTGCGCTCCCCCAGTTTCGGCGTCCACATCGGTAAAAAGTTTTCCTGTTCCACAAACAGAAATCAACCGTTGCTCTCCCCAACATCAAAATGTTGTCATCCGAAATCGTGATGGCGGCCCATCTATGTTAGCTAGCTTTAAGCAAAACGAACATTGCGGAAGACGCTTTGGAAGTCGACAAATTCAAACCGGTAATTTGCTTTGGGATCAAGAAAATAAACCCGAGTACCGAATCAACGCTGACGATGAGGGTGGATTTAAAATTGGTAACCATACTCACTACTATTTTGATTTTCAAAAGAATCAATGGTGCAACCATTTCATTCCTACGGGTCGAGAAACATGCAGCGCCTCGTTCACTGGCGCAACAATTCCAATTGCTTACACGACTGGTGCCGCGCTTGCTAACAGTGATGATCGAAGCAATTGGCGCAATCAAGGTGTGGTTAAGCTCGAAGTGATCAATGGAAAACCTGTGGCCACTGTTGGGCATGCAATGAGTAGTAACTTTAGCGATGGTGCCGTTCTTAACGAAGACAGACCTGTTCTTAAAGTGACTATGAATGATACCGATACTGCTGGACGCAGATCAGTGTTTGAACTTCGCGAAACCAACAAACCAGATGCGGTCGTTCGTGGTCGCATCGAAGTATCGCCAACCTACTCCCTTGGCACTAATCTCACTCAAAGTAACGAAATCTGCGATGCCAACCGCTGTTTAAATGTACCTGCATCTCTTGCAACAACAGTGGCTGATCGGCAATTACAATGTACAAGTGAGCACAAGTTGGATTTAACAGCCTCGACCAATCTCTGTTACTCATGCAATGGAATCACCTCGGGAAGCTGTGGAACAACAACAACGCTGATCAACCGCGACGGCAATCAAAACCGCTCGTCTGTCGTAAACGATCCAAGAACCTACAGGCGTTTTACAGACGTTCGAGCCGATTTAAACAGTTGCGAGACCACTGCAACTTCCGCACCTTCGACAACTGCGCAATAAAACTACGCACTATCCCCAATGCTTCTTTAAACAATCCAACATCGCTTTACGAGTTATTTCTTTGAGATGTGGAACTTGAGTTTCGCTGCGGCCCTCGGGAAGAATCGGCGGCAGTATTTCCATAATGACTTTTTGTTTCCAAATGCCCCAGTTAGGCAACAGAGCGTGTTTTGGCAAGACTCTTTCGCAACCAATGAGGACCAAAGGAACGATGGGCATTTGCGCGTTCACGGCAAAAAAGAACGGTCCCGATTTAAATTCTCCAAGCGTTCCCCGGCCCGTGAAGCGCGTTCCTTCGGGAGCCAAAGCAAAAATATCTCCCTGCAAAACCCGCAACTCGGCTTCTTTGTAAACTTGCATGACTTTTTCGCGATTTTTCCGCTCGATCGGTAAGGCGCCAGCAATTCGTATGGCACTGCCAAAAACTGGAATCGAAAACAGTTCACTTTTTGCTCCGAAGTAACAGTAGCGCGGCGATGCTGAAAAAACCGTCAATATGTCGTAGTGGCTGGAATGGTTGAAAACATACAAACACCCGGTCTTGGGCAAATTTTCGGCGCCCCGCAGTTCCACCTCAACGCCAGATAAAAATAGAAGCGGACGCGCCCAGATGCGGGAGGTGGGAAAAGCCGCGCTTTCTTTTTTTCCGGTAACCACGATCACCAGAAGTACAATAACAGAGCAGATCAACGTCCATACAAGTGTGAACACAGCCATAAAAAGCGCACGCGGGTATGATAAAAAAACGAGGATCCATTTCATAAAGCTTCACTTTAACTCTCACATTCATAACAGTGCGTCAACGAAAAGACACAACGTTAAAATGCGGACACACCCTGGACTTATGCGTCGATATTATGAATACTTGAGCTATATGTTTGAATCTCTACCTCTGTATTGGTCCCAGTTAAACACGTTTTTATCCCACGAACTTGTGCGCATTGGCGAGGTGCCACTCACTCCGCGAAAAATTGTTGTGGCACTGTTTGCAGTTTGGTTTTTTAGCAAGCTTTCGCAATTCGTTGAAAAAACTCTCCACCGTGCTCTTCTTAAAAAAGATTTTGATCCGGGGGCGAAAGCATCCATCGAAAGGTTTGCTCGCTATGGTGTTTTCTTTTTGGGGATTGTCATCACCCTCTCCTACGTGGGTGTAAATCTTCGAACCTTAGAAACCTTTGGCGCTGTGCTTGGTGTTGGTATTGGTTTCGGATTACAAAATATCACTCAGAACTTTATTTCGGGTTTAATTCTCCTCACCGAACGCCCCATCAAACGCGGCGATGTAGTTGTGATCGACGGCGTATCAGGGCGCATTCTTGATATTCGCGCACGATCCACTCTCGTGCTCACGCGCGATGACGTTGTAATTATCGTTCCCAATTCGGAATTTATTACCAAGCAAGTGGTGAACCAGTCTTTTTCTGGAGAGCGAATTCGCTACAGCATTGCCATTGGGGTGGCCTACGGCTCGGATACAAAAAAAGTGACTGAGCTGCTTCTCGCAGCCGCCGAAGCCCATCCGCAGGTTCTCAAAACTCCTCCTCCCGCCGTGACTTTTAAAAGTTTCGGCGCTTCATCTCTTGATTTTTCGGTTTCTGTTTGGCTTTCAGAGCTCTGGTTCTACGAAGTCATTTTGTCGGAAATTCGGCTCGAAATTGAACAAACTCTTCGCAAACATAAAATCGAAATTCCTTTTCAACAGATGGATGTCAACGTTCGCTCTCTTCCTGCGAAAGACAAAAGCGTATGAAGAGGCTTCTGTTCTTATCCTTTGTCCTAGCGCTCATAGGCTGTCAGCATACAAAGCCTCAAGCAAAGGATGATACTCATCCAGATCGTACAATTTGTAAGCAACTCAAGGACGAACGCACCGTTGAAGTTTTACCTTTTGAAAAAAAAGGCTGCCATGTGCAGTACACAAAATTTTCTACCGCTAAAACCATCGCTAAAGCCCAGGGCGAAAAAGATTTCTGCTTAAAAGTCAAAGATCGCATCGTGACGAATCTCACCAATTCGGGTTTTGTGTGTGAGTAGATTTTTAATTTGTATGGCTTTGCTGCTACCGTCTGTTGTTTTCGCAAATACCGACGAGGTTCAATCGCCAGAAGTGGAAACCCCCGCTGATGTCACCGATTCTCATTGGGGTATAGGCTTTGGGGCCGGTTGGATCAACGACTACCCGGGGGCGGCCCAGGGGCGCATGCGCTATATTGCGGTGCCCACTTATAAAGGAAAAAACATCACTATCGATCGGCAAGAAGGAGTTCGCGGCGACTTGGTATCGGAAAGCAGTGTGAAATTTTCGGTGAGTTTTTCTTTTTTATTTCCAACAGACTCTGACGATATTCCGATTCGCGCAGGAATGCCCGATTTGGATTGGACGCTTCAGCTAGGTCCTGAACTGCAAATTTTTCTCTATCGCTCGCCAACCCACACCATGTTTATTCGCCTCCCTTTTCGTTTTGTGGCGTCCACCGATTTTAGTCATCGGTTCAACTCGCAGGATTGGAATTTTGCGCCAAGCCTTCGCAATCTGTTTTATCTAAAAAACGGATGGGGCGAGATCGGCACGCGACTCGAAATGGATTATGCCTCTGAGAGCTTTAATGATTATTTTTTTGAAGTGCAACCGCAATTTCAAACCACCACTCGTCGGGCTTACGATGCCCGCGAAGGCCTCATGGGCGCCACTGTGGGAATCAACTATTCTTACTACGAACTCTATCCGTGGATTTACTTTATCGGGGCTAACGTTTACTTTTACGGAGAAGCAAAGAACCGTGACAGTCCGCTCTTGCAAAAAAGTGTAAACCATTCGGTTTTGGGCGGAATCATTCGCTACTTTTAAAAAACAAAAAGCCTCTGTGAGAGGCTCTTGTTTAACTAAAATACTAAACTGTTATTTATTTTAATGTGCTTGGTGTAAAGCTCACTCGGATATCTGCACCCTGTGCAGGAATATAGCCGATGTTAAACGTGACCGAATTCTCTCCAGCGTCGTAAACCCAAGCCGCAGCAACTGCTTCGACGCCATCTACGTACACTCGAATGGTTTCTACGACGGGTGTGCGATTGAGATAAAACTTGCTAGAGAACTCCAAAATCGAATCCGAAATATTCGACATAATGGTGTCGAAGTTTCCGCAAAGACTTGATTTTAACCCGTTTGTAGCGTCGGTCAGTTCAGCGTATCGGTCGGCAGTTCGTCGTCCTGTAAAAGTTGACGTTGTGAGCTGCTGTTTGCAAGCGTTGTCAAAGATGGCAATCGTGTTCACCATATAATTTTTTTGCGTTGTTGTGCTGTTAGTCGCTGTGTTTAAGATGTCGATGTAACGCGAAACAGGGTGTAAACGAGGATCAGTGATCGTGTTATTAACAGTCTGACCAGTTGCTGGGTCGGTTACAAGTTGAATACCTGCAGCTCCATCCCACGAAAAATCTTCTTCATCAGTTAAAAAGATCACAACCAAAAAAGCACCGGGGCGTGGGAAAGGCGTCGCTCTATTTTCTAGATTTAAGAGTGCCGCTTCCATACTTTGAAAACCGCGCTCATCGCCACCACCATAGATACCTTGCAGTACGTTGGTTTGAAACACATTAGTAATGTTTGGAGTGCTGCGATCGATGACATAGTAACCGCTGTGTGTGGCGTCATCAATACCATCTGTTGGATAGTAATCTCGCTCGCCATCACGAAACTTTGCCATCGTTAAATCAGAACCGTAGGGCGCCATGCCTTTGTAAGCGTCTGTCGTTACCACGGCCATTCTAAAATCAAAATTTGTTTGCACGAACTTATCTATAAAGGATGGAAAGTTTGCGGCCAGCAATCCTTGCGACGTTTCCATGGAGCCCGAATTATCGATCACCCATAAGATATCCACAGGAACGCTCTTTGCTCCGTTGGATTGTTGAAAACTTGAGCCGTCATCTGCCACGTTAAAGGTTTTACCACCGCAGGCTGTTGCAACAAGCACCGTCACCGACCACACTAACTTATACAGATACTTACTCATGGGGCTCCTCCGTACCGCACAAGGCGGTTCTTATGACCCATACACACTTTCGTCTTAGGACTGGACTTTGCTGAGAGAATTCTTCAGTTCTGCATCAAACTAACGCATTTCATCTTGAGACAGTCATTTTAACCCCCTGAAATGCCTCGCCTTTTAAATTCTTCATTGACTGGAGAATAGTCTCAATGAGAATAACTTGTACATAAAACGAAGGATCCGCCCATGCTCTTAGACCAAATCAATATGAACTATCTGCGAATCTTTGAGGCCGTATATCGAACACGCAGCATGACTCAAGCAGCGGCCGAACTCCATTTGACTCAATCAGGAATCAGTCAGCACATCCGTTCTCTTGAGGATAATCTGCAGATCAAGCTGTTTGACAGAATCAAACAAAAATTGATTCCAACTGAAGATGGCAAAAACCTTTACGTGCAGCTCTCCCCTCACCTTTCGAAGCTCGAAGAGATTCTGCTGCAACTGACCAACAAAGATAATACGCTTCGCGGAGAGGTAGTTGTCGGTATGCCAGTGGTTTTTGGTTTGAATATCGTTGTCCCAATGCTTGCCGAACTGGGCAAACTTCATCCGATGCTTAAATTTAAAATTCACTTCGATCTGGCGAGAAGCTTTAACAACCTTTTACTAAAGGGCGACGTGGACTTTGCGTTTGTTGATGAGTTCACCATGGATCGTCAGATCGAGACCGAAAACGTTTACGATGAAACTTTGCTTCTTTGTGCTTCGAAGGACTATATAAAATCCAGGGGCGAAGGAAATACCAAGAAGTACTTTGAGGGCCTTGAATACATCGAATACGACCAGGACTTGCCGATGTCGCAGAGATGGATCGAGCATCACTATAAGCATTCCAATATCGACATCAAAGTAAGAGCCGTTCTTGCGGACACTCTCGGTGTAGCCAAACTGATTCAATCGAGCCTCGGGATTGGCATCTTGCCGGGTCACCATGTAGAAAAATTAAAAGCTGAAGGAAAACATCTTTATATTTTTGATGGAAAATCTTCGAAAGAACTGAAAAACAAAATCAGTGTGGCCTTCGTCAAAGGCAGAAGCTGGTCCTCCGCCGTTCACGAGAGTTTTCACTTTTTAATGAACAAAATCAAAGCCAACTAAATGCTTAAATTCTCCGTTTTGTTTATTTGTTGTCTCATTGTTTCAAGCTGTTTCACTTCGCGGCCCATTAAGCCCGAGTTGGTGAGTGGACTATCGATTCTTCAAGGAGCCACCGATGCAACATCCACGCAGATCAATATTGTTGCACCCACCGACAAAAACTATTCCGTCACCGTTAGCTTTGACAAAAGTCTTCTCGAAACACCGGTCCTGCAAAAAAAAGTTCACCCGGATTCAAGCACTCAAGTTCTACAATTGCGCCTCGAAAATCTGACCTCTGAACTCTTGTACACGCTTCGGGTTTACGAGGGCGGCGCTATGGACACTAAAAATCTAATCGACGAACGTTACTTTAAAACTCTCCCAAAAACATGGACACAGGCACGTATTTTTGTCATCTCGTGCACCGATGATTCCTACGAAGAGTTACAAAAAAAGCAGTGGAAGCAAATCAGCGAACAAAAACCCGACCTTCTCTTCTTGATCGGCGACAACGTTTATGTGGATGGTGGCGCCATTCGTCTAAAAGACGTCAGCGAAGATGATCTGTGGCGCCGGTATTCCGAGACGGCTCAACGCCTCGATCTTTATAAAACAAAACAACTGACCCCCATCTATGCCACCTGGGATGATCATGACTTTGGCATTAACGACGGTGGAGCTGAGTTTCAACACAAACTCTTCGCGCAGAAAGTATTTAAGACTTTTTTTCCTATGGAAGCCAATTCTTTTTTGCAATCAGGCCCTGGGGTTGCATCGGCCTTAAAACTTGGTCAGCAGCAATTTCTATTTTTAGATGATCGTAGTTTTCGTTCGGCCAAACTCACCAAACCCCAGACACACTTTGGTGCAGAACAAACAAACTGGCTTCTTCAGAAAATCCAAAACCACAAAGGACCCAGCTGGCTAATTAGTGGTGACCAGTTTTTTGGGGCCTATCATCGTTTCGAATCTTTCGAAGGCAATCATCCCGAAGATTTCAAAAAATTTATCAAAGATTTAAAAAACGCTAAAAAGCCTCTCGTCTTCGTTTCGGGCGATCGGCACCTCTCCGAGATTTCAAAAATCGAAAAACCACTTCTGGGTTTTGAAACCCTAGAAATGACTTCCAGCGGACTTCACGCAAAGATGCATCCTGGTTCAGCGGATCAGTACAGAAACTCAAGACGAATTTTTGTAAAAGATGGAACGAGTAATTATTTAGACCTTAAGGTGGATTTGGAGAGCCATAAATATATCAAGTTTGATGTCGAAGTTTGGGGAGAAAACTTTGCTTCACTGTATCGTCAGTCGTTTCATCTAACATCTAAATCACAGCTATCGCCATGATTCAGTTTAAAGAGCCCGACTTTACTCAACTCATTCAGGCCATTCAAACAGCCGTCTTGGGCTTTACGGAGTTACAAAAATTTTCTACAGCCAAACTGGAGACGGCACTCAGTGCTACAGTAAGCAAAATCCATGGCACCAGTTCAGATTCCCGAGAAAATGCGCATTTTTCTTTTAAAACCAAAATCCTCTTTTACGAGACTCAACCCCAACGACCGCCCATTGGAACGAGTCTCATCTTTGGAGCCCAGTCCTCTCCTCTGCTTCGACTGATTCCAGTTTTACATGCTTTAAAAAATCGCTGCTCCTTGGTTTTTTTATGCAGCCCACATCAACACCTAAAATATGAACAGCTTCTCTCTGTGTTGATCCAAAATGGAATTCCAGAAAAATCCGTGGTCCTGATCAGCACGCAAGACCCTGAATCCCTTGAAACTCTCATCGCGCATCCATCGCTCAAAGCCATTCATTTTGAAGGTTATCACTACGAAGGGGCTTTTTTAAAAACCTTGAATCTGCCAGTTTTTAAAAAGCGAATACGAATTCATCTTGGCGGTCGAAATCCGGTGATTTTTACGCATGATGCGCCTTACGAAGTGCTCCCTGAATTCCTCGCCGTGGCTTTGGATAATTCGTATCTGGCTGAGCATTCTTTTAACCGCTGGTTTGTTCAGGATAAAAATTATTCAGACTTTGTAAAACAGATCGAGATCCTTTTACCTAAGGTGCCTACTTTAAGCTTGGAAAAAAACGCCGCCTATGACCGTGTCGTGCAAACTCAAAATGCAGCTCTTTTAAAAGAAAATAATTGGAAGTTGGGCACCGTGAATTTAAATACCGATTTTAACAACTGCTCCCCTTGGCAACAGCAGGAAATTCTTGGCCCTATTCTTACCATCACTCGCTTCAAAAATACCGCAGAGGCCATTAAATTTGCGAACACTACAAACTATGCCAGCGGGGCTGCGGTTTTTACTGGAAGCATCGAAAAGTCTATGGACCTTGCTCAACAACTTTCTATGCCTCACCGTTTTTCGCAAAAAGTACCGGATATGGGAGCCGTTCCCTTAGTTACGGGACTTAGCGATACTGGCTTTGGACAAAACATGGCCGATAAAGATTTTTTTGTTTTTTAGTTAAGAGTCTATTGTCTAAAGAAGTCAATCCGAGCACTGCCGCCGGCTTGAGTGCTGGTGAATGTACGTCCTTGATCATCAATACCTGTAATAGTGACAAGCAATGAGAGATTTTGGTTACTGGCAAGTGCGTTGAGTGGCAAGTTAAACTGATATCTTCCAGACAAGCACATCCCCTGCATCACTTGGTTAAGAACCCGAGTTCCCACGGCGTTTCGTACTTCGTAGGTGATACTGTGCTCGGGATAGTTGCCGGTATTGCAGCGACCAGAAATGACGTAAAAAGTGTCGGCAATCGGCAGTACCAATGGATCCTGAGTGTCGATGCTCACTAATAGAAATTCACTTTTTGGTCCGCAATCCACCACTGCAGATATGCAGTCTTGGCTGTTATATGTCCCTGTACCATTGTCTACGTAAAGCGAGGAAGCTGCATAGTCAGACCCACAATTTTGAAAAAACAGGATGGGACCCAAGGCGAGTAGTACATAAGCATGTTTAATTTTTAAAGACATAGACCTCTCCCCCTGTAAGTACTTATCGCCAAAAGGCCTGAAAAACTTTAAATAAAACGAACAGTCTCAAAACGAGACATTTTTTTGTTTAAGTACTCAAAATTATTTAAAAAAAAGCCGAAAAAGAAGTATGTCCCAGTCGACGCAAAAGAGCCCGGCGCTTATGGCCGAAAAATTAAAAGAACTCATCGAGATCGGCGTCGCCCTATCCTCTGAAAAAGAACTCACAAAACTCATGCAGATGTTTTTAGATAAGTGCTTGGAAGTCTGTCAGGCTGAAGGTGCGAGCATTTATCTTATCGATAAAAAGATGATCTATCACGATGCTAAAAACAATCCCCTTCTCGTCCCACAAAAAATTCCCGTTCTAAAGTTTTTACGAACAATGAATCGTTCCCAGGGGCCAAAAGATCAAAATACCCTCGTCGAAATCAACAAAAAGAGCATTGCTGGCTTCAGTGCTTTTTCAAAACGCATTGTTAACATCGAAGACTGCTATAATATCGACAGCGAAAGTCCCTATCGTTTTAATCCGCAGAACGACATCGATAACAAATATAAAACCAAATCCTTACTCACCATTCCTATGATCTCTGCCCATGGCCAGGTACGTGGAGTGGTGCAGGTTGTAAACAAGCTGGGTGTGGATGGCGTTAAAAAAATCAAAGACGGAGTTGTTCCACAAGAGCACATTGTCGCCTTTGATAAAGATGACGAAGAGCTTATGAAGGTTTTTGCCTCGCAGGCCGCAGTTGCCATCGAGAATGCACAGCTGACTGAGAGTATCGAAAATCTTTTCGAAAGCTTCGTGCATGCGTCGGTAAAAGCCATTGAAGCACGAGATCCCACCACCAGCGGACACAGTGACCGCGTGGCTATTCTCACTGTGGAGCTCGCGCTCTCCATCCATAAAACTCAAGTTGGTAGTTTTAGAAACGTTCATTTCTCAGAGGAGCAAGTTCGCGAGCTTCGATACGCTGCGCTCCTGCACGATTTTGGAAAAATAGGAATCAAAGAAGATGTCTTACTCAAGCAAAAAAAATTACATTCTCGAGAACTCGAGTCAATTCTGTTGCGCCTCGATGGTTTAGAATCCAAAAGCGAAGCGTCGCAGTGGCGCCAATTTATTGAGACGTTACTTGAAAAAGTTGAGAAAGACCCAAGTGTTGATTCCAACTGGATCCACAAAAAAGTGCACGACATTCAACATCACATCGAAACCACAAAACTCCGTGTGCGACAGATGAAAAGTGGTGTGATTCAAACCAACGAGCCCTATGTCATCAAGGACCAAAAGGCCCTGGACCGAATGCTCAATATGATCAACTCAACCTCTGGCCATTTTGATCATAAAGTACTCACCGATAACGAAATTAAAATTTTATCTATTCCTAAAGGAAGCTTAAGCGGCGAAGAGCGATCGCAGATCGAATCCCATGTTTCCCACACTTATGATTTTTTAAAACAGATTGCGTGGACCGATGGGCTCGAACAAGTGGCTCACATCGCCCACTGCCACCACGAAAAAATGGATGGCTCAGGTTATCCCCGTGGTATTGCCGGCACCGAGATCCCTATTCAGGCGCGGATGATGACCATCGCCGACATCTACGATGCGCTGGTGGCTTTTGATCGACCTTACAAAAAGTCACTCACGCCCGATACGGCGATCGACATTCTTTTATCCGAAGCCAACGAAGGTAAATTAGATATTGAGCTTTTAAAGATTTTTATCGAAGCTGGTGTCTACATGCACATTAATAATTTAGTTAAAAAAACAGCATAAAGACTACTTGTAAGTGTGGCACGTCTCCCACTGCTTCACGAATTTTTTTGTGCGCTTTTGATCGAGAGCTTTTTCCACTTCAACCACATTATCCACTAAACGAACTTTTAGACCCTCAGCAAACGATACCACTTCACAGAGTGGTTTTTCCGAAACCTGCGGGTCGAAAACACGAATCACCATCATGTAAGCCCCATCAGGCCAAAGTGTCATGGCTAAGGTGTGTCCGTTGATTTCAAGAATCTGTTTTTTGCCCATGCCAAAGGGTGGTTTTTCGGGCTTGTATATTTTTTCGCCGCCGATTTCGTTTTTTAAAACCAGTACCGACCTTTTTTCTTTAGGTGCACTGAATTTATTTTTAAAGGCCTCGTTGTATGTTTTCATTCGCCACTTGTTGGCCTGCGCAGCAAAAAGAGTTGGTACAAATACCAGTATCCATAGAAAAGTTGAAATTTTCTTTTTCATAACTCAGTCCGCAGCTTTCGCTTTTTTTAAACAGTCCATATGAACTTGGTTGTTGTGTTCGTCCCGAATGCAAATCGCACAATCGTAAACTGCCTGTGCATAGTTGTGGTCACTATTACTGCTAGAGCCGTAATATCTTTGCAAACTGCCAATGATATTACCGGGATCCTTGTCTCCCCCATTTTTAAGATACATCACTCCCATGGCCGCTTCCATTTGCAAAATCATATTGCCAGAGAGGGATTGAAAATATTCCTCACCGGTGGATCCCACATACCCGTACACCTGTGGCTCAAAACCAAAACGGTCGATCATATCCACGGCTGTCGTTTGCGTGACTTGCGTTAAGCCCAACGCCGTCGTTGGCATCGCTGGGTCGTCTGAATAGGCACCGACCTGCGGCCGAAATTCAGACTCTCGATAACTGAGGCACGTCATGATTCGCGGCGAGTAGTTGAAGCCGTGTAACTTATTGAGAGCAGCAAAAACACTCATCAAATACTCCCCTTGCTGAACGGTTCCAAGCACCAACCACTCGCTGTTGGCATAACTATCCGCCGTATTGAATCGTTCGGTATAATCAGGATTTCGAGCAATGGCATTCGTGCGCGGTGGATACCGGTTCTGATAGATGGGTGCTAAACTGGGATATTGGCGTAAGAGATCAGGAGTTATCTCTGGAGGGGCCCCTACAACGATTCTCGTCACTTCACTGTGGACGCTGCGATTTGCAAGAATGATTAACAAGAACACAACGGCAAACGCTTTCATGCTCTTAGGATCTCACGATCTCTATCATGCCCACAACAAGACCTTGGACTGAATTAAAGTCGACCTGCGCTCGTTCACGAACGCAGTAAATTCAGGGCTGAGCCCGCTTGGAACCAAAGAATTTGCTCTTTGTTGTACGAATGCTTCATCGGAAGTTGTTCCGTTGTGCCATCGTTGTGTTTGAGTTCCATGGTCAAATTTTTACCTGGTGTCAATGTTGTCACACCAAGGATAGAAACCGCGTCGTCTTCGCGAATCTTATCGTAGTCCGCAAGGTTCGCAAAGGTCATGGCCAAAACGCCTTGTTTTTTTAAATTGGTTTCGTGAATGCGAGCAAAACTTTTTGTAATAACGGCTGCACACCCCAAAAAGCGTGGAGACATGGCTGCATGTTCACGACTGGAACCCTCGCCGTAGTTTTCATCTCCAATGATAATCCATCTCTTGCCAGCCGCTTTGTACGAACGTCCTAGCTGAGCGAATTCCTGCGTCTGACCAGTAAGTAGATTTTTACCTTTTCCTGATTCCCCAGTGAAGGCATTCACTGCCGTCAAAAGCATATTGTTAGATATATTGTCCAAATGACCTCGGAAGCGCAACCAACTCCCCGCCGGGCTGATATGATCGGTGGTGCATTTGCCCTTGGCTTTTGCGAGAACGAACATATCTTTGATGTCTTTTCCGTCCCATTTCGCAAACGGCTCTAAAAGTTGTAGACGTTCTGATTTGACGTCCACTTTTACTTGCGCATCTTTTCCTGCGGGAGCTTGATAACCTTCGGGATCAGAGACGAAGCCGTTGGCTGGGTATTCAGGAGCCTGGGGCGCCTTAAACTTCATTGGTCCCTTGGGTGTATCGATCGTGTCGGTGATCGGGTTAAAATCTAAACGGCCAGCAATTCCAAGCGCCATGACCATTTCGGGACTGCCGATAAATGATAACGTCTCCTGATTGGAATCATTTCGCCCTTTAAAATTGCGATTGAAACTCGTCAAAATGGTGTTCACTTCGCCTTTTTTAATATCGTCGCGCTTCCACTGACCGATGCAAGGGCCGCAAGCATTTGCCAAAACGGTGGCTCCCATATCGTTTAATTTTTGCATCTGCCCATCGCGCTCAATGGTATTTTTAATAAGCGCTGATCCGGGAGAGACCATAAATGTTTGCGGCATTTTCATTCCCGCAGCCAAGGCCTGCTCGGCAATAAATGTGGCTCGCCCGATATCCTCGTAAGACGAGTTTGTGCAAGAGCCAATCAAGGCTGCGGAGAGCTTTGTTGGCCAGTTGTTGGCTACAGCCGCCGCTTTCACTTCACTGATACTGTGAGCGAGATCGGGAGTGTGCGGCCCAACAAGATGGGGCTCCAATTTATCAAGATCGATTTCGATGACTTGATCAAAATACTTTGTCGGATTTTTTATTACATCTTCATCAGCGGTTAATATGTCTAAGTTTTGATCTGCGAGTTGCGCGAGTTTTTCTCGCTTGGTCACATTGAGATAGGTTTTCATACGATCATCGTAGGGAAATAGCGAGCACGTCGCTCCGAGCTCGGCCCCCATGTTGGTTATGGTCGCCTTGCCTGTGCAGCTGATGGACTTTGTACCTTCGCCAAAATATTCAACGATGCGATCGGTTCCACCTTTTACAGTCAAAATACCGAGAAGTTTTAAAATCACATCTTTGGGCGACGTCCAGCCTGAAAGCTTTCCTTTAAGATGCACACCGATCAACTGTGGATTTTTAACTTCCCACGGGAGCCCCACCATAACATCCGATGCATCCGAACCACCCACACCGACTGCCACCATTCCCAAGCCACCGGCGTTCGGTGTGTGGGAATCCGTTCCAATCATTAAGCCGCCCGGAAACGCATAGTTTTCTAAAACCACTTGGTGAATAATTCCTGCACCGGGTTTCCAAAATCCTATTCCGTAGCGACTGGCGCAGCTTGATAAAAAGCTGTAAACTTCATTGCTCTCAAGATTTGATTGTTTGAGATCTTCCGAAGCTCCCTTGTAAGCCAAAATCAAATGATCACAATGCACCGACGACGGAACGGCCGCCTCGTCTTTATCGGCCAGCATAAACTGCAACAAGGCCATTTGTGCGGTGGCGTCCTGCATAGCCACGCGGTCGGGGCGCAACATCAAAAAGCTTTTTCCACGCTCTAATTCTTGATTTTGCGGGTCGTCCAAATGCCCATAAACCACTTTTTCAGCCAACGTTAACGGTCGCCCCAAACGTTTGCGAATGATGTCCAAGCGCAGGCGCGTGTTTTGATACACATTTTTAACCAGTTCGGGCGTGGTATCGATGCGACTGTTTACGACTTGAACCATGGGAAACCTCCATTGAGAGTAAGATGACCCAATACTAAGTCAAAGCACTCCATGTCTCAATGCGTTCTGCAGGGTATTATCAAAACTTAAACAAAGATCTTTCGTTTAATCTTTTCAACGATAATTTTTTCGCAAATATGCGGATCGCGTGGGTCCACCGAGTACAGAGCCTGCTGCTCACAGCGCAGCTTTTCGCTAATCAGCCAATTTAAAATATCCGAAAGTTTACGATTTTTCTTATCCTGGAAGAACGGATCGTTTTTGAGAGCATCCTTGGCCTTTTTTAAAGCGCGTCCTTCTTTGATATCGTGCTCGTTTACTTTGTAGCAGTGCAGATCATACTTTTCTACATCTTCGGGTAAAACACCCAAAAAATTCACTTCGGGCGCCGAAAAATCGCTATTTCGAATGAGACTGGCCGCAGAGCCCGCCTTGAGCGTGCGATAGATGTTTTGCAATGTGTACGCATCCAAATCGCCGAAAAAGTAAATGGGAACATCCAGTTGGTTTTGAATGGTGCGAACCCAACCACGAACGGCGTTACTGGGAACCCCTTGGGCACCCACTACGATACATCTGTGGCGCTTGGTCATTCCATTTGCCACCAGGGTGTTTGCTGTACCTTCCGATTCAACAACCAAACAAAAATCAACTTTGCCCTTAGTTTTAATTTTTAACGATTGGGGCCGATTTTTGGGCTGAAACGGAGATGTTCCCAATGTGCTCAGATCGATGGTCGCCTTTTCGCCGTCGGCCATGGTTTCATGAACAACCAACTGCTGGGAGTAAGTCTGCCCTCCACGATCATTGGCAAAACAGTTCATTTCCTCGCGGTACACTTCTAAAAGATCGCAAATAAAATCAATGATAGAATCACTTTCATTTTGATCATCAAAATCAAGGGCTTTGAGATTCTTTTCGGACCTCACCAAACCTTTTGCCATGTAGTAAATTTCACGCTTGGTATTGACCGATCCAATATCCATATTGCGCAGAAGTATTTCCATTAAAAAAACCACACGTGCCATTTTTTGCACACTGGACACATTCAACTCGGTGGTTACCATCTTATCGCCAGGAGTTAAAAACCCAACTTTGGGGTTATAAAAACTATTATCCAACGTGCATTTGATGGCATCGAGCGTAGGGCGTTTAGCGTTTTCCAAATCTTTAAGCATTTTGTCACAAATTTCTCGAACTTCATGAGGAATATTTTTCGTTTGCTCACGAACTTGAATCATCTTAGACATTTTTTACCTCTTCTTTGCCAGAACGCTTTTTCTTTTTATTTTGTTTTTTGCTAACGACGACTTCGTCAACATTGGCGTCATCATCAGAAACGATGCGGTCCTCGCTATAAGCTTCCGAGATCGTATGATCTTTCGAACGGAAATCCTCACCCACAATACCGCGCTCACGCATTTTTGCACGCAGTTCTTTCAGTCGAGTGTCTGCCACATCAAGATCTTTTTCAGCAGCTTTCGAATCGCGACCTAAAATCTTTTCCAACCCCTCGCGCGCTCTCTTCTTGCGAGCTTCAGGTGCCTTTACCAAACGAGCTAAGGTCTCTACCAAAATGGGGCCAAACTGCTCGATATGCTGGATTTTTCTTTCTAGATCCGCCGCTTTGTTTTCGCGATTGATATGACGAGACAACTTTTGTCCTGCACGCATCACTGCTAGGCGAATCTCTTCCACCAGTTCGTCACTGGCATCGATGGTTTCTTTGGAGGCATTCTTAAATTTAATAAATGGCGACACAAGACTTATCGCAAAAACATAGGGCCCCTGCGGAAGCGTATTTTTGGATTGTTGAAGACCATAGGCTCGCCAATTCACCGACTCAATGGCCTTCGTGATGGCACAGGCACCTTTATCAAACTGCAAGGGAACACGATTTGCAAAACGCAGCAATTGAATTTGCCCGTCTTCGCTACCGCGACCCAAAAAGCGCGCGAGGGCCACTTCGACGGCCACCGGCTTAAAATCACAAATGGTCGGCTTGCGAGCGACCACACTAAAAAAATCAATATCCCCTAATCGCATAATACTTTTAGACAGAGAATCTTCGCCCACCGTTAATACAGAGCGCGTGGAAGGACTCGGAAGCTCCGTTGATTGAATAGCTTGATAGGCGGCTTTGAAGTCTGCCTCTTTCACTTGTGTGAGAGGTTTAGCCAGCAAACTTTTTGGCATTTTGTTAGTTACAAAATCCTTGAGAGTCGCATCCGTCACTCGCGAAAATGCGGTTTTTAAAAAATTACCAAAGGTGATCTTTCCATAAATTCCCGCATGGGTGATAAACTCGCCCAGTTTCATCGTGTGCGGGTGCGGAAGAGTGGCCGTGGGAATATCAGGATTTTGTTCGCTCACACGCTTAATATGCACAGTCTCTGAATCGAGCAGTTTATATTTTAATTCGAGATGGGGATTTACCAGAGTTGTTCCCTCGAGATACGTCAATAACCCGCCGTCGCCATTTAATTGGATTCGGCCATCAATGCGAAACACCACTTTTGTTCCGTGGGGTTTGTTCCAGTCGATGGTTTCTTTGTTTTTCATCAACCCTTTGTTACCTTTAATGTCCACATCGACTTGCGCGCGAATGGCTTTTTTCATTTTAGCCGTTTTGCTTGTGACCAAAACACCCGAGGCATTTGTTAACTGCGCCCATGTCGTGGCCGCCGAAATCCCAATCCCCTGTTGACCGCGAGTGCAACGACCGCGACCAAATTTGGAAGAGGCAAGGTATTCACCAAACACTTGCGGAAGCATATCCGCTTCTAAACCGGGACCGTTGTCTTCGACCATGATCTCGATCAAATCTGTGTTTTTGCTACCGCCGGTGCCAAGTCGTTTAATCGAAATATCCAGCATCGGAAGGATGTCTTCCTCTTCGCAGGCATCGAGAGAATTATCGACAGCTTCTTTGAGGGTTGTTAAGACCGCTTTTGTTGGCGACGAAAACCCAACCTGTTGCAAGTTTTTGGCAAAGTATTCCGCCGTACTGCTGGACGTAATTTGAGATTTAGCCAATGAAAACTCCTCTGTTTTGTATCCACATCATTTCATCTAACAATATAACCGACGAAAAGATCAAGAGTTCCATGGATTTACACCGCAATTAAACATTATGTTACAAATAAATGATGAATAGTACGGCATTTGAAATTGTAGCTAGCAACTTATTTAGGCTGTGAGTCCATCAGAAGCATATCAACAGGCGTGTAGTATTTTTTCTTGGAATTGCACTCTTTGCAGCAAACCACGGAGTTGCCCTTAGTGCTTCGCCCGCCTCGAGAAAGGGGCACCACATGGTCCATGGTTAGCTCTGTGGACGTGAACTTTTGTTCACAATAATGACAGAGGCCTTGCGCCAATTTCTGCTTCCACCACTGGGAGTGGCGCAGCTCCCGCGCTTTGGAGCGCTCTTTAGCTACCTGTTGTTTATCGACAAACCCATCTACGAACATGGCAGATTCTTAACATAGAGCATCATTGAGGGCAAGCTGCCAAAGCAATTTATTGTTCGCATTTCTCTGAAACAAAGCTATATAAGTGCCCATGACGCCACAAGAAATCAAAGCCCGACTACAATCAGCCTACCCCGATGGATCGGTGGATGTGACCGACCTCACCGGCACACAGGATCATTACTCGGTTTATATATCATCGAAAAAATTTGCCGGGCTTTCGCGCATTCAATGCCATAAACATGTCATGTCAGTTTTTGACGCCGAATTAAAAACGGGCGAAGTGCACGCCCTCACCATCCGCACGCAATTGATCGCCGACGGCGAAACGCCAAAAGGCTAAACATAGGAGTCATTATGTCCGAAATTAAAAAACGCATCGAAGATCTTCTCACACAAAATAAAACTGTGCTTTTTATGAAAGGCTCTCCGGCGTTTCCCCAGTGCGGTTTTTCGGCTCGCGCCACGGCTATTTTGCAAGAAATCGGTGTTCCGTTTGAAACTGTTGATATTTTGCAAGACGAAGAAATTCGCCAAGGCATCAAAGAGTATGGCAACTGGCCCACAATTCCACAACTCTACCATAACAAAGAGCTCATCGGTGGCAGCGATATTATGATGGAAATGTACGAAGCTGGCGAATTGCAAACCACCCTAAAAGCGTAAATGAAAGAAAATCTTTCCACACTGCAAGTTTATCTCCGCCTTTTGTTGGGGATTTTTTTAACCACCATGCTTTTTATGGGTGGCCCCTACTGGACCGTGATTGGTCTGTATTTTTTATTGAGCGGCTCCATGCGCTTTTGCTTTTTTAAAAAATTGATGACGGGTTGAGATGTCGGCGCATAACTCCGGAGCGTGCCTCAACTGCCAAACTCATCTCGCCGGCGCCTTCTGTCACCATTGTGGGCAAAATTCCCACACACAAAAAAATCCCACGAGCCACGATCTTGTGCACGAAATTATCCATGAGTTTTTGCATCTCGGCGGAAAAATTTTTCGCACTCTCAAAGTTTTAGCTTTAAAGCCGGGCGAGTTGACAAAGGAATTCCTCGAAGGCCAACGTGGTTGATCCATTGGAGCCATTCGCCTCTATCTGACAATGAGCATCATCTATTTCTTTCTGGGTGGAGCGACACCGAGAACTGATTTCCAACTTGATAAAAAGGACTCTACAACAAAAATAGTTGCCGACCTCGACATTGGGTTTCCCACCTTCGAAGAAAAGGTTGAAAAACAACTTAAAAAAATTGAGACTTCGCCCGACCAATTTATTAAAAATTTAACAAACGCATTTCCCAAGTTTGTGTTTTTACTCGTTCCGTTATTTGCGTTATTTATCCAATTACTTTTTCGCAAACATCAGCTCAATTACCCCGCCTATCTATATTTTGCACTTCACCTGCATGCCGCTTACTTTATGGTTCTGGCTCTGTTGTTGCCACTCGAATTTCTTTTCGATACCAACATTTTTTTCACCATCTGGAGCGGCTGGTATTTGTACAAAGCTCTCAAAAATGTTTTTAATACATCGCCCAAGCAGACTTTGCTGCGTATTTTCCTTATAGCGTTTAGTTACCTTCTTCTTTTTGTCGTCGCCATGACTGGTCTCGTAGGCTTTGCCATCTATAAGTTATAAAGCTTTTTGCGACATCTCTTTTAGGCATTAATGCCCAGATTCCTTTTCCAAGCTTTTGCGAAATAACCCCTGCGAGCGCGCGAATAAACCCTCGATAAAGCGCGCGGTTGGTGATTTTTATACAAAAATGAAAATGATCTTTCTGCATACTTTCCTTATAAACTTTGACACCAAATCTTTTTGCATAAAAATGAAGAAGTTTACGAAGAAGTATTCGATGGGAATAAAGATTTGTGCTTTTTTTAGATTTCAAAACAAAATGCGATGGTTTACGGCTGTCCAAAACTCGCTCTGTTTTACGTTTTCCCTTTACAGCAAGAGATCCACCAAATTCCTTTACCGCTGGTTTAAAAAAAGAATATACACCGGTTTTAAAATTCCAACTTTTAAAGGAATTAAAATTGTAATCTTCTTAGAACAGTTCTCGCACAAACCGATTTAAAGCTCCACACAGCTTTGCCCCGATGCGAAGTCGCACCTATCTAAACCGAATGGTGTGGACTCTAAGAAAGCCTTGGTAAGGATGAATTAAAATCGCAAAACCTTCGTCAAGTTTTGATGGCAAACGTCAAAAAATAAATAACCACCATTGTAGAGAGTATCACCATAACTAATGATCGAATCCCGAGAATAAATGATTTGAATCCAAGCTCGGCTGATCAGGAAGATCAGACGAAACGGGTTTAAAAGGGCAGAGGCCCTTTTCGTCCAGCCTGATCGTCGCGTTCAGTTCTAAAAATACTGTCGAACTCCTAGTCGTTCTCGACCTAAGTCTTGCGCGCTTTTCCTCACCAGACGTCGAGCCTGATCGCTCGCAAAAACTCACTTAACTCTTCATAGTTCCATGCTTTTTTCCGATAAGAAACTGGTTATGAGGAGGCCATCATGTTTAAGATTTTATTGGTCGACGACGACGCTGATGTTCGCCGTTATGTAAAAAAAGTTCTCGAGCGCGACAACTACCACGTGGTGGTGGTGGACAACGGTTTGTCGGCGCTGAACGAACTCAACAACGACACGTACGACCTCTTGTTGTCCGACGCGAATATGCCTCAGTACAGCGGCTTCGATCTTATCAGAACAATTCGCTTGCAAGCAAAGCACACGGATCTGATCATTGCCATGCTCACCGGTCGTCGCGAAAAACAAGATATCCAACAAGCTATTGAATTGGGCGTGAAAGACTACATCATCAAGCCCATCGACGCCCAACTGCTTACGCAAAAAGTGCAAAAAATTTTAGAAAACAAAATCGTCAATCCCGCAGTAATCAACATGGACGCCATGGTGAGTGTGGACTGGGCGGCCAGTGCGCAGAGCCCACTGAAAATGCGCACCATCGGTATTGCTGGTTTCAGTGCCCACACAGCTATTCCGATTCCAGTGGGGTTTGAATTTTATCTCCACACCGATCAGCTCTCGTCCATTCAAAAACCAAAGGCTGTTGTGACGGGTTGCCAATTTAGCACTGTTCATCAAAAGTTTGTTATCGAAGGAAATTTTTTAGAGATGGATGATCTTTTACGACAACAAATAAAAAATTGCTTAAAAAAATATGGAGCTGCCGCATGAAGATTCTTTTTGCCGAAGACGACTCAAACATATTGATGATAGCAAAACTGATTTTAGAACGCGTGGGCCAACATGATGTAACGGTGGCCGTCAACGGACGGGAAGCCCTCGACATGGCTCTTGCGAACCAGTTTGATTTAATTATTCTCGACGGAATGATGCCCGAACTCTCAGGCACAGAAGTTTGCCGACAATACAAAGAACGAGCTCCAGGGGGCGCACCAGTCATCTTTTTGAGCGCCAAGTCCACACAACACGACATTCAAGAGTTTATGGATCTTGGTGTGGGATATATTCAAAAACCTTTCAATCCACAGACGCTGTGTCAGCAAATAGATACCATACTGAAGGCGGCTGCTTGAAAACAATGCGCGGAAAAATCAGTATCGCAGTAACCATTATCACGGTGTGTACCGGTTTTTTTGCTGTGAGTGCCTATGAGCACTATCAAAAGCTTGATAAGATCCAAGACGACATCCACGTCAGCCTCTACTTACGAAGTTATGCCAACGAAATCGAAAATAGAGGGATCGACCCGAAACAGAACCCCAAGGAAACAACAGATTACTTTCGTAAATGGCGTCTTTCCATCACCGAAAAATCCCGTAACGAAGCCATTAGTAATTTGATTCAAGCTCTGAATACCTTTAATAAGGACCTGCGCAAAAAACGGTTTTCTGAGTTGCAGGAAACCGAACGCCGATTTTACGAATTTACCGCCCAAAAAATACAAGTCCAAAAGAGTCAGTTTCAACTGCTAGCTATGATTACGTTAGCACTCCCGTTGCTGGGGCTTTTTGTTTTTGCCTACTACCTCAACAATTCCATTGTGCGTCCTTTGCAAAGGTTGTCTCAGCGAATGATGGATTTTTTAGTGGACCGCTATACATTTAAATTGGCCAATCCCGAAAACAACGAGATCGGCGACTTGCAAAGAACTTTTAATTCTCTCGCACAAAGAGCTCTGAACAATATGGACGAACTAAAAGCCCTCGACCGCGCAAAGTCCGAGTTCGTCAGTATTGCCAGTCACGAATTACGCACCCCTCTCACCTCCATCAAAGGTTCTCTCGGACTTCTCTCGGCAGGTATTGTGGGTAATATCGATCGAGAAACCCTGGGATTAATTCGCATTGCCGAGCAGGAAACCGATCGCCTGGTGCGACTTATTAACAACCTTTTAGATCTAGCAAAAATGGAGTCTGGAACCTTTAAACTTCAAAAAGAATGGATCTCTGTACAAACCCTCGCAGAATCTTGCGTCGACAGCCTTCGCGGACTTGCACAAACAGCCAATGTACTTTTAGAAATTCAACCTCCCGACCACCCGCTTGATGCTTCGCTTGATAAAGATCGCATTCAACAAGTCGTCACTAATTTAATTTCAAACGCCATAAAGTACTCGCCAAAAAAGCAGGCCGTGGTGCTCAGCTTTTTTATCAACGAAAATAATTTGTTAGAAATCGCCATCACTGATCGAGGCCAAGGCATTGCCGAGCACGATCAGCAATTGATCTTTGAAAAATTTCGCCAAGGCACCCAGCCCGAAAGTAAGCTGGTTAAAGGCACGGGGCTTGGTTTGGCCATTTCGAAAGCTCTGGTCGAAGAGCACCAAGGCGTTATGCTCGTCCGTTCCAAAATTGGAATCGGTTCGACTTTTTCCTTTACCATTCCTGAATGGCGATTGAGCGAATCATCAAAAACTTCCAACGGAGTCGCGGCATGAAGAAAAACGAACTCAATGATTTATTTATTGAACTCAAACAGGAATACCTCGAATCTTTTGACGAAAAAATCGAAAGCATTATGACGTTTTGGTTTCGTCGTGACCTTAAAAACCTTAAAAATGAATTTCATAAAATACGCGGCACAGGCACCACCTATGGAGTGCACGAGGCAACGACAGTTGCTGAAATTTTAGAGGATCTGTGCGATGACAACTCGCCAAAACTGGGTCTGAGCATCATGATTTTTGTGGAAATGCTCCGGCATATCCGTTTTCAACACGAACATAAAAACACCTTGGAATTGGATAGCCAAAAATGCTTTATTGCATTAAAACGCTTTCATAAGGAAAGTGCTTAAAACCCATGACTGATGCCGCTCTCAAAGACCTACAAAC
>JANOYW010000063.1:0-40446 GCA_031429075.1 Bdellovibrionales bacterium | reverse complement strand
GCTTGATAGGCGTCGTAGTGGGGCTTCACAATGGAGTAAGCTGTGTTTACCACCTGGTTAGCCACGGAGGCAGCAACGTTGACCGCCGCCATGGTGGCATTGGTAATCCCCGTCACTACCGAAATTGCTGTGGTTGTTGGTTGAGTATTTAACACTGTGGATGACGTTGATGAAGACGGACCGCTGGCTCCGCCTGTGGTTGTAGCGCTTGAGGAACTTGATGACGATGAAGACGACGATGAACTACTTGAAGAGCTTGATGAAGAAGGTCCGCTAGCACCAAAAGTTCCTGAAGTTGAGGAAGTGGACGTAATCGATGAAGACGAGGGGCCACTGGCCCCAAACGTACCTGAACTCGTCGAGCTCGACGTAAATGACGACGATGTGGGACCACTGGCTCCACCCGTGGTCGAACCTGATGTCGTGGTTCCAGTAGTTCTAGAAGAAGACGTTGGCCCGCTGGCACCACCCGTGCTTGAACCCGCTGTAGAACTCGAAGTGAATGATGATGATGTGGGTCCACTGGCTTGACCAAACGAATTAAGACTCACTCCAAAGATGAAAAAGAAAATTAAAATGGTCTTCAACAAAACCGCCCCCAATTTGTTTGATCAATAGTAGAATATCGGAATTCTTTAAAAAGTACTCAAGCCAAAAGTCTAGAACGTCTAATTTTGAGACGTTGTATTTGATTTTAAATTTGCAATAGTGGCAGAGCTAGCCGAATGGCGAGCGTATTCACGATTGAGATAACTAAATTCAGTTTATTCTTGCCGATCCAAATCTCCTCTTGGATGATCTCTTTAAACACACAAAAGAGGAGTTTTTGTATGAAGAGTTTTAACTGTATTTTAATTGCAGTAGCTGCAGTCGGTATGACGACGGGCTGCTCCAGCAGCAGTAGCGATGGGTCATCACTAGCGCTATCTGGATCGATCACCACCATCGCGACACGAGCGAGCGGCATGGAGGATGGGTTTACGGTGGATATCACTGATTACACTGTAAACTGTGCCACCACATCCCCTCCCGTGCAAACCGGTAGTGGTGCTATAGCAGCTGATGGAACGTTTGATGTCAGCATTCCCGGAGCTGCTAATAAACCATTATCTTGTTTTCTGGTTGATGGGAGCGATACAAAAGTCGCTGATTTTTTAATCGCTGATTCTAGCGATCAAGATTTAAATGGCAATAATGCGACAACAACAACGGCTACGTTTACAGAAAGCGCAGAGCTTGGAAGTATTTCATTTGATCCCAATGCCGGCGAAGTGACTGTTCCGCTCGCAAATATTGCAAGCGCCATTTCTACAGAGAAGCCTGCAGCAGCAAATGTTTTCGATCCCACAGGATCTTGGACCATTGGCAACATTGATTTCACTGTTCCAAAAGGTGTTAAAGCCGCCTGCGCCCAGAGTGATAACCAATGTAATGGTCCACCCTCTGGACAAACTCTTTATTTAAAATTATGGAAAGGTATCAAAACTGCAGACAGCTCGGATATTTTTGGTCTGCAAGTTTGGGACAGTCCCGGACAATACAGCTCGTGCGGCGATCGCATTGGTTTGACCCCTACGATAAAAACCCAAATCGGTGTGGACTTTAGCGCAAACGGCGCAGCTGACAACGTTTTCACTTTTAATACCTCCGTCACTAGCTTTACCGATCAAATATCATCAGTAATTGGTACCGTGAATCTTACAGACAACTGGAAAATGGACACTGCAAAAATGCAACATGATTACCAACCCAATTGTGGTCCTCATGATATCACTGCAGGTTCAATCACCTACTCCAATGCGTGGGTTTGTGGACCCGACACAAGCACGGATTACCAAGCTCAGCTTGGAGGCGGTTGCCAAGTTGTGGGCACAGGGCAAAATGTGGACGTGAGAGATTGGTCGGGCATCACAGCTTGCAGTGTCGTCGCTACAGACGTTAACGGCATTAAATCCAACACCTGCTCGGGCAACACCACTATCGACGGAAATGTCACGGCGGTATCGTGTACCAACAAATGGGCTGTGGTTAACGCCGCTTATGCTGTTCAGTCTGCGGGCGATTTTAACTGGGCTGAAATGGCTGGCTCGCAAATCAGTTCCGGCGGTGGAACAACACTTTGCTCTGCAATGCCCAGCGGCTCCGAGCAAAATGATATCGCTAAACTCCAATGTTACTCCGAATATTATGAGCGCTCAGGTATGAGAGAAGCTGCGAATGTTTGTTTGCCTCGCGTAGATATGGATTGGACGGCAACGACGGCGGCCAACTTTATCAACGTCGATCTTATTCGTCCGCAAGGCTTAGTTTTCTTTGAACGCTTCATTCCACTTCCAGATGGTTCGGGCGGAGCCATGAACACTCGCCAAGAGCATTTCGAAGGCGTGCAAGTGGGCAACAGCTGGGTAAATTGCCGCGTGATCGAAACCGGCGGACTTTCCATCAAAAAAATCAGCGCCACAAAAATGCTAGCCACATACACGTCGTCGACAATTACGACAAGCACGTCGAAGCCAGCATGCCTCGGCCGCTTTAACGGCGCCCGCGAAACATTTATGTTTTATTTAACGAAGTAGAACGTAACTTTTCTAAGATTCAATTAAAAAAGCCACTCCCTCTGGAGTGGCTTTTTAATTATTTGATACCTACAACTCGAATATAACTGTTCGCAAGAGATTTTCCTGATTCGTACTGCTCGCCGATCACTGTTACGGCACGAACACAACGTTTGGAGCCAAGTGCGATGGATAAAACATCTCCAGCACCAGACGTGACTTTTAAACGTCCTTCGCTTCTTGAATACTTTTCTGTGCGAGTGTCACCATTGCCAAATACGATCACCACTTTTTTAACCCAGGCATCTAAATTGTCTTGGCCACCTACTTTTTCTTTAGGCGCAACAAGCTTGATTTGATCAACGCCAACATTGAGTTGGCCACAGGTAGGAAGGGCGAATGTATCATTGTCTGAAGCTTCTGGCGTACTGTCCGACTCGCTTAAAAACACTTCCCCCAAAACAATACGATCTTCACTTTCGTTCAAAACGGCAACGCCATCTTTATCGAGACTTTCGCCAGAACCAAAGCTAACCCCCGCATTGGCCGAACTTAAAACTGCAAACAGTGTAATAAACAACAAACTCTTCATATCTTTCCCCTATTTTTAAAAAACGCTTATGCGCTTTATTGAGGGGAATATATATTTCTCTGTGATGTATTCAATTCAAAGAAGTTTATGGAAGGCATTCGGATATCTGATATCAAGATATCGCGATATCCGATATCTGTGAGCTCGCTATGCGAGCGAGTTGGTAGGGAATACCGGGCTCGAACCGATGACATCCACCTTGTAAGGGTGGCGCTCTACCAACTGAGCTAATTCCCTAAAATTAAAGCCCTATCCGTATATTGGATAAGGCTTTTGTTGTCGAGTCGAAAAATGAATTTTTCCGTTATTCCGAGATTTTGTAGAAGATGTCTTGGTAGACCTTCTCTTTAAATTCCCCGTAATTATAAACGGTTATGCCTAAATACTGGCGGCCCAGCTCCTGGGCGCTCTTGTCCTTCCAAAGACCAACAATTTCAACATACTGGCGCGTATTGTCAGATTCGTTAGACAAAATAAAGGTCACTTTTCTTGGAAAACTTGAGCAAATCACGTCGATGTCTTTGGACGAAACTTCACCCGAATAGGGATTGATAGCTGTCACCGTAACCACGTACGGGCACGACATATTAAAATTCGCCTCTTGAACCTGAATTTTAAAAGCCTGCTGAGGATTGGTTAAATTAAAACTTCCCCAAAGACCCTGAAGGTCTTCTACAAATACTTCGCGCTGATCAGCTTCTGGCCATGGTACTTCTGGGCCAGCAAGTGCAACATTGCAAATCAGCAACAGACACATCGCTATACTTTTCATAATCTCTCCCTCATCTGCTCTTTCACAACAACACTAGATTCTTTATTGAAATAATATCCGCTCTTCGATCTAAAAATATACTTTGGTTTTTCGATATCTGGTTCGATCAACTGTCTTAACCGCTTGATCGTCACATAAATTTTATTGTCATGCACGTCAGGATTGTATGATTGTTTCCAAATCAATTTGACCAGCTGTTCTTTACTGAAAGATTGCCCTGGGTGTGTGAGAAATAATTTTAAAAGATCGATAAGAATAAATTGATTGTTAAAATCAATGCGTCCTTTTCCTTTTTCTACAACTGAGTGATCCGAGTCATCAAAAATAATATCGTAGCGTGGCTCTTCGCCCGCGCCGACTTCTTTAGCCAAGGTTTCGATAAACGATCCCAAACGACGAAGATTATTTTTATCTATGGACTGCTGAACTAGCTTCACATAATTACGTGCCTCGCTCATTTGCCCAGCTTCTTTGTAAGTCAGTGCCATTCCATACAGAAGTGATAAGGAAATATGAAAATTCTTTTGTTCTTTTAAAAGAGCATACCCATCCCACAGCATTTCTATGGCGGCGTCGTACTTTTTCATTTTTCGATAAATATGAGCCTTTAACAGTTGCATCGAAATGCGAATCTCTGGAAGAGGCAAAACATTCATAAAAACTTGCAGATTGTAGATCTCTTTAAAGGCTTCATCAATGCGATCCAACGAATAATAAGAAATCGCTAAGCCGAGAATGGCGTAACAAACGGTTTCTTTGTTTTCCTGAGCCAGGGAAAGCGTTAAAGATTTTTGGCAATACTCTATGGCTAAGTCGTGTTCGTTTTTATACGAAGCACAGAGCGCCAAAATGTAATAGGTTTTGCCGGTGACAGTAATTCCCTCTTTACCCACACGCTCTAAGAGAAGAGTTTTATAAAACTCTATTTTTTCAAAATTGAGAAGTTCGGCATAGCAGCGGAATAAGAGGTGAACCACCTCCAGAAACTGATCGTCTTGTTCAATACTTAAAAGTCGCGCAGCTTCTGTCTCCAGAATAGCTACGGCTTTGAGCATATCTCCACGCTCATAATACAGGCGCCCGATCTCATGGGCCGTTATGGAAGTAGACTCCATTTTCCTCCCCCAAACGGCAAAATCAGTTTCACCGTTCGAACCCCCAATGGGAGTTCGGAAAATAAGTCTAGCGTGTGATTTTTATTTTACAAGCGGGAGCTATAAAAAAACTACAAAAGTTCGTCTTTGACAATCTTGGCGTCACCCACGACGGGTGACGCAGAACTAAAAAAGGCTTTAGTGATAAGAGTGGCCCGTATATTGGGCTTTAAGGCCGAGGTTGGCGTCTCGCGTTGATTTGAAAAGGTCCTTCGCAGTGCGAATGTCTAAAGCATGCACAAGCACCTGATCCACGTGATCCACCAAAACGATTTTTAAATCCTTTATGACTTCCTCTGGAATATCGCGTAGATCCTTTTCGTTCTCTTTTGGAAGGATCACAGTACGAATACCTCCACGATACGCTGAAAGAATCTTTTCTTTAACCCCACCGATAGGTAGCACACGACCACGAAGCGTGATTTCGCCCGTCATAGCCACGGTTCTTAGCACTGGCGTCTTGGTTATCGCCGAAACAATGCTCGTCGTGATGGCGCACCCTGCCGAAGGACCATCTTTTGGAATCGCTCCTTCTGGCACGTGAATGTGAATGTCGATGGCGTAGAAAAAGTCCTTATCCAGGCCAAACAGCGGACCTCGAGATCGCACGTAACTCATGGCTGCCGAGCAAGATTCCTTCATCACATCGCCCAACTGACCCGTCACGGTGAATTTTCCCTTACCAGGAACCACCGTCACTTCGATGGGTAACAGATCTCCACCCACTTCGGTGTACGCCATACCGTTCGTTAAACCAATCTCGTTGATCTCTTCGATTTTTCCGTGCTTGTACTTATGCGGCCCCAACATTTCCACAAGTTTCTTAGCGGTGATCGTGTACGTTTTTTTGATCCCAGCTTTGCTCACCTGCGAGCGTGTTGGCTTCTTTTGGTTGTTCTTCATGTGACGTTCGATCTCTTCTTCGCGCACAATTTCCTTTGCCAGTTTACGACACAAGCTCGCAAGTTGACGCTCCAGATTTCTAACGCCGGCTTCACGGGTGTAATACTGAACAATGTCTTTGATCACAGGATCAGGAACTTGAACCTTGTAGGGACCAAGACCATGCTGCTGAAGCTGCTTAGGCAATAGATATTTTTTTGCAATGTGCAATTTTTCGCTGTCGATGTAACCTTCTAGCGAAATCACTTCCATTCGATCTAACAGCGGACGCGGAATACTGTGCAATGAGTTCGCCGTCGTAAAGAACATGACTTTTGAAAGATCATACTCCACTTCGAGATAGTGATCTTGAAAGGTGGAGTTTTGCTCAGGATCCAAAACTTCGAGCATGGCTGCCGATGGGTCGCCGCGGAAATCATTACTCATTTTATCAATCTCATCGAGAAGGATCAGCGGATTTCCGTGCTCCACCTTACGAAGTGATTGAATGATTTTTCCAGGCATAGCGCCGACGTAGGTTTTTCTGTGGCCACGGATCTCGGCTTCGTCACGAACTCCACCAAGAGAGATACGCGTAAAGCTGCGATTAAGAGCTTTTGCAATCGACTTCGCAAGTGATGTTTTACCTACACCCGGAGGACCAACGAGGCACAAAATTGGCCCCTTGGTTTCTTCGCTCAAGCAATGAACCGCAATGTGCTCGAGGATGCGCTCTTTTACTTTTTCAAGCCCCCAATGGTCTTCGTTCAAAATATTTTCTGCAAAGGCGAGGTCCTTCTTCTCTTCCGAGTAGTTGAACCAAGGTAAAGTGAGGAGCCAGTCGATATAATTTCGCACGACCGCAGCTTCTGCGCTCATTGGCGACATCATCTTGAGTTTTTTAAGCTCTTTAAAAACCTTCTCTTTGGCTTCTTTGCTCATTTTCTTTTCGCGAGCTTTTTCTTCAAGCTCCATCAGTTCAGCTTGGTAATCGTCTTTTTCGCCAAGCTCTTTTTGGATCGCCTGCATTTGCTCATTGAGATAGTATTCTTTTTGCGACTTTTCCATTTGCTTCTTCACGCGACTGCGAATCTTTTTCTCAACTTCGAGAATTTCGATTTCGCTAGTCATCATGTTGAGCAGCTCTTCGAGGCGTGTTGAAGTATTGATCTGTTCCAAAAGTTTTTGTTTGTCTTCCAATTTAAGATTCAACTGCGCAACAATAATGTCGGCAAGCTCGCCCGCTGTTTCAATACTAGAAACGCGCATGAGAATCTCTGGTGGAATGCGTTTATTGAGTTTTACATATTTTTCGAAAGTCATTTTAACAGAACGAATGAGCGCCTTCAGTTCGACGGCATCGCCGAGGTCTTCTTCGTAAACTTTCACCTTCACTTTGAAGAATTTTTCGTTGTCGGTAAAGCTTTCGATTTTTACGCGCTTTTTGCCTTCGATCAAAACTTTCACGGTTCCGTCTGGTAATCGCAAAAGTTGAATGATGGTACCCAAGGTTCCTATTTGATAAACTTCGTCGGGGTTTGGATTGTTGGTTTTTGCATCTTTTTGCGCGGCCAAAACAATATCAATTTGTTTGGCCATGGCCTCTTCGAGGGCATTGATGCTCTTTTCTCTTCCAACAAACAACGGCATCATCATATGCGGAAAAATGATTAAATCTCTAAGTGGTAATAGCGGTAGTTCGAGAGTTTCCATTTGAGCCATTCCTTCCCCCTTTAGTTAAGACGAATCCTATTAAGACCCATCGAGGAAGGAATCGGTTAGCGAAAACTTTAAGCGCTCTCTGCGCCTGAGGCTTTCGCCTTTTGAAGCTCTTCCTCGGTTTTAAAAACTAAGACGGGTTCAGCTTTTTTGCTAATCACGTCTTCGTTGATTGTACATTCCTTCACGTTGTCCATGGAAGGAATTTCGTACATGATGTCCAGCATTGCGGTTTCGATCACACCACGGAGTCCACGGGCACCCGTCTTTCGGTCCATTGCTTGTTTCGCAATGGCTTTGAGGGCTGGTTCGGTGAATTTAAGCTCCACATTTTCGTAGGAAAACAGCTTTTGATACTGCTTGATCAACGCATTTTTTGGTTTGACGAGAATATCAATCAGTGCATGTTCATCAAGCTCTTCGAGAACAGCGACAACAGGCAAGCGACCAATAAATTCTGGGATCAAACCGAACTTCGCTAAATCATCTGGCTCAAGATTTTTTAGGGATCTTGTGAGACCTAGAACGTCTTTTTCTTTTTGCGTTTTGATGTCAGCACCAATACCCAATGTTTTTTGAGTCACGCGGTTTTCAACGATTTTATCTAGACCAACAAAGGCGCCACCACAAATAAACAAAATATTGGTTGTGTCGACTTGGATAAATTCCTGCTGAGGGTGCTTTCTTCCGCCCTTAGGAGGAAGATTTGCAACCGTGCCTTCAAGAATTTTTAAAAGCGCTTGCTGAACGCCCTCTCCACTCACGTCGCGCGTGATGGACGGGTTTTCGGACTTGCGCGAAATCTTATCGATCTCATCGATGTAAATAACTCCGCGTTGAGCTTTTTCGATATCGTAGTCGGCGGACTGTAGAAGGTTTAAGATCACGTTTTCTACGTCTTCGCCCACGTACCCAGCTTCGGTTAATGCGGTTGCATCAGCCATTGCAAACGGAACATTTAAAATCTTCGCAATGGTTTGCGCAAGATAGGTTTTACCTGACCCTGTTGGACCGATCAGTAGAATGTTACTCTTGGCAATTTCGATATCTTCTTTTTTACGATTTTTGGTCAAATTATTAATACGCTTGTAATGGTTGTGCACAGCCACCGAGAGTGCCTTTTTAGCCATTGTTTGACCGATGACATACTCGTCCAAAAAGGTCTTAATTTCTGTTGGCTTCGGCACCTTAAACTGATGCGATTGCTTTTCTTCGCGACCTTTTTCTTCTTCGATAATGTCCGTGCATAAATCAATACACTCGTCGCAAATGTAAACACCAGGACCAGCGATTAATTTTTTGACTTCGTTTTGGTTTTTGCCACAAAAACTACATCTGAGTAAACTGGCTGCATCACGTCGACTCATTGGTTGTTTTCCTTTTTAGATGATTTACGAGAGGCAACAACAGTATCAATAAGGCCGAATTTTTTAGCTTCTTCGGCAGTCATATAATTATCACGGTCCATGGCTTCATCGAGAACATCATAAGATTTTCCTGTATGATGCTGATAGATTTCGGTGAGAGTTTTTTTGGTTCTCACTAGCTCTTTCACATGAATTTCGATGTCGCTCACTTGACCGCCCAGGCCACCACCACTAATCAACGGTTGGTGAATCATCACTCGCGCGTGCGGTAAACAAAAACGTTTACCCGGAGCGCCCGCAGTTAACAAAAGCGAACCCATGCTCGCCGCCATGCCAATACAAGTCGTAGACACATCGCACTTCACAAACTGCATAATGTCGTAAATACCCATTCCAGACGTCACAACTCCACCCGGGGAGTTGATATAAAGCTGAATGTCTTTCTCTGGATTGTCTGCCTCCAAAAACAGCATCTGTGCAATCACGTTGTTTGCAACGGCATCGTTAATAGCGGTGCCCAGAATAATAATGCGGTCTTTTAAAAGCCGAGAGTAAATATCGTAACTTCTCTCGCCGCGTGATGTTTGCTCAATAACAATTGGTACTAGCGTGCTCATTTGATCCTTGCTCATAGAACTCCCGGTGTAAATATGTGCTTTTTCTTCCTATGACAAGGTCTCTTCGGGAAATATACCCGTGATATTGAGTGGAAAATCCTTCTTCTCAGCCAAACAGGACTATGGTAGTGTTGGTGCCTTAAGTTAGGGCCTAAATAAGGAGATTTTTTATGAAATTAAACGTTGTAGGAACTTCAAACAATCCAAATTGTGATTTGCTTGTGATTTTTTGTGGATCAAAAACAAACAAAGATAAAACCCAGACGTTGGTCGCCAGCGCTAAAACACCATCTCTTGTCGCAGAAGCTCTAAAAAATATCTCCGAGGAGCGCTTTAAAGGTGCTGAAGGCGAAACTCTCTTTTTACGCCAAGGCAAAGCACCGCATTACTTGTTAATGGGCCTCGGAGAATCAAAGAAGTTCACAGCCGAAAATGCTCGCCGCTGGAGCCCCGTCATTCTTGGGTGTATGAAATCCGAAAAGCTCAAATCAGTTGCGATTCATTCCCCCACTGGACTTTCGTCCCAAGATGCAACCACTGGATTTGCTGAGGGCCTTGTCATTTCTAACTACCAATTCACGGCTTTTAAAGAAGAACCGAAAAATAAATTTACTGTGGAAAAAGCAGATATCTGTGTGGAAAAGTTTTCTGCTTCGCTCAAAAAGACTCTTGAGGACGCGCAGGCTGTTGGCGACGCTGTCAACTTCGCGCGCTACCTTGGTGATTGCCCAGGTAACTTTATGACTCCCACGCAACTTGGCAAAGAGGCCGAGAGCTTAAGCAAGGGCACGTCACTCAAAGTGCAAGTTTGGGATAAAAAACGCATCGAAAAAGAAAAAATGGAATCGTTTCTTGGGGTGTCCCATGGAAGCGATCAAGAACCTAAATTTATCTGTATGGAATACAAAGGCGGCGGCGCCAAACAAAAACCAATCTGTTTTGTTGGCAAAGGTCTCACATTTGACAGCGGTGGTATTTCGCTGAAGCCCGGCGCTGGCATGGAAGAAATGAAATTCGACATGTGCGGCGGTGCTGCCGTGATTGCCGTCATGGGCGCCATTGCAAAAATGAAACTCAAAATCAATGCCATCGCTTACGTTCCTACCACTGAAAATATGCCAGGACCGTCGGCCACAAAGCCGGGAGATATTTTTAAAGCCCGCAATGGAAAAACCATCGAAGTGAACAACACCGATGCCGAAGGCCGTTTGATTCTTGCAGATGCTCTGGTTTACGCCTCTGAGCAAAAACCAGCTATGATTCTCGACACCGCCACGCTCACTGGCGCCATGATGGTTGCCCTCGGCAATACTCACACAGGTTTTTTTACTCGCGATGAAAAGCTTCGCAAAAGAGTAGAAGCAGCTGCGGACACTTGTGGCGAACGTGTGTGGGCCATGCCGCTGATTGATGATCACGTCAAAGACATGCGCGGCACCTATGCCGACCTCACAAATCTTGCGCCTTCACGCAATGCAGGCAGTGCCACGGCCACCGCATTTCTAGAATCCTTTGTAGATAAAGATATCCCGTGGGCGCATTTCGATATCGCAGGCACAGCGTGGAACGTGAGCAATCGTTTGCCCTACATCACGTCGAAGGGCGCATCGGGCGCCATAGTGAGAACATTTATCGAAATGGCCAGAAATCATAAGTAGAGTCGATGCAGGAAACTCAAGTTGTCACCTATTCACCTCGTTGGTTGAAGGACTTTTCTCGCCTCAACGAGGAATGGATTGAAAAATATTTTAAAATCGAAGAGATGGACCGCGCGCAACTGTCGCGCGCAGAAGAACTTATTATTCAGCCGGGTGGTGAGATCTTTTTTATCATCCACAATGATCAAGCCATCGCCACCTGCGCCATGGTCAAACACGGCGACGGCTACGAGCTTGCTAAGATGGCCGTCAGCCCCAGCGCCCAAGGGCAAGGATTGGGACACGTGCTGATGAAGGCCGCCATCGATTGGGCGCGCTCTAAAAACGCCGACCACATCATGTTGCTTTCAAACACGATCCTCACCCCCGCCATCGAGCTCTACAAAAAGCATGGCTTCATCATTAAAAACCTTGGACCCCACCCCGACTATGAACGTTCGAACATTGAGATGGTTTTAGAACTTTGAGCATTACCGCTTATTTTTAGATAGTTGAAGGCCTATTTATAATTTCACTTTCCTCGGACGCGGGCATCGTGCCCTCAACTGCAAAGCAATACGCCATCCTGGTGTTGCAGAGGTCCCAGTTAAGTAAAATTATAAATAGGCCTTCAACCATCTAAAAACGAGATGGAAAAATTCACAGCTCTAAAACTCAATATTTGTAAATTTGTTTTTCAGGTAGCGACAAGAAGCAATCCAACCTTTAAGTGGATTGAACTCGCTGTCTTCTCAGTTGTCGAGGGCGTTGAGATCACGTTTGCTGTTTAATCTACCAAATCATCATTTTGGTCTAACTCATCATCTCCGTTATCGACTCCCAAATTCGATTCAGATTCTAATCCTTTTCGAAAACATGTGTAAAGGTCGGCGGCGGATGCATCAATGGCTGGACAAGGGTTCGCTGTCGGAATTGGTGTGCCCGCTGAGATATCAGTGGGTGCAGCAATCGAAGACATATCAATCCTTCTAAAAAGATTCGCAATTTGCAGTTGTAACAGAAGTTCAGAACCGGAGGCTGGACTGACCGCATTCGGTCCACCGACCTGAAATTCCGATTCTTCTGTGGTTCCAAATGTAAAAGCAACACCACCTACTGTTCCAGAAATATAAATGCTTTTGTTAAGGAGCGCCAGTGGAGCTCCGCTTGGCAAGACCGACGTTTGTTTCAGCTTGGCCTTGATTCTGCGTAAGGATGAAATGTTAAGTGCAACAGTGCCGATAGGATCTACTGTTGTTACCAGCATGTTTGTTGTAAAAGGTCCCACAAATGCTACTTCATCACCATCGACCTCGCTTGGAGACGCAGTTGCTTCAGCTTCAAATTCGATCTCTCCCATAGTTGTCCAAAGCTCACTTAATATTATTGTTCTCGAGCTAGCATCAGAAATCGATGCGGGGCCAGCAACTGCCACTGGCACCAGGAATTCTATGACTTTTTGCCAAAAGTCACTGCGCGCGACTGTGGCTAAGTTTGAAGACCCGTTGATTTTTAAGGCGATCACGGGATTGCCTGTGTCGGTCCCATTTTGAGAGCAGTTAGACAAAAACAGGAGTGGCAAAAACAAAAGTTTTTTCATAATTTTTCCTTTTGAACTTTTTTCTGAGTTAATGGAAAGGCAGCCAACTCAATATGATAAACTTGATCAGCATCAGTTGTTTTCTGCCCGAGCGTGTGTAGCTTGCTTATCGCTTCATTTAAAATATCTGTAACGTGCCCTAAATCTTCGGAGCGTATAGCTACTGTATGTCCCATAATGCTTCTGTTGGCGCGCGAAACATTTTCTATGCTCTCAGCTGCAAATCTAAACATTTCGCGGTGAAACTCTCCAAGACTCAGTTTGTAGATTCCCTCTTTACAATCCAATGCAATTTTGGGAATCGAGTGCTTTCCTTGCGCACTTACGACGACGAGTCCACTTGTCACCAGAAATCGTAGAGCTTCTTCGCAGTCTGCCAAGCTCACTTTGCCATTAAGTCGTGCTTGTAGCCAGATAGGATTCGGATCGAAATCTACGAGTGCCACCATTTCGCGTATAGCTACATAATACCAATTCGTTAAATACTTATAAACTTCGAGCTCTTTGATATTCGTTTTTTTGAAAGCTTGTAACTTGGTCATGTCGCCGACCGCTCGCAACCGTGTCTCAGGATTTTCAGATGTCCCAACCGTGTGTAGAAGTTCGAGAAAACGCTGTTCTGATAAAGACAATTTTAAATAGGGTGCGATTTTCGATAATGCTTTAGAAGACAGCGATCTTTTTCCGCTTAAGCACATTGGTAGATAACCGGTGGCAAGCTGTGCTTTTTCTGAAATCGTTCGCATTGAGAGTCTTTCCTCTGATTTTAAGAACTCAAACCAGGTTTTTAAAAATAAAATATGATCTACGTATTCGAAGATATTAGGCTTTTGCTTTGATATAATTTTTTTTGCAGCCATTTTTTTTCACAATCAAATTGTAGGCTGGTGCATACACCAGCCTACGTGTTTGGTTAACTATTCAACTACTGTATCATCATCGTCGTCAGTAGAATCATCTTCGTCATTTACGGTGTCGTCATCTTCGTCTAAATCACCATCGTCATCGCTGTCAGACCCGCAGTCAGCTTCTTGCTCGAGACCTTTGCGAATACAAGTGTACACATCTGCTGCACTCGCATCAATCGCTGGACATAGGTTTACTCCTGCATATCGGCTTGTGGCTGAAATCGCTGCTCCGTTTGGTACACCAGAAAGATCAATTTGTTTAAACAAATTAGCAAGTTTGATTTCAACTACAATGCCTTGGCCATCAACTGGCACCACCGCATTGGGTCCGTTAATTTCAATTTCAGTTTCCTCATCGGACTGGTAACTAAATGTGTTAGCCCCAATCGATCCAGCGATGTAGATACTGTTATTGAGCAATCCTGCAGGCGCACCACTTACAGCCGCGTCAGCCGCGTGCAATTTCATTTCGATGCGTTTGAATGGGATTTGCGGAATCAATTGGGTATCGAGCACTGATGGCGTTGCTGAAAGTAAATCAACAGCATAAGGGCCTGAAAACTCGACATCATCATCCTCGTCTGTTTCATTTTCAACCAACTCATCTTCCTCAGCTTCTTCTTCGGCCAGTTCGGCAGCATCAGCAAATTCCAAAGCTTCAAATTCTACCGACTCAACCATAACCCAAGCCTCAGTCAACGACACCACAAGACCTGTCGAATCAACCATTGACGTAGGCATGAAGGCGTATGAGCTTGGTAAAATAAAATCCAATATTTTTTGGAAAGGTGTCAGCTTAGCTACGGTCGGAGCAGTGCCCGATGCGGTCATCTTAAAGGGAACGGACACATATTTCGTTTCATTGCTTTCGGAGCATGCATTTATTGCTACGAGAGCGGCCAGTGACAACAATGTTTTAGTGAGTAGTGACTTCTTCAATTTATTCCTCCTTGGAATCTCGATTCATTGAGTGTGTTTCGAGTTGCTCTTAGAATATCAAAGCCAAAAATTATTTGTAAAAAAATCACAATTGTGATCAATATTATTTCTATAATAACAAATAATTAAACAATTTCAAATAATTAAAAGCTGTATCGAAATGATAAGTAAAATTAGTCGTTTAAATTGTGATCGAACGATCTCACTCAGATACGTCGTTAAATGTTCGTTAATACAATTAAGTGCACCACGGGAACTTACGTTGCTCCGCGGGTCAGACCTGATTTAATCAAAGCTTTTACAATTTTAGTATTCAAAGGTTGGGTGTGACTAAGACGCCGGAGCGATAAAGCTCTGTATCCGTCCAGCGCGGACCGCCACCGACTTTGAGTGGATTGAACTCGCTGTATTCTAAGTTGTCGAGGGCGTTGAGATCGCGTTTGCTGTGGGCTTCGATCACTTCACCATTTCGTCCCGGAAAAACATGATAGCCCGCATGGGCGATGCCCACAAAGAAAGGGATTTGTTTAAAGAAGGCAGGTTGCACATCTTTGTAGCCCACAAGCGAAACAGCATCGTGAACCAAAAGCGATCGTTCGTAGTAAAATCCTTTGAGTGCATGGCCATAGCGAACGGCGTGGCCACCCCAAACCGGCATCCATTCTTTGCCGGGTTTCAATGGAGTCAACGTGCGATCTTCGATATCCCACGTATCGTTCATGCTGGGATCTGGATTCCAGTAGTAAGACTTCCAACCCAAGGCGATAAGATTTTTTTGTAAGACGGTTCCAAGTTTATCTTTGCCAAGAACTGTTTCGATTTTTTCCCAGGTGGTCGGTAAACCAATGGAGGAAAAACCCTGCTTTAGACATTTCATCGCCAAGCCAATACAGCTAATTCCTTCAAGCTGAGATACGAGATCTGCCGGTTTATTATAAAACTGCAAAGCAGCAAGCAAACCAGCTGTGGTGGAATAATCGACTCGACGGTCTCCATAGTATTTAGAAATTCCCCATTTATTATAAAAATCGAGGTGATCTTGATAGTGCCAATCCAAACAGTCCGCGGCTACAGCGGCAAGCTGGTGTCGATTGGCATTGTGAATGCGCATCTCTCGTTGGTTAAACGAGGCCACTTGGGCATAAAGGTTGAGGCTTAGCAACTGAATCGAAAGAAATAGTAGGCGTCTCATTCAAGTACACTAACGGAATAATCGCGACATCTCTATAGGAACTAATTTTTTTGAAAAAAAGTGTCTCAGAATGAGACACTTTTTACGGAAGTTACTATTTTTTAATAACGAGATTCACTTCTTTGCTGCTGATAACTTTTCCGTTCACTGTTTGTGGAAAGTTTCTGCTCGCTGCTGTTCGAACCATGGTGATGAATTTTTTATTGTTTTTGTAAGCACACTTCGAAACATCGAGTACGATTTTTTTGAAACTTGAATAATCATCACTCTCAACAGAATCAACAACAGTGGCACAAGATAAAGCATTGATATTTATTACATCCGTGCTTGCATCGCCGCAACCCATGGTCGCCTTGATATTGTGCTCTGCTGTAAATTGAACCAATTGTGGCCCTTGAGATAGGCCGTAACAGCCCATAACAGCTACTTTTTGCACGCCGAAGTCTTCTTCGTCTTGGACGTTTTGAACAACAATCCAAGCAGATGTTAAAGCATCCACTGTGGCAAAAGCGTTAACAGAAACCATCATAAAAAGAACCGATAAAACCAACTTCATAAAACCTCCCAAGGTAGAAATGGTTTAACCCATCTACCCGCAGTGAAAGGTTGCGGCAATATTGAAATCAGTTTTGGTAAGAATACCAAGTTGTGTTTGTTTTCTTAACGAAAGAAGTACAGAATTTCGACTCTGTGGACGTTAAAAACGAATAAGAATGGGGCCGCCGGTGGACTTTACAAACTCTTCCTTCGCAAGGCTTAGGACTTCGCCTTCGCCTGAAGGATCTTTGTAAAACTCAATGCTCTCCAGCTCCCACAATCGGGGCCAGTCTCCGTAGACATTTTCAGCATCCACCTCGAGATTCAAATCCAATTTATGCCACTGAAAGGTTTGATCCTGGGCGGGCCGACGATAGAGTTCATCAAAGGGAAGAGGAATGTCAGATACGCGGTCGCGGTTCAGTGGATGGATGCGACAAGGAGCTCGCACGAGGAGCCGAGTTTTTTTACCCGACACAGCACGCCCCTCGGCTACCCAAACCAGGCGCAAATAGGGATATTCCAAGCAAATGAGATTAGGACCCTTGCTTGCAGTCACCGGAAATTGACCAAAACTTAATTTTTGTTGGCCTTTGTAATTATCGATGGCGAGCGAGGCCGCCACAGCTTCGCGCTTAAAAACCCGCATCGGTTTTTCGACCACATCTTGAAACTCTTTGGATTCACGAACGGCAGCTGGAGCACGATCTGCCATGTAAGGCACGATCCAAACATACTCTCTATTCGAGAGGTAATAACTGTACAGGGAACAAGTGATGAGCAGTCCAAGAAATACAAAAGATTTTATATGCTGCACACTTACCCCCGTTCCTTGGGTTTATAAAAAGGCTTCATGCCCTTATGCTAAGTGTACCTTATTTTGATTGATAGCCGTGATATTTTATGTTCATTTTTTGCGTCTCTCGACCTATGGCTAAAAGCCCAATCTTGCCAACCCACCCATATACATTCTCCAATGGACAGCCCTCGGCTTTAATTTTTAGATCGCTCAAACATAATTTTTTATAAACTGCACCGGGGCTGTTGAGACTGTCTTTTTCATCTTTTTGCTCGTGGGTTCTTAAAAATCCACCAGCTAAAGAGTCGCCCACCATGTAGATTGTGGGTTCGGCCGTAGCCGCGCCTGATTTCATCACGGTCGGCACGCCCTCTTGAACAATCACTTCGTCAAAGCGTCCGCCACCCTTTTGCGCCTTCATCTTTTTGCGTGCGTCGTAGGTCCACTTGAGAATATCTTCTCCCGCAGCCACACGAATCACACCCAGACCGTAGGTGCCTGAATTGTTTTTAATAAATAGATACGGCTTCTCCGAGATCCCTCTTTGCGAATAATCCTGCTGTAGCTTTAACAGCATATCGTCAGCAATTTTAGCCAAACGGATGCGGCTTTGCTCATCCGATACATCAAACTCACTGAAAAGCTCTGTGCGCACCTGAAAATACCACGGATCCATTTTGAGAAGCTGCGCAAACTCCGCCGCTGTGTTGTTGTAGCATTCAAAATAAATGCTCTTTTGCCGCTGATACCAACCCAACTCCATGGGTGGTGTCATCGACGTTTTTGAGAGATCCGTCCAAGCCTCGTAAGTTTTTGAAAAATCATTATTGCTGATCACAACATCTGGCTCAAAATTATCGGTAACGAGCTTCCCACCTTGGTTTAAGACTCGGCGTGCGAGTACTTTATTTCCTAGATATGTTTCAAATTCCATAGTGGCTTGCTCTGCCAAAACGGGCATACCGATTCGTACATCAAAACCCGCTGTGGTTAAAAGGGCTTGAATGGCATTGACGTTTTCCCAGTAGTACATATTTTTTAAATGATCTTCGGTAATTAATAGAATTTTTTTAGCGCCCGGGTAATACGTGTTGAAATAGCTTTGCGCGAGTTCCGGAGAATGTTCTTTGTCGGTGGGGCAAATATTATTAAACCCCGCCGGGTAAATATTGGCGTCCACATTGGTCACTTTAAACGACGAATCGCGAATGTCGTAACTTGAGTAAAAAGGAATATACACTTTTTGCGCTTCGGTCTCGAACCAATTACAGAGGGAGTCCATATTTTGTAAAATGGCGTGGTGGATTTTATCGTTCATGTAGTTGCCTCCGACTGAGCGATGGAGGCAAAAGCATCGGCCCCACCAGCAATAAAAAATGGTAAAGAAATTGTAAATAATCCAGGTATAAAACTAAAAAACAAAATGGCAAGCGCTAAGCCTGAAAAAAAAGAGAGGTGAGCCGTAAAATACTCCCAGCGCTTTCGTAACGAATAATTCATACACTCCAAACTAAAGTCGATACAATCGTAAGCAATCATAAAACCAACCAATATTGGAACAAGGATGACACCCAAAGACCAAAAAGAAACAACAAATAGTAAACCAGTAGCGGTCATAAAAATTACCAACTTGAATAAAGTGATTATGAGCATCTTCAGGGTGGTGTAAAGCCAGCGTATAAAATTATTTTGCACTGGTGGCTGAAGACCCCGTCGCACGAGGATTTTATCAACTAGAAGTGAGTAGAAGGGAGCACCTATTATAATCAAGACTAGGTACGAAAAATAAATCGTAAACAAAATGATAAACATCCAAAACAAACCCTGAAAAATCATACCAAGTAATGATACGTCAGCAATTCGGAACTGCATCATCTGATGGAGCCACGGCGCCCACTCAAGAAGTAACGCCATAAACGAGGGGGTGCCTGTCCAGAGAGAGACCAAAAGAAAGATGCCTACTCCAATGGCCAGAAGCAACGGTATCAAAGCCAGCATAAAAAGTTTAAAACTGGTCATGATCAAATAAAAACCACGAAACGGAATAAACAGGCCTTTTACAAAATGGGTTGAAGATGACATTAAAGTCCTCGCTACTTCTTCGTGTTTTGCATTTTTTGAATGCCGTACGCCAAACTGTGAACAATCTGACGAGCCTCTTGCTCCATGGCCTGTAAATCACGGAAAAAATCTACATTCAGTTGTTTATTAGTAATAAGCTCGGGAGGCCGGCGTAGAACCCGCAGTTCGTTGATCTCATCTACAAAAGTAGAAAGCTCCAAAATCTGCTGGCGATTATTTGCCAATGTGTCGTCTATGGTTTTACCCATACGCGGTGGCTTAAGTTGCGAGAAGTAGCGTAGGTATTCGCTTCGCAAAACCTCCACGGCTCGCTCGGCAAGATCGGGCGTCCCCATCTCTGTCACCTCGAGCAACTCTTGACGACAGTTTTTAATAATCTGTTGGGATTTGTAAGGTGTCAGTGAAGTGGGTCTCATCCCTTGAAAAGCCAGATACAGTCGCGCCTGGAAAAGGTTGCTCTCATCCTTCGCAAGGGATTTGTAGCGATTGAACACGTCTTTCGTTATCGAGTCCCTTTGTTTGAGGGCGCGCTCCCACTGTCCTAAAACGTAATAGGTATTGGCCAGTCGTGCGGGTGTTTCGATGTGTTTTATAAAATTGTCGCCAGAGCCCAAAACATGCAGCAAGTCCATCAGGGAAATTTGCAAATCCTTGTACTGAAGATTGCGCTCGTAGATCCACGACATCCGGTACAAACCCTGAGCCGTTATTGTGGAATTATATCCAGTACTGTGCTTAACCGCTTGCTTATATGCATCGAGAGCTGAGGTTTCTTGCTCTACGGCTTCACGAACTTCACCAAGCAGTAAGTAGGCTTGCCCCAGCCAGTACACATCCCGACTGGTCCCTAAATACTTAAGAACTTCACTTTCTGCCCGCTCGGTGTTTTTGTTGCGTAAAAAATATTTGGCTTCTTTGAGTTCTGGAGGATACTCAATCACCGAGTCGATGGATTGAGAGGATAAATGACTGCAGGAACCGATCGAAAGCAAAAAAAATCCGACCATTAGAGCATGTTTCATACAAAGACCTCATTTAAGGTTTGGCGCAATTCATCCAGCGAAATTTCGTTCGAAAAATAGTTTTTCTCAGGGATGAAATATATTTGGCTATTCAAGCCACCATTGTCTGTCGTTTTTTGAAGACTCATTTTTTGATTATCGTAATATTCGTAAACTTTGTCATAGTAATTCTTTGCCACCGGCCAGTGGTCGGAGAACAGATTTTTTTTAAATTTAAACCAGTCCGGGTGAGAACGGTTTACGATCAGGTGCATTGTGCGTGAACCTTGTTGTGATAATTTTTCGAAAACATCGGTCAGTTCCTGAACCTTGGACGGTTCGGGCAAGGTCACTAAAAAATAGCAGACCTCTTCTCCGCTCAGGGCTTTTGTTAAATGTTCCGCAGCTTCGACGATTTTTTCTTGAAAAGCAAAAAAGCCTTTAAAGAACACTTCCATTTGTTTAACAAATTCGGCCCCGGTTAAAAAACTAAGAACCTGCACAAAAATCTTTTTGGCAGACTTTGCAGCAAACCCTTGCCCTTCAAAAACGGTTTTTGCCAGGATGTTTTCTTTAAACAGACGGATGGCGTTTTCGGGCGATCTAAAAAAATCCACAGCATGCCCCGCGGGAGGCGTATCAATAACGATGATGTCGTAGTCTGCAGAATGTATCAATTGCGATAGTTTATAAATTGTTGAGAGGGATTGGTTCTCTGCCAAACGTGTAACGACCTGTTTAAACAATTTGTTCTCGGTCATTGTTTGATATTGCTGTTCGGAAAAGTTTTCGACGATGAATTCTTTAATAATCTTGGCAGAATGCACTAAATGAATGTCCACATACGAGCTGCCCACGGCATGGCGCTTGTAGGAGTCCTCAAGAATGTTCATTCCAAAGGCCTCACCCAAACGACGGGAGGGATCAATCGTTACTAGGCCAACGCGTTGACCACGGTGCGCCGCTTCGAGCGCCCACGTGGCCGAAAGTGTGGTCTTTCCTGTTCCACCATTACCGGCAAACAGAAAGATTTTATATTTTTTCAAATAAGTTTCTAACTTCATCTTCGCTCTCTAAAATCGTGTCCAAGGTGGAAAAATAATACGGAATACTAAATAGCTCGTGGGCACCTTGTTTAAAAATTTCCGTGGCGCCATCTTGGTAGGTTTTAATTTTTTCCTGCACCAGTAAAAATTCGTTTTGCAGATTCTCGTTGGCCTGTGTGGGCTTTTCCATATCTGCAGGCACGGGGTAAACTTTGTTAGCCACATAGCTGGGTGCCAGCCCCAAAACATCTTTGATTTGCGTTTGTAACTCTTCGGACTCGTGCAGCGAATACCTTTCCAGATTGCTCACCAAAAAGATTTGCGTCATCTGAGCATCACTCAAAACGCGTTGTATTTGCAAACTTTGCTCGCGCATGGGTCCCGACTTCACAGTCTGTGCCAAGGCACTCGGCGCTTTCATCATCGACACAAAATGTCCAGTGCTCACAGCATCCACCACTATGTGGTCATAGGACAAACTCGGGCCGTGTTTTCGCTCTTGGCTGGTGAGTTTTCCTAAAAAAGCAATCTCGCGCAAACCGGGAGCCGAATGAATTAACGATTTTAACCATGAATTTTTTAGAAAGCTCTGACTGACAAAGGGAATGCGAACCCAGTAATGAATGTACTCGGCCAGGCACTCTTCGCCCAGCCAGCGGGCCCAATCAAAGCCAAAACGGGTGGATTGTGGTTGAACTCCTTTGGGTGGAGAGACCTTAAGCACGTTCGCCAGGTAACTTTCTGGCACCATATCCACTAAGAGGGTTTTTCGCCCTTCCAACGACAGCTTCTTTGCCAATAGGGCAGCCGTGAAGGATTTTCCCACCCCACCTTTTCCGGTCACTAAAATTATTGGGCGTAAGCTTGCTGTTTTTTTCATCAGGTCCTTGATTTTAACGACGCAATTTCCTATATTCCAGCAAATTCGCAAATATATCAAATCTTGTGGCGCAAGGAGCTCAGACATGAAAACTAATTTGGAAAGCGTTTCTAACCTCGAAAAGAAGCTAAAAATCGAGGTCCCTTCGCAAACCGTAAACGCCGAGTTCTCCCGTGCTTTCAAGTACCTCCAAAAAGAAGCCAATATCAAGGGTTTTCGCAAAGGCAAAGCCCCCATCGCCACCATCAAATCCATGTACGCCGATAAAGTGAAAAGTGATGTAGTACAAAATATCGTTCAGTCGACTTACTGGAACGCTTTAAAAGAACACAAACTTATTCCCGTCTCTATGCCTTCCATAGATTTCGAAGACCTCAAAGAAGATACGCCTTTTATTTTTACGGCGAGTTTTGAAATTCGACCCGAAGTGAAAATTCAAAAGAAAACAGGTTTCACTGTCGAAAAAGAAAAACTCAACATCAGCGACGAACGCATCAGCTCGGTTGTTGAAAATGTTCGTCAGAGCAATTCCAGTTTTCAAACTCTCACCGAAACTCGCCCCCTTGCTAAAGGCGATTTTGCCATCATCGACTTTGAAGGCATCGTCAACGGTGCACCTTTAGAAAACGGCAGTGCCAAAGGTCATCAATTAGAAATCGGTGCCAACCAGTTTATCCCTGGCTTCGAAGAAGCGTTGGTCGGAATGAGCGTGGGTGAGCAAAAAGAAGTGTCGCTCAAGTTCCCCGCCGATTATCACGTTGAAAATTTAAAAGATCAGCCAGTGACTTTCAAAGTGACCTTGACCGAAATTAAAACCAAAGCTTTGCCTGAACTGAACGAAGAGTTTTTCAAAAAAATTGGTCAAGTAGATTTAAACAGTCTGCAAGAGCAAATTCGCAAAGAAATGGAAGAGAGCGATTCACAAAAAATCGAGCAAGATCTTCGCGACCAAGTCATGAAGATGTTTGTGGATGCAAACCCCGTAGAAGCGCCAAAAGCCCTATTGGAAGAGCAGCGCAAAGCTCTCGTTGCAGACTTTGAAAACCGCCTCAAATCCCAGGGCCTCAGCGACGAGAATTTTGCCGAATACCAAGCAAAGTGGAATGAGGATTTTGATAAAACCGCAGAGTTTATGGTGAAGTCGGCCTTCCTTATCGACAAACTTGCCGAGGAAGAAAAACTGCACGCAACTGATGCCGACATGGATGAAAAATTTGAAGACATGGCCAAACGCTTCAATATGGAAAAAGAAAAGATCAAAGGTTTCTACAAAGAAAAAGAAGGCCTGCAAAAAATGTCTTACCAAATCACCGAGGACAAAGTGTTTAAATACATTCTCGATGGTTGTACAGTCAACGAAGTGGCTGCTTCGACTGCTGCTACGGCGAAGGTTTAACTCGCTGGAGCCTCAGAAGGTTTAGCCAACTTTGGCGCCTGAGAGAGCTTAAGCGAGAGTCTTCCGACCTAAAGCCTGCAGTGAAGCCTTCTTCGGACGGCACTCAATTTTGAAAGACAGAAGCACAACCTGTGCTTCTGTAAGAGGGGGTTTTTTATGAAGATTTTATTCGTGCTACTTATGCTATCAACGTCCAATACATGGGCTGTTGATGCGAATTCCGAAATGGAAACTAGCGTTGAAAAAATTGATCGTGACGGAATTAAAAAAGTTTTCTTCGACCGTCAAAAAGATCTCACGGGCTGTTACAACTCGGCTCTCGCCAGCGCTAAAGATAAATCCGCTGTACAGGGAAAAATGGTTCTGGATTTTACCATCGCAGAGGATGGATCCGTTATGTACATGGCCATGGATCCAACGCGTTCAACACTAAAAAGCCACTTCGTGGCAGGCTGTATCGTTAAGAAGGCCTACGGTTGGACTTTTCCAAAGCCACCAGCCAAGCAAACGGTTCAGGTGTATTATCCGTTGTCTTTTTCGTCGAACAAGTAGCGATTCTCAATTCAAAAGTAAAATATCTTCTAACACTGAGTCGGCCTTACGCTTGCTAGCATAAATTTCGCTTGCTGGCGGGGAACTCCTAAACCTTCAAGTTGATTGATCTGAATATAATCACGCAAGTTTAAAAAAACCCTAAAGCCATCGACAATTCGTGTGAATGGCCGATAGTCCCAAAACTTATCACGACGTATCATATCCTTGCTTGTCGCTTTCGCAGTCTTCATAATCGTCCACCGGTTTTTTCCAGACACATGCATGGCAATGGCGGCCGTAATGGCTCTGATAAAACAAAGATACCCACGGCGTTTTGCGATCTTCACATGAAAGTGCAAATGTGTTCCCACATTGGCCAGCGAAATAATGCGAATGCCGTACTTTGCCGAAAAGCGAGAAATAATTTTCTCGATGGCTTGGCGATTCTGCGGAGCCTTAAAAGACATATCCTCTACAGCCTTGGACGAGCGTAGCACCAAGTGCATGGTTTGCGATGTAGAAATGGGACGAGCGTAGGTTCTGTTTTTGCTCTTCTTTAAAAGAATTCCCCCATAGGATTTCGATCTCTTGGGGAAAAGGTCTATCTGTGCAGCGGACTGTCTCTTAAGGCTCAAATACTTCTCACTTGGTTACTGTATAGATAAATACATGAACGAAGGTATAGAAGTCAAACTTTCTTTTTTTAAACAATCGTTGAGTCTCCGAGTTTGAACAGTTTTCACAGCCCCCATTGACCTGGTAAATCGTGGCGCCTCTGTGTTCGCAGCAGTTAAATACGGCAGGCTGTGTTGGTAATGGTTGTGCGCAGCCTTAGGTCATAAGCTGAAGGCAGCGGTGTGTGATTTAGGTTTTCAATTGCGAAAAAAGTTGACGACGAGTTGCTCGCCAAACTCGGTCAAGATGGATTCAGGATGAAATTGCCACCCTTCGATGGGAAACGTTTTGTGGCGTAAGGCCATAATTTCTTGATTTGCTGTTCGCGCGGTGATTTCCAAGGTTTCCGGCAGAGAAGATTCATCCACAATCAACGAGTGGTAACGAACCACTTTCATTGTTGGCAGAACTTCTTGTGCAACGAAGGTTCCTCGCTGCGGCAGATTCTCATTTGATGCTGATTTTTCTAGCGTTGAAAGTGGTAGCCCCTTAAACGCACCCTGTGAGATGTGCTCGATCACACTTACTTTGCCGTGCATTGGTCGCTCCGCGCGCACGACACGGGCGCCAAAATATTCTGCTATCACCTGATGACCTAAACACACTCCCAAAATAGGATGGGTCGAAGCAAACTCTTTAAGTATTTGATGGCATAGCATTGCTTGCGATGGATGTCCTGGCCCTGGCGAAAATAAAAAAGCTTCAATAAGTTGCTGCTTTTTAAAAATATCATCTATGGTCCACTCATCGTTTTTGATCACTTTCACAGCAAACTTGTTTTTCAAAAGAATCTGCACCAAGTTGAATGTAAAGGAGTCGTAATTATCAACCACCAGGATCATAACTCACTCCACAAGACTGACACCCTACCGCGCACCGAGTTTGTCAGAAGAATTTCGTCTGCCGCGCGCAAATCTTCAACAAAAAGAATGTCTTCTTTCGCATCCAGTTCGGCAACAGCTTGCTGGCGAGCAATTCCAGGCAGCGCCCCCGAAGACAAAGGTGGGGTTTTCCACTCGCCACTAATTTTAACAAAGATATTATGACGGCTGGCCTCAGCCACTTCATCCCGTTCGTTTAAAAATACCAAGTCGTAAAACCCATGCTTTTGAGCTTGGGCAAACTCTGTATCATAAACTTCACGATTGGATGTTTTATGTTTTTGAAAAATACTTTTCGAATTTATTTTTTGTGCAGATAAGGAAATTGGTGGAATCTTTTCGCATTTTATTAATTGAGGCGGCTCATTCATGCTATAACGACTATGTAAGTATCCACTAGATTTCTCAGGCACCCGTTTAAAGTCTTCTTCGGCCGATAAGTCCATTGCCAGTCTTGGCGAAAAATCTGGCGCTGATTTCTTTGCTGGCGAAGGTCTCAGACCTAACTCCGATGACAAATCGAAAATTTCCACCTCACACTCACCATCATACTGTAATTTAATCTTAACCTTGTGTGCGCCAGACAAACTCTGAACTTTCATCAACACAGTTTTCTGGATTGGCTCGGTATTCATTTCAAAACCTAATTCTTGCGCCGACGTTTTAAGTCTCTGCAGATGCAAATCTAAGTCCCTACACGTCCGGCCATCAAATAGAAAAGTTTCAAACAAATAAAAAGAACTGTTCAGCTTTCGCACAAAGCGCGACTTTAAAAGAACCTCGTCGAATTCCGACTGAATCTCCGAATCAACAATAATACCCCCACCAACACCCAAGGTGAAACAGTTTTCTGAGGCCATCAGCGTACGAATCGCCACATTAAAGCACTGGTCATTATTGGGCTCGATGTAACCGATGGCGCCTGTGTAAACACCGCGGGCAGAAACCTCTTGTGCGTTGATAAACTGCATGGCACTCCACTTTGGAGCACCCGTAATGGACCCACAGGGAAACAAGCTCTGAAACAGCGTCAGAACTGGTGTTTCTCGGTCGATCTTTGCCGAAATCTTCGAAGTCATTTGGTGGACGGTCTCAAGCGTTTGCACTTTAAAGAGCTCGCTCACTTCCACACTACCGGGGTGCGCGATTTTGCCAAGATCATTGCGCAAAAGATCCACGATCATTAAGTTTTCGGAGATATTTTTTTCGTCATGTTTTAAAACATCTGCTTTTTGCGTAATTGGCAAGGTGCCCTTCATGGGCTCCACAAGAATACTCTCGCCGCTCTTTTTATAAAAAAGCTCTGGGGAAAACGACAGAATTTGATATTCTGGAAAATTTAAGAAAGCCGTATAATGGGTTTTTTGCATAGTTCGCAAACATTGATACAACTCTCGAGCACTCTGCTCGCAGGTAAACGAAAGCTGCACAGTTTGGTTTTGCTGGTAAATGTCCCCGCTAAATAGGTTTTCGCGAATTTCACTCTGTAGCTTGGAATACAACTGAAACGAAGTATCCCAAACAAAGTCGGTCAAAACTGGTGAAGATGCTTGATCTGAAGGGATTGGGGATTGCTGACCCAAAAAAAAGTTTTTGGGGAGCCCGTGGTGTTTTTGTGAGAAAGCATAAAAATGCAGAAATGGAAACTTTGACTTTTTTAAAGGCCGAACAGTCGCCGGAAAAAAACTATAACCTGCCTCATAGGAAACAAACCCCGCCACATAAAGGCCTGTTCGACGAAGCACATCCAACCGTTCGAAAGCTTCAGCCACCAGCGCCGAATCAAACACAACGATCTCTTCCTCAGGTTTGGAAAAGTAGAACGCTTCCTGCTTGAGGGTGTCTTCAAAGATTAGGAATGGCGCGGTTTCTAGGTTCACGAAATATCTCCAGGGCGAACAAAACAAGCCCTGGAATCTTATAAATGAAAGTTACAGACTTTTAAAGACCTTCCACGCCTTTATGTAATTGTAGGCCTGGGAAGCTTGGTAATCTTTCGAAAGGAGGTCTGTCTTTTCGGTCCGGCCCTTTGCATCAAATTTTTTCCACCACTGGGTCGATCTGCCCTGTCCACGCGGCATTTTTTCGGCTTCGCCCTGCAAATGTCCCTGAATATCGGCTTCGCGCTTCACACTCTTATTGATAACAGCTTTTCCATAAGAATCAGAATCCACATCATCAACCTCCACATCAGGAGTGATCCCTTCGGCTTGAATCGAAACTCCGCTGGGCGTGTAGTAGCGCGCAACAGTAAGCTTTAGCCCAGATCCGTCACCCATTTTTACAACTGACTGTACAGAGCCTTTACCAAAGCTGCGCTTTCCCATAATCAACGCCCGTTTGTTATCTTTTAACGCCCCTGCGACAATTTCGCTGGCGCTGGCTGAGTATTCGTTGATCAAAACAATAATTGGAAAATCGGTGTAGGCCCCGGTGGCTTTCGCGAGGGTCACTTCTTTTTTGCTTTTGTCGCGGCCAATAGTGCTAACAATGACGCCTTTGTCTAAAAATAAGTTGCTGATCTGTACCGCCTGATCCAACAATCCACCCGGATTGCGTCGTAAATCTAAGATCAAACCGCGAATAGTTTTATTTTTTGCTTTAAATTCAGCTATTTTCTTACGCATCTCCGCGCCAGAGTTTTCTATGAAACTTGTGAGTCGAACATATCCGTAGCCATCTTCGAGATCGACAAATTTAACCGACTTTACTTTTACGATATCGCGCACGATGGAAAATGTTTTGGGCTCTTCAAAGTTTTCGCGCATGATTCCTAAACGGATTTTTACTCCATTTTTACCTTTCATTTTTTGAGCGGCATCAACCAGACTCATCCCTTTGGTTGAAACACCGTCGATCTCAACAATTTTATCACCTGGTTCAATTCCGGCTTTCCAGGCAGGTGTGTCTTCGATGGGAGATATGATCGTGAGTAGCCCATCTTCCATGGTAATTTCGATACCAATTCCACCAAATTCTCCGGAAGTTTCCGTTTCGAACTCTTTATACATATCGGGTGGTAAAAAATTTGTGTGCGGATCGAGCTCCCGCAACATTCCTTTGATTCCCCCATAGATCAGCTTTTGCGTATCGATAGGCTCCACGTAATATTGCTGGACGATATTGAGAACCTTGGCAAAAATTTGCAGATTTAAATAGCGATCTTCAGCTGCGAACAGCTTCCAGCTTGCAAATGAAAAACCCATTACAACTAAGCACAACATCATTGCGAAACTTTTCTTCATAAACTCTGCTCCTTCACGGAAGATAAATTAAACTTCGAATTTTTAAACCATTCAGCGGGATCCTCAGATTGAGAAAAATGGCGCATCTCAAAATAAAGTCCCATACCATAAAGCCGCGACACTCCCGATTCTCCAATGGAAACGAGAGCCTCGATATCATCACCTAACTGCACAGTGATCTTGGCTAGATTTGCGTAGACCGAGTAAAAATGATCTCCATGATCAACTATGACTACTTTTTGATAATCACTCCAATCACCTACAAAAGCCACTTGCCCTTTGTAAACAGAGCTCACCGTGCTTGTTAGTGCCGACGAAATAAACCAACCCTTGTTATAAACACGAATTTTCGGCGAGTTCATCGGCAGCAAACCAAAGCGTTTGGTCACCACGCCCTGAACTGGCAGATTTAAACTTCCCTTTTTTTCGTAGATACCACCAAGAAACAAACCCTGTAGAACTGGTTCTTTATCTCCAAGTAAACCGCGATTTTGTTTTTTAAGGTCGTTAATTTTTTCAATAATTCCCTTATCCTGGTCACTGAGCTTCTTGAGCAAATCCATCTGCGCCACGTAGGTTTTCTTGATTCGCGATTCTTGCTTTTCGAGGTTTTTTTGCGTTTTTTCAAATTCTGCTATTTTGTTTTCGAGCTTTGTTTGTTGTTCACTCAATAGATTCTTCAGTCCTCTAAAGGTACGCAGCTGCTCCATATCGGACTTAGAAATTTTATACATGATTCTTGCGTTTCGATCCATTTCGGCCAAGTCGTGAGCCCCTAAAAGAGACTGAAAAATCGTCGGCGCACTGATGCGATGAAAGTTACGCATCCGCAAAATTATTTTTTTACGAAGTTCTTGAATTTGCTTGCTCACATCTTGAATATCTAATTGTAAATCCGCCATGTCGGCTTCGAGCTCTTCGCGCTTTTGCAGTTGTTCTGATTTCCTGGCTGCTAACTTTCTTTGCCGTCCCGTCATACGATAGATATCCGAAAGAATCTTCTGTTGTTTTTCTTGCAGGTCTGTGGATTTTTTTTCTAGTGAAGCTTCTTGTGCCAAAGCTTGGCACAAAAAACCACTTAAAAAAAGAAGCAACGCCGCTCTATACACTAATTGGTCCTATTCGACAGGGCCCAACCTGTATTGATGGAGCGAATCGTTATAAAACCTGATATTAACCCCACGACGCAACTAAGAACTAGGCCCGCAGCTACAAATGCTAACGAAGGTGATGCCACAATTTCGGCCAAATGACTGAGCATTGAGTTACCGGCAAATTCTTCGGATATCCAAACGAAAAGACATATATTTACAAACATACCAACTACGTAGGCTGTAAAACTAAACATCAGTCCCTCAACAACATAAGGCATACGAATGTTGCGCGCGGTTTCGCCGATCAACTCGAGAATTTCGATCTCTTCTTTTTGATTGTAAACAAGCACACGAATAAGATTCGATATGATAATCAAGCTCGCCAGGATAAACAGAACGACGATCACAGTGACCAATGAGTTTGTAACTCTTAAGAAGGCACCGTAGCGCTCAATCCAGCCTTGACCATAAGACACCTCTTCCACTCCGACGATCTCACCGATTTTTTTAGAAGTTTCCTGAATTTTGGCAAAGTAGGTTTCGTCTTTTAAGCTTCCTTTAAGAGTCACTTCAAAGCTTTCTTGGAAAACTTCTTGGGTTTTAAGATCCTCCAAAAAATCCTTCGAAAACAATGAATTTTTCGATTGGAACTGAGTCACTGCGTCTTCCTGAGATATAAATTTGGTTTTTTTGGTTTCTTGCATACCAAGAATTGATTTTTCTATTTTATCGCGTGTTTCTGGAGTCTGACCATCACTCAGGTACACGGTGACCTTAGTGGAATCCCCCCAACGGTTCATAATCCCCTGAAAATTAAACGCGGATTGAATCAAAAACAGAGTCACTGAATAGGTAAAAATAAGAATGACCAGTGTGGAAACACGAAGCCGTGTTTCACTCACCCAGGATCGTTTGGAGAAGCGCAGGTACTTACGCAGTAGCGGCATCATTGTTCACTTCTCCTTGCTTAAGACTGATCACTCGTTTTTTTTGTTCTAATACAAGCTGTTGATCGTGAGTCGCAATAAACACTGTGGTCCCCAGTCGATTGCACTGCTCAAACACCTTCATCACATCGCGGCTCAACTGTGGATCCAAATTCCCTGTGGGTTCATCGGCGATAATCACCTCGGGTTGACTAATCAATGCGCGCCCGATGGCCAAGCGTTGTTTTTCTCCACCAGAGAGTTGATCGGGATAGCAGTTTTCTTTTTCGAGGAGACCCAAAGCACTGAGCATGTGCAGTTTTTTTTCGTTCATCATCTGCTCGCTAGCGTTGATGACTTCGAGGGGAAGAAGCAAATTGTCGCGCACTGTGCGATTATTTAAAAGTTTAAAATCTTGAAACACAACGCCGACTTTACGACGGAAATAGGGGGCTTCGCTGTCTGCCAATTCGTGAATATTGTAGTCGGCCACCATGACAGTTCCCGATGAGGGGCGGTCGAAACCGGCGAGCAAATTGAAGAGAGTGGTTTTTCCGGCACCGCTATGGCCAGTTAAAAAAACGAACTCACCTTTGTTGATTTTAAAATTCACATCGCGAAGCGCATGAATTTCACCACGGAATGTTTTATAAACATGTGAAAATTGTATCATTCTTAAATTTTAATGGACATCAATATAGCCCACAAACATGAACCCGGTGTGGCCCTTATTTAGTCGAGTAAGTTTTTTTGAATCTGGACCTTTGAGAGGTCTAGTGGCTTTAAGCTCGACCGGTTAACAGCTGTTCTACGAGCTGATCGTGCTGGGATTTCACCGCTAACTCAACGGCGTGTTTGTCCCAAATCGGAGCGTCGACAATTTCCGAATACGGAGTTTTGATGCTTTTTAAAACTGCGCCGTTTTTATAAATACGGCTAACAATATAGGGACTCGCAACTCCCCAATCCTCAGTCTGAACATGAAAGCTGTCATTTCCTAAATTAATGTCTGAATTTAAACTGAGTTCCATGTCTTATACCATAATGAAACACTCTCTTGATCGAAGCAAGATTTAATTCGATTTTTGCAGATATAGACTTCATTTCAACTCTTGCCATCCCGATAAATAGGTATGCGCTTGAATGTTTTACTCCTCGTTGTTGTCAGTTTTCTTTTTGCTGCCTGTTCCAGCTCTGACTCTGGGAGTTCTTCAAGTACAAGCCTCGAAGCAGGATGCACAACCGTGCGATCCTTTACTGGAAGTACCATAACTATTACTGGTTCTGCAGACTACGAGTTCCGTGTGAATGGTAACGGCGCCATTAATAGTAATGTTGCCACGCCCAACTTGCCCATTCGACAAGCACAGGTGGTTATTTATAATTCCAGTGGGAGCGAAATTCAGTGTGGCTCTACCGACGACAGTGGTAACTTTAGTGTGGTCGTGCCACAGATTTCGGGCAACTATACAGTCTCTGTAGACTCTCGCATTTACAACAGCATGACGAAAGCTGGCGTTCTTAATAATCCCACAGAGCAAGACGTGCACAGCATAACCACAACTCTCACGGGAACAGCTAGTGCCTCTGTTGGCACCCTCACCGCAACAGCCTCTGGAGAAATCAAGGGCGGGGCTTTTAATATTTTAGATAAAATTTACGGCGCCAATCTTTATCTTGTAACCAACACAGCTGGTTGTTCAGGCAGTTTTACTGGGTGCTCCCCGTTTACTGATGCACCCGCCGTCTCTATTTATTGGGATGCGGGTGTAAACCCTGGAAGTTATTTTGGTGCTGGCGCTTTGAGCTTCTATTTACCTGGAGCTCGCGAGCTGTACATTCTTGGCGGTGTTAGCGGTAATACCAACAGCTCCGACTGCGATCATTTTGATAACTCGATCATACTCCACGAGTACGGACATTTTATTGAAGACGTTTTCGCCGACACTGATTCTCCAGGAGGAACGCACACTGGTAATTCAATTATTGATGCGCGACTTGCTTGGGGCGAAGGTTGGGCCAATTTCTTTCAAGCAGCAACGCTCAATAACCCGATCTATCGTGATACCTCTGGCAACATCAGCGGATCCTCGTCGGTGTACTTTGATGAAGATTTGGAGACTCCCGAAAACGATATCCCTACGCGGATGGGCGAGGGAAATTTTCGCGAATTCTCCATCACTCGATTGCTTTGGGATTCCATCGACGTGGTTAACGAAGGCGGCGGTGTAGATACAGTCAGTGGAACGTTTGCCGAACTCTGGACGATCTTTACCAGTACGACCACGGGCTTAAAAAATTCCAGCTACGTTTTTAGAAACATGGGACTGTTTCACACCCTTCAGCAGGCTTTGGGTGCTACCAATTGGAGTTCATTACGCAACGGCGAAAATCAACTTGGTAGTCAAAATGATTACTCGCGAGCGGTGGCGTCCTCTTCCAGTGCCTGCGCGCCTGCCACCTTGACAATTACCGCAGCCAATAACCCAGGTGGAAGCACAGAAAATGGAACTGCAGCAAGATCCAATCAATTCGACTCCAACGATTTCTATCGCTACTACCACCCCGGCGGCGCTTTCAGTTTCAGACTTGATTACACCACCACGCCAACTGCCGCCGATCTCGACGTTTATATCTTTCGAAATTCTTATCAATTTACAAGCAGCTCATCGACTTCGGTAGCTGCTTCGGCCACAACTAACGTCACCATGGGAACAACCTCCGCCAGCGAATCTATTTCCACATCGCTATCGGCAGGTTGGTACATGATAAATGTTCGCGTCGACACAACCAGTGGCCTGCCCTCTCCTGCCAGCTATTCAATGATTCTCAACGGAAGCAATTTATGTCCAAATTAAAAATCACACTCTCGCTTCTTTCCATCACAGCTATTGCAGTTGCCGTTTTTATTTGGCAAAAAAATTCAACAGATGCCAATGCAAATAAATTTTCACATCTGTTCAACGAAGAAACCCGCCTCTGGGGCAAAGCCGTGGGCCCGGTGCAAGTTCGCATTGAGTTTAAAGACCAGTCTGAAAACCAAGTCACGCTGGTCGGACAAGTGCGCTCAACCCTTTCAGAATTTAATCTTAGCTGGAAGTTACCCAAAGGTGTTCGCGTTATTAGCGGCGCTATTTCAGAAACAATCCAACAACCCGCAGATTCGCAGATCGTTCACGACCGGGAAATCACAGTCGAAGTGGACTGGCCGTTAAAAAATCCACACCTCGTTCTGCGAGCCGCAGAGAACAGCGAAGAAGACGCCTTCGGCGCTTCCACAGTTTTCAATCTAGATCCTTCGTTAGAGGACTTAGAAAAACAAGAAATCATCCGCGCCCACATGAAGTCCCGCCAACTCCAAAAACTAGTGAAGTAACTACTTTTGGACTTATTTATTTAATTCTTAAAACAAAAAGGTCATTTTTATGAACACGGACTCCTGTCCTCGCTCGTTTCGCCCGTGGCGATCGCGTCACGCTAACGAGAGGTTCATAAAAACGACCTTTTTGTTTTAAAAATTAAATAAATAAGTCCAAAAAAGAATACCAACAAAAGTTTTTCGAGAAGGCCCCGACAAGCTTTAAATGTTACCGGTCGCGGAAGCGGGAATGGGCAAACCTCAAACTTCGCCAGCAAAACATAAACTTTTTCAGTAGTAGGTTTTTGCAACCCATCAGTTGGAGAATTATGCCTTCAGGCTTTTTTGGGTTTTATAGAAATTTAGTTAAAAACAAAAAAGTCTGCTTTGGGAACCTCTCGTTAGCGTGACGCGATCGCCAAGGGCGAAACGAGCGAGGACAGGAGTCCGCGTTTCCAAAGTAGACTTTTTTATTTTTAGCTGGATTTCTATAAAACCCAAAAAATCGATGTTAGCCGATCATGACTTGAAGTTCAGGATCGTATTCGTTTTGCAGAATCGACTGGATGGCATCGAGGGTTCCATACATTGAGCTGGGGCAAGTGCCGCAGGCGCCTTGGTAGTTTATTGTTAGAACGTGGTTTTCGTAGCCGAGAATTTCCAAATCGCCGCCGTCGGCTTGCAGGCCCGGTCGGATGGTGCGATCTAAGATCTCATCGATCTTTTGCATTTCTGGCGACAGGTTTGTTTTTTGCGCTTTCGTGGCTTGCTCTGATGGCATAACGAAATCAGGATCATGTACTGGCAACCTTGTTTTTAAAATGGCTTCCACATCGGCGGTGAGCTTATCTAACGGAGAACCATCTTTAAAAGTCACCGTTAATACATTTTCAAAAACATGCACCTGAAGCACATCGGGCATGGCAGTAAATAAGCTTTCGATCAGCGTGATTCCTGTGGCCTCTTCGGCGTTATTAAAGGTTGCTTTGCCGGAGTTCTTCAAACCGCAGTTGACAATAAATTTGTAAGCGTTAGGGTTTGGCGTGCTCATGATACGTACCATCACTTCGTAAGACAACATCATAAAATCCCCTTTATTTTTTCCATCGCATTAACAAACTTTTCCACATCGTTTTCATTATTGTAAGGGGCCAGTGATACGCGCACCGTTCCCTGAACTCCCATGGACTCCATCAGTGGCTGAGCACAAAGGTGCCCCGCTCGCACGGCAATACCCATTTGGTCTAACATTTCGCCAACGTCGCTTGGATGAGCTCCCTCGTAGGAGAAAGAAATAATATCTGTTTTACGAGATTCAGCATACGTGGGGCCCATCACCTGTACCCGGGAGTTGGATTTAAGAGCTTGCTCCACTTGCAGACCTAATTTTTTTCCGTGCTGGACCCAGTTTTCTAGCGAAGCCTCTTCGAGCATCGACAAAGCTTCGCCAAAGGCGATCACATCCGCAATGTTTGGTGTGCCCGCTTCAAACTTAAAAGGGGCATCTTGATAAACTGTTTTTGTCCATGATAACGAAGAAATCATACTGCCGCCGCCTTGAAATGGCGGGAGTTCGTTAAAAATTTCACTCTTACCGTAAAGCACTCCAACACCGAATGGTCCGAACATCTTGTGCGCGGAAAAGGTTAAAAAGTCGCAATCCAATTTTTGTACGTCGATCGTCTCGTGCAGCATCGCTTGAGCCGCATCGATCACCGTGAGTGCTCCGACGGATCGTGCTTTTTGTAAAACCGGCTCTACATTGAGGCGCACGCCCGTAACATTTGAATAGAGCATCATCGACACGAGCTTCACGTTTTTACTAAATGCACGATTCAGAGCAGCCTCAGTGATATTGCCATTGCGATCAAAATCGAGAAGTTCAATTTGGCAGCCTGTATTTTCGGATAAAATTTTCCACGGAATAATATTGGAATGATGCTCGTAGGGTGTAAGTAAAATTACATCACCTAATCCTAGATGTTCGAAGCCAAAGCTATAGGCCAAAAGATTAATGGACTCCGTGACACCGCGAGTGAACACAATTTCACCCTTGTCACCGTTGAGTATTTTTTTTGTTTGTGAGCGAACAGCTTCGTAATTTTCTGTCCCTTGGCGACTTAAAAAATGGGCCCCACGATGAATATTGGCCACTTCGTTAAGATAATACTTATGTAAGCGATCTGCCAATCGCCGTGGTTTCAAAGAGGTGGCTGCGCTATCCAGATAAACTAAGTCTTGTCCTTGAATTTGTGATTGAAGTTGCGGAAATTGTGACCGGAAACTTTGCACATCAAATTTCGTAGATCCGCTACTCATAGTACCGCTACTCATATACAGTCGCTTTCACCGCCGAAGCCATCTCGTGTAAGAAGATCCCTTTAAATCTCGATGAAAGACGATCTGCAATGTCGTTCACAAAGCCCTTCATCAGCATACTTTGTGCCTGCTCTTTGCTGATACCACGGCTGCGCAGATAAAAGAGTTCGTCCGGATTGAGCTGACCCACGGTGGCGCCATGTTTCGCTTTCACATCATCCGCTTCGATGATTAATTCGGGTTTGGTATCGATGCGCGCTTTTTGCGACAACAAAAGGTTTCTATTATTTTGCTCAGCTGAAGACTTTTGCGCATCTCTATGAATAAAAACGCGACCATTAAAAACGGCATGGGCCTCATCATTTATAACATTGACGTATCTTTGCATACTCTGAGTGTTTCCAACTTTGTGGTCAATCCAAGTATGGTGATCCACGTACTCAGAATTGTTGAGTACGCTGGCAGATAAAAACTGGGCTCTTGCATCTCTTTCAATGAGGTGTGCATGTAAATTATGCCGCGACCACTCACCACCAATGATAGCGGTTGTCGCTTGCACTTCCGAATTTTGCGACAAAGAGAAGTAGCTTGTCTGACAGCCTCGCCCATCGGCTTGGCCTTTTTCAATTTTTAAAAGTTCGAGTTTTGAGTTTTCCTCTAAAAAGTACTGAACGCTCATGTTCACAAACTGCTTTTGATTTAAATAAGTCTTCTCTACCAAAAGCACACTGGCTCTCTTTTTCAAAACAACCTGTACGCTTTTATTTACAAACTGGTGCTGCGGAGCCATGGTTTCTTTACCATGCAAAACCAACTCAACCAGTAAGGTTGAATCAAAAGTCTCATCGAAAACCAGCTTGGATCGCGTGATGGGAAGTTGGGAATCAATTTTATCAAAATATCCGCCAAGGTCTGGAGCTTTTTGTAAATCATCCATTGTGATCTGTAAGCCCGGTGGCAAACTTTGCAAAACCCACTCTTTCGAAAAAGGCGAGCGCAGCGTGATAACAATTTTTTTCTCTTCGGCGAAGTACTGAGCCGAGTTGTTATCCGAAGCTGTTGAAAGCACGTACTCCTGTTTTTTAAAAAAATTAAACTCGGTATACTTCCAATCTTCTTGGGATCTTCCAGGAGGATTCTGTAAAAAGTTTTTTAAGGTGGTCGCAGTAGAAACCAAATCCATTAAATCAACCCCTCATACCCTTTACTTTCGAGTTGTTGTGCCAGCTCTTTGCCACCTGATTTAATGATTTTTCCACCCGCAAGCACGTGGACATGATCGGGTACGATATAATTTAGCAAGCGCTGGTAATGAGTCACGATAACAAAAGCATTTTCCTTGGTTCGCAACTGATTAATACCCTCGGAAACGACCTTGAGAGCATCAATATCTAATCCTGAGTCCGTTTCGTCCAAAAATGCGAGGCGAGGCGATAAAACTGCCATCTGAATGATTTCATTCTTCTTCTTCTCTCCGCCAGAGAACCCAAGATTCACGGGTCTATCCATGAAGGATTCATTCATTTTGACGATATCTAATTTTTTCTTCAAAAGCCGGCCAAAGTCTTCGTCGTTTGCCGCGGCAAACCCTTGGTGCTTGGCCACGGAGTTGTAGGCCGTTTTTAAAAAATCAAAATTGCTCACTCCAGGAATTTCAATTGGATACTGGTAAGCGAGGAACACACCCTCGCGAGCTCTTTCCTCGGGGCTCAATTCCACGAGATTCTTCATTTTAAAATTCACTTCAAATTCAATAGTTCCTTGAGTGACCAGGTAAGCTGGGTGGCCCGCGATGACTTTGGAAAGCGTACTTTTTCCTGATCCATTGGGCCCCATGATGGCGTGCACTTCACCGGCGTTCACCGTTAAACTGATCCCTTTTAAAACTTCTTTGCCATCAACTTCCACATGAAGATCTTTAATAATTAACATTTTTAACCCACACTATTTTCGAGTTTCATTTCAATCAATTTCACAGCTTCCACCGAAAACTCAAGCGGCAGCTGCTTAAATACGTCCTTACAAAAACCGTTTACTAACAACGATATGGCCGCTTCTGTTTCAATCCCTCGCGATTTTAGATAAAATATCTGATCTTCACTGATCCGCGAGGTAGAGGCTTCATGTTCTAAAATCGCGCTGCTGTTTTTAACTTCCAAATAAGGATACGTGTTCGCCGACGAACGATCGCCCACCAACATTGAGTCACATTGCGAGTAGTTTCTGGCACCTTCAGCGCTCGGCATAATTTTAACCAATCCTCGGTAATTATTGCGCGAAAAATTCGTGGCAATTCCTTTCGAGAGAATTGTGCTTTTGGTATTCTTTCCGATGTGGATCATTTTTGTTCCAGTATCGGCCTGCATGTAATCGTGAGTGAGCGCCACCGAATAAAATGCTCCTTGAGATTCATCACCTTGCAGAATGCAACTTGGATACTTCCAGGTGATGGCAGAGCCCGATTCTATCTGCGTCCACGAAATTTTCGAACGCGCTCCAACACATTTACCACGCTTGGTAACAAAGTTGTAAATGCCTCCACGACCTTGCTTATCTCCGGTGTACCAATTTTGCACCGTAGAATATTTGATCTCAGAGTCGGCCATGGCCACAAGTTCCACAACCGCCGCGTGCAACTGATTGGAATCGCGCATAGGTGCCGTGCAGCCTTCGAGGTAATTTACAAAGCTACCCTCTTCAGCAATAATCAAAGTTCGTTCAAATTGCCCGGTCTCCTCGGCGTTGATTCTAAAGTACGTGGACAGATCCAGCGGACAGCGCACACCTTTTGGAATGTATACAAAGGATCCATCAGTAAAAACTGCGGCATTGAGGGCGGCATAGAAATTATCTTTGTAGGGCACCACCGAGCCAAAATATTTTTTGACGATATCTTCGTGGGTTTTAATAGCTTCGGAGATAGAGCAAAACACAACACCATGCTTGGCGAGCTCTTCTTTGTGAGTCGTGCCCACAGACACGCTATCAAACACGGCATCAATTGCCACTCCACTAATTCGTTTTTGTTCGGAAAGTGGAATCCCAAGACGCTCAAAGGTTTTCAAAAGCTCCGGATCTAATTCATCAAGACTCTTCTTTTTTTCAATGGGTTTTTTGGGCGCTGAAAAATAGGAGATATCCTGAAAATCAATGGGCGTCATTTTAAACTCTGCCCAGTCTGGGACACTCAAAGTTTTCCAATAATCAAATGCCTTCAAACGCTCGTCGAGCATCCATTGAGGTTCTTGCTTTTTTTGTGAAATAAAACGAATCACATCTTCGTTAAGGCCTTTGCCAATGGAATCCGTTTCGATGTCTGTTACAAAGCCGTACTTGTACTGGCCGATATCCAAGGCGGGATTATCATTGCTCATGGCGCAACCTCAACCAAGGTTGGAGTCGTGCTACTCACAGCGGTCTTTTTTTCGGATGATTTTTTTTCTACCGAAAGAAGCTCAAGAATGTTGATATCCTCGTAAAAACGCACGAGCTTTTCGTTGAGTACCGTTATCGGTGTCATGATATTACAGGTCTCGCGGATTTCGCAGGGAGATTCAGTGGCTGGGTCGACCATGCATTTAGCAATTTCCACGGGTCCCACAACGCAACTGATCACTTCGCGTAAACTCAGTTTACTTAAATCTCTTTGAATCACATAGCCGCCATAGGCACCTTGTTCTGATTTCAAAAACTGCCCCTGCACCATCTGCTGCATCACTCGAGCTGTGGCATCAAAAGG
>JANOYW010000062.1:0-13989 GCA_031429075.1 Bdellovibrionales bacterium | reverse complement strand
TACCAAGCGGTTAATTTAATTGAGCGTCTCGAAGCCAATGGAGTGGATATCACCGAAATTTATAATTGGTGGAGACCCGAACCCTACAATAAAAACGTGGGTGGTGCCGCAGGACGACATCCCTATGGAACTTCGGTTGATGTTCGCTTCGCCTCCAAGTCCCATCAGTTAAAGGCCCATTCACTTCTCTGCAAATGGCGTAAACAGGGCGAGCTTAGAGCTTTGGGCTACTATTCTTCGACATCCTTACATTTTGGAATTGGTGATTTCACGGCAAATACATGGGGTAAAAGCTGCCCTTAGATGGGCTCTAGCATTGACGAGTCCCATTCTTCAGCGATAGAAACCTGAGATGGAATTTGGAAAATTGGAAACTGTTGAAGGTGTTGATTGGACACTTCCTGCGGTTTCAGAAAAAACGCTTGAATATTTAAATTTCTATTTGAGCCGTCGGTTGAGTCGCTCTTTAAATGGACAAGACTTTGATTTGCGTTTTGGCACGCCAGCGTGGGCCCATCGTGAATGGGTTGGCAAAATTTATCCCAAAGGTTGTAAGCCATCGGACTTCTTGCAACATTATTCAAAACAATACGGTGCCATCGAATTTAATTCTTCGCACTATCAAATTCCAACACTTCAGCAGACGACAAAGTGGTTAGAGAAAGTGCCCGTTGATTTTCTTTTTTGCCCGAAGGTGTATCAGGGAATTTCGCATGCTCCCCAGGGTCTGCAAAATTTGGTTTTGTTAAAGTCATGGATGGGGTTTCTCGAGCGCTTGGGTGCTCATTGTGGGCCGAGTTTTTTGCAATTGCCGCCGTCTTTTGATTATCGACGAAAAAGCGAACTTCACCAATTTTTAAAGCAGTGGCCGCGGGAGTTTCAGCTTGCGCTGGAGTTTCGCCACCCAAGCTGGTTTGAAAATGGATCCGTCTTACCAATGCTGAGTGAATACCTCTTTCAGCGCGGTATTGGCACTGTGATTACCGATGTTTCCGGACGAAGAGACGTTTTGCATTCCAGCGTTACTAGTGATTTTACTATGGTTCGTTTTATTGGAAACAGTCTGCATGGGAGCGACACTCTTCGTATGCAATTGTGGGGCGAGCGCCTTAGGCACCTGCGTGCGAAGGGTTTGTCGCGGGTGTTTTTATTCATTCATGAGCCCGATGATATTCTTTGTCCCGAAATGACTAATATTGCAGTGGATATTTTAAATCAAAGAATGGGGCTCAAGTTAAAACCCGTCGGTGCAGATGCGCCCGTGGATTTGTTGAGTCTGCATTAACAAAGTTTTATCGCAAGATTATACAGCTCTTTAGGGTTTTCCACATTAGACGTTTCAAGCAGTGACTTTGCATTTTGGAGTGACCAGTTTGAGTGTTCATCAAACATAAGTTGGGCTAGAAGTTGAGGTTCGAGTCCCACGGCTTGCCAATCAATGATGGGGAATTCGAGTTTTTTCCAAGTATTTGAAAATTCCAAGGGTGCCAGTGGATTTTCGCTGCAGCAAACTCCCGCTTCGGTGAGTCGCTTTGAAATTATTTTTGCAAAACTGCGATGCGAAAGATTATCTACAGAGTAAGAAATTGTAATTTTTGGAAACGCCGGTTTTTGCACCTTAGCGTTCACAGGTGAATTTAGTAGGTCCCCGAACTGCTTTCTGTGATCCTGATGCATCCAAAAGTTATCGTTAGAGTTAACATGCAAATAGGTTAATTTTCCTTGGCGAAGCTGCTGGGTGAAAACTCGCTCAAGCAAACGGTCGGGTATGCCTAGATTGCAGGAAATTTTTTGAGGAGTGTAGGAAAACACAGTTTGTGAAATTTCTTTTTCATTGAAACCTGTGTGCATGGCTATCAGTTGTGTGAGGCAACTGTTTGGACTTTTTAAATGAGACTTTAAATCCTTAAAGTGCTGGAAACTATATTTGTTAAAAATATAAGATGGGTTTACAAAATAGGAGCCAATGCACGATATGCCCAGCAATAAGAAATTTCTTCGCATAAACTTATTATGTTTAATCTCTCGAGATATTGTCAACGGAACGGTCCTCACTGCACCAGTTAGACTTGCCTATACAGACCTTTGGATGTAATTTATGCCTATGCTAAAAAAGTACCTCCTGTTTTTAGGAGTAATTGTTGTGACAGCAAGTGCGTTTTTCTATCGCGCTTCATTTCAATTTTTGAAAGAGCCGCTGGCGATTGGTCGAGGCGTGGTATTTTATGACCGTTTACGAACGCAGTCGGGCTACACACTGATCGAAGTTTTTTCCGTCCCATGGGGGCGCCCTCGGTGCCGGGTTATGGATTTCTATGGTCAGGTGGTCTTTACTCTTCCTGGAATAAACTGTGAACTTTTGCAAGACGGGGGGTTTGTTTCGAACATGGAGCGTACGCTGACTCGCTATGACCAAAATCTTCAAGTTAAATGGGCCATTCCCGATTTGATCGTCCGCCATGACATTTACGAAAATGTTCAGACAAAGGAAATTTTACTCTGGGTCGATGTCCACTCAAAAGTTAACGCAAATATGCCTTTTTCAAACAGCAAAGATTATTTAGGTAAAACACTTTTGGTGAATGAGTTGCGCGGTTATGATGAAAACGGAAAAATGAGTTTTCGCTGGAATGCCTTCGAGCATTTAGAGGACTTGCAGGAAATAAAAAACAATCGAGAGACTCTCTTGAAGTTAACATTAGAGTACAAAGAAAACTACGAGTTTAGTCATTTTAATAGCATTGACGTCATTCCCAAAAATACCTTAGAAAAAAAATGGTCTGCTTTCAAAAAAGGTAACATTTTAACAAGTTCTACCACGTGTGGTTGCATCGCCATTATCGATCGACAATCTGGTGCCATTGTTTGGCATCATCGTACACCAATCGCGACTGGCTTAAGAACTTCTCATCCGGATAATTACCGAACTCACTCAGCACATTGGCTAAAAAATGGACATATCTTGTTCTTCGTGAATAGCCGGGACGACGATGCATCGACGGAACTTTTTTCTGAAGTCATAGAGCTCGACCCTGTGACCCATAAAGTAGTCTGGTCGTATAAGGCCCAAACATCAGGGCGTTTTTGGGGAAATTATTTGGGATCGAGCTATCGTCTCGAAAATGGAAACACCTTAATGACCTCACTTGCCAACGGCGGCAATATTTTTGAAATTAGCAGAGATGGTCGACTGGTATGGGAATGGAGTAACTCTACAGAGTCTCCCATTTTTCCGGGGTCCATCTACCGCGCTCGCAGAATTAGTGAAAAAACAGTCGATGCTCTAAGAACGATTCCGCGCCCAGAATTTGCAAGTGGCGTTCCGGATCCATTTTTCGAGCCCTGAAATTAAATGCACGTAAGAGATTCCATAATTTTTTGCGTCGATAGGGGAGTCTGTTCTTTGAGTGTAAACAAAATGATTTCGTAAAAAATGTTTTTCTTTTGGCAAAGTAGACCCAAATACAAAGCTTTGTATTTGGCTGATGCGGAGGAGCAGCTGCCAAAGACTCGTCTGTCATTGGCGTAGAGTTCAACGCCACGCAACCAGACATCGCTTCGAGGAAATTTCACTTCTCGAGGGATGTACTCCTCGGCACAATCAATATTTTTAGATAAAATACCGGCATAGGGTGTTTCGTGGGTGCTGTAAATTTGAAAAACAGCGTTCAATTGAGTTTCTAAAAACTGAGTCGCATTCTTGGTCTCATTATCTGCAACAGCAGACGACTTTACCAACAGGAAAGCCGCGCCAGCGGAAAACTCTGCTTGCGTTGAATTGGAGGATTTTTTTTCTGCAACGAGAACAAACTGATTGAGTTCGGGTGCATAAATTTTTTCTTCAAAGTGCCGCTCGAAGGTTTTTTTACTAGTGCAGGCGGCAGCCGTAAAAGAGGCAATCAAAATGATAATGAAGCTTTTCATAAATAGATAATCTCCGAGTCAGATTAAGATCACAAGCGGAACAGCATCGCGTCGCAATATAAAAGAAAGTGTGCTCCGTTAGTTTTCTATAGGATAATCAATTTATCCAATGAACACTGTCATCAAGCGTCTCATTCAACGATCCATTTTCTGCGTGGCGGCTTTGCTGCTCGGTACAGGATTTTATTTATTCTTACGTAAAACGCTTTTTTTGCCTCTGGCACAAAGTGAAAAGCCGAAGCTCTATTGGTTTATTCCAGACGGACTTCGCACAGACCCCCATTTGTTTACGCTTTTTGCTTGGGCCGAGCAGGGAAAACTACCCAATATTAAAAAAATGATGGACCACGGTGCTTACGGTTATTCCATTCCGATTTTTCCAAGTCATACGCCGATTAATTATGCCAGTTTATTGACCGGCGTACTGCCGAGGCAACACGGTGTTGTTGACGGCCCCATCCGACTTTTTGGATATCCTCTAAAAACAATTACCCAGTCGGGATTTAGCTCTACAACAAAACTCGTGGAGCCCCTATGGGTCACGCTGGATCGTTTAGGTATTACGAGCACTCTTTTATCAGTGCCGGGCTCAACACCGCCAGAGGTTTTCTCTGGGCAAGTTGTGCGGGGACGGTGGGGTGGTTGGGGTTTTGAGTTTCCGTCGGTGATCTTCCAGTCATCAAAGACTCACAGTTATCAAACAGAAAGCGCGTTGATTAAGTTTCGTGAGCCACGCTCGCCTAACGACTGGAAAGCTCAATTGCCCGCAAGCTTCAGTCTGGTGAAAGAGATTACTATTGAGGATTGGCAATCGGAATTGAGTGGTCTTATGGTGGATACTCAAGACGACAAGAAAATCGGCTATGACACCATTTACTTTTATAGCAATAAGCAAACTTTTCTTTTCTCTTTAAGCCAAGGTGCATGGAGCGATTGGTTTCCAGTAAGTTTAAAATATAAAGAGAGTCATCAGGCCATTTCTACCACGGCAAAGATAAAGGTCATTAAACTCGGACCGAAAGATTTTTTTCGCATTCGTATTTTGTACAATAGTTTGAATTCTAGTTTAGTGTTTCCTGCTTCACTGAACAATATCTTGCAATCGCAAATTGGCCCCATGGTTGATTTTCCGGACAACTTTCCACCACAGTTAATTTACTACCCCGAAGACAAAAATACTTTTGCAGAAGAGTCGACAATGTCGTTTGAGTGGCATCAAAAAGCCCTTGGTCATTTGCTAACCAAAAAGTCACAAGACGTTTTTATTCACTCCATCTATGCGCCCAATCAAATGCTAACGAGCCGCTGGTGGCTGCCTGCTATCGACCCAAAATCGACCAGGCATAGGCACACACAGAGCCAGCACCGTGAAAGTGCGTTGAACGAAACACTTCAGATGTACCAAAGGGTCGACGCCATGCTCGGTGAGGCCATGTCCAAAATGGATATGCAAGAGTCTTATATCGTTTTGAGTTCGGATCATGGCGTAATTCCGTTGAACTTCGAAGTTCGCTTGAACAACTTTTTTTTAAAAAAAGGTTGGCTCAAATATTCTTATGACACAAAAGAAAAAACAATCCGCATTGATTGGCAAAAAACGAAGGTTGTCTACTTGATGATGAATCACATCTACATCAATCCGCAGGGGTTAGAGGGACCCTACTTTCCGGCAAAAGGGAAGGAATATGAAAAGCTGCGACGGGAAGTCACAGAAGCCCTCACTGCACTCCAAAACTTAAAGGGAGAGCATCCGTTGCAAAAAATAATTCCCCGTGAAAATGCGGTCGAAGTGGGGCTGCCACCAGATCGTGTAGGAGACTTGATTGTAGTTAATAAGGCAGGATTCAATTGGATCGAAGAAATCACGGAAGGCGGTGAGATTTTTTCCGAATCGTTAAAGGGTGGGTACAAACAAGCCGTGGATCCTCAGCAGCAGGGATTGTGGACGCCTTTTATTATTATGGGTCCAGGAATTAAAAAAAATTACAGAATCAAAGATCCCATCAGTCATTTAGATCAATATCCAACAATATTAAAAGCCTTGGGAGTGAAGCCGGTGCACGAGACAGAGCACCAGCCGTTGACCGAAATTTTTCGTTAGCAAAACTCCATGGAGCCGATCAGTCGATCACTTCTTCCACAACGCGACCTTCAACATAGTCCGGAATAGACACCTTCATCAAGTTCAAGATGGTCGGTAGTTGGTCGATGTGCTTGATGGCTTTATTAAGCACCACGCCTTTTTTTACGCCCGGGCCAGCAATAATAAACGGAGTCTGTATGCTTGGATCTAAAGGATTGACCCCTTCCTTGTATCCTGTGGCGCGCGGAATGGTGAATAAGGCGAGGTCGTCAGTCATTTCTTCCCAGAGGCGGTAACCAGTGGTGGCTTCGAGCACAAGATCCCCCACGCGATTGCTAGGAAGGTCGAAGGTCTTTTCAGCATCTTCCCATTTTACAATCTGACTGACCGGAGTGATTCCCTGAGAATCTTTAAGCGTTTCAAGCTCCGCGATAACTTCTTTACGAAGGGCTTCGTATTTTGCACCACTGGCTCTTTTGTAATCACCGCCGAGGCCATTTGGATTGATGTAGACGTGAGCCATTTTTAGATAAACAACTTTTGATTTGTTCCAGTCAATTGTTGCTTTGCGAGTTTTCTTATCCACACTAAAAGTGAGCCACCCTTTTTTTGCAAATAAATTATTAAGGCGAGTGTTTTTATACAGCGGAGCCGTTCCATGTTCGGCAGACAGCACAATCAACGTATTTTTATCAGCCTTTTCTAGAACTTCACCAATAATAGAGTCCACCCCTTGATACATTTCCAATAAATCTTTCCAGCTGTCCTTGGCTTTTTTAGCATCGTAGCCCTTGCGTTGTGGATCTACGGAACCCAACCACCATTTGGAAACAAGCATTTGGTTTGGAGTATAAAAATCTTCGATGAGAACGTCGGGTTTCCATTTTTCTAAGATGTAACCAACCGCTTTACGGTGCCATTGCCAAGACATGCGTGCCTCTTCCATGGCCACATTTTTATCCTCTGGCTCAACAATAAGTTGAGGCGCCATTCCTAAGCAGAGACAGTTGTCCAAAAAATCCACCATGGGTCCCACCTGGCTCGTTAGCTCGTCAGACACTGTCGACGGTTGAACCATGTAATTATTAAGAGCGTTGTACAGCACTCGCACGCGAAAGCGTCCATCTGGCCAAATTTTTATAACTCTCACTTTGGCTTGAGAAGTAACGGGTTTGCCGTCGAAAACCAGAGGCAATGAGAGCCAGTCACTCCATTCACCTTGTTGCAATTTGGCTAAAATCGATTTTTTATCGGTGGAGAACTGAATGCTATCGTAGTTTGTTTGTTTATCGTTGGTGGAGTCGTAGATAAAGGCGTGAAGCGCTCCGCCATGGGCCTCAAACGAGGCTTGAATTGCTTTTGAATGGGAGGGCGCCGGTTTTTGCCAACCTTCTGCGGTGCTGGTTTCAACAAAGCGGGTGAGTTTTTTATCTAAGGTATTGAAGTAAAAGTCTTCAATGGTTTCTTTGCGCATTTGATAATTTGCTTGTGGTTCAAAAATGACGGCGGGGGCATCGTAGCCCCAATTCCCCCATCGACCACGGATGGTAACACCGTCGGAAATTTCGGGGGGAGTTGATCCTGGAACGGAGAGAACAACAGTTTTTTTGCCAGCCTGCTCAAGAATGGACCACGTGGGAGCCACTTTTTTTGAAGCAGAACTAAAGCCGTTGATGCTAGCTTGTTCAAGCGGGTGTCCTTCGGCGCGCATGGCGCCTTCGACGATGCCGTGGACTTTTGCCGTGGCACCTGTATGCAGGGTTGCGATGTTATTGGACGTGAGCGTGGGAAAAGCAGGAATCGAGTAGCCATGGGCACCACGGTCCATCAATTTTTTAATGTTAGGGAGTTTGCCTTCTTGAGCCCACTTATACATATCGAACAAATCTTTGTCCGCTCTGAGACCATCTGCTGTTAACCAATACAATTTTACTTGATCTGTTTGCGATTTTTCTCGCGACGAAAAACTAAATTCTGGAATCTCCAAAGTCAGAGCTGAGAGATTGTCCACACTAAAAAAGATAAGTGGTGCAGATAGGGCAAGAAAGTAGATCATTATATTTTTTAGTGTGAAAATGTGCTTCATGGCTCGAGCCCTCTCAAGAAAGAATAGTCTTATTGGTTACGGTTCGTATTACTCATTTTCTCTTTTTTATTACTTTTTGCAAGAAGACATTCCTACTGGAGCTGGATTGCAATTGTTTGGAGCTTTCGCAGGACGTCTTGTTGCTGGTCATCAGCGTTCTCAAGGTGAGTCATGGGTTTGAAAGTTTTGATGGATAAAACATGTTGTTTTTTTTTGTTATAGCTGGTCCAAAACCCCGATAGGTATTTAATTTGCTCCAGCGAACATACAGACAGGCGACGATCATTGGCCACGGCGAGCACTAAGTGGGCCTGTGCTTCGCCAAAGGGAACTTCGAGTTCTTTAAAATATTTGCGGGCGACGCAATCTATATCGGCGGTAATATGGCCAGCGTAGGGTGCGCTGCGGTTTTCAAAAGAAGATTTAATGCCAGCAGTGAAGGAATTCATGATTTTTTTGGCCGTTTCGGGGGAGGAAATCGAAGAGATAGTGGCCTCTCCCACAGTCCCTTTATCTTCGAATTCGTAGATTTTTCTAAGTTTTGAGTCTTCTTTTAAAATAAGCTGAACCTTCTGATCAGAGGTGCAGCCCATCAAAAACATTGCAAGGACCGACATGGAGAACAGTTTGGTGGTTTTTTTTGGCATACCTCAATATAGACCAAGGTCTTGTTTTTCAAAAGGGGCATGTTGTTATAGGATAATGGAATGTCGGATGCTTTTGTCCTAAAAAAATTAAATTTTGATTTGCTAGAAATCGAAGCTGAAATCCAAACTCAAGCCGACCAGTTGAATTGGCTCGACAACCAAAGTTCTGGCCACGATTATAAGACGGCCAATGATGGCCGCTACCACACCGGCAACCATGGAACAAAGTGGTGTGAGATTTCGCTATCTGCTAAACTCATCAATAAATTGGAAAGCTCTGCGACCTGCACAGTTCATCGTGACCTATTTTATCTTTGGGATTATGGGAGCAAAGTAAAGAGTTTGCCAATTCATATTGATACAGCAGAGATTAATAAAAATAAGGTTGTTGCAGTTTGCATACCTCTCGTTGGCCGTTTTCACATTTATTTTTATTCGGATTTTGCCAAAACTAAACCAGTTGGTGATTGTATCTATGGGCCGGGGGATTTAATTTTATTAAATAATAGAAAGTACTATCATGAAGGAACGGTTTTAGACGAAACTCGCTTGGCCTTGCATTTTTTCTTAGACTTCGAAAACGATACGCCAAATGCTAATTTAAAAGAACTACTTTTGATAAATCAACTTGTTAAACGCAAATAGCTTTCGAGTGAGTTCTTTTGGCGTATGCTATGGACTGATGGTGCTCGTCCAGTTGCCGCACATATTCGAGATGATCTTTTTTACTTCGGTAAATTTTTACAAGAACGGCTGTCTTGCCGTTATTGCGCAGGTACGATTCGATTCTGAGCAATCGACCATCCATTTTGAATTGGTTATTAAGCTCTTCGGCAAACGTGTCGCGGTGAAGATCCCAAAATTCATTAACCGATTGAACAGAGGCTTCCGAATCCTTTGTATGGTTCACGATAACGACACGGTAGGTCCCGGTGAGAAGACCGAGAGAAAAGGAGCCAATTGCCGTGGCCTGGATTGCTGAAACAAAACTAAGTAAGGCGCCTCGTCGAGTCATAAACCTATATCTCCTACATAAATAGATTAAGGTATTCGAAATGCTTGTTCAACTCTAAACCGCTGAGGTTGGGCGCCTTGGTCCAGCGCTCAGGTTTAAACATTTATATGCCGCAAATTGAGACATCGTATTTTGTTGGCTATCGCTGGGTTGTCTTATATTGTTTTTACGATGTTGAATAGTCATACGCTTTTTCTCGCGCAGATCATTTCCCACCTGGGTTTTTTTATTCTTTTGGTAAAGGGCGAGTTGTTTCATTGGGGAATTGCGATATTCGTTTATTTTCTTACGGGTTGCTTGGGTGTCACCATGACCTATCATCGGTTTTTGTCACACCGAGCATGGCATCCCCCGAAGTGGTTTGAAGTTTTGGCGACTTTGCTGGCTTCGCTGGGTCTCATCGGCAGTGCACTTTCGTGGGTGGCCATGCACCGAAAACACCATCGCTATGCCGACACCGAAAAAGATCCCCACTCTCCAGCCTTTAAAGGTTTTTTTTATTGCCAGTGGCTTTCGATGTTCGAGCCTGTTGAGTTGCGTTACGTCACTGACTTGGGGCGACAGTCACTGTTTCAGCTTCAGCACAAATATTATTTTGTGATCTGCGGTGTCTACGCCGGCTTCCTTTATTTTATGGATCCGTTTGCGATTATTTATGCTTTCCTGGCTCCAGCATGCATCCTATGGAATGCGGCAGCTCTCATTGTAACGTGGTCCCATCTGCACGGCGAAAAGCCTCACTCGATGTCGGCAAATGCAAGAAACAGTTGGCTTCTTGGCTTGTTGGTTTGGGGAGAAGGCTGGCACAACAATCATCATCACCGTGCCCAGTCGCCCTATTTTGCCGAGAAACTATGGCAAATCGATGTGGGTGGGTACTTGATTTGGGTCATCGAATATTTGACGTCCGCAGTGAACAATTTTACGATTTACTCCAGGCATCGAAGAGTCAAACCATTGGAGTAGTATAGTTATGAACATGTTAAGTCTTTTTGTCCTTTTTGCGCTTTCTGCGACACCCTTCGAAGATGTTTTTTTTAGAAACATCAAAGATAAGACGGTTCCCCAGCAACTGAGCCTTTTGCAAAAGCGAATAAAGAAAGATGCCACTTCGGTTTCGCGAATTACCACCAAAGACAATGCCGTTCGTTATTTAGAATTAGCAACAAACAGGGTAGAAAAATTTCAGTTTTTAGATTCACTTGTGACATCGTCGCCCCAGGAAGCTTTTAAAAGCGCAACCGTGGCCGGAGTTTATCAGTATTGCCAACTTCAGTTGGCCGCCTGCATGCCCCATATTCAACCGTACTTGGAATGCAAACATACGAAAGACTGCAAAGCCAATAGCGCTGCTGCCGAGATTTTATTCATTCCAGAAAACTTGGATGTCATCATTAAATTTAAATCTACTTTTTCAAAGGTGCTTGAAGGTGAAGATTTTGATTTAGAGTTGGTCAAAAATCTGTACCCCCACGCTATTAATTTTGGATTTTTGGATTCAGCAGAAAAAATGCTAAAACAGAATAAAGCTGCTGATGCGGACCCTTCTTTAAGCCCGTATAAATGTGGTTATTATTTTTTAAGAAAGGAATATTCTAAAGCAACAGAATGCTCCACTGCAATAAAAGATCCATGGTCCAAACTTATGACTGGCTACGTAGTGATTCTTAAAGGAGAGAAATTAAACCTGCCAGAGTACGAAATGTTGCTCAATCAGCTTGTTGACCACAACTTGCCTCGTCCGCGATTTTTTGCAATTTCCATGAGCGGACTTCTTTTAAAGAAACTGGTAAAGGATGTTCCTGACTATGACATCGACGGTCTTTCAAAGGACTACTGGAATGGGTACATGTTGCTAGCTGCCAATAAGCAGCATCGCTTCCTAAGGGCTGATTTCCAAAAAGAATTAGAACAAAAATATCTATTAAACTTTGCCAACACGCTGCTCGTTAAAATATTTCAAGGCGTTGAGTCGAACGACATTTTAAAACAGGCACTTGGCGAAAACAGTTTTTTGTACCAAGCCTCAAAGTAGGTTATTTGTATTTTAGATCAGATTCAATAAAGTAGTCCGCCGGTTGATCTCCCGTTTTATAGTAAATTAACCCCTGAAGATTGTTTTGATAAAGTAGTTCGATGGTGTCAGGATAAACTTCCCAGTCTAAAAAGATGTCCGGTCGCGCCGCTTTAATTTTTCTAAAAAATCCATGGCCTTTGTCGCGACTCCAAAAAATAAAAGGAAAATGGGGTTGCGCAGATTTAAGCTCGTTTTGTAGCACTTCAAAGTCATCGATTTTGCTGAGCATGCCGTGCTGGTCGGCAAAAGTGCGGTATTCGGGGAACATGAAGTAGCGGCTAGAAACCCGTGCGGAATGGCGGCCAATTTCTTGAACTCCAGTTATAAATACGGGCAAATTGTTTTCAAAATCATATATAATGCTGAAGCTGAACATTTTATCCAGATGGAGTCGCTCCATCTGGTAGTTGTTCCCCAATCGATGATTGTGTCTGTCAAGTTCGAGTTTCGAAAACGTTTTATCGATGGCAAGTTGCTCGGATTCGTTCAAGTTTAGGTTTTTTTTGCCTTCATGGATTAAAAGTATCTGATTGTAGCCACACCTGAGTTGAATGGATGTCATATTGCAAGCTCGACGATTTTTCGACGCCCGCCAAAAATTTCCGCATCGATCAAGCGCTCGCTAAAGGAATGGTATTTATTTTGATACATGTAAAGATCATCGGCAATCGTATTTAGACTGAGACTTTGGTGCCAGTACTTTTGCTCGCGCAAGGGCTCTTGAATAATCGCATGTGAGGCATTGTAATACTCGACCGTGACTTTGTGGAAAAAATCCAGGTGGTCGTGCGGGCGGTATAAAAGCACTCCCGACCAAACCACGCAATCGACTTTAAAGTCGACTTTTAGCTGCTGCAGGTGGTCCCAGCTGGTATGGCGAAACTCAATATTTTCAAACTGTCCCCACGTTCGCTGAGCAAACAGAATCGGTTCGAGACTGGTATCAAATCCCATATAGTTATAATTTGTAAAACCTCTCTCTTGCAGAACCGTGTTAATCGGCCCCGTTCGACAGCCAACGTCCACAATCCCTTGAAATCGGTGTTTTTGAATGATGTCAGCCTGTGCTTCAAAAATAATTCGCGCTTCATCCGTGTCTAAATAATCCATGGATCTAAGAAGATAATCCTCTTTGAGCGGAACAGCGGAGCTTTGCCACGTCGACATTGGTAGTCTTGGCCATGGAACGCCGTTGACATAGTTAAGGGGTTTCCAGCCGAAGAGTTTTGGATCCACCCAATTTCTTTTAGGCATTGAGAGTGTCCTCCACCTTTTTTTTGAACTCCCTGAAGCTGAGGTCCACGGGCAGGCCAATCCAGCGGGTGCACCAAACAGAGCGAGGTGCATAAATAGGATGCACAGAGTGCAGGTGGTTGGTGTTTAAGAGAGTGGGTTTATCGAGGAAAAATTCGCCAATTTTTTGCGAAGCGACTCCCTCCCTTAACATCATCCAGTGAGTCAAACCGTGCCGAAACTCTAGCTCGTCTTGTTGAGTTTTAAAAATATCGATCCGGGCAACCCCAGCCACTGGGATGAGTAAATTGTAGTAGCTCATTTGATCTATATCAACATGGGGGGGGACGTTGTGAGAATTGGTTTTACTATAGTTAAATCCTGTGGCCAGTGGGCAAAAATGTGAATGAACTTTCGCGTGCTGCTGCAGGAGCGGCTTCCAGAGGTCTTGGTAGTGTTTGCCCATTCCCAGCGTCCAACTTTGGGCGCCACACTCAAGATACTCTAGAGGTTGCGAGGCTATCGTCTGGTCGAAAAGGCTGCGCAGCTCTGTAAGGTCATATTTTATTTGCACATACTCTATAACGTCTTCCACTTTTGATCCCATTGTTCGTACTGTTGAAGCCATTTTTGCGTGTCGTAGTTGGACTGAACGATCACTGGGCTTTTGTTTTCCAATGCAAAGTTTTTAAGATCGCTCACAACTTCTAGCGCAAAGCTCTCTACAAACGGATAGTTTTGCGGAGTCACATGATCCCAACATTGATTGAAGACATGACATTTTCTGACGTCGGCGCCAAACTTTTCGAGCAAAAGAGTGCTGGTCATAGAAAAATGACGATGACCTGAATCTTTGTAGGTGGGGGTAAACGTCACAATATAGACTGGTTTTTGCGATAGCGAGTAACCGTGACCAAGATGACT
>JANOYW010000061.1:0-16352 GCA_031429075.1 Bdellovibrionales bacterium | reverse complement strand
GAGTTAATGAGTTAATGAGTTAATGAGTTAATGAGTTAATGAGTTAATGAGTTAATGAGTTAATGAGTTAATGAGTTAATGAGTTAATGAGTTAATGAGTTAATGAGTTAATGAGTTAATGAGTTAATGTACTCAATCTTCTTACGGCGAAGCCAAGGGAGCTAAAGTTAAGGATTGCGATTTTGCTGAAAAATCGCTCTTATTTCTGGTTTTCAGCGACGTAAACGTGCTGTTCTTTTCAAGAGACTGTCTGCTCAAAAAATTAGTATCTCGCTCATTTTGTGTTTCTCGGCTCGTGAAATTCGACCTGTGTTGATTGCGAAAATTTCCTTTACCATTAAAAATCTTCACCAAATCACTCTCAAAAATTTCGCAATGCTGGTGAATGACGCACGATTCTCTACAATTTAAATGCCAAAATGAAACCAAATCTATGTCGCATCTGTATCGTAAAAAATATTTCCGCAATGAAATGACACAGAACGCATCTCATTAATTTCGTATTTTCTCCTCTGAGAAATGAGTTTAAAAAATAGGAATCAAAATTAATTTGTAAAAAGTTTTGCATATACACATGTATTGCGTTTATTTTGTGTCTGTCTCGAGACAACTGAATTAACAACAGGAGACAAAAGTGAAAATTATTTTTTTTGTAGCAAGTTTAATGTGTTTAAATGCAGCAGCATCGCTTCCGGACGCAGAGGAAGTCGTCAATCAAGGAACAGCCAATCTAGAAACAGCAAATAGCAAAGTCGTAGCAGCTGTTGAGGCCGAACTGATCAATGAAGCGGATCTGATCGATGAAGACCTGGTCGGTGAAGTCACTATCGTGACAAACGAGGACGAAGAGGAGCAAGCTCTTTCTGAGCTCGAAGAAGAGCAGAGCGAAGTTGTGTATGTGGACGAAAATGGCGATGAGTACATCGTGATTTCCGAAGACTATGCTCATGAAGGCGAAGCGAGCGTGCGACTCAAAAAGAAGTCCAAAGGTGGAAAAGGTCGTAATTGCGTGGCGCAAGACGGAGGAGCCTCTTGGTATGGACCTGGTTTTAACGGCAACCGCACAGCTAATGGCGAACGATTTAATCAAAACGACATGACGGCAGCTCACAAAACAATCAAGTTTAACAGCCTTGTTCGTGTGACGTATCAGGGACGTTCGGTGGTAGTTCGGATCAACGATGCTGGGCCCTTTATTCGTGGTCGCGTAATTGATCTTTCAAAAGCGGCAGCCCAGGAACTCGGCTTGATCGCAGCAGGCCATGGACAAGTGAAGTTAGAAATACTTCGCTGCGGAGCCGAAGAACCGGTTGAAGAAAAGATGCCGGCCAAAGCTACTGACGAGAAAAAAGCTGACGAAAAGAAACCAGACTAATTATTTGCAATCAAAGAGCGGCTGGAAAAACTCGGGCTTGTGAAAGTTCGGTTTTTCCTGCTGAGGTAAAAAAGCACTCCAGTAGGTGCGCGGAGATTTTCCGATAATAGTAAAAAAGTTACCGCGCAGACGGCTGACATCGCCATTCCACCCAATTCGCGCCATAGGAATCACAAACGTTGCACTCCACTCGGTTGCGGATGCCCGAGCTGAAGTCACCACAGGTTCGATATCTACGCCCGCACGTTTTCCGTTCACCACATCCAAACGCAGATCGTAAACTTGCCCGAGCGGCGTCACTTCAAATTCATAATACGAAAACTTTGCGGCACTGGGATCATCCACGGTTATAAACACTTCGGCCACGTCGTACTGAAATGGGTAGTCGTTGGAGTCGTAAACATCTTTTTTGTGCAAAACTGGCGAGTTCACCTGGAAGGACACTTGTAAATCATTATTCACAATCGCATAGCGAACCTGTACGGGTTGCGATTGCTGCGTTGAAGCTGGATGAACCAAATTTAAATCGAGGGCGTCGTGTTTTGGGGTACATAAAGCTGAGCTGAAGTTCATAAAAATTAGGATAGTTTGCAAAAAAATAAAAGTCATGTGTTATCCAATCCGTGTGGGGATGGCTTGAGCATGGGTAAAAAGATTGCTCGGGTCATACTTATTTTTGATCGCCACCAGTTGCTCGAGATTTTGCCCCCAGTAGGCGCGAGCGTAGTTATCACCAAGATCCAAATCACAGTAGTTAAAGTAGGCAGAGCCCGACATATGCGGGCGCAAAGACTGGTAGTAGTTGTTCAGGATGCTGAGGTTTTTTTTGGTGTCGGAGGCTAAATCCCACTGCATGTAGTACTGAATGGAGCAGACAGTGTTTTCTCGGTGCGCGAAGGCGGTATCGCTATCGGACTTATTCAGTACCGCACCACCATAGGCATCAAAGATCACCGACACTTCGCGCGGCAGCTGCGAAAAAATATTCAGCAAAGCTGTCGCATCGTGCGGTGTTTTTACATAATCCGACTTTCCTTTAATGTAGTGAGGATTACTGCTTCCCGAAAACTGCTGCACGGCTTCGATAAATGTTTTTGGCGTTACACGATAGGTAGTGGGCGCGCTGGAAATTTGCTTTAAGAAATAGGTTTTGATTTCATTTTCTAATTTCGCCTGAGTCGTGATGCTTTGGCCCACCAAAGTGAGTTGAATCTGCCCGTTGTACAAGGTGCAGTTGAGAAGTGAAGTAATTCCGTTGGGGGCGCGGGGAGCCCAACTTTGCCAAATCTGTGCGATACGAATCGCCTCCGTTAAACCAACACGCCAGCGCACAACAAAGGGCACCACGCGATAGATCTGGTGAGTTTGGATATGTAATTGCGTGATCACGCCCAAGCTTCCTGAGCCGCCTCCGCGAAGAGCCCAAAACAGATCAGGGTTGTTACTGTCGTTCGCTGTTAAGGAAGTGCCGCGAGCATCTATCAAGTCCGCGGAAAGAAGGCTATCGCAGGCCATGCCTAAAGCACGCGTGAGGAGTCCGTAACCACCTCCTGTAGAATGTCCCGTGATACCGACGGTTGGGCAGGTGCCAGCGGGAATAGCCAGTCTTCGGTGAGCAAGTGCTTGATAAACATCTCCGAGTAAGCAGCCAGCACCGACAGAAACAACAGAGCTATCTGAGGAGAACGAAATTTGATTCATCAAACGAACATCAATCACCAGGCCCGGCGAAAAAGAAAAGCCTTCGTAGGAATGCCCGCCGTTTCGCAAAGCTAAAGGTACGCGATTTTGCTGCGCCCACTGAACGCAAATAGAGACCGCCTGGGGTGTTTTGCAGAGTACGCGCACCTGGGGGCGTAGGTTTTCGTGCCGGCGATTGATGGTTTGTTGCATTCCTGCGTAGGCTTTATCCGAGGGCACCAGCACATCAGCGTCTTGAGGGCTCAATTGGGAGCGCAACGTGGATAAGGGAACGGTGGCGCCGTGGGCCGAGGGGATCCACAATGTCTGTGCGAGGGTGGCGTCGACGAAGAGATAAGCTGAAAGGGATCCTGCGGTTTTTAATAGCTGTCGGCGATTTAGATGACGATTTAGGCGGAGATTTATATGACTCATGAGTTGTACGATTGCAAAATAGAAGCCTTCTTAAAGCTCTTTATAACGTTTTTAAAGTCCTTGGAGCCGTATCTTGAGTGTCTGATTTTTAGTCAGCCAGAGAGAAATTTTACGCTCGTCCGTCGTGCTGTGAAGGTACATTCTTCAGTGTCGATTTTTTTGTTAACGGAAATCTACGCACAGAGGCTATAAAGCTTTAAACAATGGGAGTCGATATGAGAAAAATCCTTTTAAGTTTAATCTTCATGTATTCAAGTTTTGGTTTAGCTCAAGATATGAGCTCTTCTGTTCTTGATGACACTGCAATTTCGACGTTTCAGGTGAATGCTGGTAGAGAAAGTTACATTAAGTTTGTGATTTTTGTAGAGGGTGAACAGCTCTCTGTTGAGTATTTCGACTCTAATAAAATCAACCTGCATGTTGATTATCTAAAAACTATAAAAAATCTCAAAATTTCAACGGAGGAAATTTACAAAAAAGCACGATTCAACGAAGGGCGCGACTACTTTTTTGGAGCGGTGATATTTTCACCCGGCGAAACTTTTAATAAAGAACGGTTGTCCTATCAAATCACGGCGGAAGATCCATTGCACGTCGACGACCTTGTTAAAGTTGGCAAGCTTTTAAGTCAGTCCCTTTCGTCACCAACAGAATTATCATACATGGCGAGCGGCAATCAGGCGAAGTATATGGATGCAAAAATTCAATCCCAACTGACAGCTGCTGGTTTTCCCGTATTTCAGTCCAAAGCCTATCAATCACAAACATACTACGAAGCTACGTCGGTGGGTCGTTTAAAAGTTGTCAGTGCAAAAGATATTGAAAATGGAAAGTACCTTATCCAGGGTGATGAAATTTTAGTGCTTGATTATGTTCCCGACAGTTTACCGCCAGTTCGCGGCGTTATTACGAGCACTCCCACAAGCCCTAACAGTCACGTGTCCTTGCTGGCCCGTATGTATTCCATTCCTTTTTTATTTTTAGACAGTGCATTTACAGACCCCAAAATCATGGCAATGGATGGACGTTCGGTTCTTATTAAAACTGTGGAAACACAGTTTGACGATCAAGTGTATTTGATCGAAGCGCTGGATGAAAAGCTCTATGATTTGTATGAAACCATCTGGATTCAGAGGTTTCCGAAGGTCACGGTGTATGTCAATGAAGACAACCTACAGAATTTGTCTGAATTTCCAATTATAGGTGACGGTAGTCCTTTCCACAGCGTAGATACCTGTGGAGCCAAAGCCAGTAACGGCAGTATTCTTTCTTCATTGCTAGGTGCAAAAAATTCCATCACTGGATTTTGCATTCCATTTTACTATATGAATAAATTTCTCCTAGAAAACAAAGTGGGCGAAGTTTCTTTGCGCGATTATATTCTACAAGAACTTGCTAAGGTGTCCACACTTTCTAAACTAGAAGACACCCAAAGTTTTTTATTGAATATTCAACAGAAAATAGATTCGGCAGTAGTTAGTAAAGGCGATATTCAAAAAATTAAAGCGATGATTCTAAAAACCTATGGCAGTGATAAAGGCGGCTATAAATCAGTCAAAAAAGTTCGTTTTCGCAGTTCAAGCAACGCCGAGGATGATGAGCGCTTTAATGGGGCAGGGCTGTATGAGTCCGACGGCCTTAAAATGAAACATATCTTCGACAACAACGACAAAAAAGTTGAAGAATCCCTCAAAATTGTGTGGTCGTCGCTTTACGGAATGCGCGCAGTTCTAGCGCGCAAAATGTTTCATATTGATGAAGCAAAAGTATATATGGGCATTTTAGTGAACCAAGCTTTTGAAGAGACCGCGAACGGCGTGAGTATTTGTGATCTTGTCGTTTATTCAAATGAGGTTGTCTGTCGCATCGAGGGATACCCAGGAGGAGAACTTTCGGTGGCAATACCAGTACCCGGTTCCACATCTGAGATCGTAAGAGTTGCTCCCAACGAAAACTATCCCTTTGGAGTTATGTCCACAGTTCAGCAGTACACCAGCGAGTTGGGTCAGTACGAAAGAGTTTTGTCTGAGAAAGAGCTTGGCGAGTTGTACGCTTTGCAGCTCAAAGTTTACAAATATTGGAGTACAAAGAAAAAATCAGGTTTTTCTGGCTCTTTAGACTTTGAATGGAAAAGAATGCAAGATTTGACGACTGGGCAAAGTTACATGGCTGTTAAACAGGTTCGAGAAGTGCCACCCAAGCTTGTTTTTTCAGTACAGGAGCCAGTTTTGTATTTTCCTTCCCAAGTGGAATATATCACGGGAAATGTTGACGGCTCAGCGACAGTGAGCGGACTCCTTTTGTTTCGTAAAATTCGTTTGAGTATTCCGCAGGCGACGTCTTTAAAAGATACGCAAACACTTTTACAAAGCACAAAAATCATGACAGACGATTTTAAAGGAACAAATTATCCGTTATCTGTAAAAAAAGTTTTATACTCGGAAGGAAATTGGGAACTGAATTCATACGAGCAGAGAGAAGAGCGAAAGGTGGAAGCTGTGTTCTTCGTTGAACACCCAGTGATCGCCGGGCTAGAGATGACTCTATCCTATACTCAAATACGCGCCAATGGTGCCACTCTTGTTGATAATTTCGTAGATCCATCAAGCGCAACGGTCAGTGTTCGTTTTCCAGAGAAGTTACTCTCTGTGAAGGCTTCTAAAAGCGATTTCTATGTGGTTGATCTGTCCCTTGGGAGTGGGGCAGTTTCCATTCCTCCAGAAATTAACAACTACTGCATCAAGGGTGCAGTGGTGGCCACGACGACAGCAACGCAAGCTCAAAACTCCATTTATCAAGACGGAGCTACCAATTTTGATAAAGCGATACTCAGCAAAACCTTATTTAAGAAATTTAAAAACGAAGTGGTCATTTCAGAAACAAACGCGTTGGTGAATTCGCAAGACTCGCATGCTTTTGAGGCTGGCCAGTATGTCTACGTCAAAAGTATATATTTATCTGCACAGAATTCCCAAAAAGCAGGCTTAAAAGCAGAGGATCATTACGTGGTATTTGCTACCGGCATGAATTATGAGGCTGAAGTTCCGCTCCAAGAGCAAGTGATTCTGTTCAATAATAAATTTGAGGCCATTGAAAAAAGAAATCTTTCGGAATGTCCTGGTGAGGAGCCTGAAGCTGAGAAAGAGTTTTCGGGCGCTGGCTAAAACTCTTTTTAGACAAGCCTCCAAAGACGTGGAGGCTTGAAGTCAAAACCCTTAAGCGTGAACAGTAAAGTTCACTTCGATGTTGTCGCGAGTGGCGTTGGAGTAAGGGCACACAACATGCGCCTTTTTCACCAGCTGCTCGGCGGCGGCTTTGTCCATGCCTTCCAGTGATACATTCATATCTACCTTGATGCAAAAGCCTTGGGCGATGGGGCCGATTCCAACTTTAGCTTCCACAAAAAATCCCTCGGGAAGTTTGATTTTTTCGGTGCCGGCAACAAACTTCATGGCGCCGATAAAACAGGCGGAATAACCTGCGGCGAATAACTGCTCAGGGTTTGTGCCGGGTCCATCGTTGCCGCCCAAACCTTTTGGAGTGGAAAGCGTAAGTTCCAAGCGTTTATCATCTGATTGCGAAGTGCCTTCGCGACCGCCGGTGGATTTTGCAGTTGCTGTATAAAGGATTTTATCGACTTTTTGCATTTACATCTTCTTTCTGAAGCCGAAGCTTCGTTCCCATTAGTCAGATTATTAATCGTTTTTAACTATTTAACAAAGACTTATTTTCTATCTAGTGATAGCTTTTTGCTATCGTTGAAAACTAAATCAATTCAAGAATCCGATCAGCAATGTCGCCGAAAATTTTGGCTTGTAAAGAATCCGGTTTATAAAACAACGGCACGCCCACTTCACATGCTTGCGCAATTTGCGGGCTTAAGGGCACTTCGCCAAGTTTTTTTAGATTTTCTTTTTTAAGATAATCTTCTAGCTCGCCCTTTGGAAAAATCGACGTGCGATCGCCTCCGGGCAGTTCAAAGTAAGCCATGTTTTCGACAACGCCGATCATGGGAACATTCACGCGGCGAAACATGTCGATGGATTTTTTGACATCGGCCAGAGCAATATTTTGTGGCGTGGTCACCGTAATGGCCGCCGTCACAGGAATTTTTTGCGCAATGCTCAATTGCACATCGCCGGTTCCAGGGGGGAGATCGATCACCAAAATGTCGGTGTCGGACCAGTCCACTTCGAATAAAAACTGATTCATGGCTTTAAACAGCATGGGGCCTCGCCAAACAACGGCCATGTCTTCGTCCACCAGGTTGCCAATACTCATGGTTTTAAGCCCCCCGGCCATCAGCGGCTGAATGAGGTTGTTTTCGATTTCGGGTTTCTGGTTAAGGGTGCCGAGCATGCGGGGGATGCTTGGGCCATAAATGTCGGCATCCAATAGGCCAACTTTAAGGCCCTTTTCTTTCAAAGCCAGCGCGAGATGAGTAGAAACTGTGCTTTTACCAACGCCGCCTTTTCCACTGCTTACGACGAGGATTTTTTTAACACCGGGGATGGGCTTTTGTTGATCAAATGGGTTGCTCATTTTATTTCCTTGTCTAGCACTGGGCTTTTCGCCAAAATTTAACTGTGGGTACAGCGAATAACGTTTTAATTGGCCTCGGCTTTTTTGTCATCCTGTTGATTGTGTATTTTCAGGGCAGCAAAAAAAAGCCCATGCCATCCAAGCTAAACATGCGGGCAGGGTCGCCGAGTGCCTCCGCGCAATCGGCTCAGGTGGTGTCTCACGAGCTCGCGAGCCTTCCGCTCAATGTCATGTTTAATTACAACGGACACACCTTTGATGCCTATGAAACCTTGGGAGTTCCCGCGGGAAGTTCCTGGGATGATGTGCGTGTGGCGTTTGATAAAAGCATTTCACAAGCGGGCGACACCAGCCATGAATTCTATCTGACTGCCTTTAATGCCATCAAAACAGTGCAGAAATTTTAAAATTAATGCAGAGCGCATTTTGACTCTCAAAAGCCCCCCGTGTACCCCTTAACTACATGTTTTTTGACATATCTTTCATAATCCGGAGGCGGCTTTGGAAATTCGTCCATTAAGTGATCTGCAAACAATGGTATCTCTCAGTAAACGACGCGGCTTTGTGTTTCAAAGTAGCGAGGTTTATGGCGGGCTTAACTCGTGCTGGGATTATGGTCCTTTAGGAACGCTTTTAAAAATGAATATGAAGCGCACCTGGTTTGAGGCCATGACCCGCAGACCTGATGTTGTGGGCTTGGACGCCGCCATTTTAATGCATCCCAAAGTTTGGAAGGCCTCTGGCCACGTGGATAATTTTTCCGATCCCATGGTGGATTGCAAATCCTGTAAAGCGCGCCATCGGGCTGATCATTTGACCGAAAAAAAATGCCCCAACTGCGGATCGGTGGATTTAACCGAACCCCGCAATTTCAATTTAATGTTTAAAACCCACATGGGTGCGGTGGAAGATGAAGGCTCGGTGGTTTATTTGCGCCCCGAGACGGCTCAGGGGATTTTTGTGAATTTCGAAAACGTACAAACGTCCATGCGCATGAAAGTTCCTTTTGGCATTGCCCAGATTGGAAAATCATTTCGCAATGAGATTACGCCGGGCAATTTTATTTTTCGCACCCGTGAGTTTGAGCAAATGGAAATGCAATACTTTGTAACTCCCGGTGAAGACGAAAAGTTTTACGCTGCGTGGAAAGAGTGGCGTTGGCAGTTTTATAAATCCATTGGCATCGACGAAAAGAAATTGCGCTTCCATCCGCATGGACCCGACGAGCTCGCGCACTACGCCAAGGCTGCCGAAGATATTCAGTTTGCCTTTCCCCACGGCTGGCAGGAACTCGAGGGAATTCACAATCGCACCGATTTTGATCTCACTCAGCATGCAAAATTTAGCGGTAAAAAAATTGAGTACTTCGACGAAGCTCGCAAAGAAAAATATGTTCCGTTTGTGATCGAAACCGCCGTGGGTTGTGATCGTCTGGTTTTAGCGTCTTTGTGTAATGCCTACCGCGAAGAAGTATCTCCGCCGGCTGAGGGCGAAGCCACTGGCGACGTGCGCGTGGTGCTGGGTTTTCATCATAAGCTGGCGCCCATTAAAGTTGCTATTTTACCGCTGTCTAAAAAAGAGCCGCTGCAAGCTTTGTCAGATTCTATTTTTAAAAGTCTCTGCAAACAATACGATGTTCAGTATGACGAATCGGGCAGTATCGGAAAGCGCTATCGTCGTCAGGATGAAATCGGCACACCTTTTTGCGTCACAGTGGACTTTGACAGTCTCGAAGACAAACAGGTGACAATTCGCGAAAGAGACACCATGAAGCAAGAGCGCATTGCCGTTGATCAATTGGAAAATTACTTAAAGCAAAACTTGAACTTGTGAGGTCACCTCAAATGAACAAACCGCAAAAATTCGTTTACTTCTTTTCGCAAAACGAAACCGACGGAAACGCCAAGATGAAGGACATCCTTGGCGGAAAGGGAGCCAACCTCGCGGAGATGACGTCTCTCGGAATTCCAGTGCCACCGGGCTTCACCATCAGCACCGAAATCTGCCAAGTGTTCTTCGATAACAAAAAGTCGCTGCCAGACTGGGTGAAAGAGGGGGCCAACGCCGCTGTGACCAAAATGGAAAAAATCGTCGGCAAAAAATTTGGCGATGTGCAGGCTCCGTTGTTGGTCAGTGTTCGCTCGGGTTCTCGCGCCAGTATGCCGGGCATGATGGATACAATTCTCAATTTAGGTCTCAACGACGAAACTGTCGTGGGTTTGGCGAAAGCTTCGGGCAATACGCGCTTTGCGTGGGACTCCTACCGTCGCTTTATTCAGATGTATTCCAATGTGGTGATGGATATGAATCACTCGCTGCTCGAAATGACTCTCGAAGATCTGAAAGCCGAAAAAGCTTACGAAAAAGACACGGAGCTCACAGAGCAAGATTTGCGCACGCTGGTTGCTAAATATAAAAAAATGATTTCGGAAACCACGGGCAAAATCTTTCCCGTGGATCCCAAAGAGCAACTGTGGGGTGCCATCGAAGCGGTGTTTTCAAGCTGGCACAACAATCGCGCGGTGACCTATCGCCGCCTCAACGACATTCCCGAAAGTTGGGGAACAGCGGTCAACGTGCAAGCCATGGTGTTTGGTAACATGGGCGACGACTGCGGCACTGGTGTTGCTTTCACTCGGGATCCTTCTACCGGCGAAAAGCAATTCTACGGAGAGTACTTGATCAACGCCCAGGGCGAAGACGTGGTGGCGGGAATTCGCACGCCTCAGCCCATCAGCAAACGTCAGGCGCAAGGTTCTGGCTTTAAATCTCTCGAGGAAGAAATGCCGCAGGTCTACGGACAGCTGGTGGAAACCTATCAGCGCCTCGAAAAACACTATCGCGACATGCAGGACATTGAATTTACCATCGAAAATAAAAAATTGTGGATGCTGCAAACCCGAAACGGCAAACGCACGGCCCCCGCTGCCATTAACATTGCCATGGACATGCTGGATGAGGGCTTGATCGACAGTAAAACAGCCGTGCTCCGTGTGCAGCCGGGAAGTCTTGATCAGTTGCTGCATCCCACGCTGGATCCGAAAGCGAAAAAAACTTTACTTGCGAAAGGACTCCCGGCAAGCCCCGGTGGCGTTTGCGGGAAAGTGGTTTTTTCCAGCGAAGACGCAGTGGTTTGGAAAGAAAAGGGCCATAAAGTTATTCTCGTGCGCATCGAAACATCACCCGAAGACATCGAAGGCATGGTGGCCGCCGAAGGCATTCTCACCACACGCGGCGGGATGACGTCTCATGCAGCCGTTGTTGCGCGCGGTATGGGCAAGTGCTGTGTTGCTGGTTGCGGAGATGTTCAGGTGGATTATCGCCTTAAAGAATTCCGCGCCCAGGGCTACGTGGTGCGCGAGGGCGATATTGTCACTCTCGATGGCGGCACCGGCGAAGTTTATCTTGGCGAAGTAAAAACCATTCAACCACAGCTGGGTCCATCGTTCACACGCTTGATGGTGATTGCGGATCAACACCGAAAATTAAAAGTGCGTACCAATGCCGACACGCCAAAGGATGCGGCGACGGCGCGTGAGTTTGGCGCCGAAGGCATCGGCCTTTGCCGAACAGAACATATGTTTTTTGGCGCGGATCGCATCGATTGGATTCGCCGCATGATTGTGGCTGAAACGCTGGAAGATCGCAAAAAAGCTTTGGATCAATTACTCCCCATGCAGCGCGATGACTTCTATCAGTTGTTTCAAGTGATGGAAGGTTTGCCTGTGACCATTCGCTTGCTGGATCCTCCACTCCACGAATTTCTTCCGCACACCGACGAAGAGGCCCAAGAGCTCGCAAAGCGCATGGACATACCGCTCGATGAATTGCGCCGCAAAGTGCGCAGCCTCCACGAATTTAATCCCATGCTTGGGCACCGTGGGTGTCGCTTGGCTGTGACCTATCCCGAAATTTATCAAATGCAGGCGCGCGCCATTGCCGAAGCTGCGGCCATGATTGTGAAAAATGGAAAAGAGCTTGTTCCAGAAATTATGATTCCGTTGGTGGGCGTCCGCAAGGAGCTCACAATGATGCGCGAGCTTGTTGATATTGAAGTCAAAGCCGTGCAAGCAGAAAAAAACGTCAAGTTTGATTATTTGATCGGCACAATGATCGAGCTTCCAAGAGCCGCCATCACGGCGGATGAGATCGCCCTAGATGCTGATTTTTTCAGCTTCGGAACCAACGATCTGACGCAGACGGCACTGGGGCTGTCGCGCGATGACGCTGGAAAATTTTTAAAATCCTATGTTTCCGAGGGGATTTTCGAAAAAGATCCGTTCATGACAATTGATGCTGAAGGTGTGGGCAAGCTGGTAAAAATGGGGGTTGACCTTGGACGTCAGTCCAGACCAAACTTAAAAATCGGCGTTTGCGGTGAGCATGGGGGCGATCCCGAAAGCGTATTCTTTTTTGCGAAAGCAGGCTTAGATTACGTCAGTTGCTCGCCGTTCCGTGTGCCCATCGCAAGATTGGCCGCGGCACACGCTGCATTAAAAACTGGGGATTGAACTTGAGAATTAAAAAATTAGAAATCGTTGGTTTTAAGTCGTTTAAAGACCGAACAGTCATTCACTTTGATGCTGGCATCACCGGCATTGTGGGGCCAAACGGTTGCGGTAAATCAAACATCGTCGATGCCCTGGTGTGGGTGATGGGTGAGATGTCGGCAAAACATCTTCGCGGTTCTAGCATGGAAGATGTGATTTTTGCGGGTGCTGATGGGTATGCGCCTGTGGGCATGGCCGAAGTGTCTTTGACCCTCGAAAACGACGGCGGTCCTTTTCCTGTTAAATATTTAAATCATAGCGAAATTATGGTCACTCGGCGTTTGCATCGTTCGGGCGAATCCGAATATCTCATCAATAAAGAAGTGGCACGTCTGCGCGATGTGCAAGAAATCTTTATGGACACGGGTGCGGGAGCCAAGGGCTTCAGTATTATCGAGCAGGGCGCCATTGGTAAAATCGTTACAGCCAAGCCCGAAGAGCGTCGTACGTTGATCGAAGAAGCGGCGGGGATTACTAAGTTTAAAGTTCGCAAGCGCGAATCACAAAGAAAACTCGAGTCCACTGAGGGCAACCTCGTGCGCCTGCAAGATATCATTGGCGAGTTAAAACGTCAGATCGACAGTCTTCAGCGTCAGGCACAACGGGCGGAACGTTACCGCAAGCTCAAGCAAGAAGTGGAAGCTCTCGAAATGTGGATGAGCTCCAAAGAATTCCACGATTTAAAAGTTAAAACCACCACGGCCGAAAAAATGTATCAAGAAGCCCGCGATAAAGATATCACGGCCCAATCGCAAATGGGCCAGATGGAATCTTTGGTGCAAACTCTCAAAGCCGACATTGCCGAGTACGAGCGTCAGATCATGCTGAAGCAGCAATCGGTGAAAGATCTCAACGACAATATTCGTTTGAAAGAAAAACTCACGCAAGAGCTGCACTTTGAAATCGAGCAGGCCAAACGCAATAAAGAAATGACCGGTTCGTTGACTCAGGAAAACCGTGCTCGCCGCGACATCCTTGCTCGCGATCTCGGAGCGGTTTCTGATCGCCTCGTGCAATTGACTTCGCTCTCTGAAACGATCCACGCGGACTTTTTAGATAAAAAATCCCAGTACGACCAATTCGAGCAAAACATCGTGTCTGTGGATCAGCGTTTAACGCAGGTTCGAAAAGAATTGCTCACATTGATGCAAGCCGAAACCACGTTGGACGCGCGTGTTGTGAATCTGCAAGAAGTGATTGAGTCGCTGATGGAAGAAGAAGTCACAGCGCAAGCGCTGCAGCAAGAGCTAGTTAACCAAAAACAAAATATCGATAAAAACTTTAAACGCGTCAACGAAGCGTTCGAAAAAGAGCGACAGCTTCAGTTGTCGGTGATGAACGATGTGGAGACTCTGCTTGCGAATAAAAATCATCTTGCGCAAGATCTGGAACACCGCACGCGCGAACTGAACGAATACAAAGACCGCACAAACGAAGTGGCCTCGCGCTTGTATGGCTTGGAAGATCTGCAAAATAATTTCGAAGGTTTTCAAGAGGGCGTAAAGTCTGTGATGTTATGGCAGCGCCAGCAGTTGGAATCCATTCCAGAAGGTCAGCGCGAAGATTCGCAAAAATTTATTCCTGTGGCCGATGTGGTGGAAGTTCCATCGCATTATGAACTTGCCATGGAAGCCGCCCTCGGACCTCGTTTGCAGTTGGTTTTAAGTGCCGACCCGCAAGAGTCGGTGAGTGCCATTGATTATCTGAAAGAAAAAAAGAACGGCCGCTCAAGCTTTTACTCTGGTAGTTTGCAAACAGTTGAAACGTCCGACATCGAACCCTTGCGCGCAGATTCTCGCGTGAAGGCGTTGTTAAAAGACGTGGCTAAAATTCCCGAAAAGCACCGCCAAATCATCGAGCACATTTTAGACCGCGTGGCTATTGTGGATTCGTTAGCCGATGGGATCGAACTTAAAAAATCCCACTCGCAGTGGACGTTTGTGACTCTGGACGGTGATGTGATCACCGCCGAGGGGATTATTTCGGGTGGAGCGGCAGAAGACGCTTCAAGTGGCATGCTCAAGCGCCAGCGCGAAATCAAAGAGTTAAAAGTTTCAAAAGACGAGTGGTCGAGCAAATTATCTCTCGCCCAGATGACTCTCAAAAAAGTCGAAGACAGCTTTAAAAAGATGTCGGAAGACCTAGAGAAAGCTCAGCGCGATCAAACCGAAAAAGAGATCGCCGTGGCAGCCCTTAAAAAAGACATGGAGCGGGCAGATCAAGAATTAAAAAATGCCAACGTCGCCATGGATCGCCAGCAGCAAGATCTCGACCGCGTGAATTTTAAACTTTCGGAAAAGCGCGAAGAGCTGGATCGTTTTCAAATTCAATTATCAGACCTTCGCGAAAAGAAAATCACTTTGGAGCACGAGTCCGAAGAACTTTCGCAAAAACTAAGCACAGCCAAAGCCGACGTACACTCCCTGCAATCCGAAGTGACGCGTTTGCAAGTGGACGACGCGAAGACGACTCAAGAAAAAGAGGGCGTTCAACGCGAATACAATATGCTTAAGATTTCTTTGGACGACGTGGAAGAGCGCCTCAGCCGCATGAGCGAAGAGACCGTAAAGAGCAGCGAATTTGTGAGCCAAAATCAGATGCTTCTCGAAGAGCGAAAAATCGAGATGGAAGTGATGATTCGCAAAGCTCAAGAAGAAGAAGAAATGGTCGCCGAAGTTCGCAACTCCTTTGAGGAAAAAGCAGCGGAGCTCGACAAGTACCAAGACGACTACTCGACCTATTTGACCAATAAGAGCCAATTTCAAGCCACCATGAACGAAGCGCAATTGCAATTGGAGCAAGCGCGGATGAAGGAAGCCAATCTCGTCGATCATATGCGTGAGCGCTATCAGGTAGAGCTCTCCGAAGTTTACACAGACCACATGAACAAAGAGTTTTCCTATGAAAAACCACAGGATGAACTTAAGGACCTGAAAGATAAAATTCATAAAATTGGCGAAGTAAATCTGTCGGCCATCGAAGAGTATGATGAGATCTCGGGCCGTTATGCGTTCTTAAGCAAGCAGTACGAAGATTTGATCGAGGCGAAAGAACAGCTCAAAAAAGTGATCGATCGTATTAATAGAATCTGTTCACGTCGCTTTAAAGAAACCTACGAGGCTGTGAACGAGCGTTTCCAAAAAGTGTTCCCGGTTTTATTTGGTGGGGGAGAAGCGCGTTTGATCCTTATCGAAGATCCAGAAAAAGGCGAGATGGGTTTAGATATCGTATCTCGTCCTCCGGGCAAAAAACTACAAAGCGTTTCTTTGCTCTCTGGGGGAGAAAAAGCTCTCACAGCTGTGTCGTTGATTTTCTCCATCTTCTTGGTGAAGCCGTCTCCCTACTGCTTACTGGATGAGGTGGATGCGCCACTGGATGACGCCAACGTGATGCGCTTTAACGAGCTTGTTCGCGAAATGGCAAAACGCAGTCAGATCATTGTTGTGACCCACAATAAATACACCATGGAAATTGCCGAAAAACTTTACGGTGTGACCATGGAAGAAAAAGGTGTTTCCAAAATGGTGTCTGTGGATTTGAATTCCAACCCAGACCTCGCCGCTCAACTCACCGCCGCCACATAAGGTGCCAGGTCCTCTTTCTGGACTCGTTGCATATAAAAAAAGGAGTACTCTTTAAAGTACTCCTTTTTTTATATGCAACGAGTCCAGAAAGAGGACCTGGCACCTGATGTGTGGCACCTTATGTGGCGGCGGTGAGTTGAGCGGCGAGGTCTGGGTTGGAATTCAAATCCACAGACACCATTTTGG
>JANOYW010000060.1:0-29497 GCA_031429075.1 Bdellovibrionales bacterium | reverse complement strand
GGATTTTGGTGTGGACCCAAAATCCGGCGATTGGTTTAATTTTTCAAAATCCCGCCAAAACAGCCGCCGTTTAAAGCAACGCCGGTAAAGGTACGGACACACTTTTTGGGACTCAATGCATTAGAAACTGTCCGAAATTCTAATGCATTGAGTCCCAAAAAGTGTGTCCGTACCTTTACCGGCGTTGCTTTAAACGGCGGCTGTTTTGGCGGGATTTTGAAAAATTAAACCAATCGCCGGATTTTGGGTCCACACCAAAATCCATGGTCAGCTGAATCATGTAGCGGCGATCCTCGTGTTGGCCCACATACTCACCCAGCTCCACCCCGTAGGAGGCTACATCCACTTGAAAAACCCAAAAATCAAACGATGCGCCGTAAGTGTAATAGCCTTGATTAAAGCCCCCACGCAATGTGAGGAGTGGAAGTTCCAACTCCAAACCCATGTGCAGTCTTTTTCCAATTTGCACTTCGCTGGAAGAACCATTTAACATTTTAAATTCAAGAGCTGGGCGAAGTTTGGCAATGCCCATAAAATCTTTTTCCATCCCGACTCCCACATTCATTCTATCCTGAATTTTTTTGGGGGCCGGGTTTGTCGCACTAAAAGAAAACTTCGTATCGCCGATATCTTGCCATGCAAAAGCTACGGACGGATTCCAATCACCTGGCAGAGTGAGCTTTGCACCAAAATCGAATCCATAGGCCACGCCAGTTTGATTAGCCGAATTTTCAATTATATTAGAATTGAGAAAAGCCAACGTGGAGGCTGTAATATCGCCTGCCCCAGCATATCGGGTGATTCGTTTTGCCATAAAACCGACGTCGAATATATTTGGAATGATCTGAACACCGGCGCCGCCAAACAAGACAATATCAGAATAGAAATTAGTTTCCAAATACGGCAACGCTGGATTCAAAAGAGTGAAACCTAAATTGTTTCGCGCGTAAGCTCCCGCAATAAAAGGCCCAGCACTCAGCGACGCTTGATAATCGATTCGTGCCCAAATAGGTTCTCCATACAGTGCATTGAGCGTTGCACCAACATTGTTCGAATTATTGAAAATAGCTTCGTACTCATCAAACGAATCAACTCCGTTTAACCCCATGCCTAATCCCATTAAGCGAAATTGAAATCCTTCCATGCGCGCAAAAGCGGCTGGATTATAGGAGACAGCGTCGTGCCCTCGTGCATGTAAGGTGTAGGCATTGCCCATTCCAAGACCCTTTACCGAGAGCCCGTACTCAGGCAATTCAGCAGCACGGGCTGTACTCATCCAAATGGCAAAAATGAAAATGAAGGAAACGCTTACGGGCATGGACAAGTTATAAAACTCCCCGGGCACGTTGGTGCGCTAATTCCTTCGTCGGTGGAACCGATGATGGATCGCAGAGCACTCACTTCCATTGCTGTGTACGAGCTTTTATTTGTATTTGTGCAGAAGGCGTTGAGTTGAGGCGCATACCCACACAGCGTGGTGATTTCAGTCAACGTGCCGGAAGAGATCGCTGAGCTAACGGCTGAAATGCTCAAGATGGCATTCGCGATTCCTGTACCGACTTCTCGCACGGCATCGTCGGGAAAATCTGTCGTATCACAATGATCAAAACCTGCATCCGCAACACCGTCGTTATTCGTGTCGGCGTAACGGCTCAAAACTGTGCCTACTTTAGTGAGGCTTGATAATCCCATCAGAATATTTTCGTCACTGCTGCGAAGCGTGTAGTCTCCGAAGGTATTCAGCGTGGTTTCCGAAAAAACACAATCCGCAATCTTGGGGTCTGTACCGTTGGGGAAATTCCGCATAAAAAATAAAAATATAGATGGCGATGTACTTACAGATCCCAACTGCGTCAGAAGATTAACAAAGTTGAGTCCACAACGTCCCGAGTAGGCAGACGCATACACTAATGCTACCTCCCGCTTCGCGAGGAAAGTGGCTCCTAAAGAATCTAAAAGTTGAATGGCCGTGTTGTAGTCTTGATCGTTCATCGAAAGCTTGGCTTGATAATAAACTGCCTCAGGTGTATTTGGTTTGGCAATATCATCGAGGATGTTTTCGCTGCAACCAGCGCTAAGAAATAAAAGAATTATAAGCTTTTTCATGCGTTCTCCTAAAATCTCAATACGCCTTTAAATGCGATACGCTTATCTTCCTGGGGATTTTGTTCGGTGCCGACTTCCTCGCCATAATATGCAAGTTGAATTTGAACAAACTGCGTATTCCACTCGAAGCCGGTAGTGAAGTATCCTCGATTGTAACCACCGCGAAAATAAAATTGATCGGCCAAGTTGATTTCTAAACCGGCATGTAGCTTTTGCGTCGAATCGCCATCTTCCAAAATATCATCGTACTCAATGGTAAAAGTGCCGCGCGTGTATTTGCTCCAAATTGGAAACACTGCAAGCGCCACATCCAAAGTCATCGGCACTTTGGTTGGCGAGCCCGTAGTGAGATAATCACGCATTCCGCTACTCATGTTAAAAGACGTATCGCCAATATCTTTCGCCATCACACTCAATGTAGGTAGCCAATCCGTTGGGGACGATAAACTGACACCAAGGTCTCCACCAAATCCCGCGCCTTGCACCGCCAAGGTTTTCATATTTAAAAAATCCACCAAAGGATCTATCGTTCCAATGTACTGTACGCGATCCACCCAACGACCGGCGGCTCCCACTTTGACCACGCCACCGTAAAAGCTTTTATTAAATCCAAAGACACCCACCCAGTCGTATACGTAATTCACATCTAGGCGTTGTGTCGCGCTGGAGCGAATGGCCGTGACTTCTTCTTTGAGTAAGACTCCAAAACCGTAATGGCGATCTACATAAGAAGGAAAAAGTTGAGTGCGTACGAAATAACGCTGATCCAAATCCGACGCTAATTCGCGATAGATCTCTGCAATGTTTGAAGAATCAAAAGCTAAATCTTGCACAGTGTTGATACTTTTATTGTTTGTAGTGATCTCGGGATCGATGAGTGTGATATAGGGAACACGCAATCGCCCTAAGCCAATAGGGTTGAGCAACAACGAGGTTTCGTCGTTCACCACTGCTACCGAAGCTCCACCCATTCCCATCTGACGAATGCCTTGATAAAAATCGGCCCGAGCTTGCGCGAGTGTGAAACCTAAAATACTGAGAATAATCAAACACTTCATGTCTCATTTCAGTATCTCTTATGTTGCGCCAAAAAGCGTTTCAGAGAGAGAAAATTAGACGTTGGATCAGTGTTCTTCTTGCCTCTGTAGTACGATAGAGTTTTACACCCTCCGAAGGAGCATCGCGAATGAAAAAGTGGCTTTGTTTGTTAGCTGTAAGTAGTGTTTTTATTGGTTGCGAAGAAAAAGAAGACGACCAGATCTACTCAGCTCAGATCTGCCTTAACACAGCCACAGCAGGAACTGTGGATTCGTGTTTGGCAAAAATATCAGGTGTCTCCTCAGCCCGGGCTTTCGTACTAAGATGTTCCGCCGAATTCATCCGCGCCAATATTACGACATCGACCATTGTCACAGCCATTGAGAATATCGAAGATAACGGCGCAGGAAACACCGTTGACCCGACCATCGAGTTTTACGATCAATTTAGTTTCACATCAACGGCTTCGGCAGATGTGGCCGTTACCAATTGCACAGCCAGCGGATCAGAAGGATTAAAGCTTTTAGCACTTTCTGCAAAAACAGCGACAGTGATTAAATATGATGTTTTGGGAGGAACCTTAGATGCGGTAACTATTGCGGCTCTCGATCCTTCCACGGCGGATGCTGCAGATTTGCAAGCCATTGGTGAATCGGTTTTACTCATGTCTCCCATCGCTTGCGGCACGGGCGGCTCGCTGGCAGACACCGAAGTTTGCGACAACATCAATGCTGCGATTTTGAGCTCTGGTGGCGATGCTCAGGCCATTGGCGAAGCGTATTTGAATCAACTTAAAAATCCTAACAGCAACTGACGTACGAGTACGTCATCTCAGCACGACAAAAAAAAAGCCAAGGTTTATTCCCTTGGCTTTTTTCGTTTTTACTCTGAAGTAAACAGTTAAACGCTGCCGTTTAAACACTTCTGAGAGAGTAGTATTCCGCAAACAAGTTCGCAGAGAATGGGAACGGGAAATATTCAGTTCCAGGAACTGATTTCACTTTCGCCACATCTTTTCCTGAAACTTCAGATTTTTCGATATAATCTGGGAGCTCAAGGCGAGGAGATTGTTTGGCTTTTAAATAACACTGATGTTGATAAGAATCTTCTCTCAACGTTACTGTGTCATTTAATTTTACCACCACCGAACCTACAGTCACCTTCTTACCATTCACGAGAACATGACCATGGCTCACCATTTGACGGGCGGACATGATACTAGGAGCAAAACCCGCTCTAAAAACAAAATTATCAATTCGCAGTTCTAAACGACCTGCCAACTGACTAATCCAGTTCTTATCGGCGCTACCTTTTTGTGCGTCTCTAATAAAGCGACGCAGCTGTTTTTCGCGAAGCCCGTAGTGAAACATGACTTTTTGTTTCTCTTCGAGCTGAAGGGCGTAGTTCGAAAACTTTTTACGCTTGTTTCCATGCTGTCCAGGAGGATAAGGACGTCGTTCTAGGGCACCGGCTTTTCCAAGTCCGGGAAGTTCTACCCCAAGGCGTCTTTGAATTCTGAAACGAGCACGTCTTTTTTCTGATGCCATTGCATACCTTTCGTTTTAATCGAAGGATTTGTATCCCATAAAAGCTGATTAAACGTCAACTCTTAGGCACCTTTTTCACTGAAATGGGAGTAGACCCCTTTTTGGTAAAAATGAGGGGGTTGAGCGCTCAAATCGAATATATCGTCGGAAAAGGGACTTGGTACCCTTTAGAAGTCGATACTGGCGGTGGCCATGTAGACTCGGTCTTCCTTTTTTTGCGAAGAGGTGCCCACTTCGCGGCCGAAAGTGGAGAGATCGAGCTTAAAAACCCACATCTGGCCAGTGAAGCCGGCGGTCCAATACATTTGGTTCATCCCCACGCGCCAGCCACCCTTCCACCAGGAAAACATCTCCCAGTTGAACTCGAGCCCGGCATGAAGACCTTTTTCGATGGTCCAATTGGGGTGCAAAATATCGCGAACATCAATCGCCAACTGAGTGGACCACAAAGACCACTTTGGCAATTTAAAAGCCGTTCCCACATCAATCACGCGATGAAGTTTTTCGGGATCGCCATTTTTATCATCTGAGTACAGACCAAGATTAGAAAAATAACCGTAGTCCAACATATTGCGAATATTCATTCCGAGCGATGGCTGTAAAAAACTAAAAAATCCCGAACTGTATTCGGGAGCTTGCCAAAGCACTCCGAAGTCCAAATCTGCGGTCATTCCCTCGTTGCTGTCTTCGGCCTCCAGCACTTTGCCGGTTTGAATGTCCACCAGGTTTACAATTTTGTCCAAATGGCCGCGGTAAATTAACTTCGCTGTGGCTCCCAGATCCAGGCGACCGTACTGAACTTTTTTTACATTCCAGGCGCGCGAGTAAGCCAGTGTCGTGTCTTGAAAGGCCACCAAGTTGACCGAAGGCCCTACACTTTGGTGCAAACCCATTTCTACAGTCACATCGGCGGGAATAAACGCCAGGGACCACCGCGGAGTGGCCCAAATAAATCCCAACGAGGGTGCGCGCAGTGAATAGTGTTCGCCGTATTTTGACTCGATGAGATCGGCGATTTCTTGCGTTGTCGCATCTTGCGCCTTATCGAGATCGTCCATAAAATCTTTCACGTCGGGATCACCACCCGCCTTCAAAAAAAAATTCATTTTGCGATCCGTTTTGCGAGCCGTGCCTGCGGGATTGTAAAAAATAGCATTCTCGTCATCGGCCACGGCGACATGGGCATTGCCCATTCCCATAGCTCGCGTGGACATAAATTGTTGGTGGATTCCGAAGTACAAGGCCTCTTGGGCCATTGAAGTTCTGATGCCGAAATATGAAATGACCAAAAAGAAAAAAATCAACCGCAACATCTTACACGTCCTTGTGCTACCTTATTGTTTCCAACATAATAAAGAGTATAATAGATTTATGACGAAACAACTTCTTCTTGTTCTCAACCTAGGCATTTGTTTGTATTCTACAAACGTACTTGCAAAACCACCCACGGATACCGTCTATGTAGCACCACCTCCGCAGGAAGAAACTCCCGCTCCCCCGACCAAGGAAGTGGATTTGCAGCAGTTAGGACTTGATCCAGACCAACCTTTCAGCGCGCCACCAAAAGCTCCGACTTATCATCTCGAACCTCGCCCCAGTGTGACCTTTGCTTTGAGTCGCGGTTACGAAATTTCCGAAGAAGATCACAGCGGTTGGTTGGGCTTTCACGTAGCCCCATGGATGACAGCCACCACCCGCTTTCAGTTGGGTGTGGACATGCATGAGGGAGTTGGGTGGATTCAAGCAGCGGCGCACTCTCTGCCCACGCGCAATTTATACCGCTTGTACTGGGGTGGTGGCGTGAGTTTGATTCTCGACAGCGATCGCGAACTGCGACCCATCGTCGACTTGGATTGCTATCATTTATTTTTAGCCAGTGGTTGGGAATTTCAGTTATTCAATCGGCAAAACGCACGCTTCGAATTAAGTTATCATCAAGGAATTGAAACCGCGTATGGCAAAGCGCTTCTTGGCTACACTCTGCAGTTTTAAAAAGTACTTCGCGACTCGCCAAATTGAGGATATGCCCTAAAGTTGACCTAATATTTTCTGTACGGCATTTTTTAAGTCTTCGACAGTGCCATTGTTTTCGATCACAAAATCAGCCTGACGAACTTTTTCGGACATCGGAAGTTGAGCGGCAATCCGCAGTAATGCCTCTTCCTCGCTCAGATCATTGCGCTTCATTAAACGCTGTTTCTGTGTTTGGGGATCACAGGTCACCACGATAATTTTATCAAAATTTTTCTGCATGTTTTTTTCGAAAAGCAGAGGCACATCGTAAATGGCCAACGGACAACCCTTATCCACCAATTTTTGCTTTAGCAAGGCGACCTGAGATCGCACATAGGGATGAACAATAGCATCTAATTTTAAGCGCAAATCGCTATTTACAAAAATTTTTGCACCCAACTTCTGTCGATCGATGTGGCCATTGGCAGAAACTACGTCCTGGCCAAAAGTCTGCACGAGCGATCCAAACACTGGGCTCGACGCGACCAAAGCCTGGTGCGCAATGGGGTCGGCATCAATCACCGCTATACCCTTATTCTTAAAGATATCCGCGACGGCTGATTTGCCGGTGGCGATGCCACCCGTTAGTCCAATCCATTTCATAATCACGTCATAATCATCGATAAAAACTCATATTTCTGGCGGTAAGAGCCGATAGGAAAAGAGTAAAAGAGGACTGGACTTGGCACAAGAAAAATTTGAAAGATTCGGTAATTACATTCTCCTCGAAAAACTGGCTGCGGGCGGTATGGCCGAGATTTATCTTTCAAAGAAGCTGGCTGCCGAAGGGCTGCAAAAGTTTGTGGCCGTTAAACGAATACTCTCCCAGCACTCTGCCTCCGAAGATTTTATCCGCATGTTCAAAGATGAAGCCAAGATTGCAGTGAATATCTCGCACAGTAACGTGGTTGGTATTCATGATTTTGGTGTGGAAAATAAGCAGCTTTACATCGTGATGGAATACATCGAAGGCAAAAACCTCCGTCAGATTTTGAATCGCTTAAAGCAACTCAACAAGCGCCTTTCGGTGAGCCACATTGTGTATGCCGCAAAAATGATTGCCGCAGGTCTTGATCACGCCCACCGCTTGATCGACGCCACAACTGGCGAACCCCTCAATATTATTCATCGCGATATGAGCCCACAAAACGTCATGGTGAGCTTTGAAGGCGAAGTTAAAATTATCGACTTTGGAATTGCAAAATCCACAACACAGCAAGAAAACACCCGGGTAGGAACTCTTAAAGGTAAGTTTGGCTACATGAGTCCGGAACAAGTAGACGGTCTGGAAGTCGATGCACGAACGGACATCTTTGCTTTGGGAATTATGCTTTGGGAAATGCTCAGCGAACAACGATTATTTTTGAGCAATAACGAAATGACCACACTTCGCAAAATTCGCGATTGTAAAATTCCAAGCTTGCGCCAGATCGATCCAAATATTCCCATTGAATTAGAAAAAATTGTTAACAAGAGTTTAACACGCAATAAAACTCAGCGTTACCAAACAGCGGCTGAATTGCAAAAAGATTTGCAAAGTTTTTTAAATCGCTACAACCCCGACTTTTCCAGTCAGGATTTTAGCGAATTTATCAAAGAGACTTATGCTGAAGAAATTATCGATGCTCGCAAACGGCAAGTGGCTTATTCAAAAATTGACATTCCACAGGTTGTAGAACCTCAGCATGAGCACTTTAATCCGCGCACCGAGAATATCACTCAGTCCATGACTTTTTCAAAAAATACGACTGAAAAAATGAATTTTGATGATTTAAAAATCGAACGACTGGGTATAGCAACTCAACCGACGATCGCCAATCAAGTAAATCCACCTTCTCAATTGGGAGAACTCAGTCAATCGCATTTGAGTGTAAGCAAAAATCCTAACTTTGCAAATTTAGGTACAAATGCCACACGGCAAGCGGCCAACGGAGCTACCGGATCAGGAAAGTCTGTAAAGGTTCAGTATCAACCTCACGGAAATTCATCCTCTATTTTTGGAGCACTGGTATTGATGATCGCCATTGGTATCGGTGGTTTTGGTGTCATTAACGAAATGCGTCCGTATCTTGTAGCAAAGCAATGTTCGCAACTGAAATCCTACGGAGTGCCTCTGCAGTGCCATCAAGAGGGTACTGGCCAGTCGCAGTTGGCTTCGAAAAGTCACCCGCTTCTCAAAGTAACGAGTGATCCCATTGGTGCCCACATTTATATTAATTCTAAGCCAACAAACCAAATGACGCCAGCTGAGATCGAAGTGGATGGCAGCAAACCATTTTTGCTTTCACTCTCATTGGGCGGCTACCAAAATGAAACTCGTCGTTACAATGGACTTCCCCCGGGTAACTTTATATCGTTTAAGTTGACGAGCATTCCGTCTGGCTCCATCGTTGTCCGCGTTGTTGGCGGAGAAGCTTTCCTAGGAACGCGTAAACTTCGTAATGGCGAAAAACTGGTGGTTGATGCGAACAAGGAAGTCGTCCTGACCACAGTCAACCCAATTTCGGGCACCAGCAAAGAGACCCGCGTCACCGTCGATATCAACGAGACCAAGGAAGTCATTCTTTCTCCTCGATAGCGCAGCGATCAAAGGCTTTACTCACCTCCATAACGTGCTAATCTGTGAGGCATGAATTTACAGCTTTTTTCCCTCAATAACGGTCTCCCCCACAGTGCAATTCCCTTCGATCAACTCAACAACAGTGAGTTCACAAGCCTTCTTAAAGAGGGCGTTGCGCAAGCAAAGTTGACCATCGAAAAAATTAAAACTCAACGAGCTTTGCCTGATTTTGCAAACACCATCGAGGCGTTGGAATTTGCTTCGCTCTCGCTTGAAAGAGCGTCGGGTGTTTTTTTTAATCTCATGCACTGCTGCACCAGCCCCGAGATCGACGCGCAAGCTGATCAGATTTCCGCCATGCTCGCCGAACACGGCAACGATATTCAATTGGACGAAGTTTTATTTTCTAAAATTAAAACTGTGTACGACCAGCGCGCGCAGCTCAATCTGACTTCGGAACAGCAGATGCTCCTTAAAAAATACTACGAGGATTTCGCGCGCAACGGTGCGCTTTTAAATGCACAACAAAAAGACCAATTGCGCGAGATCGATAAAGAGCTTGCGCAAATCACCCCGCGTTTTGGGCAAAATCTTTTAAAAGCGACAAATGCCTTCTCGCTCAAAATTAAAGATGCAAAAGATCTTGAAGGATTGCCCGACAGTGCGATCAAAGCTGCAGAGGAGACCGCCAAGGAAAATAAGGCAACAGGAGAATGGCACTTTTCACTGCATGCGCCAAGCCTGATGCCGTTTATGACCTATGCAAAAAGTCGCGAGCTGCGCCGCCAGATGTGGACAGCTTCCAATCAACGGGCGTACCGGGATGAGTTTAGCAATACAAGTCTGTGTGAGCGTCTCGCCGTTTTGCGGTCTGAACGCGCACAGTTGTTGGGCTATAAAACCCACGCCGACTTTGTACTCTCTCGACGCATGGCTAAAAACTCCACCACCGTGCGCAACTTTATCAGCCAATTGCTCACTCCTTCCATCGCCGCGACAAAAAGAGAAGTGGCCGCCATTCGCGAGCTGGCGCAGGAGCTCGATCAGATTTCAGAGATCATGCCCTGGGATTTTGCTTACTACTCCGAAAAGCTCAAAGAAAAACTTTATAAATTTAGCGAAGAGGATTTACGCCCTTATTTTCAAATGGAAAAAGCCTTAGAAGGAATTTTTCAACATGCGCAAAAACTTTTTGGACTCACCTTTCGCGCCAACAACCAGCTGCCAGTTTACCATCCCGACGTCAAACCCTTCGAAGTGCACGATGCCAATGGCTTTGTGGGCTTGTTGTACTTTGACATGTTTCCGCGGGCGAACAAACGCGGTGGCGCCTGGATGACAACCTTTTTGGATCAAGGTTCCGACGGTAAAGTGCGCTATCGCCCGCACGTGAGTATCGTGTGTAATTTTTCAAAACCCACTCAAGAAGAATCATCGCTGCTCACCTTTGGCGAAGTGCAAACCTTATTTCACGAGTTTGGTCATGCCTTGCACAGTCTCCTCTCCAATTGCACGTACCCCAGTCTTGCCGGCACCAATGTTCTTTGGGATTTTGTGGAGCTTCCATCGCAAATCATGGAAAACTGGGCTTTGGAAAAAGAAACTCTTTCGCTGTTTGCCAAACACCACAAATCAGGCGCGCTATTGCCCGACACCCTCTACACCCAGCTTAAAAAGAGTAAAAATTTTAATGCGGGTTTTGGTAGCCTTCGTCAATTGAGTTTTTGTCTTGTGGATTTAGCGTGGCACGATGTTGTTCCGGGCACAGTACTCAACACGTCGGAGCTTGAAGATTCCATACTTAAGCCGCTCGCTGTGCTTCCGCGCATCGAGGGCACTAACTTCTCTGTGACTTTTTCGCATATTTTTGCGGGTGGATACTCTGCAGGCTACTACAGCTACAAGTGGGCTGAAGTCCTCGACGCGGATGCCTTTGAGGCGTTCCTCGAAAAAGGCGTCTACAATAAAGAGGTGGCGCAAAAATTTCGCGATAATATTTTAAGTCGCGGCGGCACCGAAGAACCCGATGTTCTCTATCGCAACTTCCGCGGCCGCGACCCAGATCCTAAAGCCCTGCTGCGCCGGTCAGAATTGATTTCGTGAAATTATTTATTTTTATACTTATCTCTAACATAGCCTTGGGTGGCATGAAGACTTTAATGGGCGGTATGCACGGAGATACGATGGGCGTTGAATACCAAGTTTTAAATTCAGGTAAACATGTTCTCATTGCTAAAGAAAAAATTGGAAACGAAGAAAAAAACGCTAAATTTAAAATCCTACAAACTATTGATTTAAATTTAACAACCGACGAATACGTTGTTCCCAATGGATTCAAATGCAGTTCAAAAAGAGATCATTTTATCTACGGTGTTATTGCAAAAATACATGCTAAAAAAACAGGCTCTTTCAGCCCGGAACGAGCCTGGGAAGTTGATCAAAAAAACCTCAAGCTTGTCCCGTTGATTGATATAAAAAGTATTTCTTGTGTCTGGTCACCCGAGGGAGAATCAGGTTATCCGTTCGATTGATGCCCACCTCAGCTAATCATACGCCGGATTGACGCGCCCATACTGTCGTAGCGACATCAAAAGTCGGACCGTCTACATTGCGAAGCTTCCTCATCGCCCCTCTTGACAACAATTCACTGAGTGTTACGAAAATAAATATGTCTCACTTTATTTATCCTTTATTAATCTCTTTAGCTATTGCAGCAAACGGCACGCACGCAACACCCGCGAATTTGGCGATGAGCTGTGAACACGATCCTGCTCTTCAAGCAAAGAAATCCGAAGAGCTGTTGAGCATCGCCAAAAAAGATCAAGAGGATCGGTCGGGACCTTTTGAATCGATTGACTGGAACAAAGTCAGTGAGCAAGATCTTCAGCGAAGACTACGAGTGGCAGAGATTTTTGCTGAAGGCTGTTTCCAAAAAGCATCGGACTATTTATCTGCGGCAACTGTGTATCAGCATGGAACCACCGGGGACCATTTCTATCAAGCCTTTATCTGGAGCCACGAAGCACTTCTATTAGGTGAACTTTCTCAACGATGGTGGGTTGCCGCGGCTCTCGATCGATACTTGGTAAAGATTGGTCACAAACAGTTATTTGGAACCCAACTTTATCAAAATCCAGAAGGTCTGTTTTGTATTTAGCCGGTTGAGTTCAGTTTTCTAAACTCGATGCGAATTGAGTATGTGAAATACAGTGTTCAAGAGCAAATCGCTCACACATTGAAGGGAGTTGGATCTAAACAAGCAGCAAAAGATGTAAAAGATTGCCAGATTGTATTAAAACCCTCGCCGAAGGGAACTGTTCCTGGATTTTGGTAGTTGTTGCTGTTTTTTAAAAAGTTCCGTGCGGAGAGCACGTCAGCCTCTCAGTCAAAGACCGTAGATCTTTACTGGGATAACGGTCTCTCAATTTTTTCGAAGTCTCACTAGATTCTGCACTTTTTCGTTGAAGTTCGCTAGGGCTCTCCTGAAGCAATCGATCCTCAAGACCACTCAGAAAGTCTTTGTCATCCGCCGTTTCTCTTCTCTCCTCGGCCGACGCAATTTTTGACTGATAATCTTGAGAGACACTTAAAGCGAGACCTGCCTTATGTCCCTCTTGATTGGCCTTTTGAACCATTTCTGATGTTAAAAACTCTTTGGGACAAGCCTCTGGACCATTCACGCCGTAAGATGTTCGAAATGCTAACTTAAAAACCTCGCCAGGTTGCGCACACTTTTCAGCAATCGTACGAGTTCTTACGTCGTGAAATTTTTTTTCATCGATTGGTTTACTCTTGGCTGCACAAAACTGGGCAAGCGATTCAAAGGCCTTAGGATTATATCCAAGATCCGCAAAACATTTTCCGTACTGCTCTGGAGGTACACCACAATCAGCATCATTATAAATCGAGAGCGTACTGCAACCGAAAAACAACATACAAGCAAGTATTGATCCAAAAGTTCTTAGTCCCATCACGGTCCAAATTACCTCTTCGGTTTATTATTGCAAGGGTCTTTAGTTTACTGCCGCTACGGCAGTGGAATTGTAACCTCCATACCCCGGCTGTTGTCTGCCTTAAAAACAAGCATCAGCGCCGCCTGTAAATTTACCGCTACTTCGATAGCGACCGCATAAACTTTGCTAATTTTCTCTCTAGAGAGCTAGGTATTTCACCCTTTCGTCCCACCAAATAAACTTTCGTTGGCTTGATCTCTTTATAACCTTTAGGAAAAGGAAGTTTTACAAGCTGATATGAGGTACGCACTTGCTCGTTCTGTAGTGTCGCGAGAAAATCTGGAATATGAAGCACGGATTGACCACGTCGCGCCGTTTGCAAAGCCGTTTCTAAAAGCTCCAGTTTGTACTTGATTTTTCGAGAGGGCGCCGAGTTGGGCCACATGTCAAGGGAGTCGATATCTGAGGCGTGAATCCGCAACTCCGTTGTAGGAATCGCAAATGGCCATTCTGCAAAAGGAACATCATTCCATTTTTTATGCCCATAGATACCATGAGCGAAGGATCCAATTTCTCGGTACTCAAGAGCATTTTGTGGCGATGGAATATAAGTAATGCCCAGACTCACTTCCCCCGACAAAATAGAAGCTTCAATCTGCCCTGGCGTCTTTTCCAGAAGCATCAATTCCAAGTTCTTTTCGGTCTGTAAAAAGGAAGAGACAAAATAAGTACTAAAAATTTCAAATGTCGCCAGACGAATTTGATCGTTTGATTCACTGGAGTTCTTGAGCCGCTCAAAAAATTTTCGATGCTCCGTCAAAAGACTCGCTGAAGAACGGTAAACATCCAACCCCTTGGATGTAATGCCAATACCTCGCCCCTCCGGAAACAGTAATTTAAAGCCCAACTCCTCTTCCAACACAGCGATGGCCTTGGACATAGACGGAGGGGCAATCCCAACCAACTCTGCGGCTTTGCGGAGATTCTTGGTTTCAACGACGGCCACAAAATAGCGAAGACGATCAATGCTCATTAGCTAACATATAATAGCTAAAAGTAGCTTTTGTATATCATATTATTGTTTTACATCTATGGCAGTGCAATGGATGCACACAAAAACTCAAAGGGGGAACAATGAAATTCGCAATCACAACAGCTCTTGTTATGTTTTGTTTAGCAATGGGCAAAGCGCACGCAGACAATGGAAATCGAGAAGTTATTGGCACTGCGGAGGGATTTTATAACTTATGGTCTCAGCCGAGCAATAGCTTATATACGGATCTCAAAGAGAAGGCTGATAAGAATGCTGAAAACAAATGTGGTTCTGAAGCACTGCGGATCAATGAATATACGGAATACGAAGAATGGGAACAGACACACAGTGGGCGGATCATAGTGACTGTTTATGCCACATATGAATGCCAACCAAAGCTCGCCACGGATCCATTAGATTGTCTGAGCGAGTGCATGGAAAACGAATCATTTTTTACCTGCCACTCTCAGTGTCCAAACATGTGGTAGCTTAATAGAGGAAAGGATGTGGGTGCCCTTAAAACGGGCATCAACGCCGCCTGTAAATAGCTCTTCTGCTTTACTAATATCCGCGTCGAAGGGACAGAGTTAATTAAATACTAAGCAGGTGTGATAATTATGGATTAGGCACCGCTATGAGTTTTGCGTACTTTAAACCACTTTTCAATTTCAGGTTTTATCTATTTAATGTTATGATCTTTTCACAGAAAAGGTCGTGTGGTGGAGACTTAACAATGAAACTTGAACGCCTTCTAGAAATTGACAAATCATGTTTCAGCAAGGGCTGTCGGCGCAATACACTTGGAGACGCTTATCTAAGGCGCAACAATCCGATCTATCGGCGCATGATGAATGAAGCAAAGCTTTCAAAATTTAGTTTGGTAGAGGCCTGGCCTGAGTACTATATGCTGCCTTTGATGCAATTGGACCGGATAGTTCGGGAAAAGAAAATTCCTATGGTTTCGAATCGATCCAGCTACGCCAAACTGAGTCGACAAATGCAGGGGCGCTGCACGTTAGAGGAGATTCCAAACTACTCGAATAGTTATCATTTACATGAGGCAGCGCACGGGGTGGCACACTTTTTGTTCGCAAAAGTCTCTTGCAATACCAAAAAAGAAAAAATTTTGTATGCATTGATGTGCGAAAGTTTTGCCAACACTACTGAATTGTTGTCTGGAATGTATGTTAGGGACGAGGTTCATCGCTGGATGCTCAAGTTCAACTGTTACATTGAAAGCCATTCTAAAGGGCAAAGGGCTCAGCGTCTTTGCTATCGACAGCTTGGAGCAAAAAACACTGTCGTCCTAACGTTCTTCGCTTATCTTTATGCCAACTTTCTCTACGAAAAAATTCCACTCTCTTTTGCTCGTGAAATTATCGCCACATTCGGTGATGAGGGGCAAATGACTGCTAAGCAATCTCGCTCTGCTAATCGAATATTGCGCGAAGCTGCAGGCCTTAACTTAAAGTTTCGCGCACAAACGTCGGTATTTTATTTTCGCAGTCGTGGAATTCTAAAAGATAATAATATCACCGGACTTTTGAATTTCGACTTTTTCGAATTTCTTAAGAACAATCAGGATTGGAAAAAGATCATCGAGAGAATGGTCGTAGTGTTGACGGTCTAGATAGTGTGCGTGTAGAAATTGGAGTTCGACTATGAAGGCAGGTAAAAAAACAAATTGGGTAATGAACCCTGGTTACTCCGTTTCCACAAAAATTAGTGTCAGAAAAAAAGATTCTCCCTTCGTCACCACAAATCTTAAACTAGAAAAACTGTCGAGGGAGCACATCGATCTTTTGGTCGCGATAAGCAAGACTAAACATATCGGGAAGGTTCCTCCTGCATTGAAGCCTTATCTTAAATTTTTAATTGATGCGGGAATTGTGGTTAATTCAGATAATACACCAAAAAAAGTAAATGCAAGTTGGAAAGTGGGAATTAAAGATATTCAATTTGTACCCAAAATAATTCGCGAAAATGCTGAGCAAGAAGTGGAAAATAAAAAACTGATGGTCGACAAGCGATTTGTTTTTGTGCAGCGTGGGCCACAACGGCCAAAAGCAAAATTTAATGGAATTCCTCCATTTCGAGATTTCCCCACTGGTAAGGCATTGATTTGGGTGTTCAATCCCGCGTATGGGGTGTGGGCAGTTTTCGAAATGTCCGAAAATCACACTGCACTTGTGGAGCAACTTCTTTTGGGAAATAAAACAGTGGCGAGCTTGGCGCCTGACTTAGCTCTACTGTTTTTTCTTGGCGGAATTATTGGTGAGCCTAAGCTGGGCTCAGTTATCAAAAATCGGCATTCAGATATTGAATGTCAGCGTAAGCATCTGAAACACAACGGGTATGCCGTTATAAAATCCTTGGTGAACCCCCTGCAAATAGCATTGATGCGTCGCTACTTCAGGGACCTCGAAAAGGGTGGGTATCTTGAGTTCGATAGCCATCAAGTCGTAAATAAGCGTTATATCTGGCACAACGATCCGATGTTGCAGTTTGTGCATCGCCAGAGTGCTGGTGTGGTCCGTCAACTTAGCAAAGAGAATATTTTTCCTTCATATTCTTGTTTATCCGCATATTTAGAGGGAGCTACATTAGAAAAGCACTTGGACCGACCTCAGTGTGCCTGGAATGGTTCTTTGCTTATCGATGAAAATCCGGAAACTGCAGTCGAGGATTCTTGGCCACTGTATTTGGAGGTTCGCGGCCAAGTTCATGTTGTTCGGCTTGATTTTGGGGATGCAATATTTTACTCGGGCACGACATTGCCGCATTGGCGAGTTGCGGACCAGGTGGGGCGAAGGCAAACTTTAGGACTGTTGCACTATGTGCCAATAGATTTTGTTGGCAGCTTGGATTGACCTGATCATTAAAAGTACTCGCGAAAAATATTTTCCTTTGGCGAAATCTCTTGCAAAAGAGAAGTTTGACGATCCACCACTGCCTCTATCCGCGTTAATTTTTCAACTTTCTTTTTCGCTTTCCATTTCTGACGCTTTTCCAAATACCCTCCGATAAGAGCAATTTCATGCAAGAGAATCTCAGTCGACTTAGGATTTCTCGCGAAATTCACGAGGGGTAGTATGTCTTGCAGAATTTCGGAGGTCTGTCTGGGTAAAAATTCAGATTTTGGTAGGCTGCGAACTTTTCCAATTCTTAGCTGATGTTGAATCACTCTGCTATACCATACGTCCTGGCGCGATGCAGACTTCTCTATTTTTGAAATTTGCTGGTTCTGTGCCAGTGCCAAAAGATGTTCACGCAAAGTGTTTAAGTAGGTGTCCATAGCCGCCAAGCAACGGTTACCATCAAACGAAGATTCACTTGAGTACAGTCGGTGGCGCAAGATAGAGCGTAGTTGAAATATGGAATAGGCTCTGATTTGTAATGACCGTCGAAGTTGGATTGCTGATATTTCGTTTTTTGATAGCTTTGAGATTTCGCGAAAGCCTTTAGTGAAAATACTTTGACAATATTCATGCGCATTCGCAGGAGAGACATTTAAAAGCGAAGCCGGTAGCGCCATAGGTATGTGCTCAATTTTGCAGAATCGTTCGTAAAACTCTGGGAATAAGTCCGCTTTCTTATACGCTCTAAATAGATGTGAGAATCCTTGCTGCTGGTTTTTGTAATATTTCAGGAACTGCTGGTTGAACTCCTTGGGGTAGCCCTTATTCGGGCGACCGCTGAACGCGTTGACGTAGTAGCGTAACGAGTCGTGTGGATGATGAATTTTCATGGCTGTAAATGAACGGTAGGGAAAAAAATTTGTTTGTAGCCCGTCATGAAGACTATGAATGATTTCACCGTTTGGCGCTATGTCACGAATACTTTTAGAAATGTAGACCTGTCCAAACCATATTTTTGCTCCGGTAAAGCATTTCTCTAGGCGAACAAACTCAACTTCATTTGCGGGGCAAAAAAAGCCACAAAAAAAAGGTTCCCACAGAAGGGTGTGAAAGACCTTTTCCATACTCACTATGAATTCACTCACACACTTTGCAATCCAGTCAAAATCCTTGTGGCCTCCAATCTTCGCTTTTTCGCTCATTGCAAAAAATGGGATCTGAGATAGTAGTTTGGTGTTTGCGAATTCCCCCGCCCTGATGGCTGATGGAAACGTTTGCACAAGTTTAACCATGGTCTTCGAGTTGTGAGCAGCTTTTCTAGTGGGGGATTTTATTTTTTTATCATGATAAATATTTTCAATTTGTGACGAAAGGTTTTGGAAATATTCGACTGAAGATAGCGATTTTGGGCGCACCATAATTTGGACCTTTATCTGTATTTGAAAATTATTTCTCTAAATGCATTTTGATCAGGGCGTATATCTGAAAGGGGAATAGACCAGTACGGCAGCACCAATTTGTGAGATAGAATTTTATCGATTTTAGTTGAAATATTTTTTACTTGAGATGAATATTTTTTCCCCTTTAGATTTTGCAGAGAAGCTAAATATTTTGTAAGGGCACTCGCCGAGCGCAGCAGAGTCAGCGAGTCCGCTGACTTCCCTACGAGGTCAAGATTTGGAACAACTAGCGTGTCGATCAAGTGTTGACTAAATTTCAACAGCTGTCTGCGCGAAAGATGGGTCCGTTTGTCATTGATTGCTAAAGTACTGTAACCCGGAAAAGTTGGCAACAACTGAAGCCGTCTCCCACAATAGGCATTGTATTTAATAAGCCGTGAACGAATATTTTTTAAATAGAACCTATCCGCATGTTCTATGGAACGAATGACTTTACTATGGCTTTGTGCCTCACAAAGATCGTTAAGCGCAACGCGAAGCTGCTCGACATAAAGATTAATGTTCTTCTGCATCTGTTTCTTGGACAGTCCGGGCTTAGCGATATAATTTGATCGTTCAATTGAATGTCTTAGCGCAAACGCAAAATAGGCCCTGGTTTGCAGAGAGCGTCTAAGTCGAACCGCGCGAATTTGTACAGATCCCAGCGAATCCATTCGTGGCATTTCCTTGGAAAATATAGCCCAACAATACTCATTTAGGTTTTGGGAAGGATCCGTTTTTAAAAAAGTTTTAGAAAACATAGATGGAATATTCTGAATTTTACAAAACTTTTCAAAATATTCTCCGAATATTTGAACATCGTCTAAAACCTTAAACATTTCGACTGGCGCCTTAAGCGTATCACTGTAAAATCCATAAAATCGATTGGCGATTTCATTCACCAAAGGCTTATTCATATTTTTGCTGATGGGAGTTTCATAGCCTGTGAATGCATCAATATAAATGCGCATTATCTTTTCAGGATCCATGACGTTCAATGCCTGAAAAACATGATAGGGATGCACGTGGTTTTGGGATGCAGAATGACGTTTAAAAACAAACTCTCCATCGGGCGATTTGATTTTAATTCTTCGATTCAAAATAATATCTGCGTACCAAAAACAAAACCCTTCGAACGCCAGCGACAATTTGCAGAAATTAGACGATTTTGGAACAAAGGCCCCAGAAAAAAAAGACTCCCACATCAATACATGTATAGATTCGTGCACCAAAACTATACTGTGATGGATAGCATGTGTTGTGGCCCTAAAGGCTCCATCAAAATCGCAATAGTCGACTTTGTCACAGTCGAATAGCGGTCGTTGACTGATCGGATTCCATTCTTCGATATCCAATTTACGCGAATGCGGGCTGCCTACAGCGAATGTATTGAGCAAATTGGTAAGGCCTGGCTGATGGAAAGGAAGTTCACTCACTTTTGTTCGAGGTATCAAATGCTTACGTGGACCTAGGTTGATGCGTGCGGTTACAATAAACTGAGCGTAATCTGCTATGGATTGTTGTTTTGGCTTATGTCTTTTTGAAATTTTTGCCATACCATAATTCCATCAATTTGCTTCATTGCTGTCAATATCAACGTTGGATTAAATGTGATGACGTTTCAATCACAGAGAATAGACGGCCTTATGGTGCTTTAGTTGACGTCTTCGAATCTCCCTAACCGAGTATTCCTGAGGAAATTTAAGAAACCATCGAACAGCCACATCTTCGCCAAGTTCACTAAAGACATACTTAATCAATGATGTTTCGAGCAAATCGTCGTAATTTTTTTGTGCAGCGGCTTTGGGTTTACTCTTGGTCTTTTTTTTGAGCACTCGGGACGGACCATGGTGGAGATAGGCGCCAAAGTATCGTTCGGAGAACTGAGTGTATTCAGCTGTGTAGAGAATAAAAATGTGCCACATTTCATCGAGAATTAATATGCCGTTCATTAAGACGACATTGGGAGCTGATCCAGGTTTTTTTGAATTTTCAATTTTCGCATTTCGACTTAGCCAAAGAAATCGCAGTAGATCTTTGAAAATAAGTTCTGACGTTTTTGTGGGAATCCCGAGGCTTTTTGAGAAGCGAGCAACCACCTCTGGGTTTTTGTACTGAAGTATACGGTTTAAGGATTTCTGTTTCATAAGGAATAAAAATGCCTAAGACCTTTTGAGTCCAAGGCACTTTTTAGAATCGATCAAACAGAAACGCAAACCGAATATGACTTAGGAATGTACGAATTACGAACGTAGGCCCGTCGTCCACCTTTTAATTGCTTTAGCTTAGCTTCTGAAATCTTTTTTGGTTGTTTTGCCTTTTTTTCTATTTCTGTCTTTGCTGGTTTTTTCTTTTTCACCATAAATTTTCTCCTTGTTGTTAATTGTGTATATATTATCGGTTTGACCGCTTAAAATCTCAAGAAAATTTATATCGGGTGCCCGCCTAAGGTTATAAAATATTTTATATATAGAAGACTTTTTTTAAAATTTGCAGAATTTTTGTGTCTCAAAAAGGTTCTTCCAGATTCAATTTCACAGCGCTGTTTTCAGCTTTCAAAAATATTTCCTCTTTATATCTTGGGTATTTAGCCTAGATATTCTCAATATGAGATCCACGTGTCGATTTCAATTAGCAAGATGTTTTCCTATTGAACACATACAAATTAGGGCTTGTCCTCCATTCGCTCGCGTAAATTTAAATACTAAGGGAATGATCAAAATGAGATGAAAAACTCGATGTATAGAGGGTTTATCATATCTCTCGCATCGTTCTCATGGAGCGCGGCTAAGCCTAATCTGGTTAATTTTTTGCCTGCGAATTAAGAGAGCAGGTGGCATCTTGCAAGGAAGATTGATTTTCATAAAAATACCGTTCGGCGAGTCTTTTAGACAAAATGTAGGCTCTTTTGTATTGAAGAGTGAGATATTCCAACCGAAAGCTGCGGACTGTATCTTGTATTGCCGCAAACTCTGTGAAGGAGGCTCTTCCGAGTTTTACTTTCTCGCGGGATAATTTGGCGGCTCTTTCAGCAAAAGCAAGGGCTTCTTTCATTGAATCCATTTGCTTCTCAAGCGCATCGACCGCCATGGTATCAACTCTTCGCTCTACGTTGAGGACATCCTTGAGCCGGTTTTTTTGCTCTTGCATGGCGTGTCTCCTAAGCGCAAAGGAGGATTTAATTTTTGAGTTGCGCAACAATCCACTCAAATCGAAGGACAATCCAACTCGATATCCATTGTATGGTAAAACACCTACCTGCGAAAAGATACCAGCAGAAAATTCTATCTGCGGTGCCAGGTAAGATTTTTCTTTCTGAATTTCCGAAGCAACGAGTGCTATTTCCGTATCTGCCACGCGAAGCTCCGGAGGAGTGATGTCTGTATCAAAGCTCTCCTGAATGCTAAAATCTGTTATTTCCATTTTAGGCATTTCAAAACCGTACCTTTCGGAAAACACCTTTAATGTTTTTTGCGTTTCGATTTCGATAATCCTAATTTTTGCTTTGGTTTTCTGAAAAGACATCTGTGCCAAGAGAGCATCAGACCTATCAGAAAGCCCAGCTTGGCTTGATGCGCGCGATGTACTCACGAGTTTTTCATAATTATCTTTTTCTTCAGTTAAAATTTCGATCTCTTGCTTTCTTTGCATGGAATCTAAGACCTCGAAGATGGCGACTTGGGTCATTTGAAATGTTTTCTGAATAAGTTTGGCTTCCGAAACATGTACTGCTTTTGAGGCAATTTTTGAATCACCATCTATGGCTCCGCTGTAAATCGGCAATCCCATATCGAGGGAGTACATGCTGGAGGCAAAGGTGACCCCTTCAGAAATCTGTTCACCGTAATTCACGGCACCAAAGACCCGTGGGCGGTACTGGTTTTTCACCTGCTGTTGACGGCTACGTGCATCCAGCACATCTGCAATTTCAAATTTACGCGAATTCACCAAAGAGCAGTCTGCAATATTTTTGATAGATTCAGAAAGTAGCGCAGCCGCATTCGAGGAAATAAAGAGAATTGAAACACCAAGGAAAAACGATCTCATTCGTCCTCGCCTACAAAATTACTTTTAATAATCCCCATCAGACTTGCTTTTTTCCATACAATTTGTACGTCAACCTTCATGCCTGGGATTAATTGTATTTTTCTCTTTGCGCTCGCTGGACTCCGCTTGTAGTCGACCAGATCGATGTTTATTTTTGCGAGGTAACCGGCTTCTTCGTCTCTGGTTTTTAAATTTTGAGTGGACGACTTCAGTTTTTCTAGACTGAGGACTTTTCCTTTAAAATATCCATATTTGTTGCGAGGGTAAGCGTCGATAGAAATCCAAACATTGGCTCCCTCCTTCACCCTCGATATGTCTCTTGATGGGATCAAAACTTCGCCCACGAGCATCGAGCTATCGGGAACTAGGTTGGCGAGGGTGTCACCTGCTTTAATATTTGAACCTGTCAGTTGATGAAAACGAAGTACTTTGCCGTCGATGGGGGATTTTATATAGTGAGCTTCAATAAAGAGATCCAACGAAGCTAAGAAATTCTCCATACTTCGTTCGAGGTCGATTTCGGCCTCTTTCATTTTTAGATGCATAAGATTTTCTATGGTTGCGACTTGCGTTTTTAATTTACCTATCTCATCTTGCAGAGAATATTTTTGCGCCAATAAATCATTTCGATATTCCGAGGAGTCGATTCGTTTCAATTGTTTCTTTAGAAACGTGAGGCGAGAGTTTATGGGGTCTGTTTCGGCCCTTGAGTTCGGCAGAGCAATCGAATTTAAATAAAAATAACTAGACATTTTCTTTTCGCAGTCAACGAATTGACTTCTAAGTTGCGAATCATTCATTTTGACCCTAACGGGAAAAAGCTGTTGTTGTGAGAAAGTCTTATTTTTTAATTTACTTAAGTACGAATTGATATTTTTTCGGATAGCTTCGAGTTCAACTTCGCTACTTCCTTGAATTTTGAGTTTGGCGATGATTTGATCTTTTTTCACCCTTTCGCCAGCAGGGATAAGGATGGCTTCAACAATCCCATCTTTTTGGACGATCGCATTTTTTATGCCGTCAATTGAGTTGATTTGTCCGCTGACTTTTACAGATAAATCTATTTTAAAAATTACCGAGAGCGCCAAGAAAATGAAGGTCGCCAAAACCAAAGACGACAACGCAAATGCTAGGACCTTCGATGATGGACGCTCGATAAATGAGATTGCGCTCCAACTCAGGTGCTTTACAATTTGATCATCCGTTTCCTGTTCCTTCATGCTGCCAAATCTCCTTGGCTCTCAGGAAAGAGTTTCTGATACATTTCATTATTACGCTCTAGATCATAGTGACTGCCGAACCCGACCAGTTTGCCCTGCGCTAAAACGAAGACAAGATCGGAGGACAAAACCGTAGAATAACGATGAGCGATATTGATAACAGTTTTATTTTGTGTGGTCTTGTTTAACGTATTCAAAAGCTCGCTCTCGGCTTCTCCATCGAGGGCAGAGGTTGCTTCATCCAGCACAAGAACATCGGGTTGCTTGTAAAATGTTCGTGCCAGCGCCACTCTTTGCTTTTCGCCGCCAGATAGGCCCATTCCTGCATGGGAAAGCCGATAGTCATAAGCCATAGGTTTACTTTCAACGAAGGCCTGAGCATTTGCTTGTTGGCAAACCTCAGTGACTCTGTTTTGATTAATTTCTGGATCCGAAAAAGCGATATTTTCTGCGATAGAGCCGTTAAACAACTGACTTTCTTGATACAAAATTCCAACTTTTTCGCGCAACCAATTTACGTCGTAATCCAAGTAGTCTCTTCCATCTATAAAGATCTGACCCTTTGTTGGTTCGTACATACGAGTTAAAAGTCCAACGATGGTCGATTTGCCAGAACCACTGGGGCCTACAATAGCAAGTTTTGCTCCGGCTTCTATTTTAAAATTGAGACCCTTAAGCACCCAATCGGCGCCCTCACCACCGTATCTAAACCAAACATCTCGAAACTCAATTTCACCTTGTAATTTCGATTTTTTAACCTGGCCACGTTTTTTAGAATCTTCACTTTGCGTAAAGAAGACATCATTCAAGCGATCAAATATTGAAAACACTTGCTGAATTTCACCAAATTCTTTGGAGATTTGCAAAAGTGGACCAAACACTTGGCCCGTTAACAGTGTAATAGCAATTACTTGCCCGGGTGATAGTTGTCCGTTAATTGCCATGTAGACGGAGACACCCATGGCTAGGTATTTTATAATTTCGATATAAAATGTTACAACAACGTCAAAGGATTTTGCTTTGATCTCGAAAGCTCTTTCAGATTTCAACAGCTGGATCAATTTTTCTTGATAGCGCCAACGCGTAGCTAATTCGCCCCCTAAAGACTTAATGACTGCAATGCCTTTGAACGTGTCCGTGAGTGAGCTAGTCACTTCTGTATTATTACGGAACATTTCTTGACCGATGACACTTAGTTTACGCCCTGTGAACCAGGTGAAAAGCATCAATATGGGCATTGAACCAAAAACCGTGAGAGCCACTGTGGGCGAGTAAACGAAAAGAATCAATCCATAGATAACTAAGCTTAAGAAAGAAAGGATGACGTTCTCGCTCGAATGTAATAAAAAAAACTTTAATTTCTCTAATTCCTGAAATCGAGTCACCATATCCCCAACGTGACGATCAACAAAATAGCTGTAGGGCAGGCTAATAATCTTTTTCAAGAAGAGGGAACTTAGCTTGTAATCTAACTTCGTAGCTAAATAATTCTGATAGTAGGTCTTCGACCAACCCATAAACGATTTCACCACGGCAAGCATCAGGCCGCCGGAAAAAGCCAACCACATCATGTTGAGATCACGCCGAACGAGAACGTCATCGAGGAAGATTTGTGTAAGTAAGGGTGTTCCCAAGCCCAAAATAATCATCATGAACGAAATAAAAAAACTCAAGGATAATTCAAGCTTAAAATCCATGAGGAGTGTGAAGAAATGGCCGTATTTAAATCTTCTTTCAGGAAGCGACGAAAATTCTTCGTTGGGTTTTAGAACAAGTACAGCTTGCTCGAAGCCATCGTTGAATTCTTCTAAACTTAATGTGGCAATTCCGCTTCGAGAATCGCCGACAATAATTTTCCCCGGTTTAATGTCATAAACGACGAGGTAGTGGTCTTGCCGTAAAATGATAAAAGGTAAAAGCAGCGGGTCGAGCTCTTCGACGCTCTCCACCTGAAGAGCGCTTGCGGTATAACCATTTTTCTCAGCGATCAAAGCAAGATCAAAAAGCGATGTTCCATTTTTGTTGGTAGAAAGGATATTTCTCCAAAACTGAAGTGTCGTATTTTTGCCATAGTACTGTGATACCATTGCTAAGCAAGCGGGACCACAATCCATTTCATCTGCTTGAGCCACCCATGGCCAGGTTTTAAATCGGGAGCGATTGATTGCTTTTGAAACATTCAAAAATTTCTCAATATCAAAATCCTGCGCAATCTCCGATTGTGAACTTTCAGCGCTAATGCCTTGGTTTAAGCTTTCTTGCAACTTTTCGAAATCTTCTGAAAAATCATTTCTCAAACTAAGGAGGTTCTCGGCGCTAACAGAAATTCCAGTTGTCCGTGCTGTCGTCTTGTAGACGGATGTTAGCGCAACCTGGCTTAGGGTTTCGTTCCAGAGACTCCATTTACGGCATGGGACAGGCCACTGCACCAATCTGCCACTATCGCCCAGCTTTTGTTGATTGATGACCTGGCCTTCAAAGAAGTAATAGGCTCTTTGTACTTTTTCTTGGGATTGTAAAAGCCATGTCTGCGGTTCAAAGTTATGAAAATCAAATTTAGATACGAAAGCTATTTTGAAGGCCAATGAGCACCCGAGGCTGTCCAGAGCTTTTGCCAAACTTCGTATTTCGATATTTTCAGTTACCAACGAAAGATAAATCGCGGCGTCAGGCTTCATACGCAGTATTCTTTGCAATTCATTTTGCGGAATAACGAGAAGGTCGCCATCCGCTTCAAATCGAATGGAATAATTCAATGGACGCTGACGAAGCGCTACGTAAGTGTTTACGCTCCTGAAAGGTTGAATAGTACCGCTGGTAAGCAGCTCTTCAAAATTTTTCGAGAATATTTCAATGATTCCGGTGAGTGGAATGAGTAGGCCATCGGGAACATCTCCCTCACGCGCAATAATTTGACCACTTTTGTATGAGCGAACATCAAAGTGCTCAATTGCCGCTTCAAATTCTTCTGGAGAATAAAGAATTTGTAAAATCGAATGATCATACAAATCAGGCAAATAATTGTTAATTAAATTCATCTTTTCAGACATTTAGCGTTTTATCGGCTTAAAATGAGACTCTATCGAGGCTAGATTTACCTTTTTCTGGACCCAAATTTCATTTTAGTGAGATAGACAAATGTCTTTGCTTCTAGTCGTAGGTCCTGTTGGCCCGTCATATACTCAGGCTTAGTCCATCTCGTCGACGACCCGCTTGCAATTGAATTGTGCCTATAAAGCAGGCATCAACGCCGCCTGTAAATAGCACTTCTGCTTTACTAATATCCGCCTCGGGCCTACTCTGGCCAAAGTATGAAAATTCAAAATGTTGCCATCATTTACCGAGACAAAACACCGCGCGCTAAATCCCTTGCTAAGGATGTTTGCGAGTGGCTGCGAAGCAAAAAAATTAACGTGTTTTTTCAAAAAGGAAAAGCCACACACAGCGACGCCAAGGCCGTGGAAACTCCGGCGCAGATTAAAAATCTGCATCTGGTTTTGGTGCTTGGGGGCGATGGCACGTATTTGGAGGCCGTTCGGTTTTTGGGCGATACGCAAGTTCCCGTTTTGGGCATCAACTTAGGGTCCCTTGGTTTTTTAACCGAAAACCGTGTGGACGAAGTTTACGAAGTTTTGGAAAGCGCCCTCAATGGTAAAATGAAAAAAGAACCCGTGGCATTGATGAGTGTGCAAATCAAAACGGGACAAGTGCAAAAATTTATCGCGTTAAATGATATCGTAATCGAGCGCGGGCAGAGCACTCACCTCCTCAACATTGGGATGTACTGGGACGGCGATCTGGTCACTGAAACCAAGGCCGATGGCATGATCATCTCCACCCCCACCGGATCAACGGCCTATAATTTAGCCGCTGGTGGCCCCATTCTTCAGCCCAACGTGCACGCCATCGTCGCCACGCCCATCTGCCCCCACAGTTTAACCTCTCGGCCTATTATTTTTCCGGATGATAAAGTTCTTTCAGTGAAGATTTTAGGACAAAAGCGCGCGGGCACACTTTCCATCGACGGACAACGGCGAGCGGACATTAACGAAGATTGCGAAATTTTAATTCAACGCCACAAGCTCGAGCACATTGTATTGCGTAAGACGTCCCACAATTTTTTCTCGCTCTTGCGCGAAAAACTCAAATTTGGTGAAAGAGATTAAAGCTCGGAGAGCTAAACTAGGAGACAGATGCTTGTAGAACTGAAAGTTTCAAATTTTGCGATCATCGACCAAATTCAATTGGAGTTTGGCGCCAACCTCAACATCATCAGTGGTGAAACCGGAGCCGGAAAGTCGGTCATTGTGCGGGCCCTGGGCCTGTTGATGGGTGCCAAATCCCACAGCGAGGATGTGCGCGAAGGTCTTGACCAGTCGGTGGTGGAAGGTCACTTCGACCTCACCTCGCGAAAAGATATTTTAAGTTCCCTTAAAGAATTTGGTATTACCTCATCCGAACAGGAACTTTTAGTTCGTCGGATTATCAGCCGAGACGGAAAAAACCGTGTGTACATCAATGGCCATCTTTCCACGCTGGCTGATCTTAAAAACATCGTGGCGCCCATGGTGGAAGTCACTGGGCGTGCCACACCGCTCATCGAACTCACAAGCCAAAACGAAAATAAAAACCTGCTCTCTTCGCAGTACCACCTGGATATGCTCGATCAATTTTGTAAAACGTGGGAGCTTCGCAAAAAAGTGCAGACTCTGTTTTCGCGCATTCAAGGGATCGAAGACGCCATTCTCGAGTTACAAAATTCGTCGCGCGATCGCAGCCAGCGTGTGGATTTTATCAAGTTTCAAATCGACGAAATTTCCAATCTCGAATTGGACGCCGAGCAAGATGCGGATCTTGAGGATCGACTGAAGGTTCTTAAGAATCAAAACTCTCTTTCCGCTTTTTACCAAAACTCCATCGAAGTTCTAGAGGGTGACAGCGACAGCGTTCTAGCACTTCTCGATAAAGTTCTGAAAGCCGCCACAGGCCTAAAACACCGCCCGGAAGGCATTGAAAAGTCGATTCAAGATTTGCAAACGGCCAAACAACTGGTGTCGCAGGCCGCTTTTGATATTAACCAGCTGGCAGGTCAATCCCTGGACGAGGGCGAGCTTGATAAATTGGAATCTCGGTTGTCAGACATCCGTCGCCTACAGAAAAAGTTTGGCCCCTTGGTGCAGGATATCCTATCGGCCTACAACGAAATGAAGAGTGAGCTGGATACTTTGGAAAACTGCGACGAAAAAATTGCGCAACTAGAAATGGAAAAAAAGGCTATATCTACTGAACTCTCTCCATTACTGCAAAAACTCTCGCAGCAAAGAGCCAAAGGCTCTCTAAAACTTGCAGATCTAGTCAATCAGGAGCTTGCTGAGCTCAACATGAAGGGCGTGCTGTTTTCGATCAGCATCGAAATCGCGCCTGTTAACTCTACAGGACAGGACTCTGTGATGTTTGCGATTCAGAATGGACCCAAGGGCGAACAGCGCGCGCTCCAAAAATCAGCCAGCGGTGGAGAGTTGAGTCGAATTCTTCTATCGCTCAAGGTGGCCGTGGGCGAAATTGATTCTCCTCGTACGTATTTGTTCGACGAAGTGGACACCGGCGTCAGCGGTCCCACGGCGCAAAAGGTTGGCAAGAAACTGAAAGAGATTGCCCATGGCCAGCAAGTGATTTGCATCAC
>JANOYW010000059.1:0-46128 GCA_031429075.1 Bdellovibrionales bacterium | reverse complement strand
CCTGTGCGTGGCATCACTTGCATCAAACCTCGAGCGCCCACGGGCGAAATCGCATCGGCACGGAAAATGGTTTCTGCGCGCATAATGCTCCATACGAACTCTGCAGGAATTTTGAGACTTTGGCTTTGATCCGTGACCCATTTTTCATAGGCCTTTGGATACGAATAGGTCCAGTAATCACTGCCGTGGTGCAAGCCCATTTTGACCGCTTGGTCCTCAAAAAAATGCGACGCCAATATCACCGAGCGATTATAGGAATGCACCGACTGATGGGCCTGCAGGAGCCACTGTTTTTGAAACTGTGAGAGTTTTTTTCCTTCTGCATCTAAAACTTCGCGATAAGCAAAATCCCACATCCCAACGCGTGATAAAACGCGTGCCCGTTGAAGGGATTTTTCGATGTTATTAAAATACACAGCTTTCATATCCTGCGACAGGTTCTGCTCTGGAGTCGTAACTCCTTCAGGAAATTCGTCTTCTACAACCTCTTCGGCGCTTAACATCGCATCTACTTTTTGCTCAAAGGGATCTGGTAACTGCGTTAAAGTTTCTTCGCTCTCGTCGCGATCTTCGTCGCCGTCGTCCGTAGCCACGGCTTCTGATAGCCACCAGTTTTCATGGATACCTGGCAATAAAACTCCGCTGCCATTACTACTGGCGCTAGCTGGACTTCTTTGTGTGAGTTTTGTGCCCATTTGAGTGACCAGTTGCTGCGAGCGCTGATAGGCTGCCACAGAATAGTAGCCCATGGACTCATCGTGAGTCATGCGTGTGAAAATTTCGTAGGCTTCGCGCTTTTTTTCCTGGCGAAGTAAACTCATGGCCATCCAATAATTAATTTTATCTTCTTTATGATCTTGCCATAGACGAGGTTTGCTTTTTTTGAGTTCCGAAATCTGAAAAAACGATTTTTCCGCTTCCACATAGTTTTTTTGTAAGTACTGAAGCCACGCTTGATACCACAAACTATCGGCAAACATTTTGCCAGTTGGATACTTAGTAGAGTACTCTTTAAATTTTGCCGATGCCGACTCATAATCATGCACTACGTAGCTTGCAAATCCCGACTGAAACAAGGAGGCTGCAGCCACCTGCGGTCGCACTGCCACTTGATACGCCCGGTAGTAGGCTTCGATGCCTTTTTGCGGCGTATTTGTTCGCGAATACACTCGTCCTAAATTCATCAAATAGTCGTTGTCGTTTTCTTTTTCTTTTTGGTACGCCAACAGAGTTTTGAGAGCTTCATCGACGTGGCCCTCATGCAGTTGGTAGCTCACGTAAAGCTCGTCGACTTCGTAGCGGGCCTCGGGACTGGCACGCTTTTGTAAATCCTGAATTTCTTTAGATGCTTTATCTTCCAAACCCGCCCAGAGCAAACGCTGTATACGCATTTTTTGCTCGGCCAAAGTGACCAAACAGTTGAGGCGCTGCCCGAGCACTACGTTTTCGTGGTGCCGAATTCCCCAGTCGGCGATTTTTTCGTAAGCTGGAAATTTAAGATAAAGTTCTTTGGAGTAACGACAGATCTTTTGGTTTTTATGATTTTTTACCTGCGTTGCAAGGTAGCCCCACAGCACCGAAGGATAAAATCCTGTGCGCTGCAAACGCTTGAGATTTTTTTGATACAAGGGTTCGGCTTTTTTCCACTGCTTAAGCTCCACAAGCGCTTCGGACTGGTAAAAACGAGCCACATCAGCAGTGTATTTTGTGCGGGCCTGTTTTTCTGCCGACGTAAATTCGTCCAAGGCCTTTTGAAAATTACCACTTTCGAAAAGTGAAATTCCGCGCGAGATGGCCACATAATCCAAAACGTCGGGACTTTGTGTTTGCGCTTTATTGAGATGTTCGAGACTCACATCCCATTTTTTATTTTTTTGCGAAATCAATCCGAGATAGAAATCCGTATAGGGTCCAGAGAGTTGTTGTTTTGCCACCGAATACGACTCCTCATACCGGCCCTCTTGCAGAAGCTGTTCCCACGAAACAGCGAGGCGCGGTTCGGCGGCGTTTAAAAGAGAAACCAGTATGAGAATAAACATCATGTTTTTGAACTCCCCCGAGAGTGGCTTCGCGCCCCTAACAATGTTAACCCGGAAATATGAAGAAACTGAAGTCTAAAACTGTATTTGTTTGCCAAGACTGCGGAGCCAAAAAATTCAAGTGGGAAGGGCGCTGCAGCGACTGCAACAAGTGGAACACCTTAATTGAGGAAAAGGAGCTCCCTCCCGACCAAGGTCGCGGATGGACGATTCGTAAAAACTCAGAAGGCAGCACAACTCCCTGCGCAGTGTCCTTGGCGTCGAAGATCACGGCCCAAGCCACCTTTCGTACGCCCACCGGGATTGGCGAGCTGGATCGAGTTTTGGGAGGAGGCGTCGTACTGGGTGGGTTTACTTTGCTTGGCGGCGACCCGGGAATCGGCAAAAGCACTCTACTGCTGCAAATGGCCGCCAGCCTCAACGAGCAAAAGCAAGATGGAAAAAAGCAAACAGTGCTTTATATCTCTGCCGAAGAATCTGTGGAGCAAACCCTCAATCGCGCGGCCCGTTTGTCGTTATTTCAAGACAGCGTCAAGGTAACCGCCGAAAACAATCTCCTGCAAATTTTGGAAACCATCAATCAACTCAAACCCCAAGTGGTTATCATTGATTCCATCCAAACCATCTATCATCCCGAGGTGACATCGGCTCCGGGAACAGTTTCCCAGGTGCGCGACTGCGCGGGACACTTGATGTCCCTTGCCAAGAGCAAAAATATCGCCATTTTTCTCATCGGCCACATTACAAAAGATGGCAACATCGCTGGCCCCAAAGTCTTGGAGCACATGGTGGATTGTGTGCTGTCTTTCGAGGGGGATACCAATTATGAGTTTCGACTTTTGCGTTCGATAAAAAATCGCTTTGGCGCTGCCAACGAGCTGGGCGTGTTCAAAATGAATTCCGTGGGCCTCGAAGAAGTTAAAAATCCTTCGGAGTTATTTTTGGAAGAACGCAGCCAAACGCTGGTTGGATCGGCTATTTTTGCATCGCTCGAGGGAAGTCGACCGCTGTTGTGCGAAATTCAGGCGCTCTCGTCCCCCACGCCCATGGCCATGCCTAGGCGCACCTCCATCGGCGCCGATCCCAACCGTCTGCATATGCTGCTAGCGGTTTTGATTAAACATTTGCATCTTAAACTTTATCAAAGCGATGTGTATATCAACGTGGTTGGCGGGCTTAAACTGACCGAAACCGCCACCGACCTCGCCATTGCTGTGGCCCTTCTCTCCAGCGAGAACAACCTGCCGGTGAATGCCAAGAGCTGCTATTTTGGCGAAATCGGCCTCACCGGCGAGATCCGCGCAGTGCCTTTGCCAGAAGTTCGTATCAAAGAGGCGTTAAAACTGGGTTTCACGAATTTCTATGTGCCCAAGTCGAATCAGAAACATCTTAAAAGCATTGATTTGCCAAATTCCTGCAAAATTCATTGGGTGGAGAACGTGCGCGATCTGTTTTGATGGGTGACAGCCCCCCGACCGATTGCTACCATTTTTAAGTGCAACTTCAGCGAAAAAAACGACTCGATTTATTTTTGGGTGGCATTACCATCTTTTTTTTAAAACCCTTTGTGGTTTTAATCGGCAAAGTTCTTCGCCGCTCTCACGAGCTACAACCTCGCGGCCGCGTGTTAGTCATGAAGCTTATTGGCGGGGGCTCATTGCTACTTGCCTATCCAGCTCTTATCGCCCTGAAAGAAAAACTCGCTGGTCGCGGACAACTTATCCTTGTCACCACTCCTGCAGTGGTTCCATTTGCCCGTGAGTTAAAGATTTTTGATCGTATTTATGTAATCAACGATCGAAATCTGCTGACTTTACTTTGCAGCACGTTCAAATTTTTAACTTCCACCGTCTTTCGCGTGGACACTTGCATTGATCTCGAAATACACAGTCGCGGAACTACGCTGCTGAGTCTGCTCACCCTTGCTCGCAATCGTCTGGGTTTTTTTAAAGAAACCGTCTACTGGCGACTGAATCTCTATACTCACTTGGTTTTTTACAATACCTATTCCTGCTCGGCAGATTTTTACAGCTCGCTTATTTCGCTTTTGGGAGTTCCAACCAAACATTTCGATCAGGCGTCATTGGTATTTAAACAATCGCATCCAGTCACAGCAGGCGATGGTGAATGGAGTCTTTCGTTTGCCTGCTCGGACCACGCCCGCGAACGGCAACTGACACCGCAACAGTGGACGGCCGCTTTGCAAAAAGTGAGTGTTCCACAAAATACAAAAATCATTTTATTAGGAAGTCGCAATGATTTCGAAGCGGGTGAACTTCTCAAAAAAGAAATCGAAAAGTCGTTGGGGTTAAGTTGTCAAAACGAATGCGGTGCCCATGCCCTTTCAGAAACCATTCGCAGAATTGGGCAAAGCCAACGGTTTTTAGGAATTGATTCTGGGCTTCTACATTTGGCACGGCTCCTTGGAAAAAACACCGTGAGTTTTTGGGGTCCGACGGATCCCGGCACGAGGTTGATGCCACGGAATGGTGGCGAAGATTTAATTTTTTACAACAAGGTGAGCTGTTCGCCATGTGTTCACTTTGCTGATGCACCTCCTTGCCAGGGTAAAAATCTTTGCATCTCTGCTATTTTCGCTCCTGAAATATCGCATCAGCAACGAAGTTGGGCCATCCTCGCTCCCCATGGGCAATCGTCTGTCGAGATTAAAAATGGCTAGTGTACTATTTTGCCCCGCTTGTCATTTGGATCGGTGGAATAAAAAATCAGAACTCTATCGCTGTTTATCCTGTGGAACCGAGATTGTTCCTGCGCGACGAGACTTTAAATATGCAGAATCTTATCAACAGGATCGCGGCCACTACGACCGCACCACTCAGGCGGCAAAAGTTGAAACCTTCCTCCGCTTTTTAAAAGACAGTCGCGTGACACTCCGCAAACAAGATGTGATCCTGGAAGTGGGGTTTGGGGGTGGTGCAGTGCTTGAGTACTTAGCAAAACAGCGCAAGCAAGTTTTTGGAATCGAAGCCCACAATGCTGCCATCGAAAATCTGGTTCAGCGAAACTTTCCCAAACAGCACCTCGGCACCGACCTAGCTCAGTTTTCTCAGGTGTTTGATGTTTTATTCTATTTGGATTCCTTTGAACACTTGTTGGAACCCCAGGCACATCTCAAAGAACTCGATCGAATTGTGCAAAAAGGAACCCGGGCCATGGTTGTTTTGCCGCGAGCGGACTCTTTGAGTCGTTACTGTATGGGTTCAATGTGGCCACATAACGTTCCCGACCATTGGGTGTTTTATTCTCGCAAAGGGATCGTGCTGCTTTGGGAACAACAGGGCTGGCGCTGTGTAAATACGTGGAGTCCGCGCAAAAAGGTGTCCTTGGATATGATATTGCGACATGCCGGCTTCCTTCGCGTGGCGAACTTCTTGAAACCCGTTACGCAAAAAATTTCAGTTTGGTTGCTACTGGGAGAAATGGGTGTAGTTTTTGAAAAACTTTGAGAAAAAAACTGAAATAATCATGTTTTTTGGCTTTTCCTTATTAACTTTCCTTCTTTGCCTGAAGGGAGACATGGACACCGACCTCTATTGGCACATGGCTACCGGTCGCTGGATTTTAGAGAATCTGCAGTTTCCAACCGAAGATACCTTCTCATTTATTTACTCAGGAGCCCGCTGGATTAATCTGACTTGGATTTTTCAAATCACCAGCTACTTGAGCATGGAGCTCTTCGACTATTTTGGTGTGCTTTTATTTTGTTCGCTGCTTTACATGGGCTCCAGTTTCTTTGGGTGGTGTTCCTACCGCACCATGAGTGAGCGCTCTCCCGCGCTGCTCACATGGATTCTTTACTGCGTCTTATTTTTGTGGATCGAGCGGCGTTGGGTTCCGCGCCCGGAAGTTTGGACCCATCTCTTTCTAACATTAGAAATACTCCTTTTGATTCGTTTCTGCTTAAAACCAGAAAGATCAAAAAGCCTTTGGCTGCTGCCTCCCATTCTGTTGTTGTGGACCAACAGTCATGGAATGTTTATTCTGGGACTGATACTTTTTGGTTTTGTATTTTTGCGCCATCCCCGACGGGTGTTTTTTCCTTTTGCAACAAGCATCCTCGCCACGCTGATCAACCCCTACGGCTGGGAGGGTGCCACCTATCCGTTTTATTTGCGAAAAGTCAGTGCTGATCCTGTTTACCGATTGATTCGGGAGGGAATGTCTTTTTTCGATCCAGGTGTTTCTTGGGCGTGGTATGCCATGTGGGGCGGTTGGGTTGTTCTTCTGCTATTCTCCCTTCGACCCGGATTTCGCATCCTTGGCTGGGTTTACTTTTTATGGCTCGCCTTCGCCGTGTACTTTTCAACCACAATGGTGCGGAACTTATCTCCATCGGTGTTGATGACAGCACCTTTTATCCTCGTTGGTTTTGAAAATCTTTGGACACAACTTTCTAACACCCGTTTCAAAAGAATGATGCCTTACAAAATGAGGACCGTCGCTGTTGGGACGTTGTTACTGTGCACCCTTGTGGTGACTGGAAAAGTCGAAGGTTTGCGCGAGAATTTCCACTTTGGCTGGAAATTTTCTGAAAACGAAAGTTTAACAGCTGCCGGCGACTTTTTAGAAAGCACAACGAACAGTAAAATCTTTGCCACGTCTGAATTCAATAACTACATGCTATGGCGTCAGCCTGGCTATAAAACCTACATCGACACCCGCTATGCCGAAGTGGTTCCGCGGGATCACTTTCAAAAAATGTTTCAGTTATTTTTAAACCCAGTGCAGATCGAGCAGGAGACCGTTCGCCATCAACTCCCGGTGATCGCTATCAACCACACCTTAGCCAACTATCACGGGGCCATCAGGTACTTTCTCAATTCGCCAAACTGGCGCCCCGTATATGCCGATCATTTTATGATTTTTTTCTTTCAAAAGAATCATCGCCAGGATATCCCTTATTTAAATTTCGATCTCTTCAAAGCATTTTTACAAAAAGAAGTGAGTGAGTGGCAAGAGTCCTCACCGTGGTTTTCGCAAACCGAAAAAATAAAAAAAATCTATCAACTCCTTGTGGCAGCGACCTTATTCAGACAAGAAAGCTCAGTGTTATCCCTGATGGCGAGCATCGAAAACAAGATGGATTTAAAACTCAATAACCTGTATTGCTCTATTCTTACCTACAGCGCTCGGGGCCTCCCCTTTGAGGATGCCAACAGACAAGTTTGGGCTCGTAAAGCCGTTACCATCTGTGAGAATGTTTTTTTAGAACTCACCGATCAAAGTGCCGCCTACAACCGGGCTGCAGCGTCTTATATATTAAATGATCTGTCCTCGGCGCTAGAATGGATTGAGAAAACTTTAAAAATCAACTCCACAGTCTTTGGCTACTATCTTTTAAAAGCCGAGGTTCTTACAGCTCTGGATATTGCAAAAAACTTCCAAGACATCCAGGCGTGCTATACGGAAGCACTTCGCCTGAACCCCTTTCAACCAATCATTTGGCAGGAGCTCATTCGTATTCAAAAAAAATACGGAACCTTGGAGTCCGCAACTGGCAGTTTAACAAAAGCAAAAAGATTTTATCCCGATTTTAAAGACGCAAGTCCATCTCACAACTAACAACGAATTAAATCATTTCGGCGATGACTTCGTCGATAGCTTGAGCAATGAGGTTGTCTTTATAGTGCAGAGACTGACCGAAGCCGTCTTGAACTTCAAGCATAGCAAGAATTCGAGAAATGTCGGTATTAATTGCTACATTGGGTTGCTGTGAGTTTTCTTTAAGTACCTGGAGATCTTTTTCAGTTAAAGAAATCTTTTGTTCAAGCTCCGCAATTTCCATAGATACCGACACACGCAGACGTTCGATATTATGAGTGACATCGCGAAGAGACGACATGCGATTCATTTTAAGGTTGCGGTCAAACTCTTCAACCTCCTGTTTGAGGACATCACGGTCGAGGCGTAGAGAGGCCGCTTGTTGCTCAAGCAACGAAATTTGCTGAGAGATCACCGAGCGTACCATCACTTTGTTTTTTAAACTTTTTGAAAACTTATCGTATTCGAGTTTTGGCGTATCCATTTCGCAGCTTGCTTTGTTCGCTTCGCACTTTTTGACCACAAGAGTTTTGCTGGCCGACTGCGTGGCCACGGACCGCTGCTGGACATTTGCGATCACACTGACTTGGTACTTTTGCGAACTCGCTGAGTGATTTTGAGAATTGAGTGAGCTGCATCCAGTTAAAAATGCGACTACCATATAAACACCCAATAATCTCATGCTTCCTCCGGCGATGTCTGCGGCTTTTGCAGCACCAGAAGCTTATCGGAGGTTTTTTTGAGTTCTAAAGTCTGGGTTTGCGTTTAAACTAATAGCTTACACACTAGTAACTCAAGCGAACAGCCTCGCGCCATTTTTTTACACGCTCTGTTCGCTGGCGTTTCTCAATTTGAGACTGAAATTTTTTAGCTATCGGATTGACCTTGTGTAAATCTGAAACGTCCCACAGTCCCACGCCCAGACCTGCCATCAAAGCAGCTCCGGTACTTGTGGTTTCGATATTCTGCGGAACCTCCACATCTATACCTAAGTAATCCGACTGCAGCTGCATCAACAGATCATTTTCTGTAGCTCCACCGTCTACCCTCACGCGCGAGAGTTTTAACTTTGCCTCGCTCTTCATCACATCGAGAATGTCTAAGTTTTGTAGCGCCATGGCCTCGAGCGTGGCGCGTGCGATGTGGGCCCGTGTGGTTCCACGGGACAGACCTTTAATAATTCCTCGCGCTTGTGGCTGCCAGTAAGGGGCCCCAAGCCCAGAAAGAGCCGGAACAAATTCTACACCCTCCGAAGTTTCCACAGAGCGCGCCAGGCGTTCCACCTCTGAGCTTTTTTCGATAAACCCAAGTCCATCGCGCAACCATTGCACAGCTGCGCCGCAAATAAATGCGCCGCCCTCGAGAGCATACACTGGCTTGTGCCCTTTCCAGACCCATGCCACTGTTGAGAGGAGGCCTTTTTTTGAAGGCACAATTTGGTTTCCTGTATTAAATAACAAAAAACTCCCGGTACCGAAGGTGATCTTTGCATCCCCTTTGTGAATTCCACCCTGCCCAAAAAGCGCGGACTGTTGATCGCCGATCACGCCATGGATGGGAATCCCATCAGGCAGACCGGGAACGCCTTTCGTGACTCCAAAGTGGCCATTGTTAGGCTCGATTTCAGGAAGCGCGTCTGCAGAAATTTTAAATAGCTTCAACAATTCCTTGTCGAAAATTTGCTTTTTGAGATGAAAAAGCATGGTTCGTGAAGCATTGGAAGGATCTGTTTTGTACGACTGACCTTTTGTGAGTTGCCAGATCAAAAACGTATCCATGGTGCCAAAACACAGTTGGTTATTTGCCGCCAGTTTTTTTGCTTTTTCGTTATTTTTTAAAATCCAAGCCATTTTGCTGGCCGAAAAATAAGGATCCATCAATAAACCGGTTTTTGCGCGCACAACTTTTTCTTTAGGTTTGAGCTTTTGGCATTCTTCCGTGGTTCGACGACATTGCCAAACGATGGCATTCATCACCGGCTCGCCGGTGGTGCGATTCCAGGCAGCCACAGTTTCGCGCTGGTTGGTGATGCCAATGGCGGCAATTTGGCGAGCATCTATTTTGCTGACAACTTCGCTAATTCCATAAAGCACGGTTTCCCAAATGTCTGACGTGCGATGCTCCACCCATCCCGGTTTGGGGAATATCTGCTCAAAGTCTTTATCGGCTCGCTTCACCACTTGCCCGCGCTCATTGTAAAGGGAAACTGTGCTTCCGGTGGTTCCCTGATCAATGGCTAAAATATATTGTGACTTCATAAACTCCCCAAACTGTGATATCTGTTTATTAAAATGAAATGGTTTTTTAAAAAAGTCAGCGAAAAAAAGAAAAGTCTCAAGGACCTCAGCTCCGAGGAGCTTGTGTATCGTGTTTTTCCCCACTTTTTGGGCGAAATCATGACTAAGTATCTCCGGGTCGAAGTTGAAGGCTTGGAGAATGTTCCGCGCAAGGGTGCTGCCATCATCAGTCCCAATCATTCGGGCTACTCGGGTTTTGATGCATTTTTACTGTGCCATCATATCGATCAAGCCGTGCACCGGGTCCCACGTGTTTTAACCCACCACTTTTGGTTTTTAAATCAAACCACGGCCATTCCTGCGCAAAAAATGGGTTTTATCGAGGCCACAAAAAAAAATGGCATCGCTGTTTTAAAAAAAAAGCAGCTGCTCATTCTTTTTCCTGAAGGCGAGTATGGAAATTTTAAGCCCACCACGCGACGCTATCAGCTGCAGCCTTTTAAAAAAGGCTTTGTGCGCATGGCGCTCGAAACTAAATCTCCCATTGTTCCAACGTTGATCATCGGCGCCGAAGAAACCCATATTAATTTAGCACAACTTAAGTTTACAAAATATCTGCGTGGGTTGGTGATCCCACTGCCCTTAAATATTATTCCTCTTCCCGCCCGCTGGAAGATAAAAATTCTGCCGCCCATCGTATTGGATCGAGGCCCCGAAGCCATTGACGATGAAGATTACATCCGTCGCACGACCGAAGATATTCAAGACTACATGCAAATTGAACTCAAAAACGAACTTAAGAACCGTCGCTTTATTTATCTGTAATAGTCCGTCAATTGATCGTCGATTATTCGACGGCTATCCACCGATGTCTGCGTTTATTCAATGATGTCTGCGCCAATGGCCGAATTGATCTGCCCCCAGGCGCTGGTTACAATACCTGCGTCTTCGGGATCTTTGCCCACCAGTTTTTTTGTTAAATACGTGGCCACACTCACGCTGATGACGAGCAACAGGATGTACTCCAAAACGATTTGCCCTGAATCACTGCGAAGTTTTGATCTTGGGGATTGACGAGCGTGGGGGGCTCGCATAGATCTCAACCATGGACGATTTAAAAACCTCAAAGTGGCTGCTTTTACCGTTTTCATTGCTTGTAGGTCTCGCATTAATGATCGCCTTGGTTGCGTATTCACAAAACTACTTATCGGATTATTTGATACAAAACTCAAAAGACCATATCGGCCAGAAAATAGACCCCGCAAAGCTCTCAGAGCTTTTGGGCATGCCCGAAATAGCCTCAAAGCCTGCCCCCTCTGTGCTTATTTTATGGTCCGTGACCTGCGCTCCCTGTTTGGAAAAGCTCAAAAATCTACCGGATATAGGTCTAGATGGGGACCAGGGAAATCGACGACTCATCCCGGTCAACACGGACCCCGAAGCCTCCCTCGCCGAAGCCCAAGCGGCGCTTGCCAATTATTTACCGACCCAGCCATTTTATCATGATCGCGGAAAAACCCTGGTGACGGAACTCGAAGTGGACTATCTGCCCACCAATGTTTATCTCACCTCTGACGGCGTGATCGAAAAAATCACAGTTGGCGAAAAATAGTTTTACACATATGGGACCAACACTTACTGGCTCCATAAATTAGCCCTCGCTTGCATATTTATACCGATTGTGAGCACCGCACAAAACTTGAAGATTTTTGATATCATTACTTCCACCGCTGCTAATACTTTGGATGTGATCAATCTGCAAATAGCGCGAACTATGACACTGCTCTCCTTTATGGTTTTTGTACTGGCATCTTGCAGCCGGATTCAGCAGCATCTTTCGGGCTCTTGCTGGCAACGCGCCTCGTTTTTTCACTGTCGCTGCGACATTAGAATTTGAAGGTGTCGCGATATTCGTAGCTCTCATATTCGTACGACGAGCGAGTTCCTTTTTTGCCAAATAGACACAGAGTTCACTCCAGTTTTGTGAGTTCACAGCGTGCGAAACCATACTCCGCACCTGCTCGAGCATCTCTATTTGCTCTGCCGAAAAAGTCATGGTGAGCGTCACAGAGGCATCTCGATGCAAAGTCTCTTTTTGGATTGGCATCACGGGTAAGTTCAATCGCTCGGCGAGGATCTTCTCGGTTTCTTTTTTGCTAGCGTGTTCGACCTGCAGAATGAGTTCCTGCTTTTCTTCCGTGCTCAGAGCTCGCTCGGTTTTTTTCATTTCTCGCGCTGCCCTTTGAATCTGATTGGCCTGGGATAATGTCAGGGTCCCACGTTCAATTTTTTCTTTAACCTCTGGTAACTCGCGCAACAAACGCGCCCCATCAACTCGGCGCATGGCGGCTCCAGGACTGTAGCCATAGTCTCGCACCAAAAAGTCAAATAGGCTGCTATAGCCTTTTTCCAAATAGAGCCGACGACGATCGATTTCTGCAATGCACGCCAATACCTGAGCCGTGATTTTGCGTTCTTTTTGAACCAGATCAGAAAAATTAGCGATAAGATCATTGTGAGATAGATGGTGCAAACTCATAGCTTCTCCTCTTTTGTAGCAACGACACTAGCATGAATTTTTAATTTTGATTTTTCAGAAAAACCTCGACCGGATATTGCTTGAATTAAACTTCGCTATCCAACGTAAAACACATAAAAATAGGATGAAGAAAGAGATTTTAGAAACCCTGTGATACTGTACAGGTGGATATATCCAGCGCGCACATAGACAAATTTAAAAAGCCAAAACAAGTGTCAAATTATTTGAAAAATAATTCCCCGGATTGACGCGCTCATACGGTTGCAGCGACAGTAAAATTGACCTTTACCCCGTTTTTAGTACCAGTAAATTATTTTTCTTATCTAGCACAGCACTTTCCCGCTTTGCAAATTCTTTTGGTGTTAGGAAATCGAGCGAGCTGTGTGGCCGCTCCTCGTTGTAATGTTTTATCCATTGTTCGAGCTGTCTCTGAACCTCCTTTATTGAACTAAACTTATTCTGATCTAAAAACTCATTCCTAAATTTACCGTTGAAACTCTCTACATACGCGTTCTGCACGGGCTTTCCTGGGTCAATAAAGTGGATCTCTATTTCGTGCCGATTACACCACTCCACAAACACCGTATTTGCGAACTCAGGACCGTTATCTACAACGATGTGCCTTGGAAGATGTACCGTTTCTTTAAGGCGATCTAAATATTCTACTGGCGAAAAACCAGCCATACTTCGACTTGCAAAAATACCAGGTGTTTCCCTCGTGTAGTGGTCGATGATCGTTAAACATCTAAACGACTCATTATTCTTTAATCGATCAAACACGAAGTCCATTGCCCAGGTATCTCCGCCTCTTGTGGCATCTGGCGTACTCTTCGGCTTCGTAATAAATAGTTTCTTCTTTCTTCTCTTTCTCAGAACAAGCAGATTCATCACCTTTAAAATTCGATAAACTTTTTTTCCATTCACTGTAAAACCTTTACTTCTTAACAACGCTAAAACCCGGGGAAGTCCATAGTACGAATGTTTCTCCTTAATCATCAAAATCTCCTTAATAACCTCTGGATCTTCTGTTTTTCGACTCTGGTATTTAAATTGAGAGCGACTCATCCCGCAAAGCTCACACGCTCGACGCTCACTCATTTCGTGATTCAACATAAAATCTGTAACGAGCTCTTTTCAATCATTGATTTTTAACTTTTTTTTAAAGCGGCCTTTAACAGCGCGATCTCTCGTTCACGCTCCTTTAAAGTCTTTTCGAGTTTTTGAACTTTATTTTCAATCTTACGCCTTGTTGCATTGGCGGGAAAACCACGACTCACTCTGAGCATACGGAAAAATGTGGACTCAGAAATATCGTACTTTCGACAAATGTCTTTAGCCGACATTCCTTGATCGTAGTCGTTAAGAATTCCTAAGGTTTCTTCTTTGGGTCTCGGTTTGTGTGGCATATATCCCATCTTTGTATCCATTCCGACTGAGACATATCAATGACTCAGTCCGCAAAGTGGTACTAATTATGGGGGTAGGGTCAAAATTAGATCTTTGCCTCGCTTAAGAATGACTTATTATTGAATAGAGGATTTTGGGGAGAGTTCTCGGAGCTATTTCCAAGAACTTGTTGGGGCTGAAGTCTGTGCATTTAAGAACACTAAACGGATAGCTGACCAGGGTTTTTGTTCACTCGTCTGGCTCGGACATCTTTGGATGTCATAGAAAAAGTTAAAAACTCTCAGAAGCCGCATACTCTGAATTGTTATTTCATCATTTTACAGTTTTTAAACTTTGCACTACCGTCTCAATGATTGTTGGAACTTTATCCAAATACTCTTGCGCTTGCGGGAAAGTGTTGTAAATCAAAAATCCACACAAAACAATTACCGTAACTTCAGCAAGACCACTCAAAGCACTTATGCGCGGGTTCCGCATAGCGATTGAAGCTTTGGCTGACGAAATTGGCGACTGAACGGCTAGGTACGCAAGTACGATTCCAGTAATTGCAGCCCAGAGCGGTATACTTGCAGGAATTGGGTACTGGAATAACTGGTTTTGGGTTGTTATGGTTATGATTCCTACAAGAAGAAGTACGAACAAGCCAGCATTTATTACGCCAAGAATAGGACTAAAAAGTGCTGCGGCAAGATTGGTCGAGGTGTTACGTTGGTGATATAGGGTGTTGTTCGTTGTCTGTAAGTTAAAAAAATTAAGGACTTCTTGTCTATATTTATAAAACGTATCGTTCCAACGTGAGTGCATGGCTTTATCTGTAGTTAAACGAGCATAGTTTCTTTTCGCCTGATCAGCCAATGATTGTGCGTTAAACGGCAGACCGAAAGCTTTTGATTCTTTCTCTATTGTATCTGCATAAGGAAGAATTAAAGCTAAGATGGCGTAAAGAAAAATGCCCAGTCCTTTTGTAAGGAGAGTGAAAGCAATAAAAAGAATTCTAACTATTTTTACATCTACTCCGAGGTAAGCAGCCATACCATTACAAACACCCGTGATAATCGCACCATTTGGAATTTGATAAAGCCCTCTAACTGTTTCATTTGGACTAGCTGTTTTCCCAGAAGGGTCAGTTGTGGCCGATGATGATACCGGACCCATTTGTGTTAGAATAACCTGAACCAAAGAAAGTGTAATAACCGAACTCTGTTTTCTGGCTTCATCTAACTTGTCTGCGATCGCCAATTCGATGTCGGTGAGAATTTCTTCTCTATCTTGGTCGTCTTTCAAAGTTTGCTTTGCATTATCCAGATATGTCTTCAATGCTTGATAAGCGGGTTCATCCAGCAAAAAAGAAGAACGTCCTAGATGTATAGTTACTACTTTTTCCATTTTTATTTTCTCCCCAAATCGTTTACGGTTTTATGTAAATGTTGCCAATAATCATTGAGCAACATGAGTTGTTTTGTGCCTTTATTTGTTAATGAGTAATATTTGCGGGGTGGTCCAGATTCGGACTCCTGCCATTCATATTCAAGTAAACTATCGCGTCTCATCTTGCTGAGAAGTGGGTAAAGAGTTCCTTCTTGAGTAGCAAAATCAGTTGTTTCGAGTTTCTTGAGAATATCCGCAGCATAGACTTTATGAGCAGCCACAATCTTGAGTATTAAAAACTCAAGCAGTCCTTTTCGTATGGTTCCAAGTTTATCGCTTATTTCATTTATCATAAAGCTACCTTTTTATAGAAAGGTACTGATGAACATATATACTGTCAAGTCTGTTTTGCAGTGAATAAAACCAAAGGTTTGCGATGCGCCAATTGCTAACAAAACTCTATAGACCTGGTCGGACTACGAAATAACCCCGCAAAACTGCACCTCGCCGCCCCATACAACAAGTGCCATTCTACCGCTTTAAAATTCAACCGTGACCTAATGCCCTTTTGCAGGTTTTTGGGCGCCGGCTTCAATGGCGATTTTGAGATAATTCTCAATGGGTGGCAGTGGACACGTTGCAAACGAGATGTAGGCGCAGGGAGGATTGGTTGCGCGGTTAAAATCCATGACCACAGTGCCGTCTTTAGCGAGCTCGGCACTTAAAAAGCGTCCTGGTCCGTAGCTGGATTTTCCGCTGGTGAGATCTTTAAACACAAAGAAAAGTTTTGAACCGTCCTGGGTTGGATACAGTTCTTGTTTTTGACCTTGCAGTTCAAATTCTACAAAGCCAGAAATCTTTTCTTCGGTGATCTCGCCCTGGATGTCGGGAATTTTAATTGTTCGCACAGGCTTTAATTTTTTCCACGCGCCCTTAGCAATATAGTCTTCTTTGGGCTCCCACCATGGGATACCTGCAAAAGATTTTAAGGCTTCGCTCTGCAGATCTTTGATCCGTACACCTAAGCCCTTGGGGCGATCGATGATGAAAATTTGAAAGGAGCCTTTTTCGATGGTGGTTTTAAAGTCGGACTTATCACTCAGCAAGGAATAGGTTTTGTCTTTTTTGATGGGCTTGCCATCAATTTTTACATCTTGATCATCTAAAACACGAACTGTGACCTTCTTTTTTTTCATTTCAAAAATCAGCACCGGGTTTTGTGCGGGCCAGGAATAGGGCTTGCCCTCTTGCAACCACTCAAGGCCCACAACCACCAACCAGTTCTTTTTTATGGAGTCCTCAGCATTTTTACGAAAATCCTCTAGTGGTTTCCATTCGGCCGCCATCACAACTCCAAATATTAAGATTAAAAAATTCATATTATACCTCGTCGAATGTGTCGTAGCGGATATCCTTGAGGTTAAAATCTTCCTCGTAGGTATGGCTCGAATTGATTTTTTCTAAACTATGATGTCCTAAATTTCTAGTCTGACGTTTTAAAATATGTTCAGCCGCGCGCAGCCCCATTAAGAGACTGTGATCTTGATTGTTGTATTTAAAAGCTCCGTAGCGACCAATGGAATAGATTTCTGGATGAGCCTGTTGTAAATAATTTCGAATCACTTCCACATTTTTTTGAAAGCCTTTTTTAAAAACTGGGTAGCTTCGTGGAACCTTCACGACTTTACAATCCAAAATATTCCCGTAGTCTGATGAAATCTGCGATGCCAGTAACTCCTTTTGCGCTAGAACGCTCCACTGCTCATCGCTCCGCTGCCAATTGCTATCCTGATCTGAACACCAGTATTCTAAACAAAGCACTGTGCCTTTGGCTGAAGAATTTTTTTTACCACCCCAATTATCAAAGTTTGTCACTCGACCAAACTGAACATCTGGCGAATGCACGTAGATCCAGTTGTCGGGAAAAAGATTTTTTTTCTCCACCCAAACATAAACCAAAACCGTGTTCCGAAAGGAAAGGCGTTGGGCGGCTGCCAAGATTTCTAGTGGCACACTTGGAAGCATTCGCAGCAATTGAGGTAGCGGCATGGTCGAAATGATGGTGTCTGCCTGCAAAGAAGCGAGGCTTTCAACTGGAGAATTTAATTTGAGCGTTCCTCCCATTTTGCTAAAGCGCTCCGCCAACGTCTCATACACCGAGCCAGTTCCTTTGTGGGGATAGGCAAATCGATCTACAAAAGTGGATTTCTTTTTTAAAAAACGTTTAAACACTTCGAGCAAACTCAAACCACGGATTTTACGGAAGGCAAAATCTGGATCTATTTCCGAACAGGGCAATCCCCAAAGTTTTTCGCTGTAGGTTTTAAAAAAAATCCCGTAAAGCCGGCGACCAAAGCGCGCCACCACCCAGTTTTCAAAAGTTTCGTCGTTTTGGCGAAAAACAATTTTGGCCCATAAATAGCTCGCTAAACTTCGCAATGATTCCGCGAAGCCAAGCTGAGTGAAGGTGTCCCAAGCCTGAAGTGGATATTGAAAATATTTCTTTTGATATAAGATGCGCGTTTGTCTTGGAACCCAGGAAAATTCTTCACCCACGGCTTGAAACCAAAAATGGTTCACATCTTCACTTGCAGAAAAAAAACGATGGGGACCTAAATCAACGATATGTCCCCAGATTTCGAAACTTCGACAAAGCCCACCCACCTGCCCTTGTGCCTCAAAAAGCTCTACCTCGACGCCAGAAGCTCTCAATTTGTAAGCAGCTGCTAGGCCCGCGGGCCCCGCTCCAATCACCACAACTTTTTTGCGGTACTGAGGGATCTCATTGGTATTTGCTGGTGGCAATGTCATAGGGCCCTATACAGCAAGATCTGACTGTATTTTGCAATGATTATTTGTTGATTTCACCCCCCTTATTGGCTATTTTCTGTAGCTTTGCTGCAATTACATTTCGAGGAGATGGTTCGTTGTTCTTTGAAGGTTCCGAGAAGAAAATTGAGATTATTTTTAAGCCGTCTGCACCCAATTTGCGTGCTCTCGGTAAACCGTTTTGGGAAGATGTGGTTTGGGCCTCTGGCGCAAAAATCTTGTCACAAGTGAGCAACGAACATATGGATGCTTACTTACTTTCCGAATCCAGTTTGTTTGTTTATGACCGCTATTTGGTGATGATCACTTGCGGGCGCACGCGTTTGATCCAGGCGGCAAAAAAAATTCTGTCCGTCATAAAACCGCAACACATTGAAGCTTTTTTCTACGAGCGAAAAAACGAAGTTTTCCCGCAGTATCAACCCACTGATTTTTTTGAGGATCTGCGCAAACTCAACAAATGGTTTAAAGGCCAAGCTCTGCGTTTTGGTCAAGAGGACGAGCATCACCTTTTGCTGTTTTCCACCGATCAAAATTATGTTCCTGCGAAGGACGATCACACCATGGAAATCTTAATGCATGGAGTGCTTCCACAAAGAATCGAAATGTTTCGCCGAGAAAATGTTCCTTTGGCACGCGATAATGCAAAACAGCTGGCGCAAGTCCAGTCATTGGTAAAAGGTCAAATCGACGATCATATTTTTGATCCCTGCGGCTACTCCCTCAACGCCATCGACGGACCTTACTACTACACCATTCATGTGACCCCAGAAAAAATTGGCAACTACACAAGCTTCGAAACCGACGCTTGTAAACCCGAAGAACAATTTGAACTCGCCAGCCGCGTGGTCGATTTTTTTCAACCGGCGTCTTTTGATTTAGTTTTATTTAATACACAAACCGTCAGTGAAATGACCTTTGGCAATTATGTTTTAAAAAATCGGTATCAACAAAGTTTGAACTCCGGCTACTCCACTCAGTATTACAATTACTACAAGCCGCAGAAAGAAACACAACCCGCGTTTTTACTTCAGGAGATGGATATATGAGCGACACATGGTTTGAAGAGTTAGACGCCGAACAAAATTTGGGAATGAAGTTTCGCACCACCAAACATCTGTTTTCGAAAAAAAGCCCCTTTCAACAAGTCGATATCTACAACACTGTCACCCACGGTCGACTTCTGGCCCACGATGGCCTCATCATGGTCACCGAAAAAGACGAATTTATTTATCACGACATGATCACTCACGTGCCAATGATGACTCACCCCAATCCCGAAAAAGTATTGATCATCGGCGGTGGTGATGGCGGCACAGCCCGCGAAGTTTTACGCTACAAAAGCGTTAAAAAGTGCGTGATGGTGGAAATTGATCCGGTGGTTATCGATGCCAGCCGCGAATGGCTTCCACAAACCTCTTGCCAGTTTAACAACCCAAAGCTCGAAATCCTTATCGCTGATGGCGTGGACTTTATGAAAACGTCCAAGGAAACCTTCGATGTAATTATCGTAGACTCATCAGATCCCATCGGACCGGCAACACCTCTCTTTAATATTGATTTTTACAAAGACATCTACGCCCGCCTCAGCGACGACGGCATCGTGGTTTCGCAGTGCGAATCGCCCTACTATCACAAAGCCATGCAAAAAACTTTGCTGGGAATTTTAAAAGACCTTTTTCCCCGAGTACATCTTTACACTTATACAAACCTCAGTTACCCCGGCGGCTATTGGGCGTTTAGTTTTGCCTCAAAAACTCTTTGCCCGCTGAAGGATTTAAAAATTGAGCGCGTTAAAAAAGAAAACCTCGAATTCCAGTACTACAATGAAAATATCCATTGGGGCGCCTTTCAGTTGCCTTCGTTTATGCAAAAGGAATACAAAAATTTATTAACACCGCTTCCACCCGTTCACTTTTGATTGAACCGCTAATGAAAACTGACCTTTTCGAAACTCTTGGTCCACAAAAAATCATCGATCGCCTCGGCGCGCAAGTAACGCCCGAGCGCTGGGCAAAAATTCAAAGAGTGGCAAGCCTACGACTGCCGCAAGTTTCTATCGTTTTAGAAGACATCTACGACCGTGGAAACGCCAGTGCGGTGATGCGCTCGGCAGAGGCCTTTGGCCTGTATCAAATGCACATGATTGAGCGGCAGGAAAAATTTAAAGAGTCCAAGCGAGTCACACAAGGCGCCCACAAGTGGTTGCAAATTAAAAAGTGGGACTCCACTTTAAAATGTGTTGAACAGCTGAAAAAAGAAGGCCGCAAAGTTTACGTCACCCATCTGGATCCCCACGCTCTCCCTCTCCAGGACGTCCCCCTCGATGAACCCATCGCTCTGTGCTTTGGAAACGAAAAAGACGGCGCCACCCAAGAATTGATCTCCCTGGCAGATAAAACCGTCTTCATCCCCATGCGCGGCTTCGTGCAAAGCTTTAATATCTCCGTGGCCGCCGCCATCTGCTTTTACGACCTGCAAAAACGCCTCGCTCCGCCCGTAAACACCGACCCCCGCCTTATCGCCTACTACCTCACTCAAACGGTAGACCATTGGGAACGCTACTTCGAAGAGCGCTAAACACCGTCATCCTGATTGCAGCGAAGGATATCGAAGAACTATTAAATTTTAATGAGCCAAGTAAGTACAGCCACTGCAATAGAAACAGTGCTCACAGTAAGAAAACCAATTCGTGTGATCAAACGAAACTCCGACTCTTTGATCTGACTTTGAATATATTGCTGTGATTGAATAAAGCGATTCTCTATTCGCTCAAAACGAGTTTCGATTCGCTCTTGAAAAATAGCAAAATCACTTTTTGTCACTAAATCACCTTCAAGTGCATCTAAAACCATTTGTACCTGAGCTTCAGCCTGATTTCTCATAAAGCCAGCCGCCTCAAGATCTTTAATATACTTCATTGGGTTAGACATTACTAGGCCTCCTATGTTTCTTCATGTTTTATGCAATTTCAGACCAGAGATACGCCGCAATACAATTCGTAACAGGGTGTTTGGTCTGGATGTCGACGTATCCATCCGAAATTTAAGATCTGTGAGGCTCTAGAAACCTCTTATTTTTGATTTGAAAGCCATTAACCCCTTACAGTTCCTTGAATTTTTCGAAGTCCCGAGCTAATTTCTCTGCATGGATTTATTCAACCCCTCCGAAGAGCACCGTCTGTTGCGTGAAACTGTCCGCGCCTTTGTCGCTGACCAAGTGGAACCGCAAGCCCACAAATTTGACCGCGAAGAAAAGTTTAATCTTCCACTGTTTCGCCAATTGGGAGAATTGGGACTTTTAGGGATCTCTGTTCCCAGCGAGTACGGTGGCTCCGAAATGGACGCCGTCTCTGCAGTTATTGCTCACGAAGAACTTTCTTATTCTGACCCCGGTTTTTGTTTAGCCTATTTGGCTCACTCCATGCTGTGTGTAAACAATTTGGCAGTGAATGGCAGTGAAGAGCAAAAAAAGAAGTACCTGCCTGCACTCTGCACGGGCGAGATGGTGGGCGCCATGGCCATGTCGGAGCCCAACTATGGGACTGATGTTCTCGGCATGGAAACAACGGCTAAAAAACAAGGTTCTAGTTACATTATTAACGGCCAAAAAATGTGGATCACCAATGGCTGCATTGATGACGAAGGCACTGCCTGTGATCTGGTTTGGGTTTATGCAAAGACCGGAATGGACGCAAAAAACAAACCCATGATTTCCACGTTTATCGTTGAAAAATCAGACAAGGGCTTTGCCGTTGGGCAAAAAATTAAAGACAAATTAGGCATGCGTGCTTCTAACACCGCAGAGCTTGTTTTTGACAATTGCACTATTCCTGCGGATCGTTTGGTTGGTTCCGAAGGAGCGTCGTCTCAGCACATGATGCACAATTTAGAGATCGAACGGGTCACTCTTGCCGCCATGAGCTTGGGAATCGCCCGTCGAAGTGTGGAGATTATGAGTAAATATGCTCACGACCGCCAGGCTTTTGGAAAAAGCTTAAATCAGTTTGGACAAATTCAGCGCCATATCTCTGAAAGCTATGCCGAGTATCAAGCGGCACGGGCCTATGTTTATAATACGGCTCGTACTTTAAAAATTTCGGGTTCAGGCGATCGCTTGGATTCGGATGGAGTTAAACTTTTTGCCACGACAGCTGCAAAAAACATCGCCGATCGCGCCATCCAAGTTTTAGGTGGTTACGGTTACGTCGGCGAATACGTTGTGGAACGTTTATGGAGAGATGCAAAGCTTTTGGAAATCGGGGGCGGTACTCTGGAAGCGCATCAAAAAAATATCACTCGGGATTTAGCAAAATTGGGGCGACTGCCTAATTGATGCCAAACCCGATCACTACTGCGAGCAAAGAATGCCCTCAAATTTAGGTCCTATTTATTTTGATTATAATGCGACAACACCTGTTTTGCCAGAGGTCGAACAGGCCATGCTGCCCTTTTGGCAAAAAAACTATGGCAATCCTTCGAGCACACATTTCTATGGTCAACGCGCCAAACTCTCTGTGGAAAAAGCTCGCAATTCCGTAGCGCGTTTGTTGGGTGTGCCCGCACACAGTTTGGTTTTTACCAGTGGTGCCACGGAAAGCATTCACACCGCTCTCGCGGGCTGGACTATGGCGCAAACGACGACACAATTACAGACGCAAAAGTCTGCACAAAATTCCACCCAAGATAAAACCTGCCATATTATTACTTCCACCATCGAACACAAAGCCACTTACGGCGCCTGTAACCTTTCGCAAAAATTAGGCGCGCGAATTTCCTACGTGGAATGTGATTCTTTGGGGTTTGTACGTTTGGATCAACTGGTTCAACTTATAAAGCCAGGCGAGCCCACATTATTTTCCGTCATTCATGGCAACAACGAAATTGGCACCATCCAGAATCTTTCCGAAATCTCTGAGCTCGCTCGCAAGCACTCCTTTGCACTGCATGTGGATGCCGCGCAAAGCGTTGGCAAAACGCCAGTTCCCATCGACCAACTGTCGGTGGATTTTTTATCCATCTCGGGCCATAAAGTTTATGGTCCTAAAGGCGTTGGCGCCCTTTACATCCGCAACACCAATAATTTTGAATCGCTGTTTTCGGGCGGTGGCCAAGAGATGAACCTTCGCGCCGGAACACACAATGTACCGGGCATCGTGGGATTGGGGCGCGCCTGCGAGTGGTATGCTGCAAATGGACCTAGCGAGATTGTACGCCTCCAACATCTGCAAAATCATCTTCGCGAAAAGCTGGCACCGCTACAAGAACTTTTACAAATCAACGGTCCACTCCAAAATCGCCTTCCCAATAACCTCAGTATCACTCTAAAAAAACATTCTCTCGAGGATTTAGAATCCGCTTTCGAAAACATCGCTTACAGTTCGGGCTCTGCATGTAACTCGGGCCCACAGGATCCAAGCCATGTGCTCAAAGCCATCTGCGTTGACGAAAAAATTGCAGCCAACACCTTGCGAATTGGTTTGGGACTCTACTCCACCGAAAGCGAAGTGGATCATTTTTGCGAATCATTATTAAAAACCTTTAAAAAAGGATAAAGCCATGCGAGTGATTTTGTTGTTGATGTGTATTGTTGTTAGCAGTCGCGCTCACGCATGGGGCAAGCGTGGTCACGAGACCGTAGGAAGCCTGGCCGCACAACTGCTTGCCAAAGAGCTTCCACGGGGCCGTTTTTTAAGCAACCATAGCTTCGACATGGGTTTTTACAACAATGCTCCCGACCTTGTTTGGAAGGCCGATCCAGACACATATAAAAAAGAATTTCCCCAGCACTTTTTAGACTTGGAACTTTTTGATCGCGCCTTTGCAAAAGCTGCGCAGAGTGCCCCTCCGGTCACCGCCGCCCCGCCTAAGAACGTGGGCACCGACGGGAGTTCAATAACAGCTCAGTGGAACCCCTCGCGCTCCCAGTTTTTTAAAACCTTTCCCGATCTCGACGAAAAAGCCGGTCGCGCTCCGTGGCGCATTCAGGAGCTGTGCCTTCGGCTTGATAAAATTGTACAGGACTTAAAAAAGAAAAATCTCAGCAAAAAAGAGCATCATCAGCTGCAAGAACAATGGCTCGTTACTGCCGGTATACTGGGGCATTACATTGCCGATCTCGCCCAGCCAATGCATGTGACCGAAAACTACGACGGGCAACTCACAAAGCAAAAGGGGTTGCACCACTGGTTTGAAGAAAACATTGTCGACGATCTCTATCCGGCCATCACCGATGAAGTCTATAAAAAAGCTCAAGGTCAGTGGAAATCTTTTTACCAAACTCACCAAAAAATGACGGCTTTTGATCTGAGCTTAGAGCTCGTGAAGGATTCCCACAAAAATTTAAAACGGGTTTTAGACCTGGATAAAAAACTGGGGCGCGTCTCGGAACGAAAAGTTTCGGGTGAGTATCGCGAACTCGTCATCGAACGCTTGAGCACTGGGGTGCTGTTTCTGGCCACCATTTGGTCTCAGCATCTAGATTGGCCTTACAGCGGCGACAAGTTTTTTAATTTCGTGGTGAAACCCGACTACATAGAACCTGGCACTTAAAATAACTAATTAAGGTGCCGTCAGGGTTAAAATATCACCTTTGCCCGTGTAGAAGACTTTAAACCATGGAGCGTATTGGTCGGTAATAAAGCGAGTCGTCCACGGCTCCGTGCCCTTCCAAATCAAGCGTGAGTAGCGGTAAAGGACTCTGGAAGAGTCGGGATTCCAATTGGCTCCCAAGGTAGGATCAAGGGCCAACTTGTCTCTATCGTACTGCACAGATGTACAAACGAACTCGGGATGAACCCGTGTACCCAAAACATAGGGCTGAGTGACTTCGATAGCGACTAAGAGCTTAGCATTGGGAGTGGCATTTACCATCGTGGGGTTTAAAGCCATAAATGGTGCGAGCTCTGCTAAACCCGAAACGTGATAAACAAAAGCATCGCGCTGTTGGAGATCAAAACTGCCATAAGTCCCCACGCTTCGCAAATTTGCACAGTTGCTTAGTACAAACCCAGCAGGGGCTGTGTACTGAGTGTTGATATCCTGGTTGATGGCAGTTTTTAATTGTTGGATAACTGCGGTGTTATTTAAAATAATATTTGCATAAACGCGGATCATCAAATGCCGTGTCTTCCAGTTATTTTTTAAACGGTTATCAGTAGGCGCCAGAGTGGCCATAAAAGTGACTTCTTTAGCATCCATTCGCGTGGCAAGACTGCGAGCTGCCGCGATCTGCGATGTATTCATCAATGGGAAAATAAAATCCGCTACCGTATAAAGTTTTACAAAAAATCGCTCGTTAATGGGGTTACCATCGCCGACATATGTGGCATTCCAATCGACGATAAATTTGGTGACTGAGTTGAGAGCATTCGTTCGCTCCATGGCTGTTTTTGCAAAGTAAACGCAAAAAGCCACATCCAAGGCTTTATCAAAAGCGGCTTTTACGTCTTTCATTGCGGCAATTTTAGGATCTCCCGGCAAAAGTCCTTCGTCATAAACGATGGGCGAAAATTTAACCGTGGCCTCAAAATCCAATCGTCTAGTTTCACATTGGTTCGCCAATCCATTTACGGCTTTGATAAAATCGGGATTGGTCTCCGTAAAAGTCCAATTCATTTTAAAAGGCTCAACCATTGGCGTGACTTCCGTCGGAAGTATGTAGGCCTTGCCGGGAGGAGGAGTGACTGGAGGGTCTAACTGAGGATCTTGCGTATCATCAGTGGATTGCTCTTCCATGGAACCGAATTTTGAATCGTATTCCGAGCCACAATTTTGAAACAAAAAAAGAAATCCAATAATAGGAACAATAATAAAAAAGTGTATTTGATTTTTTTTGAAAAACAAAACGCCCCCGCATTTGATTCTCTATAGAATAAACTAAATTCAGCTATTTTTTGAGATTTTTCACTGCTGTCTCAGTCTGAGGCAGTAATCAGTATCATTTTGAAATGAAAAATATTTATACGCCGAAAGACGAGCCACAACCGCAGGTGCGAGTGGCGTTAGGATTGTTAAATACAAAGCCCTGACCATTGAGGCCACCTTGGTAATCCAAGTTCATTCCGACAAGATATAAATAACTTTTTTTATCGATCACGATTTTTACGCCTTGGCTTTCAATGATCTTATCGTCAGGCCCGGATTCTTTAGAGAAATCCAACTTGTACGACATACCAGAGCAACCACCGGTCACCACATTCACACGCAGTAAAGCATCTGCAGCCATGTTTTCACTGGTCTGAAGATGGGCGATTTGTTTTGCGGCGTTTTCGGTGACTTGGATCATATTGTAATCATAGCAAATTTTGAAACTTTTTTCATCATCTTTTGCCTTGTGGGCGATTTCGAGAAGATCTGCCGTTCTGATTGTTGCCGCGATTACCTTGATTGCCCTGATTGCCTTGCTGAGGTTGGCGTTGGCGCTGCTGCTGCGGCTTGCCTTCTAAACCCTTAGAATCGCGAGAAAAATCATTATAAAACGTGTCATGGCCCGGGCGCTCTTCCTTGGGGTCAACGCTACTTACAAGCTGCGCGTCTTCTTTGTATTCCTCGATAAGCACGCCCTTCACCGCATGGGACTTTTCACCATCTGGGCGATTTGCACGCCCTTGCGGCCGCTTAGCAACACGATGTTCTTTTTCGAGCTGTTCCGAAAGATCAACAACTACATCTCCAAAACAACGAAGCTGACAAGACAAACGACTCTGATCCACATAATAAGCCGTACCGATAAGGCTGAGCTCTTTCGACGAAGGATGAGGCACGTTGTTCTCACCCTGTTTAATTTGAATTCGACATTCCGCACACGAAGGAAGCCCCTTACACACGGACTGAATATGCAAATCATGTCTTTGAGCTAAGTGCAGCACGGTCTCGTTAAATTCGATCTCGTGCTCCACATCCATTGGCAAAAATTTTACTTTCATTTTAGAACCCTAACTTATCGAGCATGCTCCACAGCACGAGTTTCACGAACCACAGAAATCTTAATTTGACCTGGGTACTTCATCTCTTTTTCGATTTTGCGAGCGATATCACGGCTCAGCATGACTGATTGTTCATCTGTTACACGGCTGCTATCTACGATCACGCGAATCTCACGTCCCGCTTGAATGGCAAATGTGCGTTCCACACCTTCGAAACTGTTGGCAATGGATTCAAGGTCTTCAAGACGTTGAATATAATTTTCGGCCATGGACTTGCGCGCACCTGGGCGAGCACTACTTAACGCATCCGCAGCTTGGACGATGTACGCCAACAATGTCCGTGGTTTTTCGTCCTCGTGATGCGAACGAATCGCGTGGCACACGGGCTCTGGTTCGCCGTAACGTTTTGCAAAATCAGCGCCGATCACTGCATGCGAACCTTCGATACTGTGATCCATGGCTTTTCCAAGATCGTGCAACAAACCTGCACGCCGAGCCATTTTTACGTCGACGCCCATTTCAGCAGCCATCAAACCTGCCAGCATTCCTACTTCCATGGAGTGGGTGTAGTTATTTTGCGCGTAAGACGTTCGATATTTTAAGCTTCCTAGAATTTTATGAATCTCGGCATTCACACCGTTAATTCCTAAATCCAAACAGGCTTTTTCGCCATCTATTTTAATCGATTTAAAAAGTTCTTTTTTTGTTTTATCCACAACTTCTTCGATACGGCCCGGATGAATTCGTCCATCGACCATGAGTGTTTCCAAAGCGCGACGAGCCACTTCACGGCGAACAGGGTCGAATCCCGAAATCACAACAGCCTCTGGCGTTTCGTCCAAAATTAAATCCACACCACACATCGCTTCGAGAGCGCGAATATTACGACCTTCTTTTCCGATAATCTTACCTTTGAGCTCCTGATCTGGGAGAGGCACAACCGTCATCGTTTTTTCGGCGGCGTATTCGCCTGCGAAGCGCGAAATGGCCATGCCGATAATGCGTTTGGCTTTTTGCTCAGCCTGCACCTTGGCGTCTTCTTCAACCGTGATCACCATTTTTGCGGATTCCGACTCTACTTCTTCTTTTAACGCCTGCTTCATTTCTTCTTTGGCTTGCTCTTTAGAAATGTTCGAAATGGACTCGAGCTTCTCGGTCAATTGACGATTTTTTGTCGCATTCTCCTCTTTGACAGATTCGAGTCGAGTTTCCTGCGTTTTCAACTTTTCAGATTTCTCACGCATCTCAAGTTTTTGTTTTTCGAGATCTTCCTGCTTGCGCTTAAATTCGCGTTCAAGCTCTTTGCCACGCTCTTCAAGTTTTTGCTCAATCTGACGAGATTGATCTTTTTGCTTGCGAACTTCGCCCTCTAAATTTTTACGCATGCGCTGGTCGGCTTCGCGCGCCTTATCAGCAGTTTCCTTTTCGATGCGAGCGGCATCCGAGCGGGCTTTGTTAATAATACGAGCGGCTTCGTTTTGCGCCGTCTTCTTCTTTTTGTTTTCCACCGACATTTTATAGCCGGCAAAAGATCCAATTCCCGAAACAATACCTACAACTAAATAAACAATAGACATTATATCCATAACTACTCCTTCGTTGCAGAACTTCGAATCACCTGTTCTTCGGTGATCACAAAATCCATACCTATATCCCAGGCATCTGTTGGGAGACTTGTTTCGCACACTCTTGGTGAGAAACAAACTCCTACCTTAAGCCCCTTAAATTGTTGAAGTGCACGATCGTAAAAAGATTTTCCTCGCCCCAACCGCTGCCCGTGGCAGTCGAAGGCTTGTCCTGGAATCAACAGTCCGCGAACTTGTTTAAAGTCCACTTGTTTTGAGTTTTCGGAGGTTGGCTCTTCAATGCCATACGCACCCCTAAAAAAACTTGCGTGTTGTTTTGGAATCCAAAAGCTGAGATCTAATCCGCTCACCTTGGGAAAGGCCCAGGTGATATGCGATGACTGCTCTATGGCTTGCACCACAGAGGCTTCATCGGAGAGAGCTTGGTACGCGCACCAAATGCCCTTTTCTTCGTTTAAAAACTCAACCAAATGTTGGGTTAATGTTGCTTGCTTATTTGCTAGCTCCACGCCCAGCTCTTCACGCCATTTTTTATCTAGCTGGCGAAAGTGCTTTCGCAAGGTTTCCTTGCTTTCCAATGATGGACTCCAAAAGTTCCAGTGACGCTTTAAGGAATTTCCCTCACATTCGCAAACCATTTGCGAAGTTAACGTGCACTATGTATTGGAAATTTGTAGATCTGAGAGAATGCGATTGGCGAGATTTTCAATGTGATTTAGTTCCTGACTCGTACTTTGCTTAAATACATAAAGATCTTCCGCAAGGCGAAGGCAGGCTAACACTAAAGCTTTTTGTGGCGATATTTTTGCGACCTCAAGGTCAACACGTTTGTTGACCATCTCAAGAATTTCATCAAGTGTTTGATGATTGTGCGAGGTCTTCAGTCTCATTGAAACACCAGCGATATCAATCTCGTGACTTGTCAGTTTTTCTGCTGACGTGCTGGTGCTGACCATTGCTTACTCCAAATCTTAAAAAAACAAATTTCCTAATATTATTAGTAACATGTGCTTTGAGTTTTGGTCAATACAACAAAGGGCCACCACTGGCCCTTTGAAATAAACAAAAGGGCCATGCTTAGGCCCTTTGTCGTAGATTTGACTGTTTTTTTAGCAGGCTACTTAGGCTTTAGCCCAAGACATGCACCAGCCGTTTTTAGCAACGACTTTGGCTGCGAATATTGAACATGGTGCATACGGCGCATTTTTGTCCACAGACTTGCACGTTGGATCTAATTCTTTAGCCGCACACTGGTTCCACTTCGCGCAGGTGTGACAAATCGCTTTTTTATCAGCTCTTTCTGGGCCCGCTTTGCTGGCGTCGGCCACGTATCTCATTGCCTTAGAAAGAGGCTCTGCCTCGCTAAGGGCATTGGCTGGGGCTCCGGCGGCTGCTGCGTTTGGTCCGGCGGCGAATGAAATTCGCGGAACAACGAAAGCGACAGGTGAAAGGGCAAGGATTTGTAGTACCGAACGTCTTTTGATCATAATGTCTCCTGTTTGATCGTAATTGAAAACTTAATGAAATATAAAAGACTGCCAAATGATTGTCTAGCTTGTTTTTGAAAAAGTTTACGATTTGTTAAACTTTTTGAAAAGGTACCAAGTACCTTTAGCGGCGGCGGGGCGTTATTTTGAAGCGTGTTTTTGCCTCTTTCTTCTTTTTGTTGCCAGTGGATAAATCATTGATTTGACGACGGAGAACACAATATCAGTCAGACGGACCTTTCCTAGAACTTCGAATGGCATAAGGCACAATGCCGCTGACCTCGCAGTCGTTCAACAAAACGTAATCCAGCACTGCAAAAAATTCTCGCCCCCAAGACACCACCCGCGAATAAGGAATCAATGCCCAGATTCCTTTACCAAGATTTTGCGAAATAACTCCTGTCAGCGCTCGAATAAACCCTCGATAAAGATCGCGATTGGTGATTTTTATGCAAAAGTGGAAATGATCTTTTTGAACACTCTCCTTGTAAACTTTGATCCCAAATCTTTGCGCATAAAAATGAAGACGTTTACGGAGAAGAACTCGATGCGAATAAAGATTTGTGCTTTTTTTAGATTTCAAAACAAAATGTAATGGCTTACGACTGTCCAAAACTCGCGCTGTTTTACGTTTTCCCTTTACAGCAAGAGATCCACCAAATTCTTTAACCACTGGTTTAAAAAAGCTCATTTGTCTGGCCATAGTTTTCTTTAAAAACCTATTTTTGGAGAAAATAAAAAATAAAATCGCTACCAGATATAACTCTTTATCGTGTTTGAAACCTCGGTAGCAGCTTTGCCCCAAAGATAAAACCCAATCATTGAACCGCTTGGTGAGTTTTCGACAAAAACCCTAATGAAGAAGATTTAAGGACACAAAACAGGCGTCAAGCACTGATGATAGTTGTCAAAAAATATTTAATAGAAACCTATCTTCAAAAAAGATACTTTGTAAAGCCGCTTCGGAGCCCAATTTACGACTTGCTCTGGGGCAAAGCTCGGCTGATCAGGAAGATCAGACGAAACGGGTTCAAAAGGGCAGCGGCCCTTTTCGTTCAGGATGAACTTGTCCACAAACGGGCCACTTTATTTAGAAAGTTCCCTTGTTTTTAAGCCGTGTTTAGTTATTAAGGGCGCCGTTGGTGATCCACTGAGAAATGGCGGCCAGTTCGCTGGTCACGAGACTTGGCGCGCTCCGTGGCATGTTGCCACTTTGGACTTCAGTGTAAAAAGCGCTCCCCGCGGGGTTGCCCGCCGTCACTGTTTGTAAGGTAGCAGCGTAGCTATCGTACCGTACACCAGCTCGCGCCACAGCGGCACCATGGCACGAGATACATTTAGGCTCGAGGATGAGTTTGCGAATCGAAGCATAGGTGGACTCCAACATAACCACTGGCGCGGGGACAGGTACTGGCGCTGGTGTTGGCGCTGGCACTTCGGGAGCAACTTCCCCAGCCGTCGCCGCCAATTGATCGGACCAAGCGGCGATTGCGACCAAAAGCTCGTCCGCTACTGATTGCGGAAACGACTGGTGGCCGGAATTAATTTTGCGGTAAATAAGTGAAGACTCGGGAGCCGAGAGATCAACCAAAGAGTTACTAAGCACGGTGGTGTGTGAGGCAAGGACATTGCTAACGGAGTGGAGTGGAGCTTGCGATACGCCATGGCAGGCAGCACAGTTGGTTCGCAACACAGGAAACAACGTTTGTTCGTAGATGGCGACGGAAGCACTTTCTAAAGGGCCTCCGATGATGCCCGAACCGTCCTGCTGGGCGCTGAGTGAGTCGTTGAGCCCTGTCATCTCAGTAGCGCTGCAGTTGACCAGGACCAAACTGAGTAGTGACAAAGCAACGAAGTAAATTTTAACTTTTAAAGACATATCGACTCCCCTTCACTCTACTTTAAGTGAAGGGCGCGATGGATTGCTAATTTTACGTTAGCCGTTCCCAGATTGATTCGCTATTGCCCCGCAAACATCTTTTTGAGTTTATGGAGCAGGTTGAACCCCAAGCCTTTTTCGGCTTTTACGTCGAAAGCTTGGTCAATCAAGGTCTTGGCCTCGGGATTTTCGTGCACAAGTCCATTTACCACGGCCACTGGTGGCTTGTGGAAGCCCAGCGTTTTTGTTCCCTCGAGGTGCGCGTCCACAGTGGTTTTAAACTCGCGCGCGAGGAAACACGATCTGAATTTTTCAAAATCAGCGCCCGAGTTGCGAGCGGCGTTGTTTATGGACTCCTCGATCGGTGTTTCGCCTTTTGTAAAGAGCGATGGAAACTGCCAAAAGAAAGCCTCGTTTTGTTTGCGAAGACATAAACTCGCTTCTGCCAACATACGCTCATCGCTATTGCTGTCTGGAAAATTAAAAATGTACTTCACTACAAAATACTTTGCATTCTCTTGCGCGAAAGCGCTCATGGATTGCAACAAACCTTGGCAGGATTCACACTGGGTGTTTGCAAATAATAGAATTTCGATGGGCCCGTTTCCTATACTCGGAACCATTTCTGGATTGATCTGGGTTCCGTCCATGCGAAGTTGGGCTTTTTTAAAGCCAACCTTGATCGGCGTTTTAATTAGGTTTTTCGCTACATACTGAGCCATCAGCTGATCTCTTTGTCGCGCCTTAATGGTGTCGAGCACCTGTAACTTCATCTCTGGCGTGAGCTCGGATTCGTAGATGTTATTGTTTTTAGCAAAGGTTGCCAAATCTGTTTCTGTGGGCTCAGGAACACCTTTCATGATGGTGTTTTGAATGTAATCTTCCATGGTGGAATTGGCTTCTTTCGACGCCTGCAAAATTTTTCTACGACTGATGACACCTTCGAGAATTTTAACTTTTTGCTGAAAGCTATCCGACAACAAGCGCGACAGAAGCATGTCTTGCCCGGCAAGCTCTTCGCGAGTCCATGTTTTATCACCCAGCACCGCACCTAAACCTTTGACCGCGGTTTCATCAAAAGTGGCTGTGATGTTCTTATTTAGCTTTGCGCCGAGAATGGTTTTGAGCTCTTCTTTCGGAGCCGCAAAACCGTAGGTGATCTGCACGTCTCCCTTTTCAACATCCGCCAAGGCTTTGTCGTACACTAAAACGAGAACAATTTTGTTCATGCGTTCTTCGAGCTCTTGCAAAGCTGGCGATGGTCCAAATAATTGCGAAACCGCAATCTCTTCTCCGTCGACTTTGGCAATGATTTCGCCCGTGCTTAAGCTTTGATCATATGAAAAGAGCAGAGGGCTATCAACGGAAATGGCATTCCGATCTTTTTTGGTACAAGAAACACTGAACACAATTAAAAACACAAACGCTGCAAAAAGTCGCATGACCTACCTCCGGTGCTGAACATTATGATGATAACAACTTCCGCTTTGAGCACCAAACACTTTGCGATTTTTTTTTCGAAAAAAAAGCTTTCTTCTGCGACTAAGGTCCGGCCCCGCAGAATCACGTTGGTGCTACACGACCGATAATAACCAGCGCAGAAAACTCTGCAACCCATCGCCCACACTGTTGGGGCATAACAAAAAGCATTTTCGGTTGTCTAAGATCGCGATAAAGTCTTTTTGTAAGGAGATCTGCTGCTGTCCTTTATTGAGCACCTCGCCTTCGGGTGAGGATTCGGAACACCAATCCTCGTTGGTCCACCCCAACTGGCTACCGTCAATCCAAAAAATATCAGTCCAGAAAGTAGCGGCCCCAAAAGCACCGGCCCCAAAAGAACTAACAGTCCCTTGCGGATGGGATTGCAAAAAGAACGAGAGTGGAAAATGGTCATACAATTCGCCGACCTGTTCTTCGCTGCTTAGATGAAAACGCAAAGGAGTTTGATGAATTACCATGTCAACGACATATGTATTTATACGCGTGAGTTTTTGTTCACTCAGATTCGCTCTTAAAAGCAATTCTTTTTTGTCTTTTAAGCGCCGAGGTAGGACTTCCATTGTTCTGAGTCTATTCTGCTTTCTGCGGTGGGTACAACTGCCTGGCGTGGAGGTCTAGGCTCGACCTTCTACGTAAGTCGAGGTGTTCGTTTCCTAACGAAGAATTGCTCAGTACAATAAAAAACATGTACAAAAAATTACTTCTCGCCGCCTTCGCAAGCCTGATCAGCACCTTCATCATGCTGATCGCTTACCGAACTTGGAATAAACAAGTCACTCCAAAGTTCCTGCCCACCTATTTTCAATACCAGGAGCTGCCAAATCTGCTTATTGCACAGCATGGAGATTTCCAACTTAAAAATGAAGACGTCGCAGATCCAGATTTAAAATCCTTAGAAGAACAGCTTGCGGGCTCTCAGGATCAAAAGATGGAACTTTTGGAGTTGAACATTTTGTCTTCTAAAATTTTTAGAAAAAAATTAGAAATTATTAGAAAAAAAATCTCGGATTCCCTCATCCTACAAACTGCAAAACAACAAAACAAAACAACCCAGGAATACTTGGGGGATATCCTTGAACAAAAGGACTGGAAGCTGAGTGCTGAGGAGTTAAAAAAAGAACTTCAACAACTGGGCCTCTCCGAAAAAGATTCGGCCTTTGAAAAAATTAAAGATATTGCGCAGAACAAAAAACGGCAAAAAGTACTCGACGAAGAAATTAATAAAAACTTTCTTAAAAATCCCATTCTCACCATTTTAAAACCGCCCACCTTCGAAATGCCTCTCTCCAAAGAATGGACCCCGCATTGGGGTTTAGAAACCACTCCCTATACGCTTGTGGTGTTTTCGGATTTTGTGACCCAATCCAGTCAAATTTTGAATAAGTCGTTGTTAGCTCTTTCGCAACGACGACCGGATATTCAGATTTACTGGCGTCCGTATTTTGAAAATCAGCAAGATGCTGTGCAAAACCTCATGGCGCAGGCGAGTATGTGTTTGTGGCAACAAAAGCAAAATGCATTTTTTTATGTGCTCTACACTTTAGAGTACATAAGGCATGATACGGCCGAAACGGATCTTTACAGCTTAGCCGGAAAGAATAATTTTAATGTGGACGAGCTTAAAAAATGTGTTGTTCAGCAAAAGTACCGAAACGTTATTGATTACCACCTCAAGTACGGAAATTATTTGCAAATAAAAACGCTGCCTACGCTTTTTATCAACGGCGAAGCCATTGTGGGAGAATTTAGAGAAGAGGTTTTAGAGAATCTCTTACAAAGCTACAGATAGGACAAAGCTACAGATAACAAAGCTGAACTTAAATATTTTCGTTTTTGTAAAAATCCACATCCAAAAGCTTTTCGGTTTGAATATCTTGCTCTTGAGGATTTTTTTTCGCGTTTTGATCTTCTTCGAACTGCAGAGAAATTCGGATCTTCATGACGCGATCTACTTTTTTAAAGCCGGCGCTATAACTTTTAACTGGCGAAACTTTGGCCGAAAATTCCTTTACCAAATCGATCACCTTAATAGCTTGTCTTGCCAGGGCCTCACGGTCTCGCAGGAGAGTTTGAATGCTCCGATCGGTCTTACGATCTCGTCGTTTTACAAGGTAAACAATATCATCGCGAATATCATAGGCTAAATAAATTTCGCATTGCTTTTTTTCTGCGATATGTTTTGTACAGGGAATAGTGGCCGAATCGATCAGTGTCACACCTGGATCCTGCACCGGAGCTTCCTGTGAAAAAGCCGACAAAACGAACAGATTGAGTAAGATGAAGCATAGAATTTTATTTGCCATAAATTTCCTTCAATAAAAATTTTCGAGTTTCCATTTTATCAAGATTTTTTTCGAATTGCCCTTCCACATAGGCACTCCACTGTTGTTTTTTGTAATCGAACTCTAAGTGTCCCGCTAAAGTTGACATACGACCCGCTTTGCCAAAAACTTCTTTGAGTGTCTTCTTTTTAATTTTGCCGCTAAAAGCATCTGGGTTTTTAAGGAAATCATTCACATCACCCGTGCGACCGCGCTGAGCCAAAATCACATGCCCGACCCAACCCTGCAATTTGCTACCACATAAAGCCAACGCACATTTCTTTTCTTTTTCTTTTGCTGTACAGGCAATAGCGGACTCATCAAAGACGCTAAGGTCACTTGCAGAGGAAACAAAAATTGAAATAAAAACCATCCATATCATCATATTTTAATTCGGGTTAAAGTGGACGCCGGAACCTAAATGACGTCGGTATGTGTTGTTTGAAAGTGTAGCTGTTTCTCCGCCAGCCGCCGTTGCCATTTTAAATGCAGCCTCTTCGCAGATAGCGCTACCAATGGTTTGCGTCCCGCTTTCGGTATAGCCCGTGGCAAAACCGCTGGTTGTGCAAGCATCACCATTACCAATTTGCATAATTGTTCCACCACCGACAACACCGGTCACCGTTACGTTAATCGCGCCACCACCACTGTTTGTGCTGTTGGAATTGATCGTCGACGTTTGATCCACACCTTGTATTGTGACTGCGCGATAGGCTCGATTGGTTCCGCCGCCACCGGTTAAAGCAAAGGTCGAACTCGAAGCTGATGCAATGCCTGATTCTTTGATCATCCACACTTCTAAACGTGTATAGTTACCACCGTTATTAAGTTGGACTTCCTGAATCTGTGTCATGGCTTGTGTGCCATAAGTCACCGCTGTCACATCCGTTTGCGAATCCTGCACCGTTGCAAAGTAAATAATGCGCGTGCTACTGCCAGAGGCCGTAGTGTGAGTGAGTCCCGTTGTCCAACCTGTGAGCAAGCTGACTCCGATGAGGAAGCGCGTGGAGTCTCTACGGGTTCCGACATTTCCTGCGGAATCACGCGCGCGAATCGAAACATAGTAATACGATCCAGGATCTAGGTTAAGACTCGTTCCTTGGTAGCTGGCCACGTTTCCAATATCGGTCCATGCTAACGTGTTGGCGAGTTCGCCCGCATCCAGGGTTGAGTTGTTGTTGGTATCGAGAGAAATGGACACATCATATCCAGCCAGCGAGCAAGCATCGGTACTGGCCGTAGAAATGGTGATCGTTGGCGTCTTGGTCGGCGTTTGGTCTGTGCCAGTCGAAAGGGTCGGCTGCGTGGGCGCTGTTGTATCCACTTGGAAGACGGACGCAACTCCATTCAGTGATATATTTCCAGCATCATCCACAGCGCGAACCGTGGCGTAATATGGAGTACACTGACTTAAAGTTAAACCAGAAGCGTAAGTGTAAGTCAGCGCCGAGCTTGCCAAATCTGTGTAACCAGCGGCTTCGTTACCGCCCGACGAACTTGTCGAAATCGCTGCCTGCATTTTATTAAGACCGCTTCCAGAATCTGTTGAGGCGGTCCACGTGAAGGCTGGGGAAGTGGACGTGCTATTATGCCAAGCGGAAGCGATCGTGACAGAGCCTGGAGTGGTTGGACGAGTGGTGTCTAACAAATAGTTTCTGGAAATGCTTGTACACGTGCTCGCATTGCCCGAAGGATCTGTGGCGATTGCATGGAAATTTTTTGTCCCGTCTTGAGTGCCGTTGGATAGATAAGTGATATCTGTCACAGCGCCTGTGCCGCCTGAAATTGTCGCGGCGGTTCCTCTCGCGGTAGTACATGTATTGGTGTCGTACAACTGAACAGTGCCGCCATCTTCGCCAGCCCCACCCACATTGAGTGAAAACTGCGGCGTTGTATCGGTGGATTCCGAGCCTGTGACTGGGCTCGACATCGTCCATGTCCATCCCGCTGGAGTTGGTGCTGTGGTGTCGAGAACATACGCTAAGCCCGCTGAGCACGCTGTTAAATTTCCGTAAGAATCTTGGATTCTGCGACGGAAGCTATAGGTGTTTTCTGAGAGAGCTGAAGTGGTTAAATCCAAAGTGGCGCCGGCCGCAGTTCCACTGGCCACTTGCGTTCCGCAAGCAGCTTGGGTGTAAATTCGCGCGCCGAGACCTGAGAGCAAACCACTCACGCGAATTTGCGGAGTTGTATCATTGCTCGGTGAGGTGGCCGGGTTGTTCAGTGCGAACGATGTGGCATCAGTATAACCACGACCTGTGAGATCTTGGTTTGTAACTTGAATCATCACACCATCATTATAAGTCACTTGGCCTGTATCTGTGCTCACGAGAGAACCCGTCGGTGCAAATTCAACAATCACAGTACATCCTACACCTGCTCCAAGAGTAAGTCCGCAGGTTCCACCAGTCCCTGGATAACTTCCTCCAAGGAAAGTGTACGGTGCCGCTAACCCAGAGCCAGCTAAGGACGTGGCTGTCACGCCTCCGGAGTTGCTGATTGTAAATGTTCGAGTGGCTGTTAGGGTGGTGAAAAGAATTAAATAGTCATAAGTCGCTCCGCCATCCCAGGCGAGGACCGCTGGAGCCGCTCCGGCACCTTGAACAATTCGTGAAGCGGTATTCCCAGCGATGACGCCATCGTTGTAGGTAATTAAAATGGTATCACTTTGTGTTCCGTTAGCCGTTGGCGAATAACGGATTCCGAGATTACAAGTGGCTCCCGCCGCCAACGACGTTCCGCAATTTCCACCAACCCCCGGATAAGTTCCTCCGCGGAATGTAAATGGAGCTGCTAAACCTAAGCCATCGACAATCGACGTCGCAGTCACGCCGCCACTGTTTGTCATAGTTAGAATTTGATCGGCCGTTGAACCGGTTGGATATGTGCCAAAGTCAAAAAGCGGGCTGTTGCTAATTGTTAAGAGCGCTACACTGGCGCCTGTGCCCTGAACATCGCGTGTCGCATTGGTAACCGCAGCGCCGCTGTTGTAATCAATGTTGATCGTATCGCTCTGTAAGCCGTTAACAGTTGGTGCAAAGTTGACATTAATGGTGCAATTCGCGCCGGCGGCCAAAGTGGCAACGCAGGTTCCTGCTGTTCCTGGATAAGTTCCGCCAGTGAACGTGAATGGCGCTGCCAAACCATTTCCGGTCATGGCTGTGGCTGTTGAACCACCACCATTTGTAATGGTGAATGTGTAAGTCGTAACTGATCCAGTTCCTTTTGTACCAAAATTATAAGTTGCGCCATCACTGATCGTGAGTGAGGCCGGAGCCACACCGCTACCGCTGATGATACGAGTGGCCGTTTGCGTGGCCGCACCATCGTTGTAATCAAGATTGATCGTATCGTTGTACACGCCGCTCGAAGTTGGGTTGAATGTGACAACGATAGTACAGGTTCCACCCACACCCAGTGTTCCACCGCAGCTTCCGCCGGTTCCTGGATATGTATTTGTGCCTTTAAATATAAACGGAGCAGCTAATCCGTAGCCCGACAGCGCTGTCGCAATGGACGTTCCTGAGTTGGTGACCGTAAACGTTTTATCTGCAGACGCATTGTTGGCTAAAGAACCATAGTCATAACCCACATCGCTAATCGTCAGCGTGGCTGAACCGATTCCTGTTCCAGTCACTGCGCGATTGGCAGTTTGCGCGGCGACGCCATCATTGTAATTAATATCGATGATATCGCTGGCCACGCCTGTGCCGCTTGGTGCGAACGACACCACAAACGTACATGTTGCTCCAGCGCCGGCCAATGTTGCAAGGCATGTTCCGCCGGTTCCTGGGAAGCTACCGCCTTTGTAAGTATAAGGAGCTGCGAGACCTGAACCGGCTATTCCAGTGGCCGTGGTAGCTCCGCTGTTTGTCAGCGTAAATGTTTTGTCTGCCGTTGAACTTACGGTCACACTTCCGTAGTTATAAGTCCCACCATCAGATACGGCGAGAGAGGCTACACTGAGGCCTGTTCCCAAAATATCGCGGGTTGTTGTTTGTGTGGAAACACCGTTGTTGTAGCTGAGCGTGATTGTGTCTGACGAAACCGCCGAAGCACTTGGCGCGTAGCGAACAATGATGGTACATGTTGCGCCCGCTGAAAGGTTGGCTGTACACGTTCCTAATGTGCCAGGGAAACTTCCGCCCACATAGGCAAACGGTGCCGCAATGCTAGTTCCGCCTGCATCTACGAGACTGCTAGCTGCTACTCCACCACCATTTGATATCGTAAATGTTTTGTCGCTGGTGGCTCCTACAGTGACCGATCCGTAGTTGTACGTCGCCCCATCAGAGATAGTTAAGCTTGCTGGCGCAGCACCGGTTCCGGTTACGGCACGAGTAGCGCTTACTGCGGTAACTCCATTTGTGTAATCCAAGTTAATTGTATCGCTGTGGACGGCCACTGTGGTTGGAGCGTATTCAACGATGATCGTACAACTTGCAGCAGCAGCAAGTGTGGCTCCACACGTTCCGCCGCCCGGATAACTTCCACCCAAGAATGTAAATGGAGCTGCAAGACCGTTTCCTGTGAGACCTGTTGCTCCCACCGCTCCCCCGTTTGTGACGGTGAAGGTTTTGTTGGTTAAGCTGCCTGTCGCCTTCGTGGTGTAATCAAAAGTTGGACCATCGGAAATTGTTAAGCTGGCTGGAGCTCCACCAGTTCCCTGAACGGCGCGTGTTGCGCTTACAACCGCTGCACCGTTGTTGTACTGTAAATTGATTGTGTCACTGAATGGTCCTAAGCCGGTCGGTGCAAATTCGATGGCGATGGTACATGTTGTACCAGCACCCGCGAGCGTCAAGCCGCAAGTTCCACCCGTGCCTGGGAATGATCCGCCCAAGAATGCAAATGGGGCTGCTAAGCCAGTTTCTAAAATCGCGCTGGCTGTTACCGTTCCACCGTTTGTAATCGTGAACACTTTCGATGCCGTTCCACCATTGGCTACTAAACTATAATCATAGGTAGCGCCGTCGCTAATGCTTAACAATGCAGGTGCTGCGCCAGTTCCTGTAACATCGCGACTGGAAGTCTGAGCTGAAACGCCATTTGTATAACTGATCACCATGGTGTCGCTGGCCGCTCCGGCAATCGTTGGACTAAATCGCACCACCACTGTACAACTTGCGCCGGCGCCTAATGTTGCCACGCATGTTCCACCGCCTGGATAACTTCCACCGGCAAACGTAAATGGAGCTGCGAGTCCTGCGCCACTCATTCCAGTGGCAGAAACTCCACCTGAGTTGGTAAGGGTGAATGTGCGATCGGCTGTCGCTCCGTTGGCAATGGTTCCGTAATCGTAGGGGTCTGTATCGCTAATTGCTATTAGGGCAGGGTTTGCACCAGTCCCTTGAATATCACGAGTCGTGTTTACAGTTCCAACACCATTGTTGTAGTTGAGAGTGATAGTATCAGCTTGAACACCGGTTCCGGTTGGAGCATAAGTCACAACGATCGTACATGAAGCCGCAGCACCGAGCGTGGCGATACATGTTCCGCCAGTTCCTGGGAATCCGCCGCCACCTTTATATATAAACGGAGCCGCGATGCTTGTTGCGCCAGAATCTACTAATCCAGTGGCGCTCACCCCACCGCTGTTTGACACGGTGAAGGTGTAATCGTTCGTGCTACCTGTGGCAAAGGTTCCGTAATTATAAGTTGGGCCATCGGAAATTGCCAAGCTTGCTGGGTTTGCCGCTGTTCCAGTTACAGGTCGTGTCGCAGTTTGTGCACTGACACCGTTATTGTAATCCACGACGATGGTGTCGCCGGTTGCGCCCACGCCCACTGGCGCATAACTGATCACAAGAGTACAACTTGTACTTGCATTGAGTGTGGCTCCGCACGTTCCACCAGTTCCAGGATATGAACCGCCGAGGAAATTATATGGGGCTGCAAGTCCGCTCTCACCCAAGCCGCTGGCTTGGTAGCTGCCAGAGTTTGTGACAGTGAAGGTTTTGTTGGTGGTGCTTCCCACCGCGCGAGTTGAGTAGTCGTACGTTGGACCATCGGAAATTGCCAATAAAGCAGGTGCGACACCAATGCCTGTGACGGCTCGACTGGCTGTCTGCGCGCCAGCACCATCGTTGTAACCAATATCGATGGTATCGGTATGTGTGGCCACGGTGGCAGGACTGTATGTCACAACGATCGTACATGTTGTGCCGCCACCAGCAAGAGTTGCGATACACGATCCGCCAGTTCCTGGATAGCTTCCACCTTTAAACGAGTACGGCGCTGCTAAACCAGAACCCGCCATGGCTGCGGCCGTGGAAGCGCCACTATTGGTGACTGTAAATGTTTTATCCGCACTGGCTCCGTTGGCCAGAGTGCCGTAATCGTAGGTAACACCATCAGAAATTGCTAACGATGCTGGAGTCAATCCAGTTCCCTGAACATCTCTTGTTGCTGATTGTGCAAACGCTCCATCGTTGTAGCTCAAAGAAATTGTATCGTTGCTGGTCGCAGAAGCCGCCGGGCTGTATCTCACAATGATCGTGCAACTTGCACCCACACCGAGAGTGGCCGTACATGTTCCTGCCGTGCCAGGGAAACTTCCGCCCACGTAAGCAAACGGCGCCGCAATACTCGTCGCACCGGAATCTGCAAGACCTGTCGCTGACACTCCACCGCTATTGTTGACCGTGAACGTCTTGTCTAAAAATGCACCCACTGTGAGGCTGCCGTAGTTGTAAGTTGCACCATCAGAAATTGCTAAGCTAGCAGGGGCGGCGCCAGTTCCTGTGAGGGCACGGGTTGAGTTTGTAACAACGGCACCGTTATTGTAATCAAGATTGATTGTATCGCTATGAACTGCCGCGGTCGTTGGAGCGTATTCCACCACCAACGTACAAGTTCCCGCAGCAGCTAACGTGGCTCCGCAGTTTCCGCCAGTTCCTGGATAACTTCCACCCAAGAATGTAAATGGTGCTGCAAGACCGTTTCCTGTGAGACCTGTTGCTCCCACCGCTCCCCCGTTTGTGACGGTGAAGGTTTTATTGGTTAAGCTGCCTGTCGCTTTCGTGGTGTAATCAAAAGTTGGACCATCGGAAATTGTTAAGCTGGCTGGAGCTCCACCAGTTCCCTGAACGGCGCGTGTTGCGCTTACAACTGCTGCACCGTTGTTGTATTGTAAATTGATCGTGTCACTGAATGGTCCTAAGCCAGTCGGTGTAAATTCGATGGCAATTGTACAAGTTGTTCCACTTCCAGCAAGAGTGACACCGCAGGTTCCACCGGTTCCAGGGAAAGAGCCGCCCAAGAACGCAAACGGCGCTGCCAAACCAGTTTCTAAAATCGCACTTGCTGTAACAGCTCCGCTGTTGGTGATTGTAAATACTTTTGAAGACGTTCCACCATTTGCGACGAGACCGTAATCGTAAGTTGCACCATCAGAGATGGTAAGAAGCGCTGGTGATGCGCCAGTTCCCGTAACTTGACGTGAACTTGTTTGTGCACTCGCACCGTTTGTATAAGTGATGTCCATGGTGTCGCTGGAGGCACCACTCACAGTTGGAGCAAATGTGACAACCACCGTACACGTGAGAGCATTTACTAAAGTAGCACCGCACGAACCACCGGCGCCAGGATAGCTTCCACCTTTAAAAGTAAATGGCGCCGCAAGACCTGCTCCACCCATTCCGGTGGCAGGCACTCCGCCGGAATTTGTGAGTGTGAATGTTCGATCGGCTGTAGCACCATTGGCGATGGTTCCGTAATCGTATGGATCTGTATCGCTGATTCCAATCACCGCTGGGTTAGCACCAGTTCCTTGAATGTCGCGAGTTGTATTTACAGCCGAAGCACCGTTGTTGTAGTTGATTGTAATCGTATCTGCCTGAACACCCGTTCCTGTGGGCGCATAGGTGACAACGATTGTACACGTGGCGGTTGCACCAAGTGTAGCGATACACGTTCCGCCAGTACCTGGGAATCCGCCGCCGCCTTTATATGTGAATGGCGCGGCGATGCTTGTTCCACCGGAATCAGCAATGGCTGTAGCGGCCACACCACCGGAGTTGGTAATTGTGAATGTGTAATCATTTGTGCTGCCTGTGGCAAAGGTTCCGTAATTATAAGTTGGCCCATCAGAGATTGCCAAACTTGCTGGATTGGCGCCGATACCAGTCACTCCACGAGTGGCTGTTTGTGCACTCACTCCGTTATTGTAATCCACCACGATGGTATCGCCCGTTGCACCCACCGCCACTGGCGCGTATTGCACAACGATCGTACAGTTGGCTCCGGCTGCAAGTGTTGCGATACATGTTCCGCCAGTTCCTGGAAATCCACCACCGAGCAATGTATACGGTGCCGCGAGACCACTTTCACCTAAGCCTGTGGCCGTTGTCCCACCGCTGTTACTGATCGTAAATGTTTTGTTGGTCGTGCTGCCCGTGGCTCGCGTTCCGAAATCGTAACTTGGGCCATCGCTCACTGCTAAATTTGCTGGAGTGATGCCAGAGCCTTGGATATCGCGCGAGGCTGTTTGGGCGGCAACTCCATCATTGTATAAGATATCAATTGTGTCACTTTGTGTGCCTGTACCACTTGGCGTGTAAGTCACAACAATCGTACACATCGTTCCACCACCAGCCAGGGAAGCTCCGCAAGTTCCCAAGGTTCCTGGATATGAACCACCTTTAAAGCCAAACGGAGCCGCAAGTCCCGAGCCTGATACGCCGGTGGCTGTGGACGCTCCACCATTAGTCACGATGAAGGTCTTGTCCACGCTATTACCAATCGTCGCAGTTCCATAATCGTAAGTCGGTCCGTCAGAGACAGTGAGAGACGCAACACTCAAGCCGATTCCTTGAATAGCCCGCGTGGCATTCTGGGCAACCACACCATCAAAATAACTGAGATCAATTGTATCGCTGAAGGCTCCACCAGCCACTGGCGAAAAACGCACACGGATCGTACAACTTGCTCCTGCTGCGAGCGTTCCACCGCAAGTTCCCGCAGTTCCCGGGTATACTCCACCGATATAATTAAATGGTGCAGCCAAGCCGCCGGCATCCGCAAGAGTTGTTCCCGCCACTCCACCTGAGTTATTCACTGTGAATGTGTAGTTTGCTGTACTACCTGCAGTGACGCTTCCGTAATCATAAATTGGGCCATCACTGATGGCTATATTTGCTGGCAATGCGCCAGTTCCGGTGACGGCTCTTGTGGTACTGGTTGTTGTCGCTCCGTTGTTGTAATCGAGGTTGATTGTATCGCTGTGGACAGCCACGGTTGTCGGTGCATACTCAACAACCAACGTACATGTTCCTGCCGCTGCTAAAGTCGCTCCGCAGTTTCCACCAGTTCCTGGATATGAACCACCGAGGAATGTAAATGGAGCTGCGAGACCGTTTCCAGTCATGCCTGTTGACATCACGGCCCCACCGTTTGTGACGGTGAACGTTTTGTTGGTTAAGCTGCCTGTCGCTTTGGTAGTGTAATCATAGGTCGGACCATCAGAGATCGACAAGCTGGCTGGTGCTCCACCAGTTCCCTGCACACCACGATTGGCTGTGGTTACAATTGCACCATTGTTGTATTGTAAACTGATTGTGTCACTAAATGGTCCTAAACCGGTTGGTGCAAACTCGATGGCAATCGTACAAGTTGTTCCAGAACCAGCAAGTGTCACACCGCAAGTTCCGCCGGTTCCTGGGAAGCCACCACCAAGGAAGGCAAAGGGAGCTGCTAATCCAATTTCAGTGATCGCACTGGCTGTGACGGCTCCGCTGTTGGTGATTGTAAATACTTTTGAAGACGTTCCGCCGTTTGCGATCAGACCATAATCGTAAGTTGGTCCATCGCTAATTGCGAGAAGCGCTGGAGCTGCGCCAGTCCCTGTCACTTGACGAGAGCTTGTTTGTGCGCTGACACCGTTATTGTATGTAATATCCATGGTGTCGCTACTCGCTCCGGTCACAGTTGGAGCAAACGTCACTACGACTGTACACGTAAGAGCATTCACTAAAGTAGCACCGCAACTTCCACCAGTTCCTGGATAGCTTCCGCCTTTGAAAGTAAATGGTGCAGCTAATCCGCTTCCTGAAAGCGCTGTTGCTGGCACTCCACCTGAGTTTGTGAGAGTGAATGTGCGATCAGCTGCAGCACCATTCGCGATGGTACCGTAATCGTAAGGATCTGTATCGCTGATACCGATGACTGCTGGATTTGCGCCAGTTCCTTGAATATCACGAGTTGTGTTTACAGCTGAAGCGCCGTTGTTGTAGTTGAGAGTTATGGTATCAGCTTGTACGCCCGTTCCGGTTGGAGCGTAGGTCACAACGATTGTACATGAAGCTGCTGCACCGAGTGTGGCAATACATGTTCCACCAGTTCCTGGGAAGCTGCCACCTTTGTAAGTGAATGGAGCAGCAATACTCGTTGCGCCAGAATCTGCTAAAGCCGTTGCTGAAACACCACCAGAATTTAAAACAGTAAATGTG
>JANOYW010000058.1:0-3700 GCA_031429075.1 Bdellovibrionales bacterium | reverse complement strand
GTATGAATTTGTCTAAAGCCTGCGAAGCCATTGATAAAAACGGAATGTTGTTGGTGTTCCCAATTAACAACCAAAAAGAACCCAAATCACTCTGGCATGAATTCTACCCGCACAGCGAAATGCGTTGGCAGTGGGATAATGGTGGCGACGACCGCGTAATGAAAATGTGGTACGGCATGAAAAAGCTGTCTCAAGATAAACGTGTGGTTTATTCCAAGTGGTATCAAGGTCGCGCTACTTTTTTTTCTCGTGAAGTCTTTTCGGTTTTGCGAAACTATTTAGATCCTCAACGCCAAAAGCTTTCGCAGCAAGCCCAAGAGGTGTTGGAGATCCTCGAGTCCGACTCCCCGCTTTCCACAAAGCAACTTAAAAAAATGGCCGATCTTCAGGGTAAGGACAATGAGCGAGCTTACCAAAAAGCGATAAGGTCTCTTTTTGAACAAATGTGGATTGTGGGATTTGGCGAGGTGGACGATGGAGCCTTTCCATCTCTTGCAGTGGGTGCGACAACACTTTTGTATGAGGATTTGTGTTTAGATAAAGTTGAGAAAGACAAAGCATTCGGAATTTTAAATAAAAAGTTTTCTCAACACCCGAAACTTTTAAAAAAGATCGAGCAAATTAAAAAACGACAAATAGGAGATTAAAATGTTAAAGCAAATTATTGTATCCGCCGTGACGATGTTAATTTTAGATGGCTTGTGGTTGGGAGTTATCGCCAATCGATTCTATTTCGACAATTTAAGACCACTTGTGCGAGCCAAGGGCGACACGTTTGATGTGAATTATGTGGCTGCCGGCGCCGTTTATGTTTTAATGGTCCTAGGGTTTATGCTTTTTATCGCGCCTTCGTTGCAGAAGTGGAGTTACGTCGAAGCAATTATAAAGTCAGCCTTACTCGGGCTTGTCGTTTATGGAGTCTACGACTTTACTAACCTCGCAACGCTTCGCGACTGGTCGGTCCTCGTCACGTTTGTGGATATGCTTTGGGGATCTTTTTTGTTCGCGACAACGGCTGTCGTTGTCAAAGTTATATCGTAAAAAACAGATTCTCTACGAGAGAAGCCCCGTGATCTTTTTATTGCCTTTGTTCTCGATAGGTCGGTGGATTGTCAGAGTTTGGCCCTCTCGCCGACCTGTATCGAAAAAATCTTTATTTTTAAGTCGAGCTTGAGAGGCCACACTCACAAGTCGTGGATGGATTTTGGAAATATACTTCTTGATCTGTGGATCTTTGGAAAATACAACCAGTGATTGTTTAATATCTAAGTTTTCTTTGAGCTCGATCTGATAATTGAGTTTTTCGTCAAAGCCTGTCAACAATCCTAAATGGTAGGCCTTTGCCATGGATGCCGGAAAATGGACCTCTTGTTTTTTCTTATCCGTACCTTTAGCAAAAATATACGTTTTTAAAAAATCAAAAACATATTCGGCCATGAGAACATTTTCTTTTCTGCCGATCAGTTCGATTGTCCGCAAGCGCGTTTGCTCTTGAGGGCAAAATGCCGAGCCTACGATCACTTCCACCATGTAATGATTCACTAAGATACTCATGATTTTTTGCTCATAGGTGTGCAACCGTTTGCGGTTGGTTTTTATATAAGCGTGATAAAATTCATCGGACACTGTGGACGATTTTTCTAAGTTGTACCTTGCATAGATTTCACGCACTCGACTCATCGCCAGAGAGGCTTCGTTTTCGTTGGAGGAGCTTGCCAAGTTTAAAAGTTTTCGAATTTTTTCGAGACGCTTTTCTTCTTCTGAGGAAGGTTGGGTTTGGCGCCAGTCGAGAGTGTGTTGCTGAAGGTGCACTTGCGCCTTGGCGTAGTAAAAAGGAACTCCGACTTTTTGACAAGCTCTCTGGAAAACGTCTCCATGGGGGCTTCCGTCCGAATCGAGAATTTCGTCGGCATACTGATGGGCCATTTCATGGCTAAGCACGCCGACCACGTCGTGCCATTCGTAATCGGTCACTAACTTTTGCGCGATGACAATATGTCGAGTTTTGGCGCTCCAAAGGCCCCAGTATTGGGATGTCGGTTGAATCTGAATCAGACAGGGTCGCAGTTTGAGTCGGCGCTGGAGATTGCGTCGAGAAAACTCGTTATAGAGTTCTCGGGTGGCAGCATGCAGGAGCGATTCTATTTCATTCACCACTCACGAGAATGCCGTATGTCTCCCTTTGATGCAACAACGTCTTCTGTTGAGACTTTGCTTATTATTTTAAAAAACTCTCCGATGAGATAACCATGAAAAAAATAATTCTAATTTGTTGTAGCGTCGTGTTAGCTAATTGTTCCACAGGCCCGCGTACAGGCCTTAACTGCGAAAAGTTGCATTTGGACAGCGAAGCTCGATTACAAGAACTTAGGCATATTTTTTCATCCTACCAAGGCGTTAATTATGATCTGGCTATGAAATTGGCCGGGCCCCTTCGCGAAGAGGTGGGAGACCTTGACGCACGAGTTCGCAAACAAAAGCAAAAATGTTGGTCGTCTGAAAAGAGACCCATCGATGCTGAAATGGCATTGCTAAAAGAAGAATTATTTAAAGTTTATGGAAAAGACGACGAGGAAAAACCACAATCAGTGGCGATCCAAAAAGCTTCCAACCGAAAACCAGCGTCCGCAGATTCTGTCGCAGACTCCGTCGAACTCGACAGCGAATAAGTACGGCTCCGTACTTATTAGGCAACCTGGCGGCTGAGGACTTTTTGATGTACGGCTTCGAGTCGTGCTTTGAGGGTGTCGGCAGTGAAGGGTTTCAAAACATAATCATCAACACCTGCTTCGATGGCTGTTTTTACTTGCGCGAGGTCTGATTCTGCTGTCAAAAGTATAAATGGTGTTTTTGCTATTTCCGGAGTGTTGCGAATTTTAGATAACACCTCGAGCCCCGTCATCTTTGGCATATTCCAGTCACAAATAATGAAATCAAAGGGAGGAGATTTCGAAATAATCTGCCACGCCTCCATCCCCGTCGAAGCTTCTTCAATGTTTTTAAAATGCAAATCCATCAAAGCTTTTTTGGCGATTTTACGAATCGTTAGCATATCGTCCACAATCAAAATTTTCGAAGCTGTGTTAAACATATAAAACCTACTTGTTTGCAACGACTTCGATTTCAAGATGAAACGAGCCGAGGTCACTGTTAAATGGAATAACGATCGTGGGTCCAAAAGATTGCGTGAGTTTAAGTCTTTGCCCCGAAATAATAGCTGGCAAAGCACGTGGTATTTGATAATTGTACTTGGCGTTTAAATGCGCTTTGGCAGCGCCAAAGATCATATTTAATAGTTCGCCTGCGGCATCTTCGATTTCCGCAGATATTTCTGTGTGGTTTTCGCCAAAGAGCTTATTGCAAACGGCGATAAAGGTGTCCTTTGGAAAACACAAAGAGATGCTTCCCTCATAGATGCGACTCACTAAGCTGATAACACCTATGATATCCACCGTCTGATGGAAATCGGCCTTCAAAATAACGGGTTGGCACTTTACGTCTAAGGCCGCCTGAATACGCATTGTATTTATTGTTGCATCGATGAAAGGATTGAGAAAGTCCACATTGATGCGTTCAGAATTTTTGCTATTAAAATTGGTTTTTCTTACAGCTGACATTGAACTCCCAAAAGTACCTTCTTATCGGGAGATATAGGAGTTCTGTAAAGGTGCCAGGTCCTGTTTCTGGACTCAACATGTTA
>JANOYW010000057.1:0-20532 GCA_031429075.1 Bdellovibrionales bacterium | reverse complement strand
GATGAAGGAAGCTTCAGAGCGAACTTTCTCAGCGTCTACACCTAATTGTTCAACAATGACTTCTTTTACTTTTGCGGGAATCTCTACTGACATATACTATCTCCTTCTATATTTGCCACGTGGCATTAATTATCCAATACGATTACATATATAAACCACCGTTCACACTTAATGTATGTCCGGTGATATATCTAGCTTTATCACTTAAGAGAAACGCCACAGCATGGGCCACATCCTCAGTTTGCCCCAGCGTTTCGAGAGGCACCTTGCTTAAAATGCCTGTTTTCTGTTCTTCAGTTAATTGATCAGTCATATCTGTCACGATGAACCCAGGTGCTACGCAGTTCACTCGCACCTGCCGTGAACCCACTTCCTGCGCAATGGATTTACTAAAGGCTTCGACGCCAGCTTTGCTGGCTGCGTAGTTAGCCTGCCCCGCATTTCCGGTTTGGCCAATCACACTGGTAATATTCACGATGCTGCCTTTGCGGGCCTTCATCATCGTTTTTACAGCGAGCTTGGTGCAAAGAAACGTGCCTTTAAGATTCGTATCCATCACCGATTGAAAATCGTCCTGTTTCATACGCAGTAAAAGTTGATCTTTCGTGATACCAGCATTGTTTACTAAGCCATCCAGGGATCCAAAAGTCTCAAGAACTTTTGCAAAAGCAGCACTGACCGAAGCTTCATCCGCGACCTGCAAAGCAACAATCATGTGACCTGTGCCTTTGAGGGAAGCTAAAACTTCGCGCGCAGGACCTTCAGACGAGGAGTACGTGATAACCACTTGTGCGCCCTCGTCAGCCAACAGGCGCGCAATACCGGCACCGATTCCGCGGCTACTGCCAGTCACCATGATTTTTTTTCCTGCTAACAAAAGCACTCAGTCTCCCGACTTTTCAAAAGCAATAACATCATCCAAAGAGTTGATATTGAATGCTGGCGAACTCGTGGTGTCAATTTTTTTCAACAGCCCAGTTAACACTTTGCCACATCCGCATTCAATAAATTGATGAGTTCCCATTCGTAAAATTAATTCCATACTTTGCGACCAACGAACGGCCCCCGAAATTTGCCGAGTGATATTTTCGCGAAGTTCGTTGGCATCCACGTGCGCAAGCGATGTGTAGTTTTGCACCACCGCCAACTGCGAGTCAGAAAAAGAAATATCTAAAAGTTCCTGTTCCATGGCTTCTTCTGCTGGTTTCATCATGGAGCAATGAAAAGGTGCTGAAACTTTTAACGGGATCATACGTACTTTTTTTGTCCAACCTAATTTTTCGGGTTTAAAGTTTTCTTTTAGCCATTCGATGATTTGTATATTTCCACTGACAACAATTTGATCGGGAGAATTGTAATTTGCTGGCTCAAGGGGCGAGAGACCCGTTTCTTTTTCGGCCCATTCGCAAAGTTTTAATACTTCTTCAGGCGTGAGGCCGATCACGGCACACATTCCACCCTCGCCTACGGGCACAGCCTCTTGCATGAGCTGGCCACGCTTGCGCACTAATCTTACACCATCAGTAAAAGTGAGAGCATTGCTTGCCACAAGGGCTGCGTACTCACCCACAGAGTGACCAGCCAGCGCGTTGATGTGCAATTCGCGCACCGACTGAAGCACACGAAATGTAGCGATGGAAACAGTCAGCAACGCAGGCTGGGTGTTTTCGGTCAGTGCCAGTGTTGTATCATCCGAAAAGAAACACAGCTTCTTCATGTCCATCGAGATGGCATCGGAAGCCTCTTCGAAGGTTTGCTTGGCGATTGGAAAATCATTGTATAGAAATTGTCCCATACCCACATGTTGACTGCCTTGACCTGGAAACAAAAATACATGGGAGGTACTAGGGGCAGCCATTAAAATCTCATCAAAGCGCTGCCGCTTGTAAGGCCAGCTCCGAAGGCCGTCATCAAAATATTTTGTCCACGCTGAATGCGACCATCGCGAACGGCGCGATCGAGAGCCACGGGAATTGTCGCGGCAGACGTGTTACCCATATCTTCAATTTCTAAAATCACTTTATCCATGGAAACACCGAAGTGTTTTGCGACGCCTTCGATGATGCGCGTGTTCGCCTGATGAGGAATCACCCAGTTAACGTCAGCTTTTTGCATATTGTTGGCAGTGAGAGCGATATCACAGCAGGTGGACATCGTGCGAATGGCGTGCTTAAAAATCTCACGACCTTTCATAACCACTTTGTTCTGATGCGTTTCTATGGTCTCTTTTGTGTTTGGAGTCTTTGAGCCTCCGGCAGGAATATATAGCAAATCCGCAAGCTCACCCTCAGCGTACATGTGGGTGCTTAAAATCCCGCTGCTTGAGTTTTCCGGCGCGCGGCTCACAATGGCCGCACCGGCAGCATCGCCAAAGAGAATGCATGTTTGACGATCCTCGTAGTTCACCCAGTTGTGAAGAATTTCGGCGCCAACAACGAGAATATTTTTGCATTGACCTGTGCGAATAAATTGATCGGCAATGGAGAGCCCATACAAAAACCCTGTGCACGCGGCCGATAAATCGAAGGCCATCACATTTCGCGCACCCAGTTTTCTTTGCAACTCGCAGGCAGAGCTGGGCATGGGAAAGTCGGGAGATACCGTTGCAAAAAGAATCATGTCGATGTCTTTGGCGGTGAGCTTTGCCATTTCCAATGCATTTTGCGAAGCGATGAGGGCCAGATCACTCGTAGCGACACCTTTTTCAGCGATGCTGCGCGAATGAATGCCGGTGCGCTCTACAATCCAGTCATGATTTGTTTCGACGATTTTTTCGAGATCATAGTTTGTCAGTTTTTTTTCAGGGAGAAAGGATCCCGTTCCCAGGATCCATGATCTATAGAGACCACTCTGTGTTGTGCCTGACATAAAAATGTTTTACTGAGCTGTTGCAGTCTCTTGTGGAGCCGCAACGATTTCTTTACCTTTGTAGTATCCGCAAGAAGGGCACACATGGTGAGGCTGAACAACAGAGCCACAGTTAGAACAGTTTATCGTAGCGACAGGTGTGATCGCGTCATGTGAGCGTCTTTGTCCACGTTTTGATCGACTTAAGCGTTTCTTGGGCGTTGCCATAATTACCTCATGTTTAATAAGAGAGGGGCACTTTCATCCATTTTTTTGCGAAAATCAAGGAAAACTCTTAAAGAATCAAACGTCTTAGCTCGGTTTGCGAGTACACATAATCAGCATAAATCATCGTATTTGCTATATTTCGGTGCCCCAAAGCCACTTGCAGGAGGCGAATATCGCGAGTTTTTTTGTAAAGCCGAATGGCAAACGTATGCCGCAAACAATGGAATTTCTTGGCCACAGGGCGGTACTCACACCAAATATCCCGTAAACGATGATAACCAATGTCAAAAAGTGGGTCCGAAGTCCCCAACCCTCGAGCAAACAGCTCGATCTCATCAAAAAGAGCGGCGGGGATGGGCAATTCTCGGTCATTGGAGCCCTTGATGCCCTTTATATAGAGAGATTGATCGTAGGCGTTCATGTCGCTTTTACGAAGATTTAATAGCTCCTGAGCTCGGGCCCCTGTTTTCAGGGCTACAAAGATTGCCAGGCAGTTGCGGGGCTCTTTAAATTTATAGCGATTCAATAGCATCTCAAGATGATTGTACTCAGGATCTAATAAATATTTATTTTTATTGAGCGAATACCGCGACATCTTTTGAGCGTAAGTTTTTTTCGAAATTCAAGCAAGCAATTGTAGATATTATCAAGATTAAGTTAACGATGAATAAACCCAGGCAAATGAGAGATACCCATTCTACGGTTTTAAACCAGAGTTTATTTCTAGTAAGGAGAATTTATGAAGTTAAAAAGATTCTTTTTGTCGCTCGTAATTTTGCCGCTTGTTGCCATGCCCGCACAGGCCCAACTCGCCATCGAATCTGTGATTTTAAAAAACCCACAATATACGGATGTTCTCAAAATCGGGATAGACACCGTTAACCAAACAATTTCTTTAGAAAGATGTTTCGCACACAGCACCGAAACCAACAACTGCCAAATGATTGGGAAAGCAATGCCAATTGCTGAAATCGAAAATATTCACACTCAGCTCGATTCGCAATTCAACGCCACCTTCGCCGGGGCATTTCTCAGCTCGATCACCTATTTTGGGGTAATCAGTTTTTGTTTAGCGAAAGGTAAATGTTCTGGCTTGATGAGCTTTCTTTTTCAGCCTGGCGGAAAAATCGACTGGGGACTTTGGATTGCCATTGGCTTTGCGGGAGCTGGCGGGGCCCTTGGTTTTTCATATGCCGACACCGGCGCAGGTGACTATGAGGCAGTTTTACAAATTCAAGCAGCGGTCGAAGAGGCCCTGAACAGGGAAGATAACGAACAGGGAGATCTTGTTTTGGAGACTCAAGCGTCGCTCAATAAAATCGTAGAGTCTTTTTCGATGCTACAATTGCTCATTAAAAGTAATGCAAACTAAAAAATGCAGGGTGCTGTGAGAGCTCTACTTTTCAACCTCATTTTGTGCGCCCATGTGATCTCAGCCCATGCTGCTGAGATCACATCCCTTGATGATTCAACTCTCAGTCTTACAAGTATCAATTCCGCTGAGTCCACATTTCGTCCGGTTAAATACTGCAAAGATGGAAACTGTGAACTCATCCCCAACGAAAACATACTTTCCTTACAAGCGTTCTCTAAAAAAGACTTGGACTGGAACCAAATCTTCAATCAATGCAAAAACTATAAATCCCTCAATCAACTCTATACCTGGACGCAGATCATTTCATCTGTCGTCGTCGCTTTAAAACCCATCACTGTTTTAAGAAACATGCGCTCAACAAAAAATCTTTTGGCGAGCTGGGGATTTTTTGGTCGGGTGGTGGGCACCCGCATTGTATTTGAGTCTGGGATTTCTATTGCAGGTCAGATGGTCTATTCGTTACCCACGCAGTTTATAGACAATGGCGACCCCTATCCAGAAATCTCTCCAGACGATGTTGAGCTTGTTTCAAACTTGCTCGAAGATGTAATTAGCGAAAGCCAAGATATCTATTATTTACCCACTGGGCTTATTGAGGGCATGGCTCTTATTTTAAAGGGTTGCACCTCTCAACTAAAGCAGGAGTACACTCATAGAAATGCAAGTAGTTGCTTAACGAACTGCCATTCGTCCAAAAGTAAAAGTACTTTAGAACGCTCAAGAACAGCCCCGAGCCTAAACTTACCTTTAGGATCTCCCTTAAGTATTAAAATGCAAAAAGCACAGCTCGAAGACTATTTGCAATAAATCGGGATTGTGTTCGCAAAATGAATTAGTTACAAAAAATCAAGCGACCTTCGTTTTTTTTCGTTTTCAGTCGCGAAATTCATTATTATCCACACAGAAATTTAAACCGGGAGAATCATATGAAACGCATTGGAATCATTTTAACTATACTACTTTTTATAGCTTCGGCTTCTGCCGAGCTTGGCACCTACAAACTCGAAGTTGAAAGAAACGGAGTCAAACATCTGCAAGTTGCCATGAACACGTGGCAGGGCGAGTATCCTGGACCTGTGATTGACGTGTCTTCAAAGAAAAAAAATAAAACCACCACTGTTAAAGGCTGGGAAAGTCTGCGTAAACTCTCAGTTCAAAAAAACTGCACCATTGCGAATGGTCTTTATCACCCGTGGTCACAAACAAAAAATTCTGTGATCGACTTTTACACCATCGCGCCGGTTCTGGATTATGTGGTCCTTCAAGACATTGCGATCCCCGAAGACCTCGGGCTCAGTGCATTTTATGAAGGTCAAACAGTACCAGCAATAAAAGCTAATTCTAAAATCGTAAACTTCATGTATCTGGCAGAAGGTGGCGCCATGGCGACACTTCAACAAGATGGCATTGAGCAATATCTTTACCTCAGCTATGACTCCCTCGAACAACCAGAGTATTTTGCAAAAACACTGGAGACAAAAGCTTTAAAAACAGTGACCGAATTAGACGGCTCCACCTACGACGTCAACGAGCAGTGGCTATATGTAAAATGCGCCGAGGGCTACAAAGTATTTATACAAGACGGTGATTTGCTAGGACAAAAAGGCGTTAAGCTAGGCAACATTACAGGCTACGGCGACATCGAAGGGGCTAACTAATTATCTAACTCGAACGATTTTTCTTTAACTACAAAAAGAGGAAGTTTTACTTCCTCTTTTTTTATTTCAGGAATACGATGTTTTCGTCGGTGAAGGCACTGATTCCCATAGTTGGTCGAGAACCATCCACATTTTGATGTGTTACCTGGGCAGACACGCGAATATAGTCTTCGTCGTTGGTAAAGCAGATAAGGATCGCTTCTCCGCTTTGACCTTTGATCTGCGACAAGACTCGGGTTTTGTCGTTCAGGCGCATCGTGTACTTGTCGCCAGCGACGCTTATCAAACTGAGCTCTTCGACAACAATTTGCGCTTGTCCGTTATTGTTAAAATATTGAGTATCTAGGAGTATGGCCCGGGAGTAAGCGGGAATATTGGCTGCCACATTCGTGTAATTCACATCACCCGTTGAATTGCCAAAAAGATCCCCCAAAGCATTTCCAAGATCGCCTCCGGTCCAGCCGATCTTCTCGTTTTCCGCGATGACCACTTTTTGTAAATTGCCTACAGAAACCCAAGGGCAGTTCAGGCTTAATTGAAATTCGATCGGTACGGACATATCCACCGAGTAAACTTCGGCGGCAGTGGCGATGGAGGTAAAAAGGGCAGAGAGGGCGATGGTAAAAAATTTGGTCATAGAGACTCCTTGTTGGGGTTGAAAAATCACATGAAAGATAATTCAGTTTGTTAGGCGAGAGTGAGTGAAGACATTTCATGTTGAAAAATCTTATAGATTGACCAAAATTTGGATGCTTAATCATTAAGCATTCCTAGACCTTTGTACTTTGAAAAAAGCCATACCTGGACATCCCCCAGAACTCTCGTTGAACCGAGGGCATTTTAGAGCGTTAAAATATACTTATTCATTTAAGTTAGTAAAATCATATACTTAATGATCTCAGATATAACTATAAGTGTGACTTAGACCATCCAAATCAGCGGTTGGTTCGACAAACTTCGAAATTCCTTTTCATTCCATATAGATAATGCTTAATGTCATAATTCAAGTTATTGCCAAATTGTATTTCACAACTAATAATTAACGTAATTCACACTATTAATTAGGTGAAATAAAACAACTGCAAGGCGGTCATTTATGGAAATTGGAACTCACATCGATCCATCCACCTCTTTTAAAGAAAGCCCGGACAGGGCTCAAAGTAGTCTTCGAATCAAATACTCAGCAGAAACTCAGCTTATCGTTAACAAATGGGGGAGGCTGGAAGACATACGAAAAACCCTAGGTTTGAGTCAAAGAAAGATGTGCCAGTTGCTGCTAGTTGATCCGTCAGCATGGTCTCGATGGACCAAAAACCCCCATTCCGATGATGTTCCACCGCATATTTTCCGCGCTCTTAGTTGGTACTTACTATTGCTCGACAAAAGTCCCGAGCTTTCGCCCTATGTTTTTTTACAAACGGTGGCCCGCCCAGGGCTTCCTGAAACAGAAATTCGGAAACTCACAGAACGAATCACAGACGACGTGCACAAGAGCTTGAGAATAGAGCTCAGCGCTCTTAAAAAGCACAATCGCATCCAGCGCGGACTCTTGGGAGCACTTCTTTTATCAGTGGTCGCTTATTGGGGTTTTTTGCTTATCTTTTAGTGACTCACTAGGCTTCATCTCATTTCGATAGCCCCGGAGACACTTTTAATGAAAGTGTCGAAACGGTGGACGCTCATTACTGGACGAAGGTTTGATTGTTTGACGATTTAAACCGTTAAGTTTGTATGCGTTCAAATGGATTGAACTTTATATTACTGATCACGATAGCGTGCCTTGCGCAGGGTTGCTCGACCCTTAGAGAAGAGGAAACCGCTGGCACCTCCTATAAACAGATGATGTGCCTGGCAGAGGCCATTCACGGTGAAGCGCGCGGGGAGACCGAAGAGGGAAAGATCTTCGTGGGCCGAGTGATTGTTACGCGTGTACAGAGTGGCTTTGGCAAAAACTACTGCGACGTTGTTTACTCCAAGCGACAATTTGCCCCTAAAAAACGCCCGCAGCACGCGTCGGTGAAAGCTGCTAAAAAATCCCTTCAGCTTGGCGCCAATGGCGTTACACATTTTCACTCTTACAAAAAGCAACGAAGTTCAAACGCAGGTTTTTCCATTGCCCCGCACTGTGTGGCGCGCGGCAAAGTGGGAGGGCACTGGGGCTTTACCTGTCACGAACACGGCATTCGCAAAACAGCCAGCACCATTGATGACTAATCCGCGCTACCACAGCATTTTTTAAATTTTTTGCCACTGCCACAAGTGCAGGGATCATTGCGGCCGACCTTGGGTTGCTCGCGCACGATGGGTGCCACGGGCTCGTGATGGTGGTGGTGCTGATGACCTTTGCCTTCTTCGTGGGTGTGCGAATCCCCATCGACAAAAAACCATTTATCACCAACTTTGCGAAAGGTTGCATACTCATGGTGCTCAAACACTTTTCCTTTTGATTTATACTTGGCAACAAACTCTACTTTGTTGCCTTTGGCCTCGGCGATTTCTAGACCCAGCCATTCGGAATTGGCCCAGGCGAGAACGTCTTTTTCGATAAACGACGAGCGCTGCTCTGGCGCCAGCGTGGCTCTCAAATAGCTTATTTCTTTTTTAACATGGGCCGTATAGCGCGAGCGCATGAGCTGCTCGGGACTTTGTGGTGTTGCGGTTCCCTTGATAAAAGGTTCACAACAATCGGCATAATTTTTTTGGCTTCCGCAATCACATAGCATGAGTTTGTTCCTTCTGTAATTTATCCCATTGTTGACGAGTTAACAGGTTGATGGACTCGGTTTCAGGATCAAAGGTGATTAAAAATTCTTTTTTAGTAATTTTATTGTGAATTTGTGAAAACTTTTTTGCATGGTCTACTTCGTTGAGACCGTAATCGGTACCTTCGCGTAAAATAAAACTCTCAATGATGCCTTCGAGAGCCTCAGGAGACAGATCTGCTAGAGAAATAAGCACGGGTGGTTGCGGGCTGTTTTCGCTATTGCTTGCTGTGAATTCACTCATGGAAAGATCATTGCACAAATTAAGCACGCAACATAGAAAAAACCCCGAAAAAAGATGCTTTTCGGGGAGAAGTGTCGTTACTCACTCTGCGCAACACAAGGCTGAACTTATTTTTTAATCGTTATTGTAGTTAGTGCAGGTAAACTTAATCCATGCCATTGGACGAGCAGGAGTTAAAGACCCGTCGGCTCCAATTCCGTAGCTCGATCCACCATCTTTAAAAGAAACATTGTATGGTTTGGCTTCATCACATTTTTTTCCGGTTTGTTTGTTGTAGTAGTTTCCAGCTTTCATTTTTTTAAGCTCACTCGCCACTTTTTTCTCAACTTCACCCATCGAGTTTCCATAAACTGCAAGTGCGTTTACGGATTTATCTTTTGCAAATGCGGATACGCTGATCGCCAATACACTTAGTACTACTAACATTTTATTCATTTGATTCTCCCTTTTATAAAACTTTCACCATCGAAAGTTGATTCAGTGATAAAGTTTCATCCTTGCGGAGTCAAAAAATTATAAAGCTGTAGCAATTATAAAATCGTCACCCTGAGTGTGACGAAAAAGAACGAACGTCGACGCGGTAACATTCAGAAATATTCGTCACAGCTATAAAATGAGTCATAATTTAAAAGAGATGCGTCAAACTCAATTAGTCAAAGTCTGACAAATCATTTTTTTCGCGCAGAAGCGGAGGAACCTCGCCTGACTCGAACGTGTGTACAGGAGACTCGCCCTTGAGAAAGATCAAGTTTTCTTTGAGCACAACTTTTTGAATTCCACCCAAACCTAAAATATAAATTTGTCCGTCTGAGTCGCAAAAGCGAATCTCACTATCGCGACGAATGCCATATAAATCGAAGAGCCCTGTTGTTAAAAAAGTAAGCTTCAATTTATCCTCTGTGCTTCTAATAAAAAAATAGGAGCCGCGAGTTTTGTTAACGAAGCCCTTGATGCCACTGGCTGGGAGCACCGACTGAAGACTTTTTAAACTTTTGGTTTTTTCAAGCTGAGAATAGTGATCCGCGCAAACGGGATCCAGGGCATGAATCAAATGAATGAAAAAAATAGCTAAGTACATTCTCCTTTCAGAATAGCATTCCGTAGAGGCACACCGAGGAAAAGTCTTAGAACAGTCTGCTAATTAATGAAACTGTCTCAAAATAAGACAATTCATTGTGCTCATTTTTGAGCAGCAGTTTACAGCGATATGACAAAAATTGTCTCACTTTGATCTGAAATGCCATTTAAAGCCAACTGCGGTTGGTACTGACCTTGCTCTACTAGGTTTGTGGTGAAGACTACTAAATTTGGAGGATTATTATGTTTACGCAATTAGGAACTTTCTTTGTAGCTGGTGGATTTTGGATGTATCCCATCCTATTAGTGCAAATCGTTAGCATGGCACTGATCTTTGAACGCTACTACGCTTTATATCTCAAACGCTCCCTCAACGCTCGCGACATCGTTGATCATATGGAGAAAGACATTAAGTCTGCACAGTTCGAGCAAGTGGTAAGTAAAACACATCGCTCTGGAAACGAAGCTTTAACCGCTCTTACTAAAGTGGGAGTTCAATCAACGATTGATCACAGTGGTCGCGAAGAGCTTCAACATAAAATGGATGAAATTTTAATCGAAGAGTCGGGACGTGTGGACTCAAGACTTGGCTTTATTTCAATGTTAGCCAACGTTGCAACGCTTTTAGGTCTTTTAGGAACAATCGTAGGTCTTATTAAATCTTTCTCTGGAATCGCCAACGCTGGCGCCGCAGAAAAAGCTCGCCTTCTAGCTGAAGGTGTGGGCGAAGCCATGAGTGCCACAGCTTACGGTCTTATTGTTGCTGTTCCTGCCTTGATCGCCTTTGCAGTCCTTCAAAACCGAGCCAACACATTGGTCGAAGATCTTCATAAAGCCGCCTTAAGAATGTACATTTGGTTGGGCTTTAACATCGATACAGTATCTGCTCGTAAACAGCGTGCGAAGTAATTTTAATACTTAAACAGGGGATGATTTATGAGTTCGTTTAAAAAAGAAATTGAGTTTGAACTGAACTTGATACCGTTTATTGATATGTTATCAGCCTGTTTAAGCTTTTTGTTGTTAACAGCAGTATGGTCCTACATCGGTTCTATAGATACACACCAGGCCGTGGGTGCTGAGAGCACAAACGGAGCAAACAATCCTCCTTCGGTTGTTGTACAAGTTGAAAACGATAAAAGTTTTCAACTTGATCTTAAAGACGTTAAAATAAAACAAAGACAATATAAAATTCAAAGCATTAACGGTGAGCCTAATTGGGATAAAATCGATTCCTTTTTAGTTTCTCTTCGTAAAAGCATCCCTGATCTCAATACCTCTGTTGTTATCGCTAAGCCTGGAGTTTCTTACGGTTTAACCATGAAAACAGTGGATTCTTTACGCAAAGCCGAAATTAAAAACGTTGGAATATCACCAATCTAAAAAGGAATAACCATGCGAACGATTCTAAGTACACACAGTATTCCTCAAGTGACAACACGCGGTCTGCTTTTGCGAAAAAACCAAGGCAAGCTTCGTAAGAGTATTCAATCCACAATCACCTTAACTTCGTTGATCGATGCTTTTGTGATCATCGTACTTTATCTTGTTGTCTGTAACTCTCCTAGCGAGACCATGGACTTAGAAGATCAAATAACGCTGCCTCAGGCAAAAATCTTTAATCAACTCGACGGATCACCGGTAATTACATTTAAAAATAACCAATTTATGATTGACGGACAAATTATTAGCGAAGCTCAGTTGAGCAGTCGTTTGGCACAGGTTGCCGGAAATCTAAAATTAAAAGTAGAAAACAAAGAACCTTCGATCATTTTACAAGCTGACGAAAATGTAGACTTTCATAAACTCCAACCATTTCTGACCGCTTCGGCTCACGCTGGGATCAAGAATGTTAAATTTGCAGTCTACCAACAGGAGTAAATAATGCGCGCGACGTTGAGATTTCATACCCATGCCTTAGTTCTTATTCTCTCGATCAGCATAGCCACTTCGATGGCTGTTGCAGAAAAAATGGATCTCAATACACACACCGTTGTGATCGATCGCCTACGACAAATTATCCAATCCCTCGACAATTCTGATGTCTCAAAAGTTCCTTCTACGTTGCGTCTTGCGGATTTGCTAGCCGAAAGATCTCGCATTAAAGCCCTATCTGAAGTTGAACAAAGTTGTACCAATTGTTTAAAATCAAAAGAAGACCGCGTTGAGGCCACCAGTCACTACGACAATATTATTCCTCGCTTGAGCGAAGATATGCGTGGGCATGCATTTTTACAAAAAGCTCATTTGCATTTAAGCCTTAACCAAATCGAAAAAGCCGAAAAAATTCACTTACAAATTACTAAAGAGGGTAAAAAACGCCACAAAGGCGAAACTCTCGGACAATCGCACGCCTCCCTTGGTGATATCTATTTTCAAAAATCTCAGTTTAAACAAGCTAAAAGCGAATATGAAAAAGCATTGAGTATCGAAGAATCCCCACAAAAGGGCTTGGTGCATTATCGCCTTGCCTGGTGCCTATTTAATATGGAACAGGTACCGAGCGCCATTGCAAAGCTTGAGATGATTTTAAAAAATCCCAAATTAACAGAGTACAAAAATGCCGAAGGGATTACGCAAGATGAATCCTTTAAAATAGATGTTTCGAAGGATCTTTCCTCTTTCTACGCACGCCAGACCATTAACCAAGATACTCTCAATAAAGTTCTTCAGCTAAGTCCTGCCTCGTATCGCATGCAGAACATTCACGCGTTAGCCACCGAAGCGGATCGCCTCGGCAAAAAGAAGGAAGCGGCTCTTGTATGGATGTTTTATCTTTCAAACTCCGATCAAAAGAAAGATGCTCTCGAAGCACAAATTCGAATCATGAAACTGAAACGCGACACCGGTAACTTGCCTGGAGCTATTCAGTTATTTGCCCAAGTTAAAGAAACTTGGAAAGACCAAGGTTGCGGAGACAACTGCGACAAATTACAAAGCGAAGTGCGCCGATGGATCATCGACTGGAATCGTGAAGAGAAAAAAATTCAGTCCACCGAGCTCACTCATGCCTATGTTATCTATACAGACCTCTTTCCAAAAGATGACGAAATGCTTCTTCTTGGTGCGGCGGCAGCTCAACAAAGAAAGCAATACAAAAGCGCCTACGAATTTTTCCAAAAAGCAGCAAACGTAAGTGCTGCGAACAAAAATCAAAAGACGTTAGAAAATGCGTTGGTTGGCGAAATGGACATGGCTGAGACCTTAAAAAATCCAGAACTCAGAATGCAATCTTACAATCACTACTTAAAGCTGAATGAAAAAGGTGCACGTACTTTTGAAGTTCGCTATCAAATTGCCAAACTTCACTTTGAATTAAAAGTATTTGATAAGTCCGCCAGTCATTTTAAAGCGCTCGCAACTGAAGGCAATGCGAAAGAGCATCGTAAAGAAAAAGTAGAAGCAGCCCACTTGGCCTTAAATTCATTGATACAACTCAAAGATGATGAAGCCATCGAAAACTGGAGTTTAGAATTTGCCACTCGTTTTCAAGAAGATAAAAAAGAATTTTATAAAATTCATCGAAAATCAGTACTTAATACAGTTGCTCAAAAAATCAATGCGAAAAAATCTGGCAACTCTGATCTTGTAAAGCTTAAATCAGTTTCCATGGTCGATAGCAGTGATGTGGAAAAAAAGAATCTTTACAAAAATATGTACTTATTATCACTTCAGCTGAAGAACTTTAAAGACGCACTTCACGCAAACCTCAATACCCTGGCTCTTAAAACATTAACAGAGCGCGAACACTCGCAGGCCATCCAAGATCGAATCTGGCTTGCTGAAATGGAACTTGATCACAAACAGGCTTACGAACTCACCAAAAAATCTGCAGGCGCAATGTCTTCGGACGAAGCCCTAAAATTGATTTGGTTAGCTGAAATGGCGAATCTTAAACCCGATCAGCACGAAGAAGATTTTTTAAAACTCAGCCAAAATAAAAAAGCACGGGCATCAATCATCGTACGTCGCATTCAAAGACAAATGCTTCCTCAGAAAATGTTAAAGCAGCACATCGCTGAGCTTTCCCAATCACCAGATGTGTTGGCAAAACTTGCCCTAGAAATTTATTCTAAAAATCATAATAAACAAATTCTCGAAGACGTTTTTAACTATCCATCAGTTCGCAAGAGCGCTTTTGCGGGGCTCCTTTCTCGTTTGATTAGCTATCCGTCTATTCAAAAAGACATAGCCCATATTTCTTCGTTGCGCCTTAACACCAAAAACCAAAACACACTCAAAAAATCCCTCGAAGAACGAATTAAGAATTTGTCTCATTTTGAGACATTCTTAAAAGAATCCGTAAAAAGCCGCGATATCTCAATGCAGGCCATTTTCTTGAACGTGCTTAAGTATGAATACGCTAGACTGCACACAAACCTCGTAGGATTGCCACTGCCACGGGGGCTCACTAAAGAACAGCGCGAGCAGTACACTCAAATCCTCGGACAGCAAGCACAGCCTTACCTTGAAAAATCTAAAAAGATCGAAGAAAAACTGCAAGCTCTTTGGAGCGGAGAGGGCTGGCTCACAGTCCACGCAAACACTTATAAAAACGCCCGTTTAGAATACAGACATGCACTTAAAGAAGACCTTCAGCAATTGATTAGGCATGCCCCTCCCTCTAAGGCTCGATATTTAGAGCAAACTCTCAATGAGCGCGCAAGTTATCCAAGCTCGCAAGTTGTATCGCAGGCGCAAAACCAAATTCGTAAAAATCCATTCGAAGAAGCCAATGTGGCAAAACTCAAAGAGATCGAAAGTCTCCGCGGGAACGACGTGACAGTGGCGTACCTCGAAGCTCGAATGGCGCAAATGAAAGTGATGTTCCAATGAAAAAACTACCAACCCGCATTCTCCTCCTTCTGCAAATTCTAACGCTGACCCTGGGGCTTAATGGCTATGCCCAGGCCAAATCGACCAAAAACAAGTCGCAAATCACCCGGCATAAGACGGTGACTAAAAATGTCACACCGAAGGCCATAGATGGACAATTAGGGACCTCTTTCTCGTTTGATGCCGCCTCAGTTCGCGGTAAATACCAAACGGCGGGTCAGGGAATTGCAATGGTAGAAGATGAAAAGGTCCTTGATGACCTTCTCGGCCTTAGACGCTCGTTTAAGGACCGTGAGGCGCAAGAACAATTACGGAAATAACGGTAGGATGTAAAATGGGATGTTTTGTACTGCAAAATAAAAATAAACAGATCATACGTACGTTCCTATGGGATAGCCCCTCACTTACGTTAGTCTATCGCCAGGATGAAGGACGCATCGAAGCCGTTCATAATACAACCGAACTCGATAAAGACGACGTACCGTACTTACTACTAACAACAACAACTAAAAAAGATGTGCAAAACAAAGATGTTTGCATTTCAGGAATCGGTTTCCTTAGCTACAAAGAAAACGCTTCTCTTTTCTCTCCGACATTTGCTTTACAAAAAGAAGAATCAAATCTTAAAAAAACCTTCCAATACTCTGCCATCACACACGTTAGCATCATCGCCTTCTTTGTTTTATTGAGCTTTATCGTCAACCGCTTTTTTCCAGACAAAAAAATCGAGCCAGTTGTTGTAACAATTAATACAGAAATCCCTGAACTTCCAAAATTCGAAGAGCTTAAAAAACAAAAGACAGTAAAAATGGCTGAAAAAATCCTAAATAAAAAGCCAGTGCCTAAAAATATCACAAGGTCCAATGTAACTAAAAAGATCGTTCAACCTAAAAAAATAACAGTTGTTAAAAATGTTCCCATTCGCAAAGACGTTCCAGCAAATAATAAAGGTCCAAATATCAACCAACTGGGAGTGCTTGGCGCTTTAAGTACTATCAAAAAAAGCCATGCTTCAAGCTTAGACCTTAATGGTGTCGGTGAGGGCGGTCGCGGCTCTGGTGGTCGTGGTTACGGTGGAGCCGGGAGTGGTGGCGGCGGGATTGGTGAAGGCCTTAAAGGCGGAGCCAGTGGTGCGCTTCCTGGAAAAGGTCTTATTGCTTCAAGCCCGGGTGCAGGTTCACAGGCCATGGGTGCCGGTGGGTACGGATCTTCGGGATCTGGTGGCGGAAGACACGGTCTTGGTGGCGGAATTTCGTTTCGCGGTAAATCGGGTGCTTTTATGGCGCCTCTCACAGAAGAAGCCACAGTGGAAAGCGGATTGGATCGCGATCAGATCGCCGCGGTTGTACAAAAAAATATGGGACAAATCATTTATTGTTATGAAACAGGTCTGCAAGGCAAACCTGATCTTCGCGGTCGTTTAACTGCCCATTGGGTGATTAATGGACAAGGTCGCGTGAATCTGTCGCAAATCGCACATTCAAGTGTTGGCGACGGAAAAGTTGAAAATTGTATTGCAGGTAAAATTAAAGGTTGGAAATTTCCTAAACCGCTCGGCGCAGTGAACGTGGATGTTGATTATCCATTCGAACTTCGTCGCGTGAGCCAAAGGTAGGGGTGTCAGATGAAAATAGTTATTACGCTAATCACAGTATTAAGTTTGTTGACGGCTTGCGGGCCCACAAAGAACAACCCGCTTGAAAACTATAAACAGCTCAATCTGTCTGCCGAAGCACAATCAGCCCCGCAAAAAGTAGAGTATCAATTGGTGACAGAAACCAAAGAGATTCCAGTGATTCAAGAGAAAATTGTTGAAGTTACGGTTGAACGACCTGTCGAAATCCAAAAGGCCATCTATATTTTCAATTGTCCAGAATCGCTCCTTCAGGAAAACGAAGGAAACTATCGTCAGTGTTTAGAAAATCTAGTTAAAACATCACAAGAAATCGCAGTCGATGGCATTCCTTACGAAGTAAAAACTTACTCCGATGCAGGACTTCTTAAAGAAGAAGCCATGATTTTTACCGAAGGTGTTGAGTCGAGCTATTATATCAATGCGAAAGTTCTTTATCGCTCAAAAGTTCGCTTTGATCTCACCGTTGAAGATCAGCCCACAGCAGCCACAGTGACTCAGATCGCAAATATTGATAATTCAGTCACTTACAAGATCACTTGGAAGCCCCAAGGTGTGATTGAAGCGGGAACAACAGAGGATCGTGGAAACATCAAAATCACTTTAACAGATCTTCAATATATAGATGCAAGTGCCTACAACAACAACATTATGCAAATTACCTTCGATGCAATTTCAAAAACCATTTCCAAAGAAATTTTAGTCAAAAAAGCTGGAGCGACAACGCCGACAACCGGCACATCAACTCCAACTGGTGCAGCAGCGCCTGCGACCAATAATGTTACGACAATCACAACGCCAAAGTGGGGGCCACAATGAGTATCACCGCAAAAATCATAGCGTCAGTACTGACAACGCTAATGATTGCATCACCAGTGTTTGCAAAAGCAAAAGCAGGACGAGCAAAAAACTATAATAAATCAGTAAAGTCCATCAACGTGGACCAACAACTTGATGGCCTCGGTACAAATGAGGAAATTATTAAAAAAGCGCGGGCGCTACAGCCCAACAACTCAATGCGAGTTGTGCAGAAGCGCGAAGTTGATAGAAATTTACGCCCCGAAATCGGCATCGCCTACGGTTTTGTGAACGGTGGAGACACTTATCTTAATTCAGTAAACTGGGGCGCAAACTTAGATTTTCACATCACGCCTCGCTGGTCCTTAGGACTTCGATACAGCGACAATCGCAACGAACTAACGACCGAAGGCCAACGAATTTTTGATGTTGCCGCAGCAAAACAAGCTGCCGGAGCCACTGATTACGTCGCTCCTTCCATTGCCTTTCCAATTCGTACAACCATGGCCGTTGTAAACTGGTATCCCATCTACGGAAAAGTAAGCTGGTTTGAGTCTGCCGTAAGTCAGTTTGATTTTTACCTCATCGCCGGTGGCGGACAAATACAATATGAATATTTAAATGGCCCCAATGAATTTATCCGCGGAAATTCACCAATCTTTACGGGTGGAGTGGGTATGGGTCTTTGGGTTAACTCTTGGCTTACCAGCCGCTTAGAAGTTCGTTACCAAAACTATAAAGACCGCGTATCTTCTGGTGAAAGATCCATCGATGGTATGGTGTTGCAACTTGGTATTGGATTTATGTTATGAAAACTCTAATCACAAGCGTTCTTCTTATTCTCTTTTCTGTGACCGCTTTAGCTAAAGGCTCCAGCGAACAACAGACCCTGTCGAAAGCCCGCAAGCTTTTTGAGCAAAAGAATTTTAAAGAAGCTCTTGTGGAATATGACAAAATCACCACACAGTCTGACAGATATTTGATGGTCCTCGAAGAAAAAGCATGGACGTATATTCATCTTGATCAAATGAACAAAGCTCTTGCAGCTTCGCGCACTCTTACCTCTCCCGCCTTGAGCGGCTTAACCACCACCGAGCCTTTTTTACTGAGAGCTCTAGTGCAGCTTAAGCTTTGTGATTATCTTGGAGTTTTTCAAACATTAAAAGACTTTAGAACACAAAAGCGCGAGCAAGTTGTTGCGATCCAAGAAATCGCGCAAAAACAACGAAACTCCATCTCTCGACAAATCCTTGAACAATGGATGAAAGACACGGCCAACTGGAAATCTCTTGGGCCAAACTTAGCAAAAATGCCCCAGCTTTTTTATACTGATAGCCTTATGTTGGCTGCTGCAAAAGCTAAGAGTCTATCTCGCCTTGAAAAGCGACTTCAACAACTCGCGGTTGTTGAAAATAACGAAAATCATCGAATCTTACAAAAACTCAACTTGATCGAAGTTGAAGGTGTGCAGCGAGTGCACATAGCAACGCAGTTTAATAACAAACAAGGTGAGACACTTGACAAGAGCGATGACGACCTTGTGTTTAAAGATTCGAAAGATGACATTTGGTTGGACGAACTCGACAGTTATCAGGCCACAGTCGATCGTTGCGAGAAAAAATCGGGGAGGACAATGTGATGAGTTCCTATAAAACTTTGTTATTTGTAGCGCTGACTTCGACTTTAATTTTGGGTTGTAAACCAAAAAATCCAGATCTTTATGGAGTCGCAACACCTGCCACACCCCCTGTTGCCAACAACGAAACTTATGGCGGCGAAACCTTTATCCCTGCCGACAGACCCGAGCAACCGGCCATCCCAGAAGGCACGCAAGTGAATGTTCCTGCCACTCCCGATGCCCAATCTTCCGAGCGTATTACTCAGGTTGATAGTGAAATATTTAAACCAAAATTAGATGTTGTTGTTTTTATGGATCCCTCTGACAGCATGAACGACGATCAAGCCAATTTACGTCGCAATATCCGAATGTTCTCTGAAAACTTCGCAAGCAAAATGCAATTTCTCGATTTACACTTAGGTGTGGTTTCAGCTTGGGATTCTATTTCGTTTGCTGGAGTTGATAAAAGATGCGACCTCGGTCAGTTGCGCCCGGTGGGCGGAAACCGCGGTTCATTTAGCGGTGACTGTTCTTCATCGCAAAGTGAAGCCCCCTATATTACCAGCGCCACAGACCTCAGTTTGTGGGGTCCGACCTTGGCTTTCGGTGTTGAGAGCTTCGAACGCGACGGTAATGGTAAAGTGACATTGCGCTCTGGTCCACAACATGAAGAAGTTTTTTCTCCAGTAATAGCAGCTTTGCGACCTGAATCTCAGCAAATGAATAAAAACTTTCGTCGAAACGACGCGCATTTAGCCGTAATCTTTTTTACTGATACAGATGACTTTGACTACGTAAACATCCAGCAGGACGCCCTTAAACAAGATGCAAATACACGATCTACTCTTGAGAGAGAAGCCGCTCTTCTATCAAATGACAAGCGCGAATCTCTGGAAGTTTTACCTGCAGAAGTCGCCCAGTTTTTGAAATCACAAGAAAAAGAAAACGTGAGTGTTTCTGTTTATGCGGCGCTTGGAAGATACAATGATTGGATTTCTACAAATGGAAATACCAGAGGCGTATATACAAACGCCGATTATTACATTCAACAGCCAGGACGGGGTCCTCGTAAAATTGTTGAACTTTTAAATCTAATGAACGGAACTGGCTTCGACTTAAGAGACTCACAGTACGGATCAGAGCTTAGTAAAATTGGAAATGATATCGTCAAAAAAAGTATGCGTAGGACCATTGTTTTGGAGCGCGCTCCAAACATTGCCAATCTTGAACGGGATCCTATCATCGTGAAGTATGGTGTTCGCCAGGTTATCCCCAAAAGTGATCAATCGGGCTGGAGCTATCGTGTTGAAACGGATTCCTCTGGACGTAATGTCCATAAAATTGTCGTCAATGAAGGCGTCCAGTTGCAACTCGAGCCCGGAGCTCGCTTCAGCGTGGAATACACACCTGTACGTTAGTAAAGGTGCCAGGTCCTGTTTCTGGACTCAACATGTTA
>JANOYW010000056.1:0-12941 GCA_031429075.1 Bdellovibrionales bacterium | reverse complement strand
TCGTTATAATCTTTAGGCAAAACTTGTAAATTCAACATCATTCTTCTTATTTTAGAGAAGTGAATATACATCTTTTTTAGGTAGTCATCGGTTCCTTCATTTTCATTCGCAAGTCGTTCCAAAAATTCCTCAACCAAATTTTTAGGGAAAAACACGTCATCAAGAAACTCAATTTTAACAAGTTGCTTTGCAGATTCTCTAGCCTTTGCTTTGTGAACGGACTTTTCTTTGTTTAGTTGATTATTTCTAACTCTTGCTTGTGCTAGCGACCAATTTGAATCGAAACCATGTTCTTGATAAGAGATTTTTTCAACTCGAGTATCTTTTTTTTCACCGTTCAGATATTCGGTGTGGTAAAGAGACCAGCCCTTTGCTAGTTTTCTAATATAGTAACTGCCAGTCACTTTGACTGAATTGGGAAAGCTTTTTTCTGCTAATTTTAGATTACGATTCATACCACTCCTTCATCGGAAAGAAGCGGAGTAAAATCTAGTCTAGAACCCCCGACACCACCTACGCAAAACCACCTACGTAATTTCTTAAGGTATTGAATTTATTGTGAAATTCGTGTAATTTGGTGGTCAGAGAGGGAATTGAACCCCCGACACGAGGATTTTCAGTCCTCTGCTCTACCGACTGAGCTACCTGACCATCGGAAATAAAGAGACAATATAGCTACAAAAATCGCACTCTTAAGTCAAGGGTGCGGCCTCACTTTGACGGAACTTATTTCAAGGCTTGTTCAAGGTCCCAAAGTAAATCTTGAAGGTCTTCGATTCCCACACTCAGACGAACCAAATTATCTGAGATTCCAAGGGCTTTACGATTTTCAACGGGCACACTGGCGTGTGTCATAATGGCTGGATGTTCGATCAGCGACTCCACTCCACCCAAGCTTTCTGCCAACGCAAAAATTTTCACTTTCTCTAAAAACTCGCGCGATTCTGTCATTCCGCCTTTAATGTAAAAAGTGATCATTCCGCCAAAGCCCGACATTTGTTCTTTTGCCAGAGCATGTTGGGGGTGACTGGTTAATCCTGGATAAATCACTTTTTCAACACGGCTGTGGCCTTCTAAAAACGTGGCGACAGCTTTTGCATTGGTTTCGTGTGTGCGCATGCGAACGGGCAAAGTTTTAAGACTGCGCATACACAGAAAAGCATCAAAGGTGGATTGAATTCCACCCATGGAGTTGCTTAAAAATGCAATTCGCTCCGCCAGATCCTGACGGTTGGTCACCAGCGCGCCACCAACCACGTCACTGTGGCCGTTAATATATTTTGTCGTCGAGTGAACAACCACATCGGCTCCCAACTCGAGGGGGCGCTGGAAGTACGGACTCATGAAGGTGTTATCGACCACAGAGATGATATTTTTTTTCTGAGCCAAGGCGCAGTGTTTGCGGATATCCACAAGTTTCAACATGGGATTTGTGGGAGTTTCGATCCAAATGAGTTTTGTATTTGGCTTGATGGCCTTTTCGAAACTTTCAGGATTTGTGAGATCGACGAAGGAAAACTCAATGCCGTTGTGGCGCAAAACTTTATCAAAAAGTCGAAACGTACCGCCGTACATATCATCGCAGGCCACAACGTGGTCGCCAGCTTTTAAAATATGCATAACAGTGGTGGTGGCTGCACAGCCCGAAGCAAAGGCAAAGCCATACTTTCCTGATTCCAAACTCGCCAAGCAATCTTCATAGGCCTTGCGCGTAGGGTTGCCAGTGCGGCTGTACTCGTAGCCTTTGTGAACTCCAGGGGACTCTTGTACGTAGGTCGAAGTTAAATAAACCGGCGTCATGATGGCGCCTGTGGTTGGGTCGGGATTTTGTCCCGCATGGATGGCGCGTGTGGCGAATTCAACTTTGCGATCAATATTTTTCATAGGTCCTCTATTTATTCAAAAAATGGCTAAGTCAAAAAATGGCTCATGTAATCAAGCAGGTCAATTTTGGTAATCAAACGGGTTTTTTGCGAGGGATCTTTTACCAACGCAATAAAACCTTTTTGGAAATGCGTCGAAAGATGTTCGAGATTGTCTTCCAGATCCACCCAAATAATGTTTCCCTTGATCAAATGAATGATGGGTTCGGTGGGCTTTAGCTTTCCAGTGGCGAGAGGAAAGATTAGATCAGACTCGTCGAGAATTCCCACAATTTGCCCGTCAGAGTAGACGGGAACTTGTGAAATGTTGTTGTCTTTTAACAAACTCACCACTTCCATGACGGTCTGTCCAACTTTGACCGAGATCAAATCGGGTTGAGTCATCTTGCCGAGCATGTCGCGCACGGTGTTTGTACGCATCGGTGACGGCAAAAAGTCGTTATCCTTCATCCAATCGTCGTTAAAGGCTTTGCTCATATAAGCACGCCCGCTGTCTGGCATCATCACTAAGAATGTCATCGGAGTTGTGAACTTTTCGGAATATTTTATGGCTCCGGCGAGTGCCAAAGCACAAGAAGGGCCCACGCAAATTCCTTCCTTGGCGACAATTTCGCGAACCATCGTGAAGGATTCTTTGTCAGAGACTTGCACAAAATCATCAATAACATTTAGATGCACATTATCAGGGAGCATATCTTCCCCAACACCTTCTACTTTGTAAGGTGCGGCAGGAGTTTTGGCTTCTTTAAAATAAAAAAGATCGTACAGAATACTTCCGATAGGATCAGGGCAAAGAATTTTTATTTTTGGATTTTTTTCTTTGAGGTACCGTCCCACACCCGAAATAGTGCCGCCAGTTCCTGCGCCAGCGACAAACACATCAATCTTGCCGTTGGTTTGTTCCCAGATTTCTGGGCCTGTGGTTTCGTAGTGCTGACGGGTATTGTCGGGGTTGTGGTATTGGTTTGTGATAAAACTATTTGGCGTGATTTCACCAAGTTTTTTGGCAACATTTAAATAGCTGCGAGGGTCATCGTGATCCACCGCTGTTGGAGTGATGACTACCTTGGCCCCGTACGCGCGAAGCACCGCTCGTTTTTCTTCGCTGATTTTGTCAGGCATTACAAAAATAGCTTTGTAACCTTTCACCGCAGCAACCAGCGCAAGGCCCATCCCGGTATTTCCCGAAGTGGCTTCGATGATCGTGCCTCCGGGTTTGAGTTCCCCACGTTTTTCGGCACCCTCTACGAGAGCAAGCGCAATGCGATCTTTCACACTCAGGCCGGGATTAAAATACTCAAGTTTCGCAAGAAACGTGTGCGGACTTCCTTTGGGAATGACTTTATTCAGTTTAACTATAGGGGTGTTGCCAATGGTTTCGAGAATCGAATTATAAATCATTCGTTTTCCTTTTAAAGGTCCTGATTGAGTTCAGGGCGGGGGTTAAAAGCGAGCACCTCTGTGAGTCGGTCCACTTTTTCTGCAGTGTATTGCATACCGAGCTTTTGCATCAAATCCTTAACTAATTTTTCATCACTTGTCTCTTTTAAAAGCTCGTCGACAAGCCGCTTATAGTTGGAAAGAGTTTGGTTTTTTTGCTTCGACATTGGCCCCCCAGGTTGGGAGCACGATAAAAGAGGATGGAGTAGGATTCAAAGGGCAACGCAGCAACTTTGCACTATTGCGAAATGATCTCTACGGCAGTGATTTTGACTGGTGTTTTGGGCTTCATCATGGTGTCTGCAGGCACCCGGGAGATTTTTTCCACAACGTCCATTCCCGACTCTACTTCAGCAAAGATCGTGTATTTCTTGTTAAGACGATCATCGGCGGCCGTGGTAATAAAAAATTGACTGCCAAAACGATTGTCTTTGGGAGAGAGCTTGGACATAGCGACCAAGCCCGGTCGGTCAAAGCTGGAGCCATCGACGTTTTCATCAAAAATGTAGTACCCCGGCCAGCCCCGCCCAGTTCCCCATTGGCAGCCCATAAAAATTCCAAGCTTTGGAGTAACGCGATGGACGATTTGCCCATTGTAAAACGGTCGCATCGCTTTTTTACCTTCTGTGTCCACAAAGCGCTGCTCGCCTTTAGCAAGCTTTACAAAGTTATCCACTGTTTTTGGCGCATCTTTTGCTAAAAAACGAATTTTTATGGTTCCAAGACTGGTCACAATTCGCGCGTGACTTTGGGCATGTGCAACATTGTTGATAGCCACCAGAAAAAAGACGCACAGAAATAATCTCATTCTTCTATTTTAAGTTGGGCTCGCAAAGGGTCAAGCTTATTCAAAAGAGATTTCTGTTCCAAGAGCAGGTCTCTCAAAGTCTGCAGCAAGACTTTAGGACTGGTTTGCAATACCGAGGAAATCTTATCGATCTCGTGGGAGTCCACTTCGATGCGGGGCTTTGCCGATTGGGAGATTAAAATGAGCAATTGTTGATGGGACCGTAAATTCACATAGTTTGTTTCAATTTGTGCACAGAGTTCTGCCGGCGTATGTTTTTGCAAAGCCTGGCAAAGTCCGTGCACGCTGGGAGCTGTCGGAAACACACCGGCATCCAGGGCGGCCAGCTGCAACGTGAGCTCGGTATGCAAAAGCCCACCGTAGTTCTTTTTTAAATCTAAGGAAGCGGGGGTGTCGACGAGTAGCTTATTTTGTATATCTTGGAGTTGGAGTTTGTCTTGGTTCGAGAGTGGACGGGGGGAGAAGAGAGCTGCCGCATCCGTATTCGGCAGAAAGCGATGGCATAAATAAGCTTGGCGCTCCCAAGCCTCCGCCTTTTCATTGAGATAGCTTTTGAGATCGTCGACAGACAACAGAAGGGGGCCCGCACTGCCACTGGGGCGCAATCGCAAATCGATGTGGTATAAAGTTTGACCACTATGGGGCGAATTTAAAAAATGGATAAAGCGACGTGCGGCTTTAAAGTGGGCGTCAGTTAGTTCTTCGTTGGTGATAAAGATAAAATCAAGATCCGAAGTGAGTCCCATCTCCCGCGAGGCCCACTTGCCAAGGGCTAGAACCTGAATCTGCACTTTAAATTTTTCGCATAAAATTTTTAATAGTGTTTCAACAATGGTATCAGCCGTTTTTGATAAATGCGTAGTGAGCTGTTGAGAATCACGGTGTTTTAAAAAACGCGAGGAATGAATGAGATCGGACAGCAGTTTATAGTCTTGTGCAGAATTGTAAAACTGGTCCTCGTCGTTGGCGTCGAGCGAGACATTTTTTAACAAAAAGCTATCGACGAGCTCTGGGCGGTGGATGAGAATTTGCGATAAAAATGGAGAGTAAGAAAAAATCCACAACATTTCTTCGAGAAGTGTGGGATTTTGATTAAATAGCGTAAAAAAACTCGTTTTCGCCTTTATTGCCAAAAGAAAATGTTGCAGATGTTTAAGAGTCGGGGTCGGATCGACAGCGAGAGTTTTTAACTGCGACAAAACGTTCTTAAAAAAAAGCTGACGTTCGTGTTCATCTCGCATCTTCGATCTGGATTGAATCTTGGTTTGCAATAGCTCCGACCACGCAAGGGAAGTGTCTTCATTAAAATTTAAGGCTTTAAATTCGGCATCCAGATTCACAATATCTGTTTGCGGTTGACGGTAAGGCTTTAAGAATTGGTCAACAATGGTGGCAATCCGTTCGGCCCGGCTTAAAAATTCGTTCTTTTGCTCGGAACTTACGAGCTGAGAGGGAGCTAAATCGTAGGTGTGTTGATCATTTTCTGCATGCAAAAGATTTTCGATTTGCCTAAAAAACCAATAGCTATCTCTCAGAGTCTCGCAATCAAACGTATCGAGATGTTTTGCGGCGGCCAATTCATTCAGTGCGACCGTGATCGACGGAGAAATCAATAACTTATTTTTACCGCCGTGAATGAGTTGCAACGCATGCACAAGGAGCTCTAGGTCGCGAATGCCTCCTTTACGAAATTTTAAATTCAGCTCGCTTGTATTGAACTTGTGATGTTGAATTTTTTTTCGCATGCCATAAAGGTCATGAAAGAGTGTGAGATCAATGTGTTTTCGAAACGCATATTTTTGGCAAAAGGATAAAATCTTTTCTTTCAGCGGAGTGGGGCCGAGGGGTATTGATTGGCGGATCAGCGCAACTCGTTCCCAGGTTTCTCCTTGATAGCCATAGTGATTGGTCATCGTATCAAAACTAATGACGATAGGACTTGAGGATCCGCCGGGGCGCAGATCCAGATCGACGCGATAACAAAAGCCCGAGGAGCGAACCTCGCTAACGTCATTTAAAAATCGGCGCACCTTTTTTAGCATTTCTTTATCGGGATCTTCATCAGAGACAAAAAAAATATCGATATCCGAGCTCAAGTTGAGTTCGAAGGCGCCCAATTTTCCCATGGCGATGAGACAAAGGTTTTCCTTATCAAGTCCGTGCTCTACCCAAATTTGCGACAAGATTTGCAAGGTGACATCAGACCACTCTTTGCAAACGACTTGGGGCGATTTTGTTTTATGAAAGCTGGAAAGCGCGGCGTTGACCCAAGCGGAATGACGACTCATGCGCACTTTGTCGACAAATTTTAAATTGGCGGCTGTTGTATTATTGTCGAGAATACGAACATAGCGGTCGATGGCGGGCGAGGCTTCGCGCCCCTCCTGGATCTGTTGTGGTGTCCAATCTTTTAACGTAGAAATGGAGACCATTGGGGCCGATAGTAATTGTGCTGATCGAAAGTGAGTCGATATTCATTTTTGCCGTCAACACTGATCACGTAGAGTTGATATTTTCCTGAGCGGTCACTGCGAAATAAAATAAAACGTCCATCGGGTGAAAACGAAGGGTCCTCGTTGTTCGCTCCGCGGCCATTGGATTTTTGTGCAGAGGTGAGCTTTTGCAAATTTTTGCCGTCGGCATCAACGATAAAAATATCGAAGTGTTTTTCGGTACCGCCGGCAAAGGCAATTCGTTTTCCATCGGGCGACCATGCGGGACTTGCGTTGTAGTGGCCTGCGTAGGTCAATCGCGTTGTGGAGCCTGAGTTCAGATCCAAAACATAAACCATGGCTTTTCCACTGCGATCCGACGAAAACGCCAAACGGTTGCCATCGGGACTCACGGCGGGCTCCACATTCATGGCGCCACGGGGACCACTGGTCAGCTGTTTTTTATCTTTGCCACCGAGGGAAATTCGATACAAGTCGGAGGTTCCGCTGTTGGGGCTCACTCGTATCACCGCGTTTTTTTGATCGGGCATAAAGCTCGCCGTAGAGTTCGTGCCGCGTTCAGATGAAAGAATCATTCGTTGCTGTGTTTTGAGATCGAAAATAAAAAGATCTAAATTTCGCATTTTAATTTTTGAATGGTAGTTGTACGCAGAGTAAGCAATGTAGCGGCCGTCGCGCGACCACGAAGGTGAAACGGAGGCGTTGTTATGGCGGGTCATTTGTTGGGCGTTGGCGCCATCCCAGTCCATGATGAAAATTTCTTTGGAAGGCGCTTTTGTCGATCTGCTGGTAACAATTTTAGTTAAAAAAAATGGTTTTTTTCCAGTGAGGCGCTCGAGAAGATCATTGCAAAACATATGGGCCACAGAACGCGTGTCGCGCAGGGGTGCCGAGTAACTTTTGGCGATGACAAGCTCCATGCGGGGAACGTTGTAAACGTAACCATCAAAGGTGATGCGATCACCGACAATATTAAATCCAGTTTTAATCAAAAATTCCGTATTGATCGACTTCCAAGCATCGTACAAGAAGCCATTGGCTTCGACGGGATGTGGACGAAGTCCTTTTTCATTGGACTCCAAAAACGATTTCGCATCTTGCAGTTGAAAGTACGAAGATACAGTTAAATCTTTTTCTAACACATCTTGAAGTTCTTTTTCCTGTGCAAGATATTGTTTAGCTAAGCTTGGGGTACCAAGAAAGCGAATTTGTGGAATAGCGGCGTTACTCTTTTTAACCTGTGCCTGACCCACATTCAGGTAGGTTGTGTTGGGCTCTTGAGCATGGGAAACGATTGTCGCGAGTGCAACGGAACAAAATAGAAACCACAAATTAAACATAATCACCTCTTACTCTGGAAATCTTAACTCAATACCCTGCGATTGAAAATAACTAATCAAGTTTTCTGGAGGGATAGGAAACGGAGCCGAGCTCACGACAGCTTGCAGAGCTTCGTTGTCGAAATCTTTATTGCCCGACGAACGTACGAGTTTCTTTTCGAGGATTTGACCTTTTTCATCAAAGCGTAAAAAGATGGCTGCCGTGAGATTCTTGTCGGTGAGCCATTCGGGTAGATGCCAATTTTTTTTGATATGCATATCGAGATCGCTCAGATATCGATTGTATTCGACCTTCTCAACACCGGTGAGTGAGTTTCCTTCGCTTAAGCGATTGCCCTTAACGGTAACACCCTCGGTTTTGCTGGCATCGGCAGCTTTGCTTTTTTTAATTCGAGAAAGAGCACTTAGTCGTTGAAGGGCGGCGCTCTGCTGATCCTTGAGATCCACTTTTTTCGGCTTCTCAACAAGTTCGTCGGCCGTTTTTTCTGCAGATTTTGCGACAGGCTTTTCAGTAACTTTCGCCGGTGGCTTTGGCTCGGGTTTTGCTTCTTTTACAGGCTCGGCTGGTTTTTCTGGCGCTGGTTTTTCTTCACCAACGGGCCCAATCTGAGGGTCTACGTCGGGAAGTGCCACAAAATCCACGCGCACGGCGCGAATGTGCTCCAACCGCTCCGTGGGAAACAACACAATTTTAACGGCCATAACGAGAAAAAGAGAAAGATGAAGGGATAGCGAGATTAAGAAATATTTTAAGTCCGAATTATCTTTCATAGTACTGGCTCTTTTTTTTGGCTCTTATTTGGGAAGAGTGACTAAGCCCACGTTTTCGATCCCAGCGGCTTTAACTTCAGCAATCACTTCGGCAACTAATCCATAATCTACACTTTTATCAGCTTTGATATAAACTTGTTTTTGCTTTTGGGTTTTAAAATGGGCTTTCAACTTTGTGTTTAAGTTGGTGGTCACGACAGCTGTCGAGCCCCAATAGATTTTTTTATTCGCTTTGATGGTTAAAATTAAAGGCTCGGATTTGGTTTCAATGCCCGCAGTGGCCGTGCGTGGAAGTTGTATATCAATCCCTTGCTGCATCATCGGAGCCGTGATCATAAAAACGACTAAAAGAACAAGCATCACATCCACAAGCGGTGTAACGTTGATTTCACTAAGGACCATTCGTGATGAGTTTTTTTGCGGTGCTATGGCCACGACTAGGCTCCTTTAAAAAAATTGCGACGTGCAATGTTTAAAAAGTCGGAACTAAAACCATTGAGCTGATTTTCGAGGCGTTTGATTTTGTTGATGAGGTAGTTATAAAAAATCACTGCAGGAATCGCAGCAAAAAGTCCCATGGCCGTCGCAAAAAGAGCTTCCGAAATTCCCGGTGCAACTACGGCTAAACTTGCAGAGCCTGACTGGGCAATATCCTGAAACGAATTCATAATTCCGATAACAGTTCCTAGTAGACCAATAAACGGTGCCGTACTCCCTGTGGTGGCGAGAATACTCAACTGGCTTTCTAAAATCGCAACCTCTTCATCGTTGGCTTTGCGCAGAGTGCGCTCAAGGTTTTCCATTCCAGTCATCATGGCGCCCGAGGCTTGTTGGGTGCTGATCACGCGTTCAATCTCTTGATAGCCCGACTCAAAAACTTTTGCGAGAGGGCTCTCGATATGAGGTTCCAGTTGTGAATTGATCTGCTGAAGATTGGGAGCTTTCCAAAAAACATCAAGGAAGGCATCATTTTTTTGCGAAATCTTGGCGAACTGGTTTTTCTTTTTAAAAATAATCAACCAATTCCAAACAGAAAGACCGATCATGGAAAGCAGCAGGAGTTGAACAACAATGCCCGCGTTAGCAATACCGTGAAGCAGATGGTTTGTTGTGGGTGTGGTGTCGGCGATGGGAGCGGCGAAGGCAGAGTGAATAATCATGCATTAAGGTTAAACGCTTCTTGCCGTCAGTGCGAGTCGCAGCGCATGATCACAGGGAAGCAAGAGGTGATCGAAAAATGGGCTATCCGTTAGTTATAAAGGGCAGTAGATCATTGTGCTCGTTACGGTAAATCGAAAATGCATCAGGCATTACTTTTCCAAATTGATTGATGCCTTCATCAAATTCCCCAAAACCTTTGCCATCACCAAATTGCATGTACTCCGATTTTGGCACACCCATACTTTGCATGATTGATTGCAAGAGTTGCTTAAACGGTCGTCCTAATTCGTAAGATGCAAGTTTTCGCGTTTGCGAATAATCCACATAATAACCAGTTTTAAACATGCCACCGCCGCTTCCAAAAAGAATGGCAGGCATCGAAAGTGTCGAATGAGCTGTGGTCCACGCGCCGAGTTCATTGGTGCACAACACGGTGCTGTTATCCAAAAGTGTTCCGCCCTGGGGATCTGGTGTGGCCTGAAGGACGGTTGCTAGTTTTAGCATCTTTTTAATTCCCCAAGCTTGGCGATCAGCGGCGATGTCGCTGGATTCACATTCGTGATGAAGGCCTCCGGCACTCGACGTGCTCACGGGAAGATCAGACCACACACTGTTTTCCATGTGAATCACCCGAGTCAAATCGCAAAGAAATGCCATTTTAATCATCTCAATGTAGTTATCAAACAGCACACTGGTGCTCACAATTCCCCATTTTGTATCGGCGGGAAACTGATACGTGTTTCCTTGTTGGTTGACTTCGATAGGCAGGGACGGAACGCTGCACTTGGGCCCTAAACCGGCAATATTGGCTTGGACCTTCTGTTGAACTTCGTGGAAGCCGGAAACGTAACGGTCTAAAAGTATTTTGTCGCTCGAAGACAGTCGACGATTGCCTTCGAGGCTTTTTAGATCAGAATAAACTTTATCGATAATCAATTGGGAGTTGGCATTTCTTTGTGCGGCATTGCCCGTGTCGGCAATAATAAAACTACCAAAAAGCTGGTTAAACACGGCGAGATCGCCTTTGAGATTCGTAGAATTGATGCGGACACCATTGACGCGATCAAAAGACATTCCCGAGCCGCCAATTCGAAGCGCTTTTTGTTTTAGGATTTCACCAGGCTTATAAACATTGGTGGATTGCTCCATGATGATATCAATGGACTTACCGAAAATAGGTTCACGTCCTCCAGAATGAGAGCCCGAAAGAACGGAGGTGTTATGGCCTTGGTAATTTCCGCCGGTGAGTGAAAGGCCCTTAAATAAATTCATATGGGGATACATAGAAACAAACGAAGAGTCGACCACGCGTGAAACTCCCCCACCAAAGGAGCTGAGTGTTTTGTGGCGAGTAAAAAGGGCTCCTGGATCAGTAACAAGCCCTGCTGGATCTGTGATGGGCACGATTTGATGACGATCAATTCCTAAGTAGCCCGTATAAACCACGCTCCGAACTTTTTTTGTGGCAGCTTGAGCGGCAGCTTCGCGCGGCATAAGAGAAATGAGGGGAGGAAGAGCTAAAAATGTGGACCCTGCACCAACTAAAAATTGCCGACGCGAAACAAGTCTGTCTTGGATATTTTTTTTGCTCAGTTTCATAGCTCTAGCAGTATCGGCTTTTTTTATCGTGTCCGTGACGAATACAGAGGGAGAATCTCAAGATGGGACACGTCAAATTCGAAAATGAGACGTTCTGGTTGAGAATAGGAAAAAATTAATCAATGACCAGGAAATTCGCATTTTTAGGCAGTAATTGAATTTGGTCGCGCTGAATGGGGCCGATAAAAACTGGAACGTGCAAACCGACAAATGTATCCGTAAGTTTTTGGGTGCTGCTTTTAAAAATTTCGGGCTGAAGCCAAATTCCACTCATGTTAATAAGTAAAAAATTTTCCAGAGCAAAACTTTGCAGAGCCCGAAAGCGAATCAAATAGGCTTGACCTGCTCCGAGTGCCAGTTGGCCGTCATAGTAACGCACGTCCTTTAAAAACCCATCGCTGACGGCAAGAACCAGTACGCGCTTAGTTAAATGATTGTCCTTTAAAAAATCGTAGAGAACTTTTGCAAGGGTTGGGCCTTGAGCTTCGGTCAAAAATATAAGGTTGCCGTTACCAGGTTTGAAATCGTTGAGAGGGAGCAGCGAGTCTCCTTGTCGAACCTTCAAAACACCTTCATGGGAAACAATATGAGCCCACTTCGAAGGTGGAAGAATTTGTCCCGGCGAGCTGACATAGTCCTGAATCCATGGAGTGGGGTCGAAAGAATTGCTCGAATTTTGCGCAAGACTGAAGAAGATAAACCAGGCAAAAATAGGCGTAATTAACGCAATACTAAAGATAACTAGAGACTTTCCATAAAATTTAAAGTTCATAAGATACTGATTTTCATTGATAAGTTACAAACTGGACAGACCCTTTAAATACGACTAAAAAACACCTATTTATTGACCAATTGAAAACTTAATGAAATAACTCCTCTATATAAATAGCGACCACGGTTTCGATATTGCGTGAACCTACTAAAAAGCGAGATCTTTGTGAACAAGATTCATAGAAAACTGGAATATGCGCTGATCGCCTTAAAGCACATGAATCAAAAACGCCCAGGTGAGCTCACCACTGTTAAAGAAATTTGCCAAAAATACTCAACGCCTTTTGATGCCACAGCACGAGTGATGCAACAGATGGTGCAGGGACAATTTTTGAAATCAGAACAAGGCGCCTACGGCGGCTATGTGATTCAAAGAGATTTGAGTAAACTGAGCTTACGTGAAGTGATCAGTTGCGTGGTGGGACCCGTGGAAATCGCCAAATGCATGGTCGACCCAGCCACCGAATCTCCCTGCGAAATTCGCGAGACCTGTAACATCATGACGCCGATCACTTTGCTCAACGAAAAGCTTGTGCGCTTCTACGAAGAAATCAATATTCTTGAGCTTCTTTCAGCAGAAAAAAAATCGACGGAAAAAAAGACCACTGTGAACAGCACGATTCCAGCCTTGGTGGAGGTTGCGCCATGAGCAATGATAATCCCGCCTTGGATATCGGCCAGTACAAGTACGGCTTTGTAACAGACATCGAAACGG
>JANOYW010000055.1:0-3366 GCA_031429075.1 Bdellovibrionales bacterium | reverse complement strand
AACTCTCGCCGCGAACTTTCGCGAAGCAATCCATGCAGCTGAAAAAATGAGAACGCACTAAAGAGTTCTCGCACTTCTGGGCGTTCTTCCTCGACAATTTCTTTGAGGACTTTTTTGGATAAAAACAGTGCTTCGCTTTCGGTGAGGTACGAAAAATCACTCTTTAAATCGATCAAATGACCAAGATCTTTTAAAAACTCATCTAAAACTCCATGGATCGTACTGACTTTTAGGGCTCCACTGGAGGAAATAAAATCCATGGCTTGCGGATATTCTTGCAAACAAAGAATCATTAGCCGCTCACTGAGTTCTTGAGTGGCTTTTTTAGTAAACGTTGTCACAACAAAGCGCGGCCATCTTTGCTCCCTCGCAAAAAAAGTAAGGGCTTGAGTGATCACTTCGCGAGTGAGATTATACGTCTTCCCAGCTCCCGCACCTGCGCGGATAGCCTTAGTTTTTAACGAAGATGAGGCGCTCTGCACGTCGAACTCCAATGACAGGTTTCACAAATCTTTACATCTTTTGGCTGCGGTCGAAATAGTCCTTTTTGAATGGCCGAGAGGTGCTGAGAAATCAGCGCAGAAAACGCTTCGTCGTGTTCCAACTTTTTTTCGGCCGAAACGGTTTTTACTTTTGATTCTAGTCCCACAAAGCCATTCTCTTCGGTTTCAAGAATATAACCTGAGCCGCGCTTTTTATCTTTTAAGAAAATATATTCCGCTGCTTTTACCGGAGCGGGAGGAATGGAGTCCGCAAGACCACTCTCAACCGCTTGCGCATAAAGTGTCATCTGAAATTGACTATTGCCAAGCCATGATGCAAAGGCCTTAAGGCCGGCACCCTTCGACGTTTTGTAGTCGATAATGGCATAACGTCCTCGAGCATCTCGATCCACTCGATCAATTTTTCCCGAAAATAAAAATGAATTCTCGTTCTGCGCATCAGGTGTCAGCATGATCTGCTGGTCTTCACTGGTGATGTAACCGCTTAACGATACCTCAAGGCCTGCTGATTGCACCTGTGGATGAGTTTTTCTGTAGTCCAATTCAAGAGAAATAAAATTTTGGATAAAAGCCAGCTGCCGATTCTTCTCGTTCAACCAAAATTTTTGTAGAGGAAATTTTGTGGCCATCTCCTCCATAACGTCGTCGTAAAGCCTATCTAGCTCATTTTTTTCCAAAACCAGACTGGGGTGCTTTTGTAAAAGGACTTCGAGCACTCTGTGCAAAATTTGCCCGTTATACATAGGATCGATTTCGAGGTCATAGCTTTCCTGAGGTGAAAGTTTTAGCACTCGTTCGATAAAAAATTTAAAACCGCATTCATCGAACTTTTGCAACTGACTTGCTGACAACTTTGGCATTTGCTTCAGCTGAATATCTTCGTAGGCGTCGAGCGAAAACTCCTTGCGCAGCTTTTTACTAAAGGCCGGATCTTTATCCTGGGACTGCAAGTTATAGCGTATCAACTCATCCCAGCGGGTGGAATACAAACTCTGCATCTCCCCATTGGCGGAAGCAAGATTTTCCTTAAGCCAAAAATGCGATGCCAACTGTGGATCGCCCAAGAAATCGCTCTCCGAGTGGAGCAGGGTTGAATGCTGGGTTTCTCGCTGCAAAATCCAGCGCAAGTTAAATTCGGATTTTTGGCTTTCTGGTTTCGGCAAATAAAATCCAAGATCTCGCTGTATGGTTAAAACGTCTGTCATACTCAAAGGACTTTTTTGAATTTCGAAGAGATGCTTTTGTTCGCACCCTAAAACGAAGAGATGCTCACATTCCGTCCAGTCAGCTGCGTCCAAGCTAAGTATATGCACCCCGGTTGGATCTTCGCGATAAATAGGAATCTCGTAGCGACTGAGAACAAGCTCTAAATACTTGAGCCAAATGTCATAGGACATTTCGTCATTCAATGACATGTCTTTCATCAGTCGATCGGCAATTTCGTTGATTAGCTCATCATCGGCCTCCAGCCAATGCGTAAAAAGCAAATCGATAAAATCTGCCAGCACCAGGGGCTTTGTTTGCGCTTTCGGTAAGGTGAAAAAATCGCGCATTGGTTTGGAGTCATAATTATTAAAAAAATTTTTTTTAAACTCTGCAAACGGGATCTTGTTATTTTCTGTCTCCGAAAAATACATCATTGCCTGCAAATGCGCTTCGGAAAACTCTTCTTTTAGGGTTTGCAGTCGCGAGAGCCACTTTTGCACATTCGGCAGAGAAATGGCACGAACCACAATCCGCTTGTAAGTAGGAATGCCTTCTACATCCAAATGCGTTCTTAGCAAAGGCCAATAGTCTTCTATGACGGGAGAACAGATAGCGATCTGCGAAGGTAGAACTCCTTGATCTAAAAGTTTACGAAGGCGCCCCACAACGTTTTTGACCTCTTTGAGAACACTGCTTTCGGCGATTGTTAAAACGTTGATTGAGGACTCTTGAGAACTCACCGAAGAAAGAGGCGCCGCCTGCAACAACCGTTCATAGGTCGACAGCGCATGGGCGTATTCATTGAGCCACGTCGGTTGCGGCACAAATACAATAACGTCTTTGTCCTGGCTCAAGCGAAGAATGATCTCGACCTCATCGTGTTGGAGATCCAAACCCAAATCAAAGTAGATTTTTTGCTGATCGCCAAAGTATAATTCTTCTTTTCCTGATAACAAACTCAAAATCCACGACTGCCCGATCCACTTCTTTTGATTTAAGGTGGTTTGCAGGTCTTCAGCCAACTTCCACCACGGCATCAACTTTTGTTTGCGCTCTTCATCACCGTTTAACCATTCTAAAAATAACGAAGTTTGCTTGGAATAAAGCACCGGCGACGTTTGCGATAGAAAGTTATAAAACATTTCTATGTCGGTGAGTTGAAGAGGGGTTTGATTTTTTATAAACCACTCTTCGATATATGCGTAAATTAAACTTTCACTAACGGGGCGCCACTCAGGAAGATTGACGGAAAACAGCCACTGCCAGTATTCCGTGGCTCGCAACACCGTTTGCGTTGGAATGCTGGCCGCATCTTTCATGAATTGATCCTGCAGCCATTTCTTTGCTTCGATGTGCGAAACAATCCATAGATCATCAAGAGATGAGTTTTTATGGAAGTGCTGTTTTTTTTCGTCTGGGGAGCTAATAGCTATGAGGCGAAGCATTTCCAAAAGGTGCCAGGTCGCAGAGGGTGATGCAAACAGGTAAAGGTACGGACACACTTTTTGGGACTCAATGCATTAGAAACTGTCCGAAATTCTAATGCATTGAGTCCCAAAAAGTGTGTCCGTACCTTTACCTGTTTGCATCACCCTCTGCGACCTGGCACCTTTTGTGAATGCTTCGCCTCATAGCTATTAGCTCCCCAGACGAAAAA
>JANOYW010000054.1:0-34279 GCA_031429075.1 Bdellovibrionales bacterium | reverse complement strand
CACTCTCTTCAAATTTGCACTGTTAATGTAATTTAAAAGAGTACCTACCTCAAACCAGTAAACTCCGTGTTTTGGTCCTATTGGATTATGACAGTCAAAAATAATATATTTACACCCGTCCTCTATAGCCTTTAATAGGCCTCCTTTTTTTCTAGAACCATTCTTCAAAATTGTATACTCCTCAATAAATAAATTCCCCGAAGCATAGCTATCGGATTTAAACTCAATATTTGTACCACTAATATCTATTATATCAGCACCCTTACCCCCGATAAAGAAAAGGCCAGAATTTAAAAAGCAAAATAGTTTGGCTCTGTAGTCTGCATCTTGAAACGTTATTTGATACTTATTATTAGACATTTTTACCTCCATTGTCTAAAAGCCAGTTAAGCACTGTGTTTTTCTCAAAATAGATGCGCTTGCCGAAACGTGAATAAGGAATACCCTTTTTTGCCGTTAACTTATAAATAAGACTTTCTGAGCATTTCAGGAACGCAGCAAGTTCCCCAACAGTTAATAATTCTTTTTGCATATGGTTCATATAAAACTCCTTTGAGTTTGTTAATACACTGAGAAGAGAAATTCTTCTTAGTCTCATAATATATATTGTTAAATTTCATTGGCATTTCTTGATATTTTTTATGATTTTCTGAGACAATGATGTATAATAATGGCATTGAGCGAACGTGAAATCACCCGACTGCTCTCTAAAGTGTTGTTTTAATTTACGAATACTCTTTTAATGGAAGAAAAAATATATTTTCTCACATACTGACTATTTTTTGATTAATTCTTATTCTGCTTGAGTGTATTAACTAATTATTAACGATTATTTTCTCGCACTGTATACAGACATTCCGTTTGCCTATGGTACACCTACCCCCACCACTGTTTAAACGTACAAGAATTCGCTCTACGGCAACCAACCAACATTTAGTTGGGATAGGTCTATCTAAATTGGTAGCACGCTTAAATCTAATCCTACGATTATATAGAAACGATTTTGCAGAAGTGTATTAAGTGTTTTTGTGTCGCTTGTTGTTTTGTTTTTGTTCTGCCCTCTCAAATTGGCAGTACAAATCTAGCACAGTTTCTATTAAAAATGCCGTTGTAAGCCCCTTTTCCTTAGCTAGCTTTTGAACCTCCTCAATCAAAGGTTCTGGTACCCGCAAAGAAATCATTCTCTTCTTTTCATCAGATGTGTATTTTAAGGTTGGTATATTCGGTTTAAATTTTCTCATTCAGAGAATGTATCAAAATGTATATACAATAGCAATACTGTATTGACATTATATATACATTAGTCCATAATTAAAGTATGAAGGATTTGAATGAGCATTGTTCTTGGAATTCTCTTATCAGCTTTAATTCTTTGGATACTAGATAGCTAACCCAGACCTAAGGTAACCTTTATATACGGCACCCCGAATACAATCGTACGACTCTAGGGGAAACTATAGAGAAAGATTTTGTTAATGGTTACGTTATATTCTGTGGAACATTTTAGGCAAAATCTTAAAGAGAAACTAAAAGACGAGAACATAGTAAAACTATGCAAAAAACTATCTATCCCTAGAACTGTACTTCTTGAATGGAGAGATGGGGTTTCTTCACCCTCTTTCAAAAATATAAAACATATCAAATCACTCGCTGATTATTTCGGAATGTCTCTAGAGGAACTTTTAATTACTGGTACTAACGAAAAACTAATTAGCTCAGTAGTGTTCTCTGACGAAGGACACCAATTTCGCGTGAAAATAGAAAAAATAAAATAAAACAGGAGGTTTTTATGATTAAAAGAATGTGCTTAATATTTACACTGGCTATAACTGGCTGCGGAGGAAGCTCTGACGGTGGTTCAGGAGTTTCAGGCATAAACATGACCGGATATTATAATAATGCACGCATAACATGCGTTCAAAGCGTATCCCCCTTCAATATAACTAAAACTGCGGATGTGGCTGCCTCTAATTTTTTTACAATCACAGGCAACAATTACCAATCTAGTCTGCTATATAATGGATGCGGGGTAACCATTAATGCAAATATAGTTTTCGTTGACGAATCAACCTATGAAATCTCAAATATAAATGTTACTGAAGCCACAGGAGGTAGCTGTAGCATAGCAACAGGTATAGTTGACGAAGTAGGTTCTGGAGGTGCAATAATCGGACTACCAACTGTTACATATAATGAAGGACTAGACCCTTCACCTACCTTATCTAACGTGTACGGCTTTGAGGACAATGAAATTTCTATTTTTGCCCCAACCATCACTACCTCCGGAAGCTCACCAGCCGACTACTGCTTTTTTACATACGACAAAACAGCAATATAAAAAAACTGAGGTAAGTTATGATTGTGAAGAAATTAGCTTATTCATTTTTATTGTCGACACTTTTGGTTTTAATTTTAATCATTTCTACATTCTCTCTTTTATCATGGGAGTCGATAGCCATCGTATTTTTCCCAATTTTTTTGCTTTTCTTTTACAAACAAAGTTTTGGAGCTGGTCTGTCGTTTTTTGAAAGACTTTTTTGGGGAAAGTTAAATGTTGATGATGAAATCTTCGCCGACCAACTCTCAACCCTCAGTATGGGCATGGGATTCATTGCTACATTTTATGGGATAAGGAATATTCTAATGAATCTACTTACACCTGAAAACATTGGTCCTTATTTTGTTACTTCTTTTCATGGTATTTTTCTGGGATTAATTATTCCATTAATCTTTACAATCTTTGGAGCCTTCAGAAGAAAATCACAGCTATTGAAATTTATTTTTTATACTGCCTTTTTAGCGCCCTATCCTGCGTGGATATTTTTTGTAATCGCAAAGTAAGCTTATGGTAACTTTTCTATTTTTCATTTTTTGCACTTTTGCACCAATTATTGGACATATCGTGTTGGCGCTTTACAGCATCGACTTATTAGGTTTGGTCGTTTTACTTCAAATAACATTATTTTTACCCTTTGTTGGTCCAATTATACTATTTTTTGTCTACAGTAAGCCTCTAGCTGTACTTTTTCTAATTCTACAAATGATTTTCTATCGTAATTAATTTGCTTAAAATTAAGGATGATTTTCTCTGATGAAGAAAGTTACTCACAAACGCACCAGATGAGAAGTCCCTAAAAATTGATTTCTAATTTGTTTCAAAGACTTAACTGGTATCCAGGTGCGGATAATTGGTCTGCCTGACAGGATTTGAACCTGCGACCTCAACCACCCCAAGGTTGCGCGCTACCAAGCTGCGCCACAGGCAGAAAGAACGTACGAGAAATACTTGTTCTAGATGGCGTCGGCAAGACGTTTTTTGGCTTGGCGGATTTCTTCGATGAGATAATCCACAGAAGAGGCCCAGTACTGATGCATTTCGCGTTCGCGCTGCACAACAGCTTTTTGCACTTGATCCGCGGTGGGCAGTGGCGCCGACTTGCTAAATACCACTTCGGCTGCGGGCTGATGGGCTTCAACGACTTGCTCCTGAGTAGTCCCCTCAAGAATCGGCTGAATTTGCGATTTTTGCGATTTCATTTTCTTTAAAACCGCGCGAGCGCCCTCGATGGAAAAACGATCTTCATGTAAAAGTTTACGAATGGTCAGCGCCATTTCGATATCTTTGCGCGTATAAAATCTTTGTCCATTGTTGGATTTTTTTGGGTGAAGAGCTTCAAACTCTGTTTCCCAATAACGAAGAACATATTGCTTCACACCCACGTACTTTGCGACTTCGCCAATCTTAAAACCCATTTTGTTAGGAATGGATTTAATGCGCTCTTTGAGTTCGCTCTGCGCTGTTTGAGTCGTCGGACTATTCGACGGGCTATTCGTCGGACTATTCATCGTCAAACTCATCTCCACCGAAGTCCCCATCTTTACCATTTAACATGGCCTTAAGAACTTGGCTGGGGCTGAAGTTAAGCACTCTGCGAGCCGAGATTGTGATGCGATCCCCAGTTTGCGGATTACGACCCACACGCTCTTTCTTTTGTTTAACTTCGAATTTACCAAAGCCAGAGATTTTTACTTTTTCGCCATTTACGAGTGTGCCGCGGAGGGCATCAAAGACAATTTCAACAAGATCAGATGCTTCTTTTTTGGAAAAGCCAATTTTTTCATAAACTCGGTCCACGATATCTGCTTTTGTGACCGTCGAGTTAGAAACGTTTTTACCAGCCATGGCATCCTCCCAAGGGCATGATTGACCCTTCTCTTAAAGGCTAGCAAGTAGTTGAAAACTTTCAACTTTTATCTGGGTAGGATGGCGAGTTTATGACCCATATGGTCATTGTTTTGATGTAATTATGATGAAAGTCGAGGCAGAAAAACGATTTTAGAGAGGTTGCATTCTCATCGAACCGAGCGCCTCAAAGAAGAGGCGCATTTTGACCAAGACATTAGCGTAAATAGCAGGTCATTTCGTAAGTGCTAAACGCACCTTTATCGGTACTTACCGCGACGTTGATTTGACTGGTTGAAATCATGGATGGCTGTACGTTTATAACCATATCAACGACTTTTTTATATTCGTCGCCCTCAGAGAAGTAAGATACTTTTGTATCTCCAACTAAAATTGTTGAACCTTTACGTACGAGATCTTGGTTTTCGATTGTGAAGCTGCCCTCATAAGGGAAAACCGAGGGGTAAGTGTTTTTTACCTGCTTCAGAACAATCTATTAACACAAGCGACTACCGCAGTTGAATTCCCAACCGCGAAGAAACTGCTTCGATAATCTGCTGCACCAACTTTAAAACTTCATCGTCGGCCAACGTGCGCTCAGGGCTTTGAAACTTCATGCGGAATGCCAGGGATCGCTGATCTGCACCCAAAGCCTCACCCTCATACAAATCCACAACCTTCACGTCCGTTAAGAGCGTTCCACCGGTTTTTGTGATTTCTTTTTGAATGTCTTGAGCTCGCAGTGTTTTTGGGACAACAAAGGCCAAATCTTTTTCCACCGCAGGGAAAGCAGAAATGGCTCGATAGCGGGGAACCTTTGTGGCCTTGAAAAAAGCCGCTAAATTGAATTCCGCAAAAGCCACATCCTCGCGCCACTTCCACTCTTTAGCTTTCTGTGGATGAACCGTACCGATAAAACCTGCGGGCTGACCTTGCATCACCAGTTGCACCATTTGCCCTGGGTGAATCACTGCCAACGCGCTATCTAAGCTCTTCCATTGCCACTTTCCGCCGGGAGCAAAAACCTCAAGTAGGTTCTCAACAAGAGACTTTAAACGATAGACGGCAGGAACTTTTTGCGCCCAAAGAGTTTGCGGTGCTCCCCACATGGCAAAGCCCAAGCGCTGATCTTCGGAATACTGACCATCCGTACGGTAGTGCCCCTTGCCCACTTCAAAAAGTTGACCGTGCAAATTGCCATGACGAAGATTGTGCGAAACATTTTGCACAAGGCTGGGAAGCGTGGACATTCGCATCACCGCGAAATCTTCACTGATCGGATTGCGTACAGAAATCTCTTCAAGCCCAGAGAGCCCCAGCGCCGCCCGCTCCGCCGACGATCCTAGTACAGAATCTTGCAACGCCTTATTCACAAAGGCGTAATTCACCGCTTGGTCAAAACCTTGCGACGACAAATAGGACGAAAGCTTACGGGTGTTCAGATAATCCGCATTGTGCTTCGTCGGTTCTTCGACGAGTTTTGGCAAGCGCTCTAGCAAATGCTCGTAGCCATACACACGGGCGTATTCTTCAACCAGATCCTCTGGAATTGATAAATCCCAGCGATGCATGGGCGGCGTTACCTGTGAGCCTGTCCCTTGAGTAGCGTCCACCTTACAACCCAAGCGCTTCATCACGGCGAAAAAGTCGGCATCCTTCACAACATAACCTAAACGATTTTCCACTTTGCGAACATCCACGGCAATCGCGGCTTTGGAGAGCGGCTGTGGATACACATCGTAAAAGTCATTGGCCACTTCGCCGCCCGCCACCTGTTGAATCAATTCACAGGCGCGCTCCAGAGCAAGAACCGTTTGCTCAGGATTCACTCCGCGCGAAAAACGATAGCACGAGTCTGTATCAATTCCTAAACGACGTGAAGTGCGACGTACCGTTTGCGAATTAAAAAATGCGGCCTCCACGAAGAGATCTTTAGTGGCCTCGGTCACACCCGAATTCAAGCCGCCAACGACACCGGCCAAAGCCACCGCGCGCTTTTGATCGGCAATAACCAATTCATCGCCCGTGAGAGATAATTCGGTGCCGTCGAGAGTTTGAAATTTTTCGCCCTTTTCTGAACCGCGAATAATAATTTCACCGCCATTGATTTGTGTCCAATCAAACGCGTGCAAGGGCTGCCCGTAATCGAACATCACATAGTTTGTAACGTCCACAACGTTGTTTACAGAGCGTAAACCCACGCTCTCTAAACGTTTTTGCAACCAGGCTGGTGAGGGCCCAATCTTCACTCCGCGAATCATGCGTCCCGCGTAGCGCGGACAGCGCTGGGGATCGCGCAAGGTCACTTTGGAAATCTCGGTGGTTTTAAAATTTCCAGTTTTGAATTCGGCTTTCTTTTTTTTCAAAGGTCGATCGAGAAGCGCTGAGATTTCAAAAGCTAATCCCAAATGGCTCAAACAGTCTGCTCTGTTGGGAGTCACATTGATCTCGATGATCACATCATCCAAACCGTACAACTCGCTCATGAGTTGCCCTGGTTTTCCAGAAGGCATGGTGATAATGCCTTCGCTCTCGGCGCTCAGTCCTAATTCTTTCGGTGAGCACAACATTCCTAAGGATTCCACACCTCTGATTTTAGATTTTTTAATAGCAAAGTCTCCAGGCAAAACGGCACCTGGTAAAGCGGCGATCACATAATCACCGGCTTTGTGGTTTTTGGCTCCGCAAACGATCTGTCGAGCAGACCCTTCGCCCATGTCGAGCTGACAAAGCGTTAACTTATCGGCGTCGGGATGTTTCTCCACCGATAAAAGTTTTCCCACGACGACATGGTTAAACTTCGCCTTTTGATCTGTAACGCCTTCCACCTCAAGACCTGCTTGAGTCAAAAGCTTCCCAAGATCGTCAATTTTATTTTGATAGTCTGAAAGATCGATATAATCATTGAGCCATTTAAAAGAAATCTTCATCGGAACTGCTCCAAGAAACGCACATCATTTTCCATAAACAAACGAATATCACTCACACCATACTTGATGATGGCCATGCGCTCGATTCCAAAACCAAACGCGAAGCCTTGCCACTCATCGGGATTGATACCAACAGCTTTAAATACATTGGGGTGAACCAAACCACTTCCACCAATTTCGATCCAGCCGGTGTGTTTGCACATTTTGCAGCCTTTGCCTTCACACAACGGGCACGAACAATCCACCTCCGCCGATGGCTCGGTGAATGGAAAAAAGCTTGGGCGAAAGCGAGTTTTGATATTTTGGCCAAAAAATTCTTTAATGAAATAAGAAATCGTTCCTTTAAGGTCGGCCATGGAGACATTTTTATCCACGAGCAGCGCTTCGATCTGGTGAAAGTGCGGAGAGTGAGACGCATCGTAGTCGTGACGAAACACTCCTCCGGGCGCCAAAATGCGAATGGGTGGTTTTTCGGTTTCCATGGTGCGAATTTGAATGGGGCTGGTGTGCGTGCGAAGCACGTGGGTCTCGTCGATATAAAATGTATCTTGCATATCGCGCGAAGGATGATCGGCTGGAATATTTAACGCAGAAAAATTATGAAAGTCATCTTCGATAAAAGGCCCGGTGCGCACCGAAAAACCAATGCGCGCTAAAATATCCACGATCTCATCGATCACCACGGGAATCAGGTGCCTCGCTCCTGGGGAAAGTTGTGGGCCAGGAAGCGTAAGATCTAAAGAATCTTTGGAAAGTTTTTCTAACATCTCTTTTTGCGAAAGTTCGGCGAGGCGCGCATCGTGCAGTTGAGTTAAAGCATCGCGAACCAGATTCACCTCTTTGCCAAAAACGGGGCGCTCTTCCTTGGGCATGTCGCCCATGTCTTTCATAATCAGCGTGAGTTCACCCTGCTTGCCAAAATACTTCACCTTGATTTGATAGAGTTCTTCGGAATTTTGAGCCTTTGTGAGCTCGATTTCTGCACTTTTATTAAGATCTTGGAGCTTTTGTTTCGACATGTCCAAAATATGATTGCCTGAAGACTTTTTATCAATCATATTGGCGCCTAACATGGCGCACAAAAATCGATCAAATATCAGCCCCATGGGTCACCATAAAGGGGCCCATCTCCGAGTTGGAAAGCATAAAAAACCCAACGTTATTTTAAAACAAAATGATGCCGAAGATCGTCTTTACGATATCTTTCGCAATCATGACTTTGGCGATGTTCCCCACGCGGTTCGCACGCAGTTGGTAAAATTTTATCTTTTGCTGATGGAGCAACAAAATAGCGAAAATTTCACGCGCCTGCACAACTTCCGCGATGTCGCGATTAAACACTTTATTGACTGCCTCATTGTCCCTCGCCTCGTGGACCTTACCTTTCCCCTGCTCGACGTGGGCACTGGCCCGGGATTTCCAGGAATTCCTCTGCGAATGGTCATTCCTAACGACAAACGAATTTTGCTCGCCGAGGGCGTGCAAAAGCGCGTGGAGTTTTTAAAAAAAGCGCGCGAACATCTGCAACTTGAAAATTTAGATATTCTTGGAAAAAATATTAATAAAGATTTTGTTTACCCCGTTGGCGGAGTGATCACGCGCGCAGTGGAAGACTGTCGCAACACCTTGGCCAATGTCATTCATTGCTTACAGCCCCACGGCAAAGTTTTTTTAATGAAGGGTCCTAACGTGCAACCAGAAATTGATTTGGCGATCCAAGACTGGGGACATTATTACGAGCTCGAAAAAAATATTCCTTATGTTCTGCCGCACACGAAGCACGAGCGTCGCTTGATCGTGTTTCGTAAAATTCGGAGTCAAGAATTAGGGCCGGTGACTGACGAGGATTTTGCAGACGATGAAGATTAAAAAAATCGAAAGCAGCGCAAATCCGCTCTACAAAAAACTTCTCTCTCTGACCAAAAGCAAAGGGGTTCGCGAAGAAAACCTTTGCTTAGTCAGCGGCGAAAAAATTATATCGGAGCAAATGGCGCTCAATGCACCAAAAGACGCCTTTTGGGTTTTCCATACCGAAACCCACCCCCTCTTTGCCATGCAGCCCGATCTCCAGTGCGTGGTTTTGCCGAAAGATCTTTTTCGCACTCTCGATGTGGTGGGTAGCGAAAAACCCTTGGCCTGCCTTCCCTCCCCCGAAATCCAAGTATGGAGGTTTGAGGCCATGCCACAGTCCCATGAACTTCTCTGCGCACTGGGGGACCCTAATAATCTTGGAGCCCTTCTTCGCAGTGCCAAAGCTTTTGGAATACAGAATGTGATTTTATTAGAAGAGAGCTGTCACCCGTTTCATCCAAAGGCCATTAAAGCCGCTTCGGGGGCATGCTTTGGGTTGAGTTACTTTAAAGGACCCTCAATTAAACATCTAGCAGACGTGCAACGCCTGCTGGCTCTGGATCTTGCGGCCCCCAGCGTGCGTGAGGCCGACTTTTCGCAGCCCTGGCGCATTTTATTAGGAGAAGAGGGACAAGGGATTCCCGCTTCGCTTCGTTGCCAGAAGGTATCTATTCCCTATCCTGGCAATGTTGAATCCCTCAATGCCACCATCGCCGCCAGTATCCTGTTTTTTGAGATGTCTAAGTAATAGACGTTCAAATTCTTATTACAAAAATATTTGAATTTTTTGCAGAGAACCTTTGCAGAAAAAAAATCTCTTTTTTCTGTGTTACAACCTCTCTAAATAATTCTTAGGAGTCTTTATGATCTCAACAATTTTAGTATTTTTGAACACCTTCATCGCCGTGGCGACCGCCCAGCAAAATACCACGATCACAGTGGTGCTCGAAAAGAATGAAAAGATCGAATCTGTGATGGCTGATGTTGTCATCCAGGGCGGACAGTTGGTTTCTAGCAACTGCGAACAATTGGGCCAAGCCGAAGGAATGCCAAAATTTAAACTACAACTCAACTCGGTCACTAGGCAGTATCTTTGTGTTCCCGAGCAAGATAGCAAAATGATCCGTCAGCAAATAAACGTAGATACAGGCATCACGATGACTGTAGAAAATATCAAAAACGAAATCAATAGAATCACCGCCAAAATTAATCAAGCCGAAGGTTACACCTCCGCTCAGCCCGTCGCTCAATGCAGTATCGACGCAAATGGTGCTGTAATAGTGGATAGTTGCAAATGTGAAAGCGAAAAAAATCTTTATGCCTTTGATACCGCTAGCAAAAGTTGCAAGCTGATTAACTCAGACATCATGAGCTTTTACGTAGCCGATTGCTCCACACAGCATTCAGGCATTCTTGGGCTTTTAAACTATGCAGGAGTTCGCATGATCTCCCGCTATGACGGAGGCGTTGAATTTGCAATGTGCATGAAGTGGCGGTCCATGGATTACCTAATCCCTGGAAACGATCTTATCTACAAGATATTCTACTTTCTCTACAACAAACACATCATCGCCGACGAACTGGCCAAGACTTATGACTTCGAAAACATCAAAATCTTGGTGACTCCTGAAGAAATCGAAAATTTAAAAACATGGACAACGACATATGTGCAGGAGTTTAGCGCCTCTGCAACTTCGCAATTAGTGTCGGAGAACGCCGAGGGCGATGTTGTGAGCACTCTCGAATGGATGCCACAAACGTTTCCGTACATGGAAGAGTTAATTGTTATTGGGAAATAATTGAGAGCCTCTCGAGGAGGCTTCTAATGGAAAACCATAAACACATCGCTGGCCTGTGCCGAAGCGCCGCAGTCGAGGCCGCGAAAACGAATGCTCATTTTAAGTCCTGCGGGGATCGCCGAAGTCATGTCGATGGCGGTCACCTGAGCAGTGCCTCCTGGGGCGTAGGAATAAAAATTTTCAACCACGTAATTGCCTACCGTGATTTTGCCACCTTCGGGCTCGGCATCCGCCGTGCCGTAGGCCCAAGCGCGGTAATTTCCCACCTCTGTGCTTTGCTCTAAAAGAAAAAAGTTATCGATCGACATGTTGGCTTGGGCATTTGAAAAACTCCCCGACAGCGCCACGCTGCGAGTACCTAAAAGTTGTAACTGACTAATCTCTTTTTGTCCCAACACATAGGGATGCATATCACCATCAGCTCTCTCATGGGGACTAGCTATCACGTCACTGGCCACCATCTCACCTCGAGTGCCGGATTTTGCTCCAGACCGTGTGGACATCAACCGCACGTAGTAACAAACATTGCTTGCTGTACGCGCCGGAACAACGATGGAATCACCCATCAACTCTTGAAACGACTGACAACTTGTAAAGTTAACTTCTTGTCTTGGAGGAATCGTCACGATGTCCTCGTCTATATCCTGCGGTGTCTGTGAGTTGTTATTGTTGGCGTCTTCGTCGAACTGAGTTTCGGTGTCCGACCCAACAGATAGATTAGATGCACTCTCTTTTGCGCTAAATAATTTTTGTGAGCAGTTTTGAAACGCAAAAAGAACCACTAAAATAGCAAAGCAGGCGCTTATCCATTTAAACATAGAATCCCCCGTACTATTTTAGCTTAGCAAACTTTAAAGCCCCTGCGTATGTTAAGATGCCCAAAATGATCTCATGAATCATTATGAGAAATTTTAGCCGCGCGCCAGCTCAGCCACGCCCTGCTTATCCAAACGGCAGGTCACCCATTGCGGCTGCAGCGAGGTACCAAAGGATTTGTAAAAGTCGATGGCCGGCTGATTCCAATCCAACACTTGCCACTCAAAGCGAACGCAACTCGAAGCGTGAGCAATCCTTGCCAACTCCACCATGGCCAGTTTGCCCAGCCCCTGACCGCGAGCCTCGGGAACAACAAACAGGTCCTCCAAATAGAGTGTCTTACCTTTCCAGGTAGAATACCGATTGTAGTACAGAGCAAATCCCACCGAAATTTGATCCAGCTGCAGAATCAAACATTGAAACAAGGGGTTGTCTGAAAATCCATCGCGCAGCAACTCATCGGCTGTGATGGTGACTTCCTGGGGCTCTTTTTCATAGTCTGCAAGCGCGCAAATCATTTGCAAAATAAACGGAACATCTGACGAAGTGGCGGGGCGCATTGTGCTTTTCATAGGCTGAAACCTAAAAGGCGCTGGAGTTTTTGTCAAAAGGTGATTAAGACTGTCACAAACCTAAGGGGTGGCTTGAAGAGCCTGAGATGTGCAGCTGCACGAACCCTTGAACCTGATCCAGATCATACTGGCGTAGGAATAGGAGAAAACATGCTCTGCATCGTTGTTATATTTAGTCTCGTCTCAGCTCAATCCATTCAAATTAAAGCACATCGGGAAGAATCGCCATCCGCACTAAGTTCCACAGCTTCTGGCAAAACCTCTTCTGAGGATTCATTTTTAGAAATTCCCAACGTGAACACGGCTGGCGGAACCAATCGAACCCGCTATCTGCAAGTTCGCGGTCTTGGCGAAACCAGTGTGTACGAAACCACACCTTCGCACTCAGTGGGATTTTGGATTGAAGACATTGATGTGACCGGACTCCTCGCAACGTGGTCACAGCAAAATATTCAAAACTTAAAGGTGCACGCCGGGCCACAATCTGTCAGTGATGGCGGTTTTGCTTCGGCTGGTATTATAAAAATGCAACTCAACGAAGCCGATACGACGAATTTACAGTTGAGCTCGAGCTCCGCACAAGAGTACCAAGCGGGAGCACAACTCCATCCGCTGAAACACTCTCATGCATTTATATCACACCGGCAAAGCTCTGGTTTTTACGACAATGCTTTTACCAAAAAACCAGGCACTCAACAAAACGAAGTCTCGTCCATGTGGAAACAAAGATGGGTCAGTTCACCGATTACTAAAATTCGCTCCGCACATATTTACCAATCTCAGCAGAATCTTTACGATGTATGGAGTTTAAATAATTCTTATGTTACGCAGTCGGATCGACAAGGCGAAGACGCTCTCCAACTGCACGGCCACTCCCTCAATATTGAGCAGCAGCTCTCGACCGAATTCACGCTCTCTTCGACGAGTAGTTTTACAAATGCACAGTCCGTTTATTCCTACGATGCAGATTGGGCTCACAGCGCCACCTACGACTATTTCGACTGGCAAGCACGAACGCGACAGCAGTGGCATCAAAAAGTTTTTTTAAAAACTCAGACTTTATCTGTAGGCACGCACATCTACGGTCTGCAGGAAAAAAGCGATATTAAGAATTACAAAAAAGGGCTGATTAAAAATTCATTGCTTAGCGATTTTACAAGCACCAATGCCGCTGTAGTTCTGCAAAAGCAGTGGGTGTTTGCGAACAACTCGCTGAGTTTTGATTGGCGGCAGGAATGGCAAACCGTAAAATATAGCGATTCAAATTTGCTCACACAAAAAGAATCGCCGCACGCACAAGCCCATCGCGTGCAGTGGTCACGCCCCTTGGGCGAAGACAGCGCATGGGCTTTGCGTTGGTCCCAGGGTTTTAAAAATTCTGGGTTTAATGTGGATCCTGATTTGGCGGCAAACGATCTTTACTACGGGCTCGAAACAACTCAGTCCTATGAATTCGAACTTTCTGGTGATTCACAACGCCTGACATTGTTTTACCAAAAACAGGACAACGCCCATCTTAAAATTTCCCAACAATCAGATCCCAATGATCCCAGCACATTTTTTTACCGCACAACGAACACCGGTCGCACAGATGGCTGGGGACTTGAATATTCTGGGCGATGGAGTGTGCAGCGCTGGAGCTTTGAATCGCAAATTGGACTCTTAAAAACTCAATTTCGCGATTACACGTATGAAGCTATTAACTACCGTGGTCGCGACCTTGCCCACGCCCCGCGATGGAATTACGCCACCTCAGCAAAGTATGATTGGCCCTCGGGTAAAAATCTCGGTAGCCCGTCCTATTGGTCTTCCATCGTCAGCATAAATGGCCGCGATGCTTTTTATTACTCTAACAATCATCAACAAAAATCCTCGGCCTACTCGTTGTTCAATTTGGGCATGCTGTATCAGACAAAAAATTGGGACGTGGCCTTGTGGATTAAAAACGTAGCGAACACTCGCACTACCGTGCGCGGCTTCTACTTTGCCAACGAACCCCCAAATTTTCCTGTAAAACTCTACGAGCAGCTAGGCCCTCCCCGCCATATTTTGCTCACCGCAAATTATCGGTTTTAAGAAGCGGTCGCTGGTTCAACCATCGGATTTTTTCGTAAAAAGCTTTTTGATGGAAAAGTCATTCTGACGCAAAGGACTCTGTCCTTTGGAACCTGTTTCGGTTGATCCTCCTGATCAACCGACATTGCTTAAAATATTTTTTTCGACATTGTTCATTACTTGACGTTGTTTTCGGGTTTTTAAAAGGGGCAGTACGAGGTCTTCGAAAAAATGTCGCCAAGCCGTTCAAAAAAGCAGCGTATGTCTTCGGGGCAAAGCCCTTATTGCTGTTTAAACTACGATAAACATCGTCGTTCTGATGAGGATTATTTTTTGATTTTCCCAAAAAATCAGATTTTAAAAAGTGCTATATATTGTTCTATTAAAAGGAGAAAACGATGGCTCGGCAAATGAGTTTCTTTAAACCAACGGAGAAAGAGTTTTGTGGTTCTCTATCTGTAAAAGGAAAGCGTGCAGAAAGATCACTTTCATTTTTGTATTAAGATTACTAACCGACAATTGTACCGAGCGTTTATTCGAGCACTCACGGGAGTGATCTCGCAAAAATTAGGGAAGGGTCTTTGGATCTTAGCACCCTATTCAAGAGTGGTTACGTGGGGGAGAGAGTTTTTAGGAGTATTAGATTACATTCTGCTCAATGATTGCGAAGTCGGCGGAAGGGTGCCTTACGCAATAAGAGATCCACGGAGGAGGCTACCTGGTTAAGTTTTTGACAACTTTGTAATGGTTGCTCTAGAGTTGGGGTAAAGAGGCTGGTGATCGCCAAAAATGGTAGTATCCGTTTTAAATTTAAAGAACGAGGAGTCCTAATGTCATTTTCAAGAATTTTCGCTTTTGTCTTTAGTTTTCTATTTCTAGTTTCGTGTGCCTCAGAAACAGAAAAAAAGGAACGTCGTGAAAACTCTCTCGATATTTCGGGGCAGTACAAGGCCACCGTCGATGCCGGTTCGCAATTGGATCTGCAGTTCGAAATAAAAAACGAATCCGGGCGGCACGACATTGTTATCACGGCGATGCGTAACGGCGAACTGACTCCCCAAGAGACTCAGCTTTTAACCCGCCAAAATATCAATCCTGAGACGGTAAAAAATTACTTCAAAAATCCTCTGATCCTCGGGAAAGGCTACAGCAACCTCCAGCTTGATGGCGGAGAAAACATCTCCGAGGACCTCGGCGAGACAAGTCAATTTATAGTTTGCTCCAAATACCTTCGATACAATCAGGAATACATTGTTTATTATTGTATGGATGGGAAAATATCTAAAAACGAAAAGAAGATGGAAGGTAAGCTATCTCTTGAGTGGCAACGCTCACGAAAAGTAGTTAAGGACGGTAAAACCGTGGACGAATTTACGTCTGACCAAGTTGATTTGAAATATCGCTCTGATGCAAATCAAGTGTTTTATAAGCAGTATTTTGGATCATGGTCCGGTGATTCATTTTCGTTGCTGAGTGGCTTTGCTACAAAACAATTGCAAACGTTAGAAATTCGCGAAAGCGCCAACGAAAAATATCTCGTAAAATTTGCCGGCTCAATCAATTATAACGGTGAAAGTTATGTATTCCAAGACCAAGAAAGTCTTTTTGATGTGGCCGAATTGATGGTGTCGGAGTACCCGGCCATCGAAACGACTTACGTTTCTCCATCCGGGCGAAAATTAGTTCTCATCGCACAAATTTGGAGTTTGGGAGATCTTACCGGAACCTTGGTGCAGGTCGATGGCAGCAATCTTTACGAGATTGCAACCATTCGCCTGAAAAAAGACTGATAATTTACCAAAAGATTCAAAATTACCTAGAGATTAAACCGCTTTTGAATATATCCTATGTAAGGCGGGGGTAAGCTTGAACATTAAATTTTTACTTGCGATTCTTTTTAGTCTTTTAAGTCTTCGATGCACCGAAGAGGAACAACAGGTCAGCGCTCTCGAGATCACCGAGAGTCCGCTTTACAATTTCGGAACTGTTTTGGTGGGTGCGACGGCCGAACAAACTTTTACAGTTACAAACAGTGGCGCGGTTGAGGCCACAAGTATCAATGGTCTCGACTTTGATAATTCCTTTGATTTCAAAGGTGGCACCTATCCAGGCACGGGCGGAACATGTGCAACGACGTTACCTACCACCAGTACATGTACGGTTGTTCTCACGTTTACGCCGACGACTGTTGGCGCAGCCTCCGATACTCTGAATATCCGCTACAACAACGGAGACCTCAACCGTCTGTTAAGTTTAGAGCTCGAAGGGGCCGGTTCAAATGGCTCGGGCGCCTTGCTGACGATCAGCGATGGTCCCGTTTACGATTACGGTAACCTGGCCACAGGGAATGTATCCAATTATACCTTCACGGTTACAAATGCAGGCTCCCTCACCGCCACTGCGCTTTCAGGAACAGGGTTAGCTGCGCCCTTCACTTTTCAAGGCGGCAGTTATCCAGGAACTGGCGGAACCTGCGGTGCAAGCCTTGCAGCTGCAGCCTCATGCACCCTGGTTGTCAGCTTTTCGCCCACGATCGTGGGTCTCTCCACCGATACGATCACGCTTAATTACAACGATGGAAGCCAACTCCAAAGCGCAAATCGCAATGTTCAGGGCACGGGCACAGCGGGTGCAACGGCCACACTTGTTATCAGTGACGGTCCCGTTTACGATTACGGCAATGTTGCGACTGGGAACACGACCAGTAAGGTGTTTACTGTGACAAACACGGGCTCTTTCATAGCGACGGCGCTCTCGGGCACAGGGCTTGCGGCGCCATTTAATTTTCAAGGAGGCGTCTACCCGGGGACCGGTGGAACCTGCGCCGCCACTTTAGCTGCCAGCGGCTCCTGTGTGATGGTGATTCAGTTTTCTCCGATCGTTATGGGAGTTTTTGCAGATACCATTCAACTTGACTACAATGACGGCAGCCAAGCGCAGGCAGCTACAAGGGACATTCAGGGGACGGGCATTTAAATGGAAACGACGAGACTGTATTTTTCTGTTTTGTTTTTTTCCATATTCTTTCTGCAGAGCAACTCCTACGCAGCCACTGCCTTCAGTAGGAATTCTTTTTCTGCGCAAGATGAATCAATGGATACAAGCGTGCATGTGGGCTTTGGTTTTACAGATTTTGAAGCAAAGAGTCCCGTATCGGCTGTGAGCTTAAGCAATGGCACCTCTGTATTCGTTGCCGGCGAACAAGAGATCAACGAGCTTGGAAGCTCCATCGTCGTCTCCTTGACCTATCTGAGCACAGAGGGTCTCGCCTCCTATGACTACGGAGACAGCGGTGGCACAAGCTACGTGGGCTCTGACATCGGATTTGAGATGCAAAATTATCTGTTAGGTGTCGGCTTAAAACAGCGTTTTTTGCGTGAAGGTTGGTTAAGTCCCTACCTCGAGGTAGGCGGATTTGTGGGTTACCATACGATCGAGTATTCCAGCAATCTCAGTTCTATTTTGAGCATTGGCGCTGGTGATCCCAACGGCTTCAAACGCGATGAAAGCGTCATGGGTTTTGGTTACTTCGGCGAAGCCGGCTTTGAACTTGGTTTTTCCGAGTCGTTCGGCGGTCGAATTGGTGGTCGCTATCAGTACACGCAAACCGAAAATTTCGAAACCATCGGAAATCAAAAGTTGAACTTTCAAGCAGTTACATTTCACTTAGGATTATTTCTCCGCTTCTGAATGGACCTCTTAGCTTAGGAAAGAGGCCCCAATAGCAGTTCTTTGCCAAATTTTTCGATTTTAAAATCTCCCATACCGTAAATGCTTTTGAAGTCGTCCATCTTCACTGGGTGTTTGCAGGCAAGATCTCGCAAGGTTTTATCACTAAAAATGATAAAGGCTGGTGTGTCGAGCTCTTTGGCTTTGTCTTTTCGCCACAGCTTTAGAATTTCAAAGATGCGAAGTTGATCTTTTGTCAGTTCTGCGTTCTCGGCGGCGGATTTGGCAGAGCGACTTTTTGTTTTAGTCACTGGCGAAGGGCGCGACGTCACTGCGACCGTCGGCTTGTGGATTCGTAAGGAGGACTGTGGCGCACAAACGTCGCAATGGCCGCAGCTATCGATTCGCTGCGAGTCTTGATAGTAAGTTAAAATTTCCGCATGCCGGCATTCTCCACCCTCAGCATACCCCACTAAATTTTCCAACGCCCGCCAGCGCGAGCTTTGCACCGAAGCCGGCGCTTTTGAGTTCTGAATAAAAAACGACTGTAGTCCTTTGTCTTTTTTAGCGTAGAGCAAAAGACAGGTGGACATTTTTCCATCGCGCCCGGCTCGACCCATCTCCTGGTATAGGGAATCAATATTGGCGGGCATTTGATAATGCACTACCAAGCGCACGTCGGGATGATCGATACCCATGCCGAAGGCATTGGTCGCCAGGAGAATGCGCGTCGCCCCTCGGTTGTAGTCATCCTGCTTTTTGTGGCGAAGTTCCCCGCTCATTCCCGCATGGTAAAAATCAACGCCCGCAAATTCTCGCGATAAAACCTCTGCGATCTCTTCTGTTCGGCTGCGCGTACCGCAATAAACAATCACTCGCCCCTCGGGAGTTTGCGCTAGTGCTTTGTGCAAAAGCACTAGCTTTTCGTTTTCATCGGCGCAGTTTTCCACCTGATAGTACAAATTGCTGCGATAAAAACCGTGCACATGTCGCGACGGCGTCACCAGTGTTAACTGCTTGGCGATGTCCTTGATCACAAAAGGTGTGGCGGATGCCGTCAATGCCAACATAGGAACATCGGGCCGGAGCTCTTTGAGTTTATTTAAAAGCGAGTACTCTTCGCGAAAATCATGTCCCCACACCGACACGCAGTGCGCTTCATCAATCGCAAAAAGCGCCACAGGAATTTTTTGCACCCAACTTAAGAAGGCTTCTTTTTGCGTTCGTTCTGGCGAAACATACAGAACAAAGGCTCCTCCCCGTTGCAAACGCTGAAACATCTCGCGTTTTTGCTCAGTGCTTTGGTCGGAGTGAACACAGCCCGCCGGAATCCCCATGCGGGTTAGGCTTTCCACCTGATCGTTCATCAGTGCTATCAAGGGTGAAACCACGATGACTAATTGATTTTTAAAAACCGCGGGATATTGGTAACAGAGCGATTTCCCGCCTCCGGTGGGTAAAACGGCGATGGTGTCTTTGCCATCTAGTACAGACTTGATAATGTCTTTTTGTCCCTTGCGAAATGCCGGCATCGAAAAATGCGTCTGTAAAATATCTTCCATAATCGGTAAACACTATCAAATCCCGCGCCAGGGTAAACGACTAATCCTTGGCAGCGCTCCGAAAAAATCCGGTATAGCAATAAAAATAGGCACCCTCCCCTCGATTCACAAGGACTGCGCACCGCATCTCCCTCATCGGCCCCTTTTACGATACATGTTGCCGGTGTATCAATTGATCAGTTTTTGCGGCATTGGGGTATTTGTCGGCGTTGCGGTTTTGTTCTCAAACAACCGTCGGCGAATCGATTGGCAATTGGTGTTTAGAGCCTTTCTTTTGCAATTCACTCTTGCTCTGCTCGTTCTTGGCGCACCTTTCCTTGGCTTCGAAGGTCCATTGGCTTTTATCTTCGAAGGTGCTAACGGCGTAATTCTTAAGATTTTAAATTTTTCCGATGAAGGCAGCCGGTTTTTATTTGGGTCTCTCCTCGATACGCAAAAACACGGCTACATCATCGCCTTCTCCGTACTTCCCACCATTGTGTTTATGTCGGCGTTGATGTCTGTTTTGTACCATGTGGGGTTCATGCAATGGATCGTAAAATTTTTCGCCTGGCTCATGCACAAGACACTTAAAGTCAGCGGGGCAGAGTCTCTTTCATCCGCCGCAAATATTTTCGTGGGTCAGTCGGAGGCGCCCTTAGTGATTAAACCGTACCTTCCTAACGTGACGTCATCAGAATTGTTTTCAATTATGGTGGGCGGAATGGCCAACGTGGCAGGCGGAGTGCTTGCTGCCTATGTGGGTTTTTTAAAACATCTGGTGCCAAACATTGGTGGACACCTTCTTACGGCCAGCGTGATTTCGGCACCGGCCGCATTGATGGTAGCCAAAATTTTAGTTCCCGAAGTAAAAATTCCAGAAACTTTGGGAAGAATTCCTGAGCAAAAAAATAGCCCGCACACCAACATCATCGAAGCCGCTGCAAACGGCGCAAGCGAAGGTGTTTCCCTCGCGATCAACGTGGGTGGCATGCTTATGGCCTTTATTGCGTTGATTTCTCTGTTTGATTATCTGCTGATTGCTTTGGGCCACAGCATTTCATTTCAAGAGTGGGCACCCACACTCACCGCAGAAGCCCCACAGCTCTCGCTCTCCTGGTTTATGAGTTGGCTGTTTTCGCCCGTTTCATTTTTTATGGGGATACCCCTGCAAGATGTTGGACCCATCTCTGCGATCTTAGGAAAAAAAACTGTGTTCAATGAATTTGTCGCTTATCTCGACCTCGCAAAACAAGGCTCGCTTTACCAACCGCGCAGCGTGCTCATCGCCTCTTACGCCTTGTGTGGCTTTGCTAACTTTTCATCCATCGCTATTCAAATCGGCGGTATTGGAAGCCTCGTACCTAATAAAAAATCTGAGCTCGCTCGTTTTGGATTGCTTGCAGTTTTGGGCGGTTCGTTGTCTTCTTTTATCACCGCCTGTTTTGCGGGAATTTTAACTTCATAGGATGTATTTATGTCGTCATGTTGCTCGTGCCTTAAAGCCAAAGCCCCCCTTATTTGCTCACTCTGCGAGGACAATGTCTGTAAAGACTGTGCTCATTTTATCGATGAGTCCAACTATCCCTACTTGCCGTTGTTTTTAGAAAAAATAAACTTAGGCACTCAATGTCCAACCTGTTTTCAAAAAAATACGGCGGGAGCTCTGCAAAAATACGAAGAGGTTTTAGAAAAAGCAAAGATCACCGAAGTTTTTTACCGACGCACCGACGGCAAAGAAACTCGACTGATGCGACGCCTCGAACCGGTCTTAACGGTGGAAAACTGTGATGACGAAGAAGATGTTTTGATGTGCCTGGCCTTCCAGGCAGCGCAAAAAGGCGCCACGATTGTTGTCGATATTGATATGACGTCTGCAAAAACAAAAAATGGCTCCTATACCACTGTTCTGTGGAAAGGCTCAGGAAGCGCAGCTCACCGCCCCACGCGAGGCGACGGATAAATGAGCGGTTGGAAGATCCTGCTCGTACTCTTCATTCTCTGCCCGTTGACTCTTTTTGCTGCTGTTGAAAAATTCTTAGAGGTGGCGCAAAAACAATCTGAAATTTTTCTCTCCATAGATAAGCGATTGGAATCTCTGAACTACGAGATCGAAGGACGGGATTTTGTTTTGTCATCCGTGCTTTCCCTCAATGCCGAAAATTTTAATAATGATCAAGAAGCACTTACCTTTGCCAGACGCTCGCGCTCGCGACTAGCCAATTTAACGTTCACACAGCCCTTTTCCACCGGAACGCTACTCACGGCCACAGCAGGACATGAGCGAGCCATTATTGATGGGCGAGGACTTTTTCAGTTTGCAGTTTGGGAAACACGTCTTACCCAATCCCTCTGGCGGGATAGCTTCGGCCACGCAACCTCTTTGAGACACCGTGGAGAGCAACAGGAACTGCAAAGTCGTCGCGCGGCTTTGATCTACGAAAAGCAATTACTGCTAATCGATCTCGAGGCCATGTATTGGGATTACGTGACCCTAAAGCAAGAGGAGCAAATTCGCTCGACAAATCTACAAACCAGTCGCGACCTGCTAAAATGGATGCAAGGACGAGTCAATAAACTGGCTGCAGAGAAAGCCGACCTATTGCAAATACAGGCACTGGTCAGTGGGCAACAGTTGGACCTCATCACCGCACAAAACCAATTGGCAAGTCTTGTCACTCGCCTGCAAAGCGCACTTCCGCAAATAAAGCTCGAAGAGTTTCAAGTTCCTACCGAAACTCTTATTCAAGAACGACCCCTGCGAAGTTTAATCTCTGGCACAAAGGATGGTCCACCGCAGCGGTGGGATATGCTCTCGTCGCGAGCCTTAGCTCAGCAAGCAGAGCTTGAAGCCAAAAAAATTCGCGAGCAGCTTAAACCACTCTTTGATGTTTATGTTGGCTACGGACAAAATGGGATTTCTGACACGTTTTATAACTCCTGGTCGCATGCAGGCAACGAGCGCTACAGTGGAACCCGTGTGGGTGTTAACTTTAGTGTTCCCCTCCATCGTGGGTTGGCTAACAAACAATTTAAGTCCGCACAATTACAAGCAGAAGCTCGACGCTTAGAAGCGAAAAATCAGACGCGAACGTCAGAGTTCGGCTGGACCGATTTAGAGCGCCGACAAAAAGTTTTGCAGGCCCAAACGCAAGAAGCCAGTCGACTTTCAGAGTTTCAAAATCAAAAGGTCATCGAAGAACGTCGGCGCTACAAAATTGGTCGCTCGACGCTATTTCAACTTGTGTCCTTTGAAATCGAAGCTGCAGAAGCCTCGGCACGCCGCCTGACTTTTCTTTCGGAACTTCACAAAGTGGAAAGCCAAGCTCGATTATTTACGACTGAAATATAGCGGCTGATTTTTTTGCGACGACTATTTTAACCAGGAGATTTACAATCATGAAATCGCTCATCGCACTCTCCATTCAACGCCCGGTGTTTGCTTGGATCCTCATGGCCGCTCTTATTATTTTTGGTGGGATCAGTTTTGGTCGCCTCGGTGTCAGTCAAATGCCAGATGTGGATTTTCCAGTTCTAAGTATCAGCGTGCAGTACGAAGGCGCAGCGCCAGAAGTGGTTGAAACCGAGCTCATCGATCCCATGGAGCAAAATCTACTTTCCGTGGAAGGCATTCAAGAGATGCGCTCCAGCGTGCAAACTGGCCAAGGAAATATCAGCCTCACCTTTGATATCTCCAGAGATATCAACGTGGCTTTACAAGAGGTGCAATCCGCCCTCAGCTCCGTGCGCTTGCCACAGCAGGTGGACCCTCCAGTGATTCGCAAAAGCAATCCCGAAGAATCGCCAATTATGTTTATTGGAGTTTCGTCGGATCGACCGCTTCGCGAAACTCTGGAATGGGTGGACTCTTTTTTACTGGATCAATTTCGGTTTCTTCCAGGAATCGGCGAAGTCTCCATCGCCGGCTATAGCGCTCGCAATTTACGAATTTGGCCCAATATTCAAAAACTCGCAAAATACGAACTCACCATCAGCGACATCGCTGCCGCACTGGAGTCACAACATTTAGAATCCGCTGCCGGTCAGTTTTCCGATGGCAAAAACGAATACCGAGTTCGCTGGCTCGGCGAAGCCGCCACCGCTGAACAGGTTGCTGGCCTTCGCATTCTTCGTCGCGGTGGCCAGATCATTCAAGATCAAAAACTCACCATCGGCGATGTGGCGCGCGTGGAAGATGGACTGAGCGACCTACGGCGAACAGCTCGCGTGGATGGGCGCGAAGCGGTTTCTATTTCCATTCGCAAACAGCGCGGTGGAAACGAAGTGGCTCTTGCGGAAGTCGTTCAGAAAAAAGTCGAAGAGTTGCAAAAGTCTATTCCCAAAGATTATAAACTACAAATCAACGTCGATTTTACAAAAGCCACGAAAGCCGTAGTCTCCACCACCCAAGAAAAACTGATTTTTGCGTCTATTGTAACAATTCTGGTGTGTTTTCTATTTCTCGGAAGTCTCAGTGCCGCCATCAATATTCTTTTTTCTATTCCAACATCCATCGTCGGCACATTTATTGTGGTTTATTTTGCAGGTTTCACGTTGAATCTTTTCTCGCTCCTTGCGCTCACTTTGGCGATCTCCATTGTTGTCGACGATGCCATTATGTTACTGGAAAATATCGTTCGTCATCATCGCATGGGAAAATCAGCCACCCAGGCGGCCTACGATGGCTCCGTCGAGATTCTTCCTGCGGCCATTGCCGCAACGCTGGCCGTGGTGGCGGTTTTTCTGCCGGTGGTTTTTATGTCGGGAGTTATCGGCAAGTTCTTCTTTCAGTTCGGTGTCACCATGTCGGTGGCAGTGCTCCTTTCACTTTTGGAAGCGGTCACCATTACACCGATGCGAGCTGCAGCTTTTTTGAGTCAATCTCCTAAGCCTTCTAAATTCGAAATGAAGCTCGATCATCTGTTTGATAAGATAAATGCATCCTACCAAAATCTTTTGCGGAAGACGTTAGAGCACAGCAAAAAAATTGTCTTCGGTGCCACCGTTTTATTTTTAGTCTCTCTTTTTCTGGTGCAAAGAATTCGCCAGGAATTTGTACCGTCGCAAGATCAAAACGTTGTGATGCTGAACTCACAACTCAAACCCGGTTCCTCTCTCGAAGCTACCTACATAAAGGCGCTGGAGATCGAAAAGGTTCTCAAGGCCAACAAAAACGTGGTTAGTTTTTTTCTCTCCATCGGTGGAGGGCCCGGCGCAAGCAGCGTGAACCAAATTTTTATTCCCATCAATCTCACCCCTCGCGAGGAGCGTTCGATCACTCACACTCAGATCATGGATGAACTTCGCGAAGAGCTGAAAGTTGTTGAAGGCGTTCGCTTTTCGTTTCGCGATATTTCCGCACGAGGCCTCACCTCGGGCCGCCTCAATCCGCTGTCGTTTAATATCACCGGCCCCGATCTACAGGTTCTCAATCAAAAGGCCGAAGAAATTATGGAGCAACTTTCAAAGGAAGGGCTGGCCGTGGATCTGGACACAGATTTTAAATTGGGTCTCCCCGAACTTCTCATCCGCCCTGAACGTAAGCGCATGGCGGAATCGGGGGTCACAATTTCTTCGGTGGCCACGGCCCTCAATGCTGCTGTCGCGGGGGCTCGCCAAAGCCAATTCACCTCTGGCGGCCGTCGTTATGATATTCGAATTAAACTGGAAGACGAGGATCTTCGCTCTTATAAAGATATCTCAAAAGTTTTGGTGCGAAATGATTTCGGGCTGGCGATTCCTATTGATCAATTTGTGGACTTTGAAAATCAAAAAACATTTCAATCTATCAATCGTCTCAACCGGCAGCGTACGGTGGGAGTTTTTGGCAACTTGGCAAAAGGCGTGGGTCAAGCCAAAGCTCTCGATCGCGCCGCTCAAATTGCGCGAACGGCACTGCCCAAGGGTTATGGCTTTTCGCTCGAGGGAACGGCCGCTGGCCTGAATGATAGCTTTCAAAACTTAGCCTACGCACTCCTCGTCGGTATCCTTGTGGCTTATATGGTTTTGGCGATTCAGTTTAATTCCTTCATTCTACCCATCTCTGTTTTAGCCGCACTGCCCTTTAGTATCACCGGAGCACTTTTGATTTTGTGGGCTGGAGATGTTTCGTTAAATTTATTCAGTTTTATTGGGGTTATCGTTTTAATGGGTATTGCGAAGAAGAACTCGATTCTTCTGGTGGAGTTTACTAATCATCTGCGCGATGAAAAAAATCTGGGAGTGACCGAGGCTCTGATCGAAGCGTGTCCTGTGCGCCTTCGCCCTATTATTATGACGTCAGTGGCAACGGTGGCAGCAGCGCTTCCTTTAGTGTTCGGCAACAGTATCGGACAAGAAACCCGAACGCCCATGGGTTTAACCATCGTCGGCGGAATCGTGGTCTCCACCGTCTTTACGCTCGTGGTGGTTCCCTCGATTTATTTGCTGCTTTCTCGATTCGAACGCCGAAAAAAGATCCTACTCTCGTAACACTCTTACTTCGGCGATGCCACTGAGGGCGGTGCGAAGATCACCAAAGGTGAATTCGCTCGCGTTGTTTTTAATGCAAAAGAGTTTGAGGGTGCCATCAGAAAATTTGAGTTCCAGCGTTGTGTTCCCTTTGCTGTCGGGCTTTTGCTCTTTGGAAGAACCTTGCAACACCATGTCTTTTTGAATGGTATCTGCCAAAGATGAACTATCGCCGGTGGTTGAAAATAAACACAGGGTTCCGATGTCTTTAAATTTTTCAGACAATTCGTTCACTGTTCCCATTTGTCCGTCGACAAAAAATAAGGAAACCTGTTCAAGCGACTGTTTCACTTTGTCGTCATCAACAACAAGCAAAGCGAGTTTGTCTGCAGAAACAGAGCTCACAAGCTCGCTGCTAACCAGTGTCGTGGCCGGCATCAAATCATCAATTGATAATCCGCTAGCCACCTCAGAAACCGCAGGCACTTCGGGAATTTCTGGTGCTTCCGTAACGACTGGTACTTCAGGGACTTCCGCTACTTCAGGAATGGCTGGCACTTCTGGCACTTCCGCTACTTCAGGAATGGCTGGCACTTCGGGTACTACAGTGATTTCGGGATTGGCCGAAACTTCTGGAGAAGTTGATGCTTCGGGCAGGTCGCGTGCTTCGGTGCCCGGTATAAGCAGTGGTCCGTCACTATCTTCGTACAAACCGTTAAGTAAAACAAAGGACGTGGACTCGTCTGCATATCGATCCTTAAATTGGCCATCATATTGATTCGTATCGACGGGTTCATCATAGACAGGCTCGGTGGCCTGAACCTGACGACTCGTAATCACAACGAAAAGACTTAAAACTAGAACTCTAATTGCGCTCATTCGAACCTCACTTTGAACCATAAAGTTAACCTGTTAACGCATCGTATTACCACTTTGCGTTATAAACTGCAAGGTTTTGAATACGCTATATAAATGCCGAAACGGCACTAAAATCACTCATGAATTTACTTTTTTTCAAATGAGGCAGTTTAATATTTATCCGTCTGCAACAAATGGTACAAAGCGTTAACGCGACGTATTAATACAGACGGAGGAACAATGCGCCCATTTCTAATCGCCTTTGCAATCACCGGACTCATGCTTGCACCTGGCATGTCAAATGCTCAGGAATCACTGCCATTAAAAACGCAAATGGATACGAATATTCAGTTGATCGTTGAATCGTTAATGACGGCTTTGGTTGGTAGAACCCAAGTCTCAACGGAAACTACGCAAGTGGCTATGTCGCCAAACAGCCAAATGGCGCAGGGTCTTATCATCACAGAAATTTCTACTCCGGAAGATTCATCAGCGCTCAATGGAAACATTGCTATGCAGTTTTCTAAGCAGGCTTCTGATGTGATTCTCGAAGTTAAATTGGAAGTTAACGTATCTAAAGACCTTTTTTTTAAAACCATTGGCGATCGCATTGGTACCAACTCGACGATCATAGACTTCGTCGGCCTTAAAAACACCCTCAGCGAAGTCATTGCGAACTTACAACCGCAAGCGCAACGCCCCCGACAAACTTTTGGAAGCCCTTCGCCACGAAGCACTTCCGGTGACAGCGGAATGAGTCAGCAGTCTGTTGATCTTTTGAATCAAGTTCTGGCCCAAGCAATGAACGTCGAAATCGCCGACGGCTCGCAAACAATGACTCTGGATTTGGAGATGACAAAAACTTTACTCAGCTCTTCAACCGAGCTTGCCGAGGTGAGTAAACAGATTAACAATTTTGAGTCTCTTCGCATGACGATGAATTCAGACAGTGTGTCTATTTCGATGGTTTCAAAATTGACGTTGCCCTTGCAGGCCGTAGAAACTTACGATCAGTATTTATCTCAGCTGCAAATAAACAACGAAGACCGACTTGCAGAAGTCAGTCTATTAATATCGAAAATCGGTCCTTGGGCCATCGGTCGATGTATGCACGAAAAATATCAAAGCGTTTGTGTTGAAAAACTCCTTTCGAGCTGTGTTAGAAATAACAGCAGCTTGGAAAGTTGCATCTCATTGGCCCAAAACTTACAATCGGCCCGAGAAGCTCGCTACGAAGGTGATTACTTAGGTGTTGTCACTAATGGTGCCGAGGCCGCTGCAACGTCGGCTCTACAGTCGGTCGAAGACACAATCTCCAACTGGATGGCTCCCGAAGTAGAAGAATAATATGGATATTATTTCAAAACTAATTATTTTAACATTTTTTTCGCTGCACCAGTATGTGCCCGAAACAAAAATGCAACAAAAGTATTTCAATACAACAGTGGATCCAGTGAGTCTGAATCTATTATCCTCGGATGGCGTTATCACTTTGTCGGCGGCCAACCAAACATGTCGAGCTCTCTTCGCAGATATGCAAAGAGAATTGGATATGTCGAAAACTGAGGTATTAAGTTTTTTGTTTCATATTGTCGACGAGCACTCCGACGATCTTCTCGAAGAAAATTCCAGCGCTGACCTCGTTAAATCCACAATCGCTAAAATATGTGCCGACGATTTCACTTCGAGATCGTTCACGTCTCAGGAGACCGAAGATCTTCAGTCTTTTATCAAGAAGGAACTTCTCATCCTATCAACTAGGGACATCGAAAGTTTGGGGAATCTACGTTATTTCGGAAAGACCAGTCTCTACGATCGCCATGGTCAATTCATCGACTATTTGTTTTCGCAAACCGAAAATTGGCTCGCTTATCCGCAAATTTCACCCAATGTAGCAAAAGCTTTGATCGCGGCCGAAGATAGCTCCTTCTGGCTGCACGACGGGGTTGATATGACATCCATGGTCCGCATGGCTGTGCAAATGAAATCCACATCGGATGAAAGCCAACTTTCTGGTGGTTCTACTCTTACCATGCAGCTTTTGAAAAACTTTTACTTTTTGGACAAAGAGAGCGCCGGCGGAGATACGCTCTTCACAAATAGCAGCTTAAAAAGCTTATTACGAAAAATACGGGAATGGTTTTGGGCCAAGCCCTACGAAATGTATTGGGAAGCAAAAAATCCAGGGACGGGAAAAAAAGTTGTCCTCGAGAATTACCTAAACATGATGGATTATGGTCCCGGGATTCGCGGCATTGATCAAGCGGCGAAAACATTTTTCCAAAAAGAGGCGATTGCTATCAATATTCCTGAGGCTGCTTTTATTGCTTCCCTGTTCAAACGTCCCAATCGGTATTCGTTACCGAGCAACTACGACTCCTACACCAAAGGTCGGCGCCTTTACGTGCTCGAGCAAATGAATAAGCTAAGCTGGGAAAGCAGTTTACTCGAGCCGATCAGTCAAGACGAGCTTCTTCAGGCTCAAGCCACACCCCTTCCGCAATGGGAGCAAAAAAGTAATCAACGACCCGCTGCTGACTCTTCAATTTATCTTGAACTCATGGCTCGAAACTATGTTTCGGAAATTTCGGCGAACCCCGCAGGGGCCCAGGTCATTCAGCCGGAACTTGTAACTACCGTTGATATGAATCTGCAGGAAATTGTAAAAAAAAATATCGTCAGCAGACTCGACAGCTATGATCGTGATCGCACCACCGAAAGTCGAATTGAAGCCGCAAGAAACGATCGCAGTCGTTTTGCCCAAATCGACGCTACCGACGTTACATCTGAACTGAGTGAAAGGTTGACGGAAGCTCGAAATCTTCTCAACGCAGAAGGTCGCAACGTAGATTTTGTAATTTCTCTGGCTTCGCAAAACACAACTCAGTTTTATTTCCTTCCCAACAACTCGGTGATTCGGACGACGCAAGAGGTATTTAACGTCAACGACCTCTCAGCTAAAAAATTCTCACTCGGAGAAGTCATCGCTATCTGGACCAATCCGCAAGAGTGCCAATCCATTTTGGACATCTTTAGTCCTCCCACTGGCGACACGCAGTCATCGAGCCAAACACCTCTCGAAATCCTGCGACTTATGAGCCCATGCTTTAAAGCGTTCGATACAACAGTCTTTCCAAAAATTCGCACGTCGCAGGTGAAGAGCCTGCTCATCCAGAGCGCACTACAAAAGATGCTGGAAAATTCTCCCCGGGGATATATGCTCCCTGCCTTCATTTCAAACGACGGAGCAAATACCAATGTTCTCGTCATCGCTGAGCAAGGCGTCGCCGAAATTCGCTTAACGCAGGAACATCAACGAATATTGAACTCAAAGATGCAACGCAAAGAAATACTTCCTGAACAAATAGTTTGGGTCTCCCAAGCAGAAAACTCGCAGTCGTTCACCCTGCAATCCCCAAAGCTTCAGGCCGCCGCTGTCGTAATGAACAGTAACACCGGCGAAGTGCTAGCCCAGTTTGGTGGATACAACCCACAAACGTCGCGCTTTTTTGACCGATCAAATATTTCAAGGCGCCCGGTGGGTTCCACTTTAAAACCGTGGATCTATTATCTTGCACTGACAAAGGGCTTTCGTCCCGACACTCTGATTCAAAACTCTGGCGTCAACTTTAGGATTGATGATAGCTCAAACTATGAGCCGGAAAATTTTGATGGCACCGTGGGCTCTTCACGAGTCACCATCGAGCAAGCACTTACCCAGTCCATTAACAAACCGGCAGTGGGTCTTCTGACAAACTCTGGTTTTGGCCCCGACCGATTTGAGAATCTGCGGGAGTTTGTAGATTTTCTCGTGGAAATTGATCTTTACAATAGCTCCAGCGTTCAATACCAACCGTCCATCGTCCTGGGAGCGCAAGAGCTGACTGTAGCGAAACTTGCTTCCTCGTTTAGCTTTTTTTCCAATGGGCAAAAAATTGTTAAGCCTGTTTATTTTAAATCTTTCAAAAATGGTCGTGGTGAAGACATCAACCCACCAAATCTTTTCGCATCGACTACTGTTCCTTACGCAGAAGACAGGCAAGTCGTTTTTGATATCCAGAGACTTTTAGTTCAGGTTGCCAACATTGGAACAGCTAAGCTTTTACGAGACTTTCCTGTAAACACTCTTGGTCTTAATATTTGTGATGGCACTGCCATGGGAATTTCGGGTCAAATTTGCTTTGGTGGAAAAACCGGAACCAGTTCGAATTCCCACGATAATTGGTTTATCGGTTTTAGCCGGAATTTTGTGATTGCAGTGTGGGTTGGCTACGACAGTCCCGCGTCCACTGGATCCACTGGCGGAGCTTTGGCTCTACCTATTTTTATGGACATCGTCAAAGAAGGACTCCCTCTTCTGCCACCGGTGGAACCCATTTTTTAATCGAGGCTTTATGAAATATTATTTTCTTTTTCAAATTTTTATAGGAACACTTTTTGGGGGATTTCAACAAGCCCTGGGTTTTGATTTTGTTGAGGCTGCTTGTTCCGTAGAGCAGTCTGCTAATTTACTTTTTAAAATCGACGAGAATGAATTTGAATCCAATGTGCGCGTTTCTTTCAACTTCGAACAAAACGTAACCCCGTCCTTCAAAGTTGAGTTCTTTTCACATAAACCTAAAAAAGTATACCTACAGTGGAAAGACATCGACGGTGTTGGCAATAACGCCATTTTTAACTCCTTTCTTACCGGCACACTGCAGGCCTTGGAGAGCAAGCTCATCGAGCTTGTTGCCACAGTCACAGTGGATAATACCATGGTCTTTGAAACCAATAATTTAGACGTTCGAGAAATCCAAGCGATGGTAGCCCTCTTTTTATCACAAAGAAAAGCAAATATCGTTGTCGAAAGCGAAGCTGGTGATTTGTGGTCAGCTAATTTAAGTCTCACAGGCACCACTAGTGCTTACAAAAAGTTGGCGATGACGTGCATGGCCGACAAGTCCTCTGAATTTTTACCGGAAGATGCCATCTCTACAGGGTACGGCCTTCTGAATTACGCGCAACAGCTAAGTGAACTTCAAGGAATTGACGAGTCTTTGCCAATCACATTGGAAAGCTATAATTCTGCGTTGCCACTTCTACAACAGAAAGAAACTCTGACTGCGCAGTTCAAGGTAATTCAATCAGACTCTCTTTTAAAAGCTGTTAATTTATTTAAAGATTACTCCACCCAACAGCAGGAGATTCAGAGTCGAATCCAAGCAATATCTGGTGGCGTGGAACAACGTAACGGACTGATTCCACAAATAAATCAACAAATCATCGATCTTCAGACGACACTTTCCTCGACAAAAAATAATATTTTTCAGGAATCGCAAAGTATTGCCACGGCGAACCTCGAAATTGCAGTTATCAATCAAGCACTCGCCCCATTTTTACCCAAAATTAATGAGTTCAGTCAGCGAGAGCAGGAGCTTCGGGCCAAGTCGAACGAGGTCATGGCAATGATCGAACATTTAACAGAGATGCTCGAGGAAAAAACTTTGCTGGTCCCGGCAAAGGAAAGTGTCCCTCAAAGCTCTCCTCCTTGGAACTTGGAAACCATCGAGCAAAAGAATTCCGAAATAGAGTCGCGAACCAAGGAGTACAATCGGATCAACCGACAGATTGAATCGCTAAAACTTCTTCACGACGGCTCAAAGACGTTAGTAGAAGTAGCTCGCCAGCAAGACACAGCGTTTACTCAATATCTTGGGTTTGTTTCCGAGAAGACAAAAGCTGAAACTGAACTTCAAGGAATTGAACGTATAAAACGTCAGTTTAACGAAATTCCCTATTATGCAGATCTCGACGATATTTCGTTTATTATTTTAAACACAAGAATCGAGGATACCATCTCTATCGCAGGAGAGAGAACTTTCGATAATGAGTTCTCCTTCCATCAAACTAAATTCCAGCAGCTGAGCGAGGAATTAAACGCCTTTAAAAAACGAAATATCGAATCAAGAAATCTGATTTTTATGAATTTAGTTTGCGATCCAGGTATCATTCTTGACCCTCAGCTTGAAACAAGTCCCTGTCTTAATCCCAACGAACTCTTAAATACCTCGTTGCGAACGCAACTATTAAACTCTTTACCTCCTACGACCATCGACACCCTTTTGAGTGGTGTACCCCAACCCTGGGACGAAGCAAAAAGTAAGGTCGAAATCCTCTCTGAACGCCTTTCTCAAGAGCTGAGTGCTTCGGACCCTGAACTCGAAGTCATGTTACAAAATTGGACCCTGCTTCGCCTGATTGTTTGGCGCTGGTCTTCGCAACAACGAACCAGCGACGAATTCTCTGTATGTAACAACCCTGCTCTCAATAAGATCGATGATACTACCGTTTACAATTCAGACTTTTATACAAACGTGTTTACTTGTGAAAAGCAGCAATTGAATAACTTAGATATCCAAAGAAGCAATCTACAAACGCGCATCCAAGAATTGTCTTTAAAAATTGAAGAATCACAAGCTGGTTTTCGATCCTCAGAAAGTGAATTCAATTTGTTAGTACAAAATTTTCGCCAGCAGGTTTCACTAATGAAAGAGAGCACAGAAACTTCGACCTTCCTTGAGATGATGTTCGCGCAGTGCCTGATTCCTGGGATCAATCCCACTCAGTGCGAATATTCCTTCCAGCAGATTTTTACTGGAAAAGCTCAGTTTGAAGAGGCAGTTCTGCAAATTCAGTCACAACTTTTACAAATGATAGACCTTCAAAACATTGAAAATAGGAGTCTTGCAGCCGAACTGACAGCCTCACGGCTCGCTGCCACTGAGTTTGCCAATCAAAACAACATCAAGGAATTACTAACGAACAAAGCCGCGGCCCTGCAAAAAATAACAGATATTGAAGCTACGATAAAAAATCATAATTCGTTGATTGCCCAAAGCGAAATCAAATTGCTCGAACTACAAAAACAAAAAGAAGACCTTCTCGCCGAAGAATCCCTTTTAATGGCCAGAGCCTCTTTGTTATCTTTAAAGAGCATCGAGCTCAAATCCGTCGTTGCCGAAACGTGTCCTGCAATCTTAAATTTAAACACCCAAATCGCCCAAATCGACGAACAGCTACGAACCACCCTCAACATCCCCACACCGCAAGAGCCATCAGCATCCCAGACCGACACCTTCACCCAAATCTGCCAGTAGCTAGGCAGTAGCTAGGCAGTAGCTAGGCAGTAGCTAGGCAGTAGCTAGGCAGTAGCTAGGCAGTAGCTAGGCAGTAGCTAGGCAGTAGCTAGGTACGGACACACTTTTTGGGACTTCCTGCGTAAAAAAGTTCACATTATTTTAAAGGGTTCTTTTTAAGACCTCTCGCAAACAGGACGTTTCGAGCTGCGAGCGAGTCCATGGATGGACGCGTCTTAAAAAGAAGCCTTTAAAATAATGTGAACTTTTTTACGCAGGAAGTCCCAAAAAGTGTGTCCGTACCTAGCACTCGAGGAGGTCGATACTCGTGGCGGTGGGCTTCTGATCCCAGAGGCTTAAAACAAACCCTCCATCGCCGCTACCGGTAGGTTTAGTGGCAATAGCCCCCAGTTTATGAAGCTCGTTCATGTGCTCGC
>JANOYW010000053.1:0-1667 GCA_031429075.1 Bdellovibrionales bacterium | reverse complement strand
CCCTAACAAATTGAGGTAATGTCCCGCCTTTGTCATAAGCTTGATCCCACTCGAAGAAAATAGCTTTTTCATTTTGTCTTTAATTTTAACCGCCTGGCCGCAACCAAGGCCAAGGGTCTGAGTTCCAAGTTCCATGGCTTTGTAGCGACTTACAAAATACAACGTTGTGTCGCCATCGAGCGCGAATGGGGATTTAAAAAAGATGTAGAAGTGGGGCCAAATCTTGTCCACGTAACTCGATAGATCTAGCACTTCTTGTGTGTAACCCAATTTCAATTTTTGGTCTCCGCCTTTGGTGCCTTGCACAGTCACTTCCACGTCCAAAAATTCTGCCGAGTATTCAAAGTTTTTAATAGCAAAATCTTTTTGAACTTTTTCAAACAGTTCAGCAGGAAGAGGAACTGCGCTTTTGACCATTTCGGCATTTATTGACAACGAAAATAAGAAACTCAGCAGCAACATCATTTATTTCTCACTTTTGTAAGCTAAGTAGCGGAAAGTAGTATGCCGACTCCTTCAAACCTTTACTCATGGCCTGTCGATCTTCATCGACCATCGCCTGCGCCGTATATCCAAGCAACGGAGAGAGATTTTGTAAGGACGGCGTAATTTCTTTTAAACAGGAAACATCTTTTAACTTAAAACACACCTTAAATAAAACCTGAAAATACAAACGGTCTTGCACACCCAGCCGGCGCGCACTCATGAGCGATTCTTTTGCTTTTTCCAACTCCCCCACACTCTGCGAAACGATGGCACTGGCGATGTGGGCCCTTGGATCTTTAGAATTTTTTCCCAACCAAACATCGATGGATTGCTGAGCCGCTAAAACACCTTGCCCTTTGTATTTACAGATAAAGTTGAGCAGGGAGACGCTCTCACTGTTCGCAATTTTAAGTAAATCTTGGCAAACGAAAGCAAACGACTTCCACTGAAAGCCCCGCCAGTCCACAAGAGGTGAATGTACATGATCCGTGGTTAAGTCGGGATCTAAACTGATGGAGTTTTGTATCAGTTTTTGCACCGAGTTTTTATCGCCGCCAAGTTTCGACATGAGATAGGCATGAAACAAATAAATTTCCTGCTGGCTATCATAAATTTTATGCGTCACCATTTGCGAGGTGATCTGCTGGGCCTTTTGCAGTGCCGATTTATTATTCTCCTTCAGGTTCTGAAAAAGATAACCCTCAATCAAGTACAGAGCTCCAATGTGCGAATAGGGATTTTTATTAAGAGTCTTTAGCAACACCCCTTCGGCTTCACGATAGCGACCTTGAGTAAATAACAGCCACCCTTTGTTAATCAAGGCTGGCACGTACTCGGACTCTGTGTCGGCCTGCAAGGATTCGTTAAAGTGTTTTAGTGCTGCTGTGTAGGCGGATTCGCGCTGCTGCAATTCGTAGGAGTACGAAAGGCCCAAAAGATTTTGTCCAAACAGGATGGTTTCTTTTTTATATTGTCCCACCAATGCTTTTTCAATGAGGCTGCGCGCGTAGGCAGTTTGTCCTTCCATCTGAATGAGCAAAGGCGCCATTTCGAGAGCTAAATCCACATCACGCGGGTTGAGTTGATGGGCTAACGTAAAGTTTTTTAGTGCGTCTGACCAGTGCGCTGTTTTTTTAAAACTTAAACCTTGATCAAAATAAGTAACGAAGTCTGATTTTTTT